>NZ_NSFZ01000012.1:0-170655 GCF_002294915.1 Mesorhizobium sp. WSM3879 | reverse complement strand
CGTCGTTGGTGCCGGTGATGGTCACCGTCACCGTTCCCGTCGCCGTGCCGTCCTGGCTCGTCACCGTGAAGGTGTCGGTCACCACCTGACCCGCGGTCAGTTCGTTGTGCGCGCCGTTGCCGGTGTAGGTCCAGGCGCCGTCGGCGTCGATCGAGAAGTCGCCATAGGTGCCGGCGGCATTGGTCTGCGCCACCACATGCGCTTCACCGGTGTCAGGGTCGGTGATCGTCAGCTGGCCGCTGGTGTTCAGCGCCGCCGCCGTGTCGGCCTCGGTCACCGACTTCGAGTCCGAGCTCACCGTCGCCGCGTCGTTGGTGCCGGTGATGGTGACGGTTACGACCTGCGTTGCCGCCGAGCCATGGCCGTCGTTGACCGTTACGGTGTAGTGCTCGACCACGCTCTGGCCGGCAGCGAGATACTGCGAAGCTCCATTGTTGAGGGCGTAGTGCCATTGCACCGAGCCGTCGGCGGCGTTGGCGGCTTCACTGACAGGGTCAAGCGAGAAGGTGCCGAGCGCAGTCTCACCGGCGGTCGGCGTGAACGACGCAGTGTGGCCATCGCTGAGGTCGACGTCGTTGAAGGTGATCGTGCCGGCAGCGTTGAGCGAGTCAGTCGCCGAAGGTGTCGTGTTGGCATCTTCGACGACCGCACCGTTCTGTGCGCCGCTGGTGATCGAGACAATGTCATTCGTTCCAGTGATGGTGATGGTCAGCTGCGCCGTATCCGTGAGCCCATGCGGGTCACGGACGGTGTATGTAAACACCTCGGTGACTGTGACCCCGTCCGCCAGCGCGTTCGTGTCCACATCACCGTTGTTGAGCGTGTAGGTGTAGGTTCCGTTCGCATTCAGAACAAGTGAGCCATAGGTGCCCACCAACGGAGATCCGACGGTCCCGCCATTTCCAGATCCTGATTCCGGACCTGTCCGGACCGCCGAGACAACCAAGGACGGCTGGCCATCGTCCGCATCCGTATCGTTGGACAGCACGTTGCCCGCGGCTGTGGGATCGCCCGCTAAAGGTGTGTTTCCCGGGCCAACACCGGCCTCGCGCACCGGATCCGCGGCGTTGGTGTCGTCAATTCCGACAGGTGAGCCTGGGTCCCGGGCGACGAAAACCTGCTCGATCGCGGAGACTTTCAAATTGATGCTGGTGAAGGTGAATTCTGCCTGCCCCGCCTGGCCGGTATTGGTGTTCGAATTTGCGGTGATAAAAGCGCGAAACTGAGCGATCTCGCTGTTAAGCGTCGCCATAAACGAGGAGTTATTGAGCTGGTCATTGCTCAGGTAGATGAAAAGCGTATCGATCTCGGCGGTGCCTTTGGCGGCGCTTCCGTTGCCGCCATCATAGACATCGTAGCCGGAAAAGGTGGTTTGCCCGGTCGTTGTGCCCGTGCCGTAAACCTGGCCGCCAATCTTGTACTGATTTTCCCACGCTCGATAAATGAGCTTATCCGCTCCGGAACCGCCGAGGACCGTATCGAAGCCCGAGCCTCCGTCGAGCGTATCCGCGCCCGACCCGCCATTCAGACGGTCGCTTCCGGCGCCCCCGGACAGAATGTCATCTCCGCTGCCGCCAACCAGATTGTCGTTGCTGCTCGTGCCAACGGTTGTGGCCATCTTTCATCCCCCTGGCAGACACGCTCCGCGCCTGCTCGTTGGCCGTCGGAGACGGCTGACTACCCCATGCCGAATGCATCGGCGCCCAGTCTGACGGGGAGAGGAAAGGATCAGAGTGCCATGCAACCAGGCGCAACCCGACGGTCCGGCCCGTGAACGGCCAGCCCAAAAGGCGATTCACAGACAGGTGGTGGCTCGATGGTGATGGCTACGACGGCGATGATCGCCGCGTTGCTTTTCCCCTACCCCAGTAGCGCCGTACTCGTTGTTGCCGGTCGGGAGGTAATTCGCGCTACCCTATATATTAGGATATTATTAACTCTACCGCAGCGCGCGTCAATGTCGAATTCGAAGAAGAGTTAATGACAAAATGCGTACTTGTACGCGGACGTGAATAAACTGCATCATGTGCCTGTAGGCGCACGCAAATAGAAATCGTCTTCCACGTAGCGGATCAGGCCTATCACACCTCTCACACCGCCTTGCCCAGCTTGCCGCCGCGCTCGGCGACCGCCTTCTCGACGGCGCGCTTCAGCTCGTCCTTGATCTCGACGGTGTCGGCCATCAGTGTCTCGATCTTCAGGAAATCGAGCACGCGGTATTTCGAGACGGCCGGGCGGATAAGAATATCCGGCGGATGCTGCCGCAGCTTGTTGGCGATGATCGACTGCATCATCAGCTGCGTGGCGCCATACATCAGGTCGACCGTGGTCGGATGCTTGCGTTCGACGTCGCTCGGCGCCCCGACCACGTCGATGGCGATGATGATGTCGGCATCCTTCTCGACGAGGTCGAAGGGCACCGGGTTGTAGATGCCGCCGTCGATCAGCAAGCGGTCGTCGCGCGTCACCGGGCGGAACACCGCCGGAATGGCTGCCGAGGCGGCCAGCGCCGATTGCAAATCGCCCTGCGAGAACACCGCGAGCTTGTGGCCGAAATAGTCGGTCGCCGTCACCTTGAGCGGAATCTTCAGCTCTTCGAAGGTCGCCGGAATGGCGTCAGGCAGGAAGGCCTTCAGGATGCGCTCGATATTGAACTGGCCGACGCGGATGCCTCCCTGCATGGCCTCGGCGATCGTGCCCGGCCGCGAGCGCCACATGCGCGCGGCCACCTCGGCGCGGCTGCCGAGGATCAAGCGGCTGTATTCATGGATCTCCGCCCCTCGCATTCCGGCGGCCATGCCGGCGCCCATGATGGCGCCGATCGAGGAGCCGGCGATCGCCACCGGTTTGATCCCTAGCTCGTCCAACGCCTCGATGGCGTGAATATGCGCCAGCCCGCGCGCGCCGCCGCCGCCGAAGGCAACCGCGAAGGTCGGGCTCATCCCTTGGGGGCTCCCGCCACCTGCACCAGCGGCGGTCCGATCACCATTATCGCCGGGTCGGCCGACAGAAGCTTCCTTGCCGCCGCCTTGACGTCTGCAAGCGTCACCGCATCGATCAGCGCGGCGCGGCGCTTGATGTAGTCGATGCCGAGATCGTCGAGCTGCAGCTCGACCAGCGTCGCGGCAATGGAACTGGAGGAGTCGAGATTATTGATGGCGTAGGCGCCGATCATGTATTTCTTGGTCGCCGCGAGCTCCTCCTCGGTCGGGCCGTTCTCGGCCATCTCCTTCACCACCTGACGCACAATGGCGAGCGTCTCGGCGGCGCGGTCGGAACGCGTCGCCGTCGTGACCAGCAGCGCGTTGGAATGCTCGTGATCGACGAGATCGGAGCTGACGCTATAGGCAAGGCCGCGCTTCTCGCGCACCTCCTCGTAAAGCCGCGACGTGAAAGTCGAGCCGCCGAGGATCTCGTTCATCAGCACCGCGGCGTAAAAATCGGGATCGCTCCGTTTGACGCCAGGCCAGGCAAGCTGCAGCGAGGTCTGCGGCAGATCGTAGTTCACTTCCAGCTGCTGGCCGAGCTTCAGCGACACGTCCGCCACCTGGGCCAGCGTCTGCGTCTGCGGCAGGTCGCCGAACACCTCGTCCAGCTTGCCGGAGAGCGTGGCGGCGTCGATGTCGCCCACCACCGCCACATGCAGGCCGGCGCGCGCGAAACTCGCTTTGCGAAAGGCCTTGAGGTCGGCGGCCGTTATGGTGGCAAGGCTCTCCTTCGTCCCCTCATCCGGCCGCGCATAGGGATGCTTGCCATAGATCGCGCGCAGCCAGCGCTGCTGGGCGATCGTGTTGGGGTCGCGCTCATTGGCGAGAATGCCCGAAAGCATCTGGGCGCGGATGCGGTCGATCGGCGCCTGGTCGAAGCGCGGGCTGTTCACCGCCAGCTTCAGCAGGCCGAACGCCTCGTCCTTTTGATCGGACAGCATGCGCATCGAGCCATAAAGGCCGTCGCGTGCCGCCTGAAAACTCATCTCGGCCCCGGCATCGTCCAGCTTCGACTGGAAGGCCTCGCTATCGAGGTCGCCGGCGCCCTCGTCGAAAAGGCCGCTCATCAGATTGACCAGACCTTCCTTGCCGGCGGGGTCCTGCGCGGTGCCGCCGTCGAAGACGAAGCGGATGGCAACCAGCGGGATCGAATGGTCTTCGACCAGCCAGGCGGTGATGCCTTTCTTCGACCTCACCTCCTGGATGTTCATCTCCGCGTGGGCGGCCAGCGCCGGCAAGAGCAGGAAGAATAGGGCAAAGCAGAGGGTTGCGACGATACGGTAGACCCCCCCTTCTCCCCTTGTGGGAGAAGGTGGATCGGCGCACAGCGCCGAGACGGAGGAGCATATCGCCCAGCTGGGGCGCCCCTCATCCGGCCGCTTCGCGTCCACCGCCCGGGGGCGAGCCACGGGTCTCGCCCCGTCCTTCGGACCCCACAAGGGGAGAAGGGAAGAAGCGCCCATTCGTCCGCGTTCCATGCTCATCATCAATTCCCCGCCTGTTGTTGCGGCAGGAGATAGCCGGTCGTCGAGCGGTCGAGCACCAGGTAGCGGGCGGCCGCGGCCTTGACCTCTGCGGCAGTGACCTTGCGGATGCGGTCGGGCCATTCCTCGACATCCTTCACGTTGCCGCCGGTGGCGAGCGTCGAGCCGTACATATTGGCCATGTCGTCCTGCTTGTCGCGAGCAAAGACCATCGAACGGACATAGCGGGTCTTGGCCCGCTCCAGTTCGTCACCGGTCACGCCGTCCTTGGCAATGCGCGCGACCTCGGCATCGACCGCCGCTTCGACGTCGGAAAGCTTGGCGTCGCCGCGCGGCGACCCATAGACGGTGAAGTTGGTGGCGTCGAGCATGGTGCCCTGAAAGAACGCGCCGGCTCCGGAGGCGATGCCCTGCTTCACCACCAGCTGCTGGTAGAGGCGGCTGCGGTTGTCGCCGCCCAGGATTTCGGCCAGGAGATCGAGCGCCTCAGCCTCGCCGGGCTTGGCGGTGTGATAGGACGGCACCACCCATTGCGTGGAAAAGCTCGGCACCGAGACGCGCGCATCGGTCAGCGTCACGGTGCGCTTGGTGTTCTGCTCCGGCTCGACCGGGCGGATGCGCGGCCGCAGGTCCGGCCCGCGCGCCACCTTGCCGTAAGTCCTTTCGGCCATTGCCTTCACCGCGTCCGGATCGACGTCGCCGGCGACGATCACCACGGCGTTGTTCGGCCGGTAGAAGGTGTCGTAGAAGGCCTTGGCATCCTCGCGGTTCAATTGCTCCATCTCCTGCATCCAGCCGATCACCGGAACGCGGTAGGGCTGGTTCTGCCAGAGCGTCGCGTCGACCTCCTCGTCCAGCACTGCCTGCGGATCGTTGTCGATGCGCGAGCGGCGCTCCTCCAGGATAACGTCGCGCTCGGTCTTGATGACATCGTCGGTGAGGACGAGGTTGCGCATGCGGTCGGCCTCGAACCCCATCATCTCCTCGACCGCCGAAGGCGGCACCGTCTCATGGAAGGCGGTGTAGTCGTAGGAGGTGAAGGCGTTGTTCGAGCCGCCGATGTCGGCCACGGCGCGGTCGAACTCGCCGGCTGCGTGGTTGCTCGTAGCCTTGAACATCAGATGCTCAAAGAAATGCGCGATGCCGGATTTGCCGGGCGGCTCGTCGGCGCTGCCGATCTTGTACCATACCATATGAGTGACGATCGGGGCGCGATGGTCCGGAATGACGACGACTTCCAGGCCGTTCTCGAGCAGGAAATCCTTGACCGCGGCTTCGTCGGCGGCGCGTGCCGGAGCCTGCGCCGCGAACGCCAGCGCGCCGGCAAGGAATGCTGCGCGCAGGCCTCTGGTGTTCAATGTCATCAAATGCTCCGGTTTCGGTCGCGCGACGATAGAAAAGGTTCCATGGCGAGGCAAAGTGATTTGTTCGTCATTTTCGAGGCGCGTGCGTCATTTCCTTTTCCCTTGCGGGAGAAGGGACGTGCCCCTCACCCTACCTCGACAAACCGGATCACCGTGTCGCCATAGCCGCGCTCGTCCACCACGGAAAAACCGGCGCCCGGTTCGAACGGCGCGGACGCCGCCTCCTCGACCACCCAGAGCGCGCCGGGTAGGAGCCAGCCGCCGGCCTTTGCCGAGCGCAGCGCCCGCTCGCCGAGGCCCTTGCCATAGGGCGGGTCGGCAAAGACCAGGCCGAAAGGCGACAGCGTGCCGGCTTCGCCCAAATGGGTCGCGTCGCGGCGGAAGATTTTGGTCCGGCCGGTGAGCCCGAAGGCCTCGACATTGTCGCGGATCAGCCCGCGCCCTTCCGCCGATTCCTCGATGAAGACGCAGTAGGAGGCGCCGCGCGACAGCGCCTCCAGCCCGAGCGCGCCGGTGCCGGCGAAGAGATCGAGCACACGGCCGCCTTCGAGCTTTTCGGCATAGCGATGCGCAAGCACGTTGAACACCGCCTCGCGGGTGCGATCGGTGGTCGGACGGATGGCATTGGAACGCGGCGTCGCCAGCGGACGCCCGCGAAACTCACCGCCGACGATCCGCATTGCCACCCCTCGGCCCCTTCGGACCGCGCGGCCTGTCGCCGCCGCTTCCCTCCGGCCGATCGTCTCTTGGCTTGCCGAACGGCGTGCCCTTGCCGCCCGGCCTGAACGACGCCTTCCGCGCCTTCGCTTCCGCGGCCTTCGCGGCGTCGGCCTCCGCCCTGCCCTTGCCGATGGGACGCGCGCCCGGCGCCATCCAGACATTGGCCTTGCGCTGGCCGGGCGGTTCGATCGGCCGCGGTTCGCCTTTCTTGCCGCCGGCCTTGCCGCCGAAGCCGCGCTCGGACTTGCCGAAGCCGCGCTCGGATTTGTCGAAGCCAGGCTTGTCGAAGCCAGACTTGTCGAAGCGAGACTTGCCGAAGCCAGACTTGTCGAAGCGAGACTGGGGACCGCGTTCGCCGAAGGCTCGCTCGGGCTTCGTCGAAAGCTTGCTCAGCGCCTCGTCGCGGCTGCCCTCACGACGCTTGCGGGCCTTGATCAGCCCGCCCTCGCCGATCGGTCGGCGGTCGCCCTCGCGCGTGAATTTCGGCCGCTCGTCCTCATCGCGGCGCGGCTCGCTACGCCGCACCGGCTTGTTGGAGAACGGTTTTTGGATCTCGGCGTCGAAATTGGCGCCGGACTCTTCAACCAGCCGCTCGCCGAGCTGCTCGCGCAGCGTGCGGCCCTTGATCTCCAGCACGTGCCCCTCGGGCAGCTCGTTGAGCTGGAACGGCCCATAGGAGATGCGGATCAGCCGCGTCACCTCCAGCCCCAACGCGCCGAGAATGTTCTTCACCTCGCGGTTCTTGCCCTCGCGCAGGCCGATCGTCAGCCAGGCATTGCTGCCCTGCTCGCGGTCGAGCGAGGCCTCGACCGAGCCGTAGAACACGCCGTCGACGGCAATGCCGTCACGCAGGGGGGTGAGCTTGCTCTCCTCGACCTTGCCGTGGACGCGCACGCGATAGCGCCGCAGCCAGCCGGTGGCCGGCAGTTCGAGCACTCGCGACAGCCCGCCGTCATTGGTGAGCAGCAACAGCCCTTCGGTGTTGATGTCGAGGCGGCCGACGGTCATCAGCCGCGGCAGATCGGCCGGCAGCACGTCGAAGACGGTCTTGCGGCCTTCCGGATCGCGGTTGGTGGTGACCACGCCTGCCGGCTTGTGGAACAGGAACAGCCTTGTGCGCTCGATCGGCGGGATCTCCGTGCCGTCGAGATGGATGACGTCGTCGGGCATGACGTTGAAGGCCGGCGACGACAGCACCTTGCCGTTGACCTTGACGCGGCCGGCGGCGATCAGTTCCTCGGCGTCGCGGCGCGAGGCGATGCCGGCGCGCGCCAGCCGCTTGGCGATGCGCTCGCCGGCCTCCGGCGCTGCTTCTGAGGGCCGCGGGCGCGGCTTGAAGCCGCCTTCCGGCTTTCTCGCGGCGCTGTCGCGCGGCGCTCGATCGGCGAAATCCCGCTTCGGGCGCTGCGCGAAGTCGCCTCCGTCTTCGCGCTGCGGCCGGTCGGCCAAGTCGCGCTTGGGCCGATCGCCGAAATCCCGCTTGGGCCGATCGCCGAACTCGCGCTTGGGGCGATCGAAGCGCCGTTCGGCGCGTTCGCCTTCGGCGGCCATCGGCCGGTCGCCGCGCGGCGTGTAGGGCTTGCGGCCTTCGCGCTTGTCGAAGGGTTTGCCGTCGCGCGGCGGACCTTTGCGGAACGGTCGTTCGCCACGCTCTCCACCTTCGCCCCCGTCACGAGGCTTGTAGCTGTGGTTGAAATCGCGGCGCTCGCCTTCCGCGGCCGCTGGCCGATCGCCACGTGGCGTATAGGGCTTGCGGGCGCCATCGCGTTTTTCGAACGGCTTTCCCTCGGGGCGCGGTCCTTTGCGGAACGGTCGTTCTCCGCGTTCCGCGCCCTCGACGGCGCGCGGCTTGTAGCTGCGCTTGAAATCGCGCGCGGGGCGCTCGCCATCGGCGGCCATCGGCCTGTCGTCACGCTGCGTGTAAGGCTTGCGCGCGCCATCGCGCTTCTCGAAGGGCTTGCCCTGCGAACGCGCTCCCTGGCGGAACGGCTTGTCGCCGCGCGGCGTCGGTTTCGATCCGCCTTTGCGCGGCCCTTTCTGCCGTGATGATTTCTTGTCGTCGTCCATATGGATCTTGCTCTTCTTGGACTGCCGCGGCGTACGCGCCCGGTCGGACGCGTTATGCAGGCAGTGTCATCTTGATTTGCGCATGCAGCAGCGCGGCAAAAACCGATTCCGGTTTTCAGGGTCACGCGCTAGATAACAGGATCACCGTCGGGTGGCGAGGAGTAATCGGAATGCAAAGCGCGTGAAGCGGCCGGATTTCATGGCTTTGGCGCTCAAGGAAGCCGAAGCAGCCGCAAGCCGGGGCGAAGTGCCGGTCGGCGCGGTGATCGCCAACGGCAACATTGTCGTGGCCAAGGCCGGCAACCGCACGCGCGAGCTGGCCGATCCGACTGCGCATGCCGAGATGCTGGCGATCCGCGAAGCCTGCCGGCAACTCGCCAGCGAGCGGCTTACCGGTCACGATCTCTATGTGACGCTCGAGCCCTGCGCCATGTGCGCCGGCGCCATTTCGTTCGCGAGACTCCGCCGGCTCTATTTCGGCGCGGCCGACGAGAAGGGCGGCGCGGTGGTCAACGGCGTGCGCTTCTTCGCCTCGCCCACCTGCCACCACGCGCCGGACGTCTATTCCGGCTTGGGCGAAAGCGAAGCGGCCCTCATCCTGAAGGAGTTCTTTCGCGAGAGGCGGAATGGCAGTGAATGGTGAATGGTTGACGCAAGCAGTGAGTAGCAAAGAAGCAGGTCGTGAGTAGCGAGCAACAGAGACCTATTCGCTATTCGCTATTCGCTATTCGCCACTTACAGCCCCAGCCAGTCAAACCAGCCGCCGCCCTTCTTGCCTTCCGCCTGCGCCTTGAGCCGGCGCTCCTTCTTGTACTCGTCCTCGCCGAGCTCGTTTTGCGGCGCGGTGTCGGCGGCCTGACGATAGGCAAGCGGCGGCTCGCTCAAATACTTGCGGACATTGGGATTGCCCTGCTTCTGCTCCGCGAGGCGGCGCTGGATCTCGGCGGTTCGGGTCGCGCTGGAATCGTCCGGCGACCAGCGCGGCGGATGGCTGGATGCAGAATCGGCCAAAGCCTTCTTCACCGCCACCGGGTCGGTCTGAACGTCCTCGACCGCTTCCGGCTGGTAGTTCGGGTCGTTCTGGTGGGCGGTCGCGTCGGCGCGAATGCGGGCGCGGCGCGCCTCGGGCGATTCGGGCCAGTCGGCGCTCGCCGTCTGGATGCTTTCCTGCGGCGGCGGCAGAGTTTCCTTCTGTCCCGGCGCGGGCTTCACCAGGTCCGGGCGCGGCTTATAGTCGATAGGATCGCGGCGCTTCGGCGTGATCGCGACGGCGCCCGAAACGTCGTCGGCGAGTTGCTCGGCGGCGGTCTTGTCGGTTCCGTAGGTCGGAGAGCCGACGCAGCCCGACATAGCCATGGCCGATGCCACAAGCGGCGCCAGCAGCGCGGCGCGCGCAAACGTTCTTTCGGTCATGCCAAAAAGTCCCACTTTAAAGCCTTTCGGTCGCCACCGGCCACAGGGGCGCGGTCCCCTTCTTCCCCGCGTTTGCGATGGAAATCCGGCGACAATTTGTCTGCCGGAGTGTCGCGTGTTTACCTCAACCGCTTGTCAAGGGCAACGCGCGGGCGAATTTGCGCCGCCCGGCGTGGCACTTTTGCACCTTATTTGATGGGTGCAAATCGCTAGCCCAAAACCGCTGCACACTTTTGGGCGACATGCACCTACAAACGCCCGAGCGCCCTCAGTTCACGCAGCACGGCAGCATCGCGGGCCGAGACATCGCGAAATTCCGGATCCTGCCCGACATCGGCCGTGTAGCGCCAGGAGCGCGCGCATTTGACCAGACCGCGATCCTCGGCCTTCTCGACGACGACCGCGACGCCCTTGACGTCATCCAGCGTGAAAGCGCCTTGCGGCGCCTTGCCATGGCTGATGACCAGATCGCTGGTGATCGCCATCTCGGCCATGTCGACATCGGCGATGGCTGCTTCCAGCGCCGCATCGTCGATGGTGACCACCGGCACGGCTTCCAGCGAGGAGCCGATCAGTTTGTCGGCGCGCGCGATCTCGAGCGCGCCGGTGACGACGCGGCGCACCTGCCGGACCTTGCGCCATTTCTCGGCCAGCGCCTCGTTCTTCCAGTTATCCGGAATGGCCGGGAACTGGTCGAGATGCACCGAGGCGGCTTCGGGGTGACGGTCGAGCCAGGCCTCTTCCATCGTGAAAGGCAGCATCGGTGCCAGCCACTTCACCAGGCATTCGAAGAGATGCCGCACGACCTGCACTGCCGCCTTGCGGCGCAAGCTGGACGGCGCGTCGCAGTAGAGCGCGTCCTTGCGGATGTCGAAATAGAAGGCCGAAAGCTCCACCACCATGAAGTCGAGCAGCGCGCGGGTGATGCGCTTGAACTCGAAGGCGTCGTAGCCCTGGCGCACCGCCTCGTCGAGTTCGGACAGCCGGTGCAGCATCAGCCGCTCCAGCTCCGGCATCTTGTCCAGCGGCACGTCCTCGCCGTCGTCATGGGCGAGCGTGCCCAGCATCCAGCGAATGGTGTTCCTCAGCTTGCGGTAGGCGTCGATATTGGTCTGCAGCACGTTCTTGCCGAGCCGCTGGTCTTCCCAATAGTCGGTCGTCACCACCCAGAGCCTCAGGATATCGGCACCGGACTGCTTGATGACGTCCTGCGGCACGACCGTGTTGCCGAGCGACTTCGACATCTTGCGGCCTTCCTCGTCCATGGTGAAGCCATGGGTGATGACCGTGTCGTAGGGCGCCCTGCCCCTCGTGCCGCAGCTTTCGAGCAGCGAGGAGTGGAACCAGCCGCGATGCTGGTCGGAGCCTTCGAGATAGACGTCGGCCGGCCATTTGAGGTCGGGCCGATCCTCAAGCGTGAAGACATGCGTCGAGCCGGAATCGAACCAGACGTCGAGGATGTCCGTCACCTGATGCCATTTCGAGGCGTCGTGGTTGCCGAGGAAGCGCTCCTTGGCGCCCGGCGCGAACCATGCGTCGGCGCCCTCCTGCTCGAAGGCGTCCAAGATGCGCTGGTTGACCGCTTCGTCCTTCAGCACATTGCCGTCGGCATCGGCGAAGACGGCGATCGGCACGCCCCAGGCACGCTGGCGCGACAGCACCCAGTCGGGGCGTTCCTCGATCATGGCGCGGATGCGGTTCTGGCCTGCGGCCGGCACGAAGCGCGTGTCGTCGATCGCCTGCAGCGCGCGGCTGCGCAGCGTCGTGCCGTCGCCGAGGTCCTTGTCCATATAGACGAACCATTGCGGCGTGTTGCGGAAGATGACGGGCTTCTTCGAGCGCCAGGAATGCGGATAGCTGTGCTTCAGCCGGCCGCGCGCGAACAGCGCGGTGCGCTTGATCAGCTCCTCGATCACCGCCTGGTTGGCGTTGCCCTTCTTGCCGTTGTCGTCGATGACGCGCGCGGGGCCGCCCTCGCGGTCCGCGCCGAAGCCCGGCGCGTCCTTGGTGAAGAAACCGGCATCGTCGACCGGGAACGGGATCGAGGTGTCGACGCCGCGCTTGATGAGTTCGGCCACCGCATCCGTCCAGGCATCGAAGTCCTCGCGGCCGTGGCTGGGCGCGGTGTGCACGAAGCCGGTGCCGGCATCGTCGGTGACATGCTCGCCGGCGATCATCGGCACGGGGAACTCGTAGCCGCCGCCCAGTCCTCTGAAAGGATGCGAAAGCGTAAGACTTGCAAGCTGTTCAGGGGAAACGTTGTGAAGCCGGTTCAAGGTTACCTTGGCCTTGGAAGCGGCGTCCTCCGCCAGCGCGTCGGCGAAGATCAGCTTCTCGCCGGGCTGCGGCCCGAAGCTGTTCTCGGCCGCGGTCACTTCGTAGAGGCCATAAGCGACGCGCGGCGAAAAGCTGACAGCGCGATTGCCGGGCAGCGTCCAGGGCGTCGTCGTCCAGATGACGACATGCGCCTCCAGCAGGTCGAGTGCCGTCCCATTCAGCGCGGGCGCGGCATCGGCGGCGTCGACCGGCCGGGCAAGGCTCGCCACCGGGAACTTCGCCCAGATCGTGTCGCTCTCATAGTCCTGGTATTCGACCTCGGCCTCGGCGAGCGCGGTGCGCTCGACCACGCTCCACATCACCGGCTTCGAGCCGCGATAGAGCTGGCCGGACATGGCGAATTTCAAAAGCTCGCCGGCGATCCGCGCTTCGGCGTGATAGGCCATGGTCGTATAGGGATTGTCGAAATCTCCGATGACGCCGAGCCGCTGGAACTCGTCGCCCTGCACCTTGATCCAATGCGCGGCGAAATCGCGGCATTCCCTGCGGAACTCGTTGACCGGCACCTCGTCCTTGTTCTTGCCCTTGGCCCGGTACTGTTCCTCGATCTTCCACTCGATCGGCAGGCCGTGGCAGTCCCAGCCCGGCACGTAATTGGCGTCGTAGCCGCGCATCTGGAAGGAGCGGTTGATGACGTCCTTAAGGATCTTGTTGAGGGCGTGGCCGATATGGATGTTGCCGTTGGCGTAGGGCGGGCCGTCATGCAGCACGAATTTCTCTCGACCGGCGGCTTCATCGCGCAGCTTGCGGTAAAGCTCCATGTCCTGCCAGCGCCTGACCAGGCCGGGCTCCTTCTCGGGCAGGCCGGCGCGCATCGGGAAATTGGTCTGCGGCAGGTAAAGCGTTTTGGAATAGTCGATGGTTTCAGCAGTATCGGTCACGGGGGTGTCGGTCATTGGTCTGCCATGTGCATTGCCCGTTGGCAAAATAGCTCGGGCGTTGAACTATCATGATCTGGAAAAAGCGCGAGGGGGCCGCGCGCAAAAGTCCCGGCGGCTCCGGCGGCGCTCAGGCCGCCCGGAACACCGGGCCCGTAATTCGTATCGCGATCGCAAAAAGGCGCGAAAAGCTCGTCATGGCGTGGCTTTTAGCGGATGCCGCGGCAGGAATAAAGCGCGGATTTCAAGCCAAAGCGCCGGTATTTTGACTTACATCGAGAAATTGAAACGGTAGGTGGTCGACAAGCCAACGGTCCACTGATCGCGGTCGCCGCGCTCCTTGACCAGGCTGGAATCCGCCGCCGGCCCCATCAGGCGCGAATATTCGGTGAAGACGCTGGCCGTCATCGGCTCGGTCACTTTCCAGGTGATCGCGCCGCCGAGCCCGGTCGACTTCAGCCCGCCGCCCGGATGGTATTCGCTGAGGCCCGAGGCCGCCGCTTCCGTGGCGTTGACGCCGTAATAGGCGTCGAAATACCCGGCCGAGGCGAAGGAGACACGGGGGCCGCCGGAAATGCGGACGGTCGGGGTGACGTCGTAGAAGGCGTCCGCCGCGATGTCGGCGACGAAGCCGTTGTGGGCGCGGATGCCGTGTCTGAGCTCCGCCCGGGCCCGCACCCAATCCAGCGGATAGAATTCGAAGAAGCCGCCGACCTCGCCGCCCCAGCGCACCGGATCAAGGCCTTGCAATTCGTCCTTGCTGGAACGCGAGAACAGGAACTTGCCGGTCAAGCCGGCGCGCACGCTGCCGTCATCGATCAGCGCCAGCGAGATGTTGTCGTTGCGCGAGGTGAAACGCGCCTCGGGGCCTGCCTTGCCGAGCGAGATGATGGGCTGGGCGCTCAGCATATATTTCTTGCCACCCTCGAAATTCGGGGCAACGAGACCGGTGGCGCCGAGCGTCAGGTACCAGTCGCCGGAAATCCAGCTCCCCTCGCCGGCCTGGGCAGAGGTGACGGCCATCAGGCCAGAGGCGAGAACCAGCGGAATCGTCCCGACAATACGCATCGTCAACCCTTACGCGAAACAGGCCGGCAGGAACACCGGGCAGCGCAGAAGGCATGGCGTCAGTGCGGTAAATTTTGACTTAAGATCCGTAACAGAGACGGCGCGGACCGCCAGCATGGAGATCGGCCGCCCGGCTTAGCTGCCGCGCGGCGCGTGCGACATGTCCAGCAGCTTGGCCACGGCCTTCGAGCCCTTCCCCGCGACGCGTGCCGATCCGTCGTCACCCACCTCAACGGTGGCGCCGCTGGAGAAGCTAAGCGACCAACCATCACCTTTGGCGTTGCGGCGGCGGTCGGTGAGCTCGATGCCGGCAGCCGTGACCAGCGCGACGATCCGGTCGGCGTCCATGTTGGTCCTCCGAAAACGCGCCCTCAATTCAGGTCGAGCCCACCGGTAAGATCGCCGAGCGGCGGCTCGCCATGCGCGGCTACGGCCTTGTCGCGAACCACGATGCCGTGCAGGACCGGCAATTCGAAACGCTCGGTGATGAAGCGCAGGATCGACGTCGTGTCATAAGGCGTGTGATCGACATAGCCGCGCTTGGCGAAGGGCGAAATGATGATCGCGGGAATGCGCGTGCCCGGTCCCCAGCGGTCGCCCTTGGGCGGTGCGACGTGATCCCAGATGCCGCCGTTCTCATCATAGGTGACGACGACCAGCATGTGCGGCCATTGCGGGCTCTTTTCCAGATGAGCCACGACGTCGGCGATATGGCGGTCGCCGGCCTGGATGTCGGCATAGCCGGAGTGCTCGTTGAGATTGCCCTGCGGCTTATAGAAAGAGACCTGCGGCAGGGCGCCGTCGTCGATGGCCTGGATGAAGCTCGCGCCAGCCAACCCGGCGTCGCGCAGATGTTCGCGCCTGGCCTCGGTGCCCGGAGCGTAATTGGCGTAATAGTTGAACGGCTGATGGTGATATTGGAAGTTCGGGATCGGTGTTTTGTTGCCGTGGTCGAGCGTGTACTGCCAGGCTCCGGAATACCACGCCCAGCTTATGTGCTTGAGGCTGAGCATGTCGCCGATGGTCGGTTCCGTCTGCGGCGGCAGCGTGGTGGGCTTGGTAGGATCCGCGAGCAGCCGATCGCCGCCGGGCGCCGGATCGTTGCCGCTCGGCTGGTATGGCGGCTGCATCGTGTTCACCGCGTAGAAATCCGGCGTCAGGTTGCCGTCGGAGACGAATTTCGGGATCCCGTCGCGCGCCGATTTCGGCGAATTGTCGGCGATCTTCAGCGCTGTGCCGCTGGCGTCCGTCACCGCGATCGACGGCTTGGCCGGGCTCTTGTCGGCATTTGCGTAGTACGGCGCGCAGGCGCAGATCAGCCACTGGTGATTGAAGAAGGAGCCGCCGAAGCCGCCCATGAAGAAATGGTCAGCGAGCACGTATTTTTGCGCAATGGCCCACATATCGGTCTTGGAGGCGTCCCAGTTGCTCATCGGCATGGCGCCTGAATCGGCCCAGGCGACGAACATGTCGTTCTTGCCACCGTTGATCTGCATCTGGTTCTGGTAAAAGCGATGCCACAGATCATGCGTCACGACGCTGAGCGGCACGTTGAACCCTTTCGGGTCGTTCACCGTGAACGGTTCGTTCGGAAGGTGCTCGGTCATTGCCTGCGTCACCGGCGGCGTGACGCCCTTGGCGGTCAGCCCGTCCCAGACCGGCGGCAGCTCCGACAGGACCGAGCCGTCACGGTCGCGCTGCTGCAAGCTTTCCTTGCTCGCCTTGTCGATGCCCTCGGCACCCGGAAAATGGCCATAGAGATTATCGAAGGCGCGGTTCTCGGCGAAGATGACGACCACCGTCTCGATCTTGGCGATGCCGTCCGGCGGATCGCCGGGCTGCGCCGCGAAGGCGAGAGGCGAAGCGACAGTGGACAGGGCGAGAGCCGAGGAAAACAGGGCGAGCCCATAGGATCGCTTCATCGCCGTACCTCCATTGCGCAAAGTCAAATGACACCAGCTTCGGTGCATCTTGGCAATAGCCACCGCGCTGGACGGGTGATCACATCGGGATTACCTTCCTTCAACCGCAGGATGCGCGGCGAACTCTGCAGGGAGACGAAGCCATGAGCTTGCAAGGCAATACCCTGGAAGACGCGATCGGACGCACGCGCGACAAATGGGGGTGGTTCGTGGGGCTTGGCGTGCTGCTGCTGATTTTCGGCGGCATCGCCTTCGGCAATCTCTTCATCGCCACCGTCGCTTCGGTCTATGTCGTCGGCTGGCTGATGCTGATGGCGGGCGTCATCGAGATCATCCATGCTTTCGGCGTCAAGACCTGGGGGCGCTTCTTCTACTGGTTGCTCAGTGGCCTGCTCTATGCCGTCGCCGGCTTTTTCGCCTTCTACAACCCACTGCTCGCCTCGGCGGTGCTGACGTTTCTGCTCGCCGTCGCCCTCATTGCTTCCGGGCTGCTGAGGGCCTGGGTCGCCTGGAACCACCGGCCGGAGCAAGGCTGGGGATGGCTGCTGGCAGCCGCGATCATCACCATCCTGCTTGGCCTGATCATCGCCATGGGCTGGCCGGTCAACAGCCTGTGGGTGCTCGGCATGTTCCTGGCCGTCGACCTGGTCTTCCAAGGCTGGAGCTTCATTGCCACCGGGCTGGCGCTCAAGCGGTAGGGAACTCGACCTTCGCGATTGGCCGAAGCCTGCCTAAGATCGTCATCCCAGGGCGAAGCAGGAGCGAAGCTCCGTCGCGAAGACCCTGGGATGACGACATGAGAGGGCGTTTCGCCAATCGCCAAGGTTTGCAATCTGCTAGCCGGACGCAGGCGCTCTGACGCTTCTCTTCGCCACCGCGCCTGCCAGACCTCAGCAACAGATGGCGGCGTCCAGTTCCGATAGCGGACGCACACCTGCAAGCAGCGCCCTCGCCTCGGCCTCGTCGCGCTTCATCTGCGCGACCAGCGCATCGAGCCCATCGAATTTGAGCTCGGGGCGCAGATAGCCGAAGAACGACACTTGGCAGATCTCGCCGTAGAGATCGCCGGAGAAGTCGAAGACATAGGTTTCGAGCAGCGGTGCGCCATTATCGTCGACGGTCGGCCGGCGGCCGAAGCTGGCGACGCCGTCATGGAGCGTGCCATCGGCGCGGCGCAAGCGGACGGCGTAAATGCCTTCCTTCAGAGCGGCTTCCGGCGAAAGCTTCATATTGGCGGTTGGAAAGCCAAGCGTGCGGCCGAGCTGCTGGCCGGCGATCACCTCGCTCTCGATGGTGAAGCGATAGCCGAGCAGCCCGGCTGCTTCCTCGACCTTGCCTTCGCAAAGCAGGGCGCGGATGCGGCTGGACGAGACGACCTCGGCACCCTCGTCGCGGAAGGCGTCGACCAGCGTGACGCCGAAGCCGTGGCGCTCGCCGGCCGCCATCAGGAAGGCCGGGCCGCCCTGGCGGTCCTTGCCGAAGTGGAAGTCGAAACCGGTGACGGCATGGCTGACGCCCAGCCTGTTTTCCAGCACATCGGTCACGAATGCCTCGGCCGAGAGCGAGGCGAAGTCGCGCGTGAACGGCTGCTCGACGAGGGCGGCAAAGCCGAGCCTGGCCAGGAGCCGCGCCTTCATCGGCGGCGGCGTCAGCACGAAGAGAGGCACGTCCGGCCTGAACACCTTGCGCGGGTGCGGCTCGAAGGTGAGCACCAGGGCCGGCACGCCGCGGCGGCCGGCTTCGGCCAGCGCCCGTTCCAGCACCGACAGATGGCCGCGGTGGACGCCGTCGAAATTGCCGATCGCCACGACGCCGCCGCGCAGATGCCCGGGCAACGGCGCGACCGCCGAAATGCGTTCGAAATCGTGCGTCATGTCGACCTGCGTGATGTCGGGGCGCCCGTCATGGTCCGGCTTCCCGCCTATTGCAGCCGCGGGATGACGGCGACCGGCCGATATCCGTACGTTGCTAGGAATCCCGCCAGCCTTTCGGGATCCGGCCGCAGCGGGTCGCCATAGTCGCGCGCATGAATCCCGCCCGAGACATAGAGCACGTCGAACCCGTTGTCGGCGGCACCCTTGACGTCGGTCATCATGCCATCGCCGATGGCGAGAACCTGTTTGCGCTCGACCGCGTGGCCGAGCAGCCCGGCGACCTCCTTCATGGCGAGGTTGTAGATCGGCGCGAAAGGTTTGCCGGCGATCAGCGTGCGGCCGCCAAGCTGCGCGTAGTCGCGCGCCAGCGCGCCGGCGCACCAGATGGTGCGCTCGCCGCGCTCGACCAGGATGTCGGGGTTGGCGCAGATGAAGGGCAGGTTGCGGGCACGCAGCCGCTGCAGCAGTTCCGCGTATTCGGCGGGCTTCTCCACCTCGTCGTCAAAGAACCCGGTGCAGACGACGCCGGTGGCTTCGAATTCCTCCACGAGTTCGACGTCCAAGCCGTCATAAAGGGTGAAGTCGCGCTCGGGCCCGATGTGGAAGATCTTCCTCGGACCCTCGGCGATCAAGTCGCGCGTGACGTCGCCCGAGGTGACGACACGGTCGTAGGCTTCAGCCGGAACGCCGATAGCATGCATCTGCGCAACGACGTCGGCGCTGCGCCGCGGCGAATTGGTGATCAGCACCACCGGCACTTTTGCCGCGCGCGCCCGGGCAAGCGCCTCCGCGGCGACGGTGAAGTGCCATTCGCCATTGTGCACCACGCCCCACACGTCGCACAGGATGGCCGCGTAGTTTTCCGTCAGATCGGTGAGCGAAGCGATGATGTTTGGCGAGTCCGCCATGCCGTTATCCTGAGACTGGTCTAGGCAAAGCCGCGACAGCCATCCTTTTGGTTCGGAGCCCGCCACGGCCGGTCCCGCATAACCGAAGCGCTCCATCCTGTCACCAGCTTTCGCCATCGCCGCCGGGACGAGCCGCGACCACGCCCGTTCGGAAGCGCAGGGTTAACACGCCGTCAAAATGGCGGTGCGTGCTTGAACGTTTCGGGCAAGCTGAAATTTAAGGATCTATGACCATGGTAGCACCGAACTAGGGCCATGGTCGTATACCGGTATGGGTCTTTTGCGGGGGCTGAGCGCAATGATCGGCAGATTTATAGGCGACAAGCGGGGCAACTACGCCCTGTTGACAGTCATCACGATGGTGCCGCTGATGGGTGCCGTGGCACTGGCCGTCGATTTTACGGAACTGGTTAGAGAGAAGCAGGAGACGCTCAACGCCCTAGATGCTGCTGGCGTCGCGACAGCGCAACAGATCGTCAGCGGAGCGAGCGACGCGGACGCGAAGGCCTACGCCAAGCAGTTCTTCGAGGCCAATCTCAGGCACGTGTCTCCGGCCAACACGACGCTGACCGTCACGCTGCCCAACAACAATGCGGGCGGCGGCACCCTGGTCCTGGAGGCGTCCCTGAAATATCACCCCTATTTCCTGCCGGCGGCGGCGATGCTGCTCGGCGGGACTGCGGGGGACCCCGTGGTCAATGTTTCGGCGAGGTCGGAAATCCGACTTAAGAACACGCTGGAAGTGGCGCTCGTGCTGGATAATTCCGGATCGATGTCGACCCTGGGCTCGGGAACCGGGCAGAAGCGCATTGACCTGCTGAAAGCCGCCGCCAAGCAGCTGGTCAAGACGCTGGCGCTGCAGGCCCAGCAGATGAAGCAGATCTCCAAGCCGGTGCAGTTCTCGCTGGTTCCGTTCTCTGCCTCGGTCAATGTCGGGCCGACGCATGACGGCGACAGCTGGATGGATCAAGATGGTATCTCCCCGGTCCAGCACGAGAATTTCGACTGGACGACGATGAGCGCCGACAACGATCGGAACAAGTACGCCGAGAAGGTCAATGGCGCCTGGTACAAACGAGGGGACGGTTGGGGCGATACCAAGGACCAGCCGCTGACCCGCTTCAGCCTGTATTCCGACATGACCGTCGAGTCTGACCGCGAAACGGTGCAGCCCCCCAAACAGTATGTCTGTGACGTCACCAAGAGGGACGGCACCTGCAGCAAAGGCCATTGGGTCACCCCGGCCCCGACATACGTTTATACCACGAGCCGCTATGCGAGTTGGCAGGGTTGCGTCGAGGCGAGGCCATACCCGTACAACGACGACGACACGACGCCCACCACATCCAATCCTGCGACGCTTTTTGTGCCGATGTTCGCGCCTGACGAGGCCGGCACGCTTTGGCGCGATTTCGACCGTGATGGTAGCAACGACGTCAGCGCGTGGCCTATTAGTGGCAGCTATTATGACAATAACTGGTGGGCCGATTGGCCCTACGATCCGACCAATCCGACCGCCAAACAGCGGCAGTCGGACATGCGCAAATACTTCTTGGTGAAGCCCTACGGTTCGAAGTCGGCCGCCGCCGGCGACGGTCCGAATGCAGGTTGCACCACCAGTCCGATCACGCCGCTGAAGGACGTCACTGTTTCGGCCCAAAAGCAGGAGCTTGACGATGCCATCGACGAGATGGCGCCAACTGGCAACACCAACGTGCCCGAGGGGCTCGCTTGGGGTTGGCGGACGGTCTCCAGCAACGAGCCGTTCACCGAAGGTCGGCCAAACAACGAAAAAGGCAACGACAAGGTCGTCATCGTGTTGACCGACGGCGCCAATACTTACAGCCCGTTTAGCGACGCCAGCTATGCCAACAATCGTTCCACTTACGCGGCCTATGGCTATACCGGGCTGACCTATCCAGGATCGGGCAGCGTCACGCGCCTGTTCATGAATACGAGCACCGCGGTGCCTAAGACCACCTATACGGAAGGCAACTACACCGCCGCGCTTGACGAACAGATGCAGACGCTGTGCGCCAACTCCAAGGCGGCCGGGATCATGGTGATGACGGTCTCGCTCGACCTGGTCGACACCAAGGCGGACGAGAAGAAGGCCATGGCTGCGCTGAAGGCTTGCGCTTCCGACTCCCGCTTCCGCAGGGACCCGGCCGACCCGAGCAAGCCCGCGAAGCTATTCTGGAACTCGACCGGCGCCACGCTTTCGGACGACTTCAAGGCGATCGGCAACGAATTGTCGAACCTGCGCATCGTCAGTTGATCCGAAAGAGCAACCGCTTGCTGAAGATGCACGAATTCTGGCTTCGCTTTTGCCGCGACCGGCGCGGCAACTATGGCCTGATGACGGCGATCGCCATGGTGCCGCTGATGGGCGCCCTCGCACTCGCGGTCGACTTCACCGAACTCAACCGTCAAAAGCAGATGGTGCTGAATGCGCTCGATGCCGCCAATTTCGCCGCGGCGGTGCAGCTGTCGCAAGGGGCGAGCGACGACCAGGTCAGGACCTATGCCGCCGGCTTCTTCAATTCCAACCTCAACGGCATCGATTCCGGCAACCTCGCGCTCGATGTGACGCTGCCGGGCAGCCAGACCGGCGGCGGCTTGATGAAGCTTTGCGCGACGCTCACCTACCATCCCTATTTCTATCCGGCCGCGGCTTTGCTCAATGGCGCATCCGAGGGCGATGCGCACAAGCCGATCGAGGTCGAGATGTGCTCGCACGTGCGCTTGAAGAACACACTGGAAGTGGCGATGGTGCTCGACAATTCGGGCTCGATGTCGACGAAAGGATCCGGCACGGGGCAGAAGCGCATCGACCTGCTCAAACAGGCCGCCAAGCAGTTGGTCGACACGCTTGCGCAGCAGGCGGCGCAGATCAAGCAGATCGACAAGCCGGTCCAGTTCAGCCTGGTGCCCTTCGCGGCTTCGGTCAATGTCGGGCCGGACAACGACAACGCCTCCTGGATGGATGTCTACGGGCTGTCGCCGATCGCCAACGAGAATTTCGACTGGTCGACACTCAACGCCGCCGACAAGAACGCCCAGAAGATCAACGGCATCTGGTACAAGAACGGCACCGGCTGGGGAACCGAGGAAGGCCAGGCGCTGACCCGCTTTTCGCTCTATCGCGACATGAAGGTGGTCACCAGCCACGAGCGCATCGTCGGCAGCAAGCGCGTCGTCTGCGACGAGTACCGGTCCAACAACACCTGCAAGCGCAGCCACAACGAATACGACTACAACGACACCTACGGCCCCTTCGCGAGCTGGCAGGGCTGCGTCGAAGTGCGTCCCTACCCTTACAATGTCGACGATACGCCTGCGTCCGGCGGGCCGAACAATACCGGCATCGGGGTCGGCGACCCGGCGACCATGTTCGTGCCGATGTTCGCGCCCGACGAACCCGGCAACCACTGGAAGGTGACGCAGGATCCCGACGAGCCGAACCCGGTGACCTACGGCGCTGCCAACAGCTGGTGGAACGACGATCCGTCGAGCACCACCGGCAAGACGCGCCAATCCAACATGGCCAAATATTTCATGCCGCGGCCGATCAATGCGCCGGTGCTGGCTACGGGCGCCGGTCCGAACTACAGCTGCACCACGACGCCGGTCACGCCGCTCACCGACGTCACCACCGCGGACGGGCTGGCCGCGATCAAGGCGGCTGTCGACCTGATGCAGCCCAACGGCAACACCAACGTGCCGGAAGGCATGGCCTGGGGCTGGCGCGCCGTGTCCAGCACGGCGCCCTTCACCGAAGGGCGGCCGGAGACGGAACGCGGCAACGACAAGGTCGTCATCGTGCTCACCGACGGCGAGAACACCTATTCGACGGTGAACTCCGATCCGGCCGGCAACAAATCGACCTATGCCGCCTACGGCTATACCGGCGTCGGCTACAAAGGCACCTCGGTCACCCGCCTGTTCGGCGGCACCTCCAGCGACATCGGCCAGTTCAACTATTCCTCGGGCAACTACACCAACGCGCTCAACGAGCAGATGGCCAAGCTCTGCGACCACGCCAAGGCGGCCAACATCATGGTGATGACGGTTGCGCTCGACATGTCCGCGACCGACGCCGGCGACAAGCAGGCGATGGACGCCCTGAAGACCTGCTCATCCGACTCCCGCTTCCGCAAGGATCCCGCCGACCCCAGCAAGCCCGCCAAGCTTTTCTGGAATGCAACCGGCGCGACGCTGTCCGACAATTTCAAGGAGATTGCGAACGAGCTATCGAATTTGCGCGTGGTGGGGTAAGGGACATAAACTGACGCCGGCGCGCCAAGAAGCGAAAAGGCAGGATCAGGGGCTTGATTTCAGATAGTATTCTCTTTCCCCTTCATCGGAGGATGCTGAGATGCTGTCAGACCTCGCGAAACTCATCGAGCAGGATCATTTAGCCCTGGATGCCTTCGTCAAGGGCAATCCCAAACCATTGAAAAGTCTCTTCTCACAACGGGATGACGTCGTCATCGCCAATCCATTCGGCCCGCCGGCAAAAGGATGGAAGAAGGCTGCCGAAACGATGGACCGTGCCGCTACCAACTACCGAGACGGAGAGGTTATCGGCTTCGACCGAATTTCCGAGTACGCAACGACCGACTTGGGTTACATCATCGAGATCGAGCGGGTCCGATCCAAGGTCGGCGGCAGCGACAAGCTTGTTTCGATCGCACTTCGAACCACCACTATATTTCGGCGGGAGAAAGGCGCGTGGAAGATCGTCCTTCGTCATGCCGATCCTATAACCTCGCCTCGTCCGGCAGCCTCGATCGTCGGTGAGTAGAAAGGCTACCAAAGCCTGCGGCGCTGCCCGCCCTGGCGCAACGACCGGCGCCGGCAAGTCCCTTGCGCTCGTGCGCGGCACAAGGCACATGTCCGTACCCGCCGGCATCGGACCTTCCCTGCCGCAGGTGCTGGAGATCGAGCATGCCCGACGCCGCCAACCATTTGACCTTCGCGCTGATCTGCCTTGGCATGGTGCTCACACCCGGCCCGAACATGATCTATCTGATCTCGCGCTCGCTGTCGCAAGGGCCGAGGGCCGGGCTGATCTCGCTGGGCGGCGTGGCGCTGGGCTTCCTGTTCTATGTGGTGTCCGCGGCCTTTGGCATCACCGCGCTGATCTTCGCCGTGCCTTATGCCTATGACGCGCTGCGCTTTGCCGGCGCGCTCTACCTGCTGTGGCTCGCCTGGCAGGCGCTAAGGCCCGGCGGCCGCTCGCCATTCCAGGTGCGCGAGCTGCCGAAGGACAGGCCGCGCAAGCTGTTCGTCATGGGGCTGATGACCAACCTGCTCAATCCGAAGGTGGCGGTGCTCTATCTGTCGCTCTTGCCGCAGTTCATCAACCCGGCCAAGGGCCATGTGCTGTCGCAGCTTCTGGTGCTCGGCGTGACGCAGATCTCGATCAGCCTGACCGTCAACGCCATCATCGCGGTGACAGCGGGCTCGATCGCCACCTTCCTCGCCGGACGGCCGTTCTGGCTGGTCGTCCAGCGCTGGATGATGGGCACGGTGCTGACGGCGCTGGCTTTGAAGATGGCGACCGAGGCGCAGCGCTGAGATCGGATGATCAGGGCTATGGCTGTTATCCGCTGAAGGCCTGCTTCAAAAACGTGTGGACGTCGCTTGCCGATTTTTCGGCCGCAGCTGCGTTGTACTCCACCCGGTGGCCATACTGCTCGGTGCCCGTCTTGAATGACGGGGAGGCAAAGGCGTGGCGAGCGCCCTTGAAGACATCAAGCTGCACGGCGCTGCCCTTGCCGCTGCGCTGCGCCATCATTTCCCGGCAATCTTTGGCGGGGGTCCAATCGTCGAGCTCGCCGATCAGGATCAATGTCGGGACCGCCACGTCGCCATTCGTAGCCGAACAATTCGGATAGTAAGCGACAGCCGCCTTGAACTTGCGATCCATCAGCCGCTCGGCGCCGCCAAGTTGCACGGCCTCGAGCGTTGCGATCCCACCGGCGGAGAACCCCATCAACGCTGTGCGCTGCGGGTCGACGAAACTCAATTTGGACAGGAACTCCAAGGCGCCGTAGGCGTCATAAACGCGATCAGCAAACAGGCTGCCATCGGTGAGCAGCCCGTGATCACACGTCTCGCGAATACCGCGCGTGCTGAAGCTGTCGACAACGAGTACGACGTAACCCCAGGAAGACAGCCGCTGCGACCAGGTTTTCTCTACAGTTGGGAATAGGCCCGAACATCCATGGAGAACGACGACCGCCGGGAACGGCCCCTCACCCGGCGGTCGCGTCAGATACCCATTCAATGGCGTGCCAGGAATGGCCTGGAGCGCTCGCCCGTTTTGTTGCGCAATGCGCTCCTGAAACGGCGTCGGCTTCACGGCCGCGCTTTCAAAATGCACCAACTCGTCAGCGTTGGCACGCGTAGTATCAATGCAGCCGACAACCCAAAGCCCGGCCACGAAAGCCGCCCCCTTGAGCGACCTCAAGAACATCTTCATGAACCAGGCTCGGTAAACCGCTTCGGGACGTCTGCTTTGTTCGAGCCGGCGCGGCCTACATCGGCCGGCGGATGGGCCGGATATCCTGCGGCTCCACCACCTTGCGATAGAGATGCCAGGTCGCGTGGCCGAGGACCGGCATGACGACGGCAAGGCCGGCAAACAGCGGGATCGAGCCGATCACCAGCAGCACCGCGACCGTTAGGCCCCAGAGCGCCATCTGCAGCGGGTTGGCAATGACGGCGCGCGCCGAGGTCTCGATCGCCGAGACGGCGCCGACGTCGCGGTCGAGCAGCAGCGGGAAGGCAATCACGGTGGTGGCGAGCACCACGATCGCGAAGACGAGGCCGGCAGCGTTGCCGAGCAGGATCAGCGTCCAGCCCTTGCCGGTCGTCAGCACGTCGCGCAGGAAAGTTCCGACGGAGGCCGGCGGCTCGGCGCCGAACAGGCTGGTGTAGATCGACTGCGCGGTGAACAGCCACAGAAGGAAGAGCGCGAAAAGCAGGACGCCGATCGCCGCGATCGAGGGCAGCGCCGGCGAACGGCGCACGTCGAGCGCATGGTGCCAGCGGCTGCTCATGCCGAGCTCGCGCCGGCGGCTGATCTCGTAGAGGCCGATCGCCGCGAAGGGACCGATCAATGCAAAGCCCGACATCAGCGGATAGACGAGCTGGATTGCACTCGAGCCGGAGGTCCACCGCGTCAGGATCAGGCCGACGACCGGATAGATCAGGCACATGAACACGTAGTGCGAGGGCTTGGCCCAGAAATCCTCGGCGCCGAGCCTTAGCGCGTCCCATAGATCCGACGTGGTGATGTGGCGCACCGTGGGCTGCACATGCAGCCCTTGCGCGTCCGCCATGACATGAAAACCAGCCATAACCGTCCTCCGTATCGCTCGGGGGGCGGTCACCGCCTGGGTGGCCCGCCCGTGGCTGCCACTTCTAGAACGCCGGGATGATAACCGATCTCCCGGAGGATGTCGCCGCATAACGCGATTTTCATCGGCTGCCCGGCAAAAGCCACGATCGCCGGTATCAGAGGCCGGATGACCAGCCTGACCACCGATTCCCCCCATCTCGACAGACGCACATTGCTCAAGACCGTCGGCCTTGCGGCGCTCGGCGGCATTGCCGCCTGCACCAGCGTCCAGCTGCCGACCGGCGAAGCCGCCGGCGTGTCGTCTTCCGCCACAGGCACGTTGAGCACTATCCGCACATCGGCCGGACTGCCGGCGCTCATCCCGGACACGCAGCTCGAACAGGCGGCGCTGCAGCAGGCCGGCTATATGGCGTCGCGCGCCCGTATGAGCCACACGACCGGCTGGGGCAAGGATTTCGCCTCGCGCATGAAGGGCAACGGCGTGCGCGGCGCCGCGGGCGAAAACATCGCCGAGGGACGTTTCGACCTGCAAAAGCTGTTCGACATCTGGATGCATTCGGACGGCCACCGGCGCAACATGCTCGACCCGGACTTCAGCCGCTTCGGGTTGGCTTACGTGCGCGACGGCCGCGATCCCAGCCTGCGCTACTGGGCACTGGTGCTGGGCCGTTAAACTGAAGCGCCGCCTCCGGAAAAGCCCGCGTGCGCTTTGCATCCAGGGACACTGATCCGCAGGCCGGACGTTACCCCGGCGGCTATCCATTCTGACCAGCCGGCGCGCGTCGCCGGGCGATCGTTGGCGTGGCCTCAGAGCGGCTTCACCAGGAGCGGAACGCTCCTCTGCGGACCGCAATGCATGTAGCGACTGCACACTCAGCGACAACCAGTTGCGTTCGCCGCCGCCCGCTTAGCGGTCAATTCGGCGGACATAACCGAGCTGCATTTATGGCCGCAATGTCAGCGTGATTGGGACTGGCACGGAGACCGCCACCAAAACATCAATCCATATGCGCGGCCGGCGCGCCGCCCGCGGGCGCGGCCTTCGGCTTGCGCAGCAGGATGACGAACGGGACGGCAAGCAGCGTCATCACCATCAGGAGTTTGAAGTCGTTGATGTAGGAGATCATCATCGCCTGAACGTTGACCAGCCTGTCGACCTGCGAAAGGGCCATGGGATCACCGCTCGCCGCCGCGGGCGAGGCTGCCCATAGGTTGGGGTTGTAGGGGTTGATGAAGGCCCCGAGCTCGCTGTGGTTGACCTGCGTGTTCTGCACCATCAGCGCCGCAACCACCGACACGCCGATCGACGAGCCGAGATTGCGCACAAGGCTGAACAGCGAGGTGGCGTCGGTGCGGTAGCGCGCGTCGAGCGTGGCGAAGGCGACGGCCGAGAGCGGCACGAACACCATGCCCATGCCGAGACCCTGGATGACGCCCGAAGAGATGATCAGCCAGTTGTCCATCTGCGGCGTGAAGCTCGCCATGGTGTAGAGCGACTGCGCGGTGAGCAGGAAGCCGATCGCGACCAGAATACGCGCGTCGATCCTGTGCATGATGCGGCCGACGAACAGCATCGAAATCATCGTGCCGATACCGCGCGGGCCGAGCACCACGCCGATGGTGACGGTCGGGTAGCCGAAGATGTTGGCAAGCATCGGCGGCAGCAGCGACATCGAAGCCAGGATCAGCACGCCCATGACGAAGATGAAGCCGAGCCCGGTCACGAAATTGCGGTCGAGGAATATCTTTGGATCGATGAAGGGACGTTCGGACGTCACCGTGTGGATGATGAACACCCAGAAGCCGGTGATCGACAGCGCAAGCTCGATCCAGATCTCTGTCGAGGAGAACCAGTCGACCTCGCCGCCGCGGTCGAGCATCAGCTGCAGCGCGCCGACGCCGAGCGAGATTATGGCGAAGCCGAAGAAATCGAAGCTGCGCACGCGCTTGGCGACGACAGGCAGATAGGCGGCCATGCCGATGAAGGCGAGGATGCCGACCGGCAGGTTGATGAAGAACACCCAGCGCCAGTTGAAATTCTCGGTCAGCCAGCCGCCGAGCGTCGGGCCGAGGATCGGTCCCAGCATGATGCCGGCGCCCCAGATGGCCATCGCCTGGCCATGGCGTTCGCGGGGATTGATATCGAGCAGGAAGGTCTGCGACAGCGGCACGATCGCCGCGCCGAACACACCCTGCAGCAGGCGGAAGAGCACCATCGTCTCGAGGCTCCACGCCATGCCGCAAAGCATGGAGAAGATGGTGAAGCCGACGACGGAGGCCAGGAACAGCTCCTTGCGGCCGAGGCGGTCGGCGAGCCAGCCGGTGACCGGCGTCATGATGGCGGCGGCGACGATATAGGAGGTCAGCACCCAGTTGATGTTGTCGGGCGAGGCGCCGAGGTCGCCGGTCATGGTCGGCAGCGCGACATTGGCGATCGTGGTGTCGAGCGCCTGCATGACCGTCGCCAGCATCAGCGCGACCGTGATTAGGCCGCGGTGCGGTACTTCCTTGAAGGGTTCGGGCGTGCTCATGGTGCTGAACTTCCAGCAGGTAACAAAAACGGGTACATTGGGTTTCCGGGCGGCGAGGCCTTCCTTTGAGACCCTCGTCGCGGTGGGACGCGAGGACCGATGTGGGGGTTACATCGACCGGAAGTCTCTGTTGGAGCGGATACCTGCCGCCCGGAAACCTGAGGACCGACAGGTCGGTGTCGAAAGCTTCAACTTCGATCAAAGCCGCGACGCGGCTCGCCTCAAACGCTTGGCTTTCCCTCCATCCCTTCAGACCATTCCCTTGCGGAGGCTCATGCCTCGGGCTTCACTTTGCTTTATTGCGCGTGCTCGCCGGCCGTGGCGTGACCGAAGATCGACGGCAGGCCGCGCGCGACGCCGGTATCGACGGTGACCGTCGCGCTCATGCCGGTGCGCAGCGCCATCTTGGCGTCGGGGTCGGTCAGTTCCAGGCGCACGGGAATGCGCTGGGTGACCTTGACCCAGTTGCCGGTGGCGTTCTGGGCGGGCAACAGCGAGAACTCGGCGCCGGTGCCGGCGCCGATCGCCTTGACGGTCGCCTCGAAGGTCCGGCCCGGATAGGTGTCGACCACGATCTCGGCCTTCTGGCCCGGCTTCATATGGGTCAGCTGGGTTTCCTTGAAATTGGCGTCGATCCAGGTGTCATCCGTCTCGACCAGCGCGAACAGCGGCGTGCCGACGGAGACATACTGGCCGATCTTGAAGGACGAGGCCTGGTAGACGATGCCGTCCGATGGCGCCTTCACCGTGGTCTGCGAGAGGTTGTAGGCGGCCTTGTCGCGCGCGGCGAGCGCAGACATCACGCTCGGATGCTTGTCGGTCTCGATGTCGGGGTTGCCGCCAAGCGCCGCCTTGGCGCTGATGATGCCCTGCTCGGCGACCGCAAGCTGCTGCTTGGCCTTGTCGAGGTCGTTGCGGGCCTCGTCCAGCGACGACTTGGCATTGATGCCCTTCTCAGCGAGATCGGCGGCGCGGTCATATTGCGACTGCGCATAGTCGACCTCGCTCTTGGCCGACTTCTGCTGCGCCATCGCCTGGCTGTAGGCGGCGCGCAACTGCTCGACATTGAGCCGCGCGGCGGCAACAGCCGCGTCGGCCTGGGCCAGCGCGATCTTGTAAGGCTCGGGGTCGATGACGAAGAGAAGGTCGCCCGCCTTGACCGTCTGGTTGTCGGCAATGCCGACCTGGACGATGCGGCCGGCCGTATCGGAGGCGATCGAAATCCGGGCCTGCTGCAGGTTGGCGTTCTCGGTCTCCTGGTAGCGACCGCCGGTGACCCAGACATAGGCGCCGCCGGCGAGCAGTGCCAGCGGCAGGGCGACCATCAAAAGGAAGCGGCCGGTGCGGCGCTTCTTCCTCGGTGCTGCCGGTGCGGGCTGCGGCTCCGCTCCCGCGGAGACCGGCGCAGCCTCCGGCTTCGCCGGCGCTTCCATCTCGAGCTTGGTGACGTTGTCGTCTGCTTTCTTGGCTGCCGCGTTCATGCTGCCCGCCCTTCCGTATTCTTGATTTTTTCGAGGGACGACGTCTCGCCGTCGGTCAAATTCTGCACGATGGTGTCGAGCACCCGGATCAGGATGCGACGGTCCTCCAGCGATACGCCGGTGAGCGATTCCTCATAGACCTCGCCGGCGAGGCTTTTGACATCGGCGTAGGCCGCGTTGGCCTTTTCGGTCGGGAAGATCATGCGCACACGCCGGTCGGCCGCGTCGGCGCGACGCTCGATCCAGCCGCCCTCCTCCATCCGGTCGACGAGGCGAGAGACGCTGATCGGCTCGATCTCGAGCAGTTCGGCGAGCCGCGCCTGCGCGACACCGGCCTCCTTGGCGACGCGGACGAGAAGCCGCCACTGCGCCGAGGAAAGGCCCAACCCGCTGGCGCGCGCCTCGAAGCGCTTGCGCATGAGGCGCTGCACGTCGTGGATCAAAAATCCCAATCTGTCGATGCCATCTGAAACCATGAGCGGCATATATAATAAGCGTGCTTACTATTCAAGTGGCTGCGTTGTTCCAGAAGCCGGCGACCGCATGCGGCCATGCCAGGGCTGCATGGTCGAAGCTCGCCAAGGCGGGCATGAGAGCGAACCAGAGCGCCGGCTCCGGCGTCGTCTTCAGGCAATGGGTGCATGGCATGGTGCCAACTGTCTGGGATTCACAGTGTTTTAGCAGCTGCGCTGGTGCCGTTCGGCATGTTTGTGATACATCTGCCGGCGAGGATCGGGGGATCATCGCAATGCCGACGCTCTATGCGCTGAAGCCGGCTTTCCAGGACAGGCTGCGGCCGCTGGTCAACAGGCTGGCGGCGATGGGTGTGACGGCCAACGGCATAACGGTCGCGGCTGCGCTGCTGTCCATCGCGGCTGGATCGGCGATCGCGATCCTCCCCGGTTGGAGCCCGCTGCTCTTCCTCATCCCCCTGGTGCTTTTCCTGCGCATGGCGCTCAACGCCATTGACGGCATGCTGGCGCGCGAGCATGGCCAGGCCTCGACGCTCGGCATGTACCTCAACGAGATCTGCGATGTCGTCTCCGACCTTGCGCTGATCCTGCCCTTCGCCGCCCTTCCCCAATTCGGCGCCTGGGGCGTTGTCGCCTTTGCCATCGCCGCGGCGCTCACCGAGTTCGCCGGCGTGCTCGGCATCGCCGCCGGGATCGGGCGAAACTATGCCGGGCCGTTCGGCAAGAGCGACAGAGCGCTGGCGCTCGGCGTGGCCGCCGTGCTCGCCGCCGCCGGGCTCTGGCCGGAGGCAATCGCGCCGTTTGTGTTTCCGGTCATGGCTACGCTTTCGCTGCTGACCGCCATAAACCGGATACGCGCCGGTCTTATTGGCAGCACCGGCTGAGCACCGAGACTCGCCATGCCGTCCGGGGGAACCACCATGCTTCACGAACAGGTCGCCAGCGCGCCGGCGGAAAGCCTTGCGCGGCAGGCGCAGGAACGCACCTTCCGCAGCCATGACGGCACGCAGATATTTTACCGCTACTGGCCGGCGATGCAGGCCACGGCCAAGGGCGCGGTCGTGCTCTTCCATCGCGGCCACGAGCATGGCGGCCGCATGGCGCATCTCGTCGACGAACTCAGCCTGCCCGACTACGCCTTCTATGCCTGGGATGCGCGCGGCAACGGCCGCTCCGCCGGCGAGCGCGGCTACGCTCCGTCTTTCGCCGCGCTGGTGCGCGACATCGACTGTTTCATGCGCGAGATCGCCGCCAGGGACGGTTTTGCGGCGCAGGACATCGCGTTGATCGCGCAGTCCTTCGGCGCGGTGCTGGCGGCCGCGTGGGTGCACGACTATGCGCCCAAGCTGCGCGCCATGGTGCTCGCCTCGCCCGCCTTCTCGGTGAAACTCTATGTCCCTTTCGCCAAGGAAGGCATCGCGCTGTGGCAGAAGATCAAGGGGCGCTTCTTCGTCAATTCCTACGTCAAGGCGAACCTTCTCACTCATGACCCTGTGCGCATTGCTTCCTTCGAAAACGACAAGCTGATCACAAGGCCGATCGCCTCGAACATCCTGGTCGAGCTCTATCAGCACGCGGCGCGCATCGTTGCCGATGCGCGCGCCATCACCGTGCCGACGCAGCTCCTTCTGTCGGGCAGCGACTGGGTGGTGCGGCACGCGCCGCAGCACGAGTTCTTCGTCAATCTCGGCAGCCGGGCGAAGGAGCGCCACGTGCTGCCAGGCTTCTTCCACGATACGCTGGGCGAGCGCGACCGCGCCAAGGCGCTCGACCTGATCCGGCCGTTCCTCGAAGCGCAGTTCGCGGCACCGGCGGAAGCTGTCGACCTGAAGCAGGCGGACATCGCCGGCTACACGCGCGACGAGGCCGACCGCCTCGCCTCGCCGCTCGATCTGCTTTCGCCCAGGGGCCTCTACTGGGCGATGAGTCGCGCCTTCATCCGCATCGGCAGCTGGTTCTCGCAAGGCATGAAGGTCGGCGTTACCACCGGCTTCGATTCCGGTTCGACGCTTGACTATGTCTATGAGGACGAGCCGCGCGGCCTGGGGCCGATCGGCCGCATGGTCGACCGGACCTTCCTCGACGCCATCGGCTGGCGCGGCATCCGCCAGCGCAAGCTTCACATCGAAGAGCTGATCGGCTCGGCGCTGGCAATGCTGAAGGCCGCTGGGCGGCCGACCAACATCCTGGACATTGCGTCTGGTCACGGCCGCTACGTCCTCGATGCGATCGACATGAGCCGGGAGCAACCGACCAGCGTTCGACTGCGCGACTATTCCGACCTCAATGTCGAGCTCGGCCGGAAGCTGATCGCCGAGCGGCAATTGCCGGCCAGCGTGTCGTTCCAGCGCGCCGACGCCTTCGACGGCGACGGGCTCGCCGCGATCGATCCGGCGCCGGACCTCGCCATCGTCTCCGGCCTTTACGAGCTCTTCTCCGACAATGCGCTGATTGCGCGCTCGCTCGGCGGCCTTGCCCGCGCCATGCAGCCGGGCAGCCTGCTCATTTACACCAACCAGCCCTGGCACCCGCAGCTCGAAATGATCGCGCGCAGCCTGACCTCGCATCGCGGCGGCCAGGCCTGGGTGATGCGGCGGCGCACGCAAGCCGAGATGGATCAGCTGGTCGAGGCGGCAGGCTTCGAGAAGCTCGACCAGCGCATCGACCAATGGGGCATCTTCACCGTCTCGCTGGCAAGGCGGCTTTAGGACCACCGCCGCATGCCTTCCAGTGCCGAGCCCCCGCCACTTTCACCCAGCGCCGAGCCCTATGGGCATGTCGTCCTTCGCGCAGCGCTGTGGCTCGCCTTCCTCGCGCCGGTCTTCTATTCGACCTACGGCTTCGCCAATTGGCTCGCCTCGACTCGCGACCATGTCGGCAGCATCGTGTTCTCCTGGGAACACCATGTTCCGTTCGTCGCCTGGACCATCGTGCCCTACTGGTCGATCAACCTGTTCTACGGACTGTCGCTCCTGCTCAACGACAGCCGCCAGGGCGTCGACCGGCTGGCCGGCCGCTACCTCACCGCGCAGATCGTCGCCGTCGCCTGCTTCATCCTGTTTCCGCTGACCGCCACCTTCGTGCGGCCGGAAACGAGCGGCCTGCCGGGTTTCCTGTTTGCGGTGCTCGGCGGCTTCGACAAGCCGTTCAACCAGGCGCCGTCGCTGCATATCGCGCTGTTGGTGATCATCTGGGATCATTGGCGCCAGCGCCTCGCCGGTCCTTTGCTGGGGCTCTGGCACGGCTGGTGCCTTCTGATCGGCGCCTCGGTGCTGACCACCTGGCAGCATCATTTCATCGACATCCCGACCGGCGCGCTGCTCGGCTTCTTCGCCCTGTGGCTCTTTCCGGCACAGGGCGAGCTGCCGTTCGCCGGGTCCCACCTGACTGCCGACGGCAAGGCACGGCGGCTTGCGCTATACTACGCGCTGGGCGCCGCTCTGGCGCTAACGGGCGCTGCGGCCGGCGCCTTCTTCTCCGCCCTCGCCTTGTTGCTTCTATGGCCTTCGCTGGCGCTGGCCATCGTCGCCTTCGCCTATGCCGGGGCCGGCGCGAAAGTGTTCCAGAAGACCGCGGATGGCCGTGTGTCGCTGGCGAGCCGCATCCTGCTTTGGCCCTATCGTCTGGGCGCCAGGGTCAATGTCTGGGCATGGACGCGCAAGCTGCCGCCGGTCGTGCCGGTCAGCGACGGCGTCTTCCTTGGGCGGTTCCCGAACGCCGCCGAGGCTGACGGCTTCGGCACGGTGATCGATCTCGCCGCCGAGCTTGAGCGACCGGGCGACGCGCCGGGCCGCTGGCAAAGCTTCGGCATGCTCGATCTGCTGCCGCCGCCGGTGGACACGCTCGACCAAGCGGTGGCGGCGATCGAGCCGGCGCGCCGGCAAGGCACGGTGCTGGTCTGCTGCGCGCTCGGCTTCCAGCGCAGCGCCACCGTCATCGCCGGATGGCTCGTCGCGACAGGCCGCTCGCACACGCCATCCCAGGCGCGCAAGCAGCTCGCCGCGTCCGGACGACCAGTGCATCTTCAGATCGGACTGGACGAGCCGGCATGACGGACGAAGCCTATCAGCAGCGGACAGCCGCCTTTGCCGCCATGCTGATCAAGCACGCCGCATGGCCGGCCGCGATCGTGCTCGTCTGCTACGGCTTCGCGCCTTTGGTCGCCTCGGCGCGCGGCGCGCTCCAGGCGCCGATCGCGGTGCTGGCACTGCTGGTCGCCGCGGCAAGCGCCGTCGTGGTGCTTGGGTTTTCGGCGCTTCTCGCCTTCGACGCGCTGTTGTTCCGGCTGATGGCGAGCCATGACAATGAGCGTTCAGGATGCGCCGCTGTCGACGACATGCTGGCGCGGATGCGGCTCAAGCCTGTCTCCTCGTCTCCGCGCCCGCTCGAGGACCGCATCGCCGGAACGCGCCGCCTGCTTGCCCGGCAGCGCATCGCCTTCGCGATCTTTGTCATCACGTTCCTGACAGCCGGATTCTGGATGCCGGGATGAACAAGCTGTCGCTCCGGACCTTCACGCTGCTGCAGACGGCGACTTCGGTCGGCCTGTCGGCGCTGGCCCGGGCGGTGACCGGCGTGCGTCCGATCTGGAGCGGCTGCCAGCCATCGGACCGGCAGCGCATCTATTTCGCCAACCACACCAGCCATGGCGATTTCATCCTTTTGTCGGCCTGCCTCAGCGAAAGAGAACGCGCCACCACACATGCGATCGCCGCCGCCGAATATTGGCGAAAGTCGCGGCTGCGCCGCTTCATCGCCGAGGACATGCTGTCCTCCGTGCTGATCAGCCGGCAATGGACGAGGCCGGAAGAGAACCCGATCTCCGTCATGCTTTCCGTCCTCGACCGGGGTCATTCGCTGATCATCTTCCCGGAAGGCACGCGCAACATGAGCGACGAGCTGCTGCCGTTCCGCTCCGGGCTCTACAATCTGTCGATGGCGCGGCCGGAAGTGGAGCTGATCCCGTGCTGGATCGAGAACATGTCGCGCGTGTTGCCCAAGGGCCAGTTCCTGCCGGTGCCGCTGCTTTGCCGCGTGGTCTTCGGCGCGCCGGTGGCGGTGGCGCCGGGCGAGGAACGCCGCGCCTTCCTCGAACGCGCCCGGGCCGAACTTCTGGCCCTCAATCCCCGTCCTGATCGAGACGAATGATGCGCCACGAAATCAGCATCCTGATCATCGGCCTTTTCGTGGTGCTGACCACGGCCAGCGCCACCGCCGCCGTGCTGTCGGCGCGGGCGCCGAAGCCGCTCAGCGCGACGCTGACCAACCTCACCCAGCGCATCAATGCCTGGTGGGTCATGGTGGCGCTGATGACGGTCGCCTTCTTCTTCGGCCGCTACGGCATGACCATCCTGTTCGCGCTGATCTCGTTCGCGGCGCTGCGCGAGTTCGTGACCTTGACGCACAGCCGCCGCAGCGACCATTGGGTTCTGCTCGGCATGTTCGGCATCGTCATTCCGGTCCAATACTGGCTGGTGTGGACGGCCTGGTACGGGCTGTTCGTGATCTTCATCCCGGTCTACTGCTTCCTGCTGATGCCGGCGATCACGGCGCTGCACGGCGATACCGAGCGCTTCCTGGAGCGCGTCTCGGCGCAGCAATGGGCGATCATGATCGCGGTCTATTGCGTCAGCCACGTCCCTGCGCTGCTGACGCTGAACGTGCCCGGCTTCGAGGGCCGCAACCTGCTGCTCGTCGCCTTCCTGATCATCGTCGTGCAGGGCAGCGACGTGCTGCAGTACATCTTCGGCAAGCTGTTCGGAAAGCACCGCTTCTCGCCAAAGGTCTCGCCGTCGAAGACCTGGGAGGGGCTGATCGGCGGGCTCGTCGCCTCGAGCCTGCTCGGCGCGCTGCTCGCCTTCATCACGCCGTTCTCGCCATTGCAGGCCTCGGCCGTCGCCTTCGTCGCCTGCACGATGGGGTTTCTCGGCGGGCTGGTCGCTTCCGCCATCAAGCGCGACCAGGGCGTCAAGGATTGGGGGCATCTGATCGAGGGCCATGGCGGCATGCTCGACCGCACCGACAGCCTGGTCTTCGCCGCGCCGATCTTCTTCCACCTGGTGCGCTATTTCTGGACGGTTTGAGCGTCGGCATCGGCGTCTCCCTGCGCAATTCCAAGGCCGCCTCACCCAAACATCAGAAAATTTTCAGAAACCGTTCGGGATTTCCGGAGCCCGAAGCGCCAAGAAGATCGGGCTGGCGAAAAGACAGGCCGCAAAGCCCGATTTCCTCCAGCCAACTGATTTCCCGGTCGCCGCATCCTCCCCCGCGCGGCCGCAACCTTGGTCATGGAGACAACATGATTGCACTTTTTCATAACAGGCCGCTGCGGCGCCGCCTTGTCGCCGGATCGATCGCCGTTCTTGCCTGCGGCGGCGCCATGGTCTGGCACGGCGCCAGAAGCGAGGCCTCGAACGTGAAGCCCGCCGCAGCCGAGACAAAGCTTGTCAAGGCCATCGAGGCCGTCCCGATGCTCAGCGCGGATACCCGCATCGCCATCGGCGAGATCCGGCCGAGGCTAGAAAGCGACCTCGGCTTCCGCGTGTCGGGCAAGCTGCTCGAACGCGTCGCCGAGATCGGCTCGACGGTGAAGAAGGGCGAGGTGCTCGCCCGCATCGAAGACCAGGACTATCGCAACCGGCTCGCCAGCGCCGAGGCCGATGTCGCGGCGGCGCAGGCCGTGCTTGTCGAGGCAAAAGCTGCGGAGGCCCGCATCGGCGCGCTGCTCGCCAAGGGTTTTACCACCCGCGCCAATTATGACGCGACACTGAAGAATCTGCGTTCGGCGCAGGCCAAGCTCAAGTCGGCGAACATCGCCTTCGACATGGCCAAGGACCAGATCGGCTATACCGAGCTGCATGCTGAATTCGACGGCATCGTCACCGCCACCGGAGCCGAAGCCGGTCAGTCGGTCAATGTCGGACAGATGGTGGTGCGGGTTGCCGATCCGGAGAGCCGCGACGCCGTGTTCTCGATCGCCGAAGCGGTCTTCGCCAACGCACCCGATACGAAGCACCCGCCAAAAGTGACTGTCTCGCTGCTCAGCAATCCGGCGATCACCGCGATCGGCAGCATCCGCGAGATCGCGCCTATGGCCGACGCCGCGACCCGCACCTTCCAGGTAAAGGTCTCGATCGAGAATGCGCCCAACGAGATGCGCTTCGGCGCAAGCGTCGCCGGCCGCGCCGAGATGGGCGGCGCGCCGGTCATGGTGCTGCCGGGCAGCGCGCTGTTCGACAAGGACGGCGAGCCGGCCGTGTGGGTGGTGTCCGCCTCGTCGGCGGTGGAGCTCAAGCCGGTCACGGTTGCCCGCTACGAGACCGACCGTGTCGTGGTCAGCGGCGGCCTCGCCAAGGGCGATCTGGTCGTCACCGCCGGCGTGAACCGGCTGCGGGAACGCGAAAAAGTGCGTATCGTTGAAGGAGAGGAAAAATGACCATGTCCAAGACAAAGGTCCTGATCGCCGGCGCCGGCCCGACCGGGCTGACGCTCGCTCTCTGGCTGACCAGGCTCGGGGTCCCGGTCCGCATCTTCGACAAGGCCACCGGTCCGGGCGAAACCTCGCGCGCGCTCGCCGTCCAGGCGCGCACGCTGGAGTTCCATCGCCAGATCGGCATCGTCGAGGACATCCTTGCCGAGGGCATCCGGCTGGAACGGCTTACGTTACATACGCCGGCCGGCGTCGCAGCGCGGCTGCCGCTTTCCGATTTTGGCCGCGGCATCAGCCCCTACTCCTTCGCCTTCGCGCTGCCGCAGGATATCCATGAACGCGTGCTGATCACGCATCTGGAACGCGCCGGCGTCGAGGTCGAGCGCGGAACGGAGCTCGTTGCTTTCCAGGACAAGGGTGACGCGGTCATCGCGACTCTTTCGCGGAACGGCAAGACCGAGACCGTCAGCGCAGCCTATCTTGCCGGTTGCGACGGCGCCCGCAGCACGGTTCGCCATGGGCTGAACATCGGCTTTCCGGGCGGTACCTACGAGCAGGCCTTCTATGTCGCCGACGGTAAGGGCACGGGCAACGTTACCCGCAATGGCATGGACACAACCATCAGCAGCTATGGCTTCGCCATCGTTATGCCGGTCCGGCAGTCGGGCTCGCTGCGCCTCATCGGCATCGTGCCGAAGGCGCATGAGGCCGACGAGACGATCAGCTTCGAGGCGATCCGCGCCGATGTCGAGCGCGACACCGGCGTCACGGTCGAAGAGGTCAACTGGTTCTCGACCTATCGCGTCCATCATCGCGTCGCCGAGCGCTTCCGCGCCGGCCGCGTGTTCCTCGTCGGCGATGCCGGACACATCCATAGCCCGGCCGGCGGCCAGGGCATGAACACCGGCATGGGCGATGCTGTGAACCTCGCGTGGAAGCTAGGCGCCGTGGTGCAGGGCCGTGCCGATCCGCGCCTGCTCGACAGCTACGAGCCGGAGCGCATCGCCTTTGCCCACAAGCTGATCGAAAGCACCGACAAGGTGTTCCGCTTCATCACCAACCGCTCGCGACTGGTCGGCCTGTTCCGGCGTTACGTGATGCCGAAGGTCATGAACATCGGGCTCCACACATCGTTCGGGTCGCGCGCATTCTTCGGCGTGATCTCGCAGACGGCGATCGAGTACCGCGCCGGGCCGATCAGCTCGGGCATGGCGGGCAAGGTCAGCGGCGGCGATCGCCTGCCCTATGTCGCCGGCAATGTCATGGGCGCGGGCGGCGACAATTTCGAGCCGCTGCGCTCGCTCGACTGGCAGGTCCATGTCTATGGCGAGGTCAATTGCGATTTCCGGGCGATGCTCGCACCGACAGGAATTGCAGTGCATGCCTTCGCCTGGACAGACGCAGCCGGGAAGGCCGGCCTGCAGCGCGACGCAGCCTATCTGGTGAGGCCGGACGGCCATGTCGCGCTCGCCTCGCCGGTCCAGGAGGCAGCCGCCTTCCAGCGCTATCTCGCGGGCCTCGCCATCAGGCCGAGAACCGCCGAGCGCGCGCCTTACCGTGTGCCGGGCACCATGCACAGCCTGGCCTGAATTGCGACAGTGCCCGCCAAGCGGCGGGCGCTGACCGAACCCAAACCGTCATTTGTTTTGGCCAGCCGGCAGGCGCCGGCGGAGCGCGCTTGCGCGCGCCCTGAAAAGGAACCGCATCATGACCAGCTTCAATCTTTCCGAATGGGCGCTGCGGCACCGCAGCTTCATCGTCTACCTGATGATCGCGGCCGCCCTTGCCGGCCTCTACGCCTATGGCGGCCTCGGCCGCGAGGAGGACCCGCCCTTCACCATCAAGACCATGGTGGTGAAGACGATGTGGCCGGGCGCCAGCACCAGCGACACGGTGGAGCAGATCACCGATCGCATCGAGAAGAAGCTCGAGGAGCTGCCGGACCTCGACTACGTCAAGAGCTACACCAAGCCCGGCGAATCCGTCGTCTTCGTCAACCTCAAGGACACGGTGGCCGCCGACCAGGTGCAGCCGCTCTGGTACCAGGTGCGCAAAAAGCTCGACGACATCAAGCCGACGCTGCCGTCCGGCGTGCAGGGGCCGTTCTACAATGACGAGTTCGGCGACACCTATTCGCTGATCTACGCGCTCACCTCCGACAGCCTCAGCCATCGCGAGTTGAAGGATCTCGGCACCAGCCTGCGCGCCGGGCTGCTGACGGTGAAGGACGTCGCCAAGGTCGACCTCATCGGCCAGCAGGACGAGAAGATCTATCTCGAATTCTCGACGCAGAAGGTGGCGGCGCTCGGCCTCGATGTCGGCACGCTGTCGCAGGCGCTGCAGGCGCAGAACGCGCTGACGCCGAGCGGCACGGTCGATGCCGGCCCCGAGCGCATCGCCATCCGCGTGTCCGGCAGCTTCACCTCCGAGGAAAGCCTCAAGGCCATCAACTTCTACGCCAACGGCCATTACTTCCGGCTGGGCGACGTCGCCGAGGTCAAGCGCGCCTATTCCGACCCGCCGCAGCCGATGTTCCGCTTCAACGGCAAGCCTGCGGTGGGCATCGCCATCTCGATGACTTCGGGCGGCGACGCGCTGGCGCTGGGCGAGACCGTCAAGGAGAAGATGCATGAGATGCAGGCCGAGCTGCCGCTCGGCGCCGAGCTCGGCCTGGTCGCCGACCAGTCGCATGTGGTGGAAGAATCCGTCGGCGAATTCACCAAGAGCCTCGGCGAGGCGATCGCCATCGTGCTCGCCGTCTCGCTGCTGGCGCTCGGCTGGCGTCCCGGCGTCGTCGTGGCGGTCGCCATCCCGCTGGTGCTGGCGATCACCTTCGTCACCATGGAGTATTTCGGCATCTCGCTGCAGCGCATCTCGCTCGGCGCGCTGATCATCGCGCTCGGCCTGCTGGTCGACGATGCCATGATCGCGGTCGAGATGATGATCTCGCGCATGGAGGAAGGCTACGACAAGATCTCGGCCGCCACCTATGCCTACACCTCGACCGCCTTCCCGATGCTCACCGGCACGCTGGTGACGATCGCCGGCTTCGTGCCGGTCGGTTTCGCCAAGAGCGGCGCCGGCGAATACTGCTTCTCGCTGTTCGCTGTCGTGGCGATCGCGCTCGTCGTCTCGTGGGTGGTCGCGGTGCTGTTCACGCCGCTCACCGGCGTCTTCCTGCTGCCCGATCGCATCAAGGGGCATGGCGGCAGCCATCAGCCCTCGCGCGTCGGCCGCGGTTTCCAGGCGCTGCTCGAGATGGCGATGCGGGCAAAGTGGCTGGTGCTGTCGGCGACGGCCGGACTGTTCGCGCTCTCCGTCGTGGCGATGGGCTTCGTCGGCCAGGAGTTCTTCCCGAAGTCCGACCGGCCCGAGGTCATGCTCGACCTCACCTTGCCGCGCACCGCTTCGATCAAGTCGACGGATGCCGTGGTCGAGCGCGTCGAGAAGCTGCTCGCCGCCGATCCTGATATCGACCACTGGAGCTTCTATGTCGGCCAGGGCGCGGTGCGCTTCTACCTGCCCCTCGACGCGCAGCTCGCCAACGACTTCTTCGCCCAGGCGGTGATCGTGACCAAGGGCCACGCCGTGCGCCAGGCGGTGATCGACCGGCTGGAGAAGCAGCTGTCGACCGGCTTCGACGACGTCATGGTCCGCGTCACGCCGCTGGAGCTCGGCCCGCCGGTCGGCTGGCCGCTGAAGTTCCGTGTCAGCGGTCCGGATCCGGACAAGACGCGCGGCCTCGCGCAGCAGTTCGCGCAGGTGCTGGGCAGCGACGCCTCGGTGCGCAACATCAACTACGACTGGAACGAGCCGGCCAAGGTCATCAAGGTCGATGTCGACCAGGACCGGGCGCGCGCGCTGGGCATCTCCTCGCAGCAGCTGTCGGAGACGATCAACGCGGTGCTCTCCGGCTCGAAGATCACGCAGATGCGCGACGACATCTACCTCGTCGACATCGTTGCCCGCGCGGTGGAAACCGAACGCGCCAGCATCGACACGCTGCGCGGCCTGACGATCAGCGCGTCCGGCGGACGGCGGGTGCCGCTCGAGCAGGTGGCGAAGCTCACCTACCAGACCGAGCCGCCGCTGATCTGGCGCCGCGGCCGGCTGCCGACCGTGACCGTGCAGGCCGATGTCGCGCCGGGCGAAAATGCCACGCTGGTCACGCGGCGGCTGGAGAGCGCCATCGCCGCCTTCAAGGCGGAATTGCCGGCGCGCTACAGCGTCGAGCAGGGTGGCGTGATCGAGGACAGCGCCAAGGCGCAGGCCAGCATCTTCGTGGTGTTCCCGCTGATGCTGTTCATCATGGCGACCGTGCTGATGGTGCAGCTGATGAGCTTCCAGCGACTGGTGCTGGTGCTGCTCACCGCTCCGCTTGCGATCATCGGCGTCGCCGGCGCGCTGCTCCTCTCGGGCGCTCCGATGGGCTTCGTCGCGATCCTCGGCGTGATGTCGCTGATCGGCATGGTGATCCGCAACTCGGTGATCCTGATCGCGCAGATCGACCAGCACATCGCCGCCGGCGAGGAACCATGGGCAGCGGTGATCAGCGCCACCACGCATCGGTTGCGGCCGATCCTGCTGACGGCGGCGGCCGCCATCCTCGGCATGATCCCGATCGCGCCGACGGTGTTCTGGGGGCCGATGGCCTATGCGGTGATGGGCGGCCTCTTGGTGGCGACCGTGCTGACGCTGGTTTTCCTGCCGACGCTCTACGTCACCTGGTTCGGCATCAAGGCGCCGGCTGAGAGCACCCCCGCGGCCGAACCGACCGCGGCCGCAGCCGAGCCCCAGCCGCTGGTGGCCTGAGCGGCGCCCTCCCAGCAGCCACGGCGGCGAACGCCGCCGTGGCGACCTTTATCACCCAAAACGGAAAGGAACGATCATGACACCCTTCTTTGGAAATCTTCTCGTTCGCGTGAATGCCGGCTTCCTGGTCCTTGCTTCCGCAGGCGGGCTCGCCACCGACATTGCCGGTTCGTTCTTCGGGCGCGGGGCTGAAGCTGTGCTGCTCAACAACGCGCCCGGCACCGGCATCGGCTTCATCGAGGCGCACGGGCTGGCCCTGATCATCGGCGTGACGCTCTGGCGCATCGCCTACTCCCGCAACTGGCACGCCGTGCTGGCTGCCGTGCATGTGCTGCTCGGAACGGCAAACCTTCTGTTCTGGCAGTTCTTCATCGCTGCCGACGTGCTCGTCGTCGGCTATGTCACAACCGCGGCGCACTGGCTGTTCGTGGTTGCTCACCTGGCGGCGCTGACGGCTTCGACCCGGCTGGCCGCTTCATCCTCCCACTAGAACTGAACACCAACCTCAGGAGGAACGAAAATGCCTGTGAAATCTTTCAGGAAAATGCGCTCGGCCGCTGCGTTGCTCGCCATCGGCCTCGCCGCCGTCGAGATTGTCGGCATGGCCGTGCCGGCCCTGTCGCTGGTCGGTACCGCCGAAGCCCGCATCGGGGCGCCCTGGACACCGCACAGCGCCGCGGGCGTCGCCCGGCGCGCCACGACATGGCGTGTGCTGAGGCACACCACCGCCTGGGTCGCCACGCTGCCGGCAGGCTGCGTTCGCACCAAGGTCAACGGCTTCGACGTCTGGCGCTGCGGCCGGACCTACTACCGTCCCTATCAAGGCCGCTACATCGTGGTCGTCGTCGATTGAGGCGGCTCGGGCACAGCCCAAAGCGCGTCGCGCTGGAACGGATTCGGGCGACGCGCTTTAAGTTTTGTTTTGATATCCCAGAACCGCTGCACGTTCCGGGCGACATACATTTAGCCTAGGGCAAGCCTGACGCCTTCGCAGAGATGCTCGGCATCGGCCGGATTTTCGAACGGCACGCCGTGCAGCGCATAGTCGAGGGGCGAGAAGGAAGCGCCGTCCTCGATGAGGGCGATCTGCCGCCGCGCCTTTTCCCTGTCGCCCATCTGGGCATAGCAGGCGGCCAGCCTCGTCCTGATCCAGGGCGCCGGGCGCGTCGCGAGCTCCAGCGCTTCCGCCGCTTGCCGGTATTCGCCCATCATGTAGAGCGCCAGCGCGCGGTCGAACTGGTACCAGTGCGGATGCAACGGATCGATGCGGATGCCGCGCGCCAGCCAGGTCAGCGCTTCCAGCGGCCGGCCGCGCATGGTGAGCAGCATTCCCATCTGCTCGATGCTGTCGGCGTCATAAGGGTTGAGCTGCAAGGCGATGCGCATGTGATGTTCGGCCGCCTCGTGATCGCGCATATAGAGGCGGATCAGCGACTGCACGCGATGGCCGGTCGGCTGGTCGGGCGACAGGGCCAGCCCTTTGTCGGCAAGGTCGCGCGCATTTTCCAGGACAGCATCGCTGGCGCGTCCGAACTCCCCGTCGAGCGAGCGCGCCAAAGCGAGATAGGAATAGGCAAGCCCGTAATTCGGATCCTTGGCGATCGCCGCCTCGAACAAGGCCTCTGCGCCGCGCTGGTCGGTCTGAGCGGGATCGCGCAGCAGCGCAAAGCCGCGCAGCAGGAGCTCGTAGGCGGCAAGGCTGGTCACCGGCTTGCGCGAGGCCTGCTCGAGGCCGGCGTTGGTGACCCGCGTGACCAGGCGGCTGACGATCTGCTCGACGATGTCGCGCTCGATCGCGAACAGGCCGGCGCCCTGCGACTGGTAGCGGTCGCCCCAGAGCTGGCTGGCGCTCGCGATGTCGACGAGGCTGACGGCCACCACGACATGCTCGCCCTGGCGGCGCAGCGAGCCCTCGACCAGATAGTCTGCGCCGATGCGGGCGCGAATCTGCGGCCATTCGGCGCGGCCGAAAGAGGCGAAGGAAAAACTCGAATTGCGCGCCAGCACCGTCACGGTGCCAAAGCGCGCCACGCCGTTGATGAGATCCTCGGCAAAGCCGTCGACCATCGCCTCGTCGGCCGGATCGCCGCTCTCGTTGCGGAAGCGCACCACCGCCACGATCGGTTGGCTGCTGATCTCGGGCGCCGCTTCGGCTTCCGCGGCAAGCATATAGCCGCGCTTGGAGACGGTGCGCACCATGTCCTCGCCCAGCACCTTGCGGATCTCGCGCACCGACTGGGTGAGCGAATCCTCGGTGACATAGACGCCGGGCCAGACGACATCCATCAGCTCCGACTTCGGCACGACGCGGCCCATATTGCGGGCGAGATGCGAAAGCAGCGCGTAGGCTTTCGGCCGCAGGAACAGCGGCTCGTTGATGCCGCGCAGCGTTCCCTTGGCGAGGTCGAGCGTGAACCCGCCAAACCGGAAGACCTGATCGGCCGTCGCCGTCGTCATCGGGACACCCCTTCCCGCGTGCCGCTAATGCCGAGTCGATCCCACTCAACCCGGCATGCACGTTGCTATTATTGCGCACTGCGCAATTTCGATCAAACTGCCCGTCGGCGCGCCGACTAGTGTGGCCGCGCCAAATGCGAGGAGCCATGAACCCGACCGAGAAAGCGCTGTGGTTTGTCGAAAGCCATCTGCCGGATGCGATTTCGCTCGACGATGTCGCGGCAAGCAGCGGCGTGTCGCGCTTCCATGTGACGCGCGCCTTCGGCGCCGCCACCGGCCGGTCGGTCATGGGCTATATGCGGGCGCGGCGGCTCAGCGAAGCGGCGCGCAAGCTCGCCGGCGGCGCGAGCGACATCCTGGCGGTCGCGCTCGATGCCGGCTACGGCTCGCATGAGGCTTTCACGCGGGCCTTCCGCGACCAGTTCGGCACCACGCCGGAACTGGTGCGCGCTGGAGGCTCGACCCAAAACCTCGACCTCGTGGAGCCCATCCTCATGGACAGTTCGCTTCTCACCGCGCTCGAGCCGCCGCGCTTCGAGACCAGCCGGCCGTTCCTCATCGCCGGGCTCGGCGAGCGCTACAGCTGCGAAACCAGCGCCGGCATCCCAATGCTGTGGCAGCGCTTCGGACCCTATATCGGCAACATTCCCGGCGAGGTGCCCGGCGTCGCCTACGGCGTTTGCACCAATGCCGACGATGCCGGCAATTTCGACTATGTCGCGGGCGTCGAGGTGTCGGAGTTCTCCGATCTGCCGAACGATTTTTACCGGGTTCGAGTGCCGGCGCAGAAATATGCCGTGTTTGCGCATCGCGAGCACATCTCGACCATCCGACGCACGGTCAACACCATCTGGAACAGGTGGCTGCCTGCATCCGGACATGAGATCGCCGACGCCCCGGACTTCGAGCGTTACGGCCCCGAATTCGATCCGCGCAGCGGCAATGGCGGACTGGAGGTCTGGGTGCCGATCAAAGGTTGAGACGCTGCCCCTCTCCTTCTCCCTTGCGGGAGAAGGTCTCGCCGAAGGCGATGGATGAGGAGTGTTCCAGCGGAGTGAGACGCCGGCGTTCCCTGGAACACCCCTCATCCGTCTCGGCGCTGCGCGCCGATCCACCTTCTCCCACAAGGGGAGAAGGAAAAGGCGCTACAGTTCCAAATTCCACGTCTGGCCGACCAAATCCTTGCCGAAGGAATGGTGGCGCTCTTCCTCGGCCAGCTTGAAGCCCGCCGCCTGGTAGATGCGGCGGGCCGAGCCAAGAATGTCGTTCGTCCACAGCGTCAGCGTCTTGTAGCCCTTGGCGCGCGAGAACGCGATGCACTCGTCTACCAGCCGTCGGCCGATGCCGAGGCCGCGCGCCGACGGCTCGACATAGAGCAGCCTGAGCTTCGCCACCTTGGGCGACTTGCGCATGACGAAAACCGAGCCGACCACCTCGCCTTCGCGCTCGGCGATCCAGCTGCGCTCCCATTGCGGAACGAAGTTCTTGACGAACTCGCCGAGGATCTCGGCAACCAGCGCCTCGTAGGTTTCGTCCCAGCCATAGTCCTGCGCGTAGATGAGGCCCTGGCGATGCGTGATCCAGCCGATGTCGCCGACCTGCAGCGGCCGCAGGATATAGGGAACTTTGGGTTGGGGTTTGTCGCCGAGCAGGTCCTGCACCGTGCGCATCGCCTTGACCAGACGCTCCTGGTCGGTCGGCGCCAGGCGATCGAGCAGCGCGCGCACCTGGTCGTGAGAATCCTGGTTGAGCGGCGCGAACGCCTCCCTGCCCGCGGGCGTCAGCGCGGTCGAAGACCGCCGCGCGTCGGCCTCCGTGGCGGCGCGCTCGACCAGGCCGCGCTCCTCGAATTTTTTCAGCAGCCGGCTGACATAGCCGGGGTCGAGATCGAGGTCGCGCACCAGGTCGCTGGCGACCAGCCCGTCGCGATGGGCAAGCTCGTAAAGCACGCGCGCCTCGGTCAGCGAGAAAGGGCTCTTCAGGAGGCCTTCGTCGAGCAGGCCGATCTGGCGGGTGTAGAATCGGTTGAAGGCGCGCACGGCATCGATGCGCTTGTTGCCGGGGTGATCGTGGATGGTCATGGGAATTCCTCCTGTCGCGGACAGGATCGATCATTTAGTTGACTGAGTCAAATAAATTGGTTGTGCCGAACTTCTTTAGGCCGGCGGGACAGAGGGGGCGCGAAGGATCGCGGCGAAGACAGTTGGCGCGCCCGTTTACCCCATCGGCAGCGCCGGCCAGAACTCGACGATGCGCCCACCGGCAAACACCGCGAGCGAGCCGAAATGCTGCAGCACCGCCTCGCTCTGCGTCGGCCGCAGGAAGGCGTAGTCACCGGGCTTCACCTCCGCGCCCGCCGGCAGCCCCATGAACTGCTGGTTGGACGACAGCCCGATCAGGCCGTTCGGCTTCATGCCTTCGGGGAACACTGGTTCGGCCATCCACTTGCCGCCATAGAGATAGCAGGCCCTCTTCGGGAAGAGGCCGAGCGCCTGCAGCGTGCGGGAGATAGCCGCCGGGCCGGGGAGCACCGGATCGAGCGCCTTCAGGATCGGCGTCGCAATGAGAGCGGCCGGCCGGAAGCCGTCGAGGCCGGGCGTGTCGAAGTCTCGGGGCAGCACGAAGGCCGAGCCGATCGACACTTCGTTGGCCACGCCGCCGCCATGCAGCAGCGCCGTCTTGGAACCGCCGATGTTGAGGATGCGGCGCTGGTCCGCGTCGAGGGCCGCGACGAACTCGGCAGCCCTCGCCGAGGCCTTTTTCAGTGCGCCGGCCGCGCCGCCGAACAGCCCGGGAATTTCCGGCGCATGCGCCTCATAGGCCATGATGCCTTCGCAGCGCAGGCCCTTCGGTATGGTCAGCGCCCCGATCTCGGCAGGACCGGAAAAGCCGCCGCGATGCAGACCGACATCGACCTCGAAAGCGAAGCGCAGTTCGGTGCCGAACGCGGCGGCGAGCGCACCGTATTCGGACAGGCGCTCCGGCGTGTCGATCAGCCAGCAGACGCGCGACCACCCGCCGGCGTCGCCCCTAGCCAGCGCCGCTTTCGCCGCACCTACCGGCATCGGCTTGCCATAGAGGAGATCGCCCGCGGGAAAGGCGTCGAGCACCGCCTGCATCACCGGCGGATGGAAGGTCATGAAGCGGCCGGTTTCGAGCGACTTGGAGATATGCGAAAGCAGCGGCAGGCAAGGCAGCGACTTGTCGACGAGGCGCACGGCAAGACCCGGCGCCAGCCTCTGCTTCACCAGCGCGATGTTGGCGTCCAGCCGGTCGCGGTCGAGCACCAGGCAGGGCCGGAAGATTTCGGCGGCCTTGAGCGCCTTCGACAGCTCGGCGAAACAGGCGCTCATTGTTGGATGCCGAACAGGCCGGCCATATAGGGCGACACGAAGCGGTTCTCAGGATCGATGTCGGGGCGCACCGCCATTGCGTCATCCCAGCGCGGATAGAGCTTCTTGAAATCCGCCGCCGTCAAGCTGTGCATCTTCCCCCAATGCGGCCGCCCGCCATATTTGCGGAAGATCGGCTCGGCCGCGCGCATGAAGGGCAGCGGATCGTTCGCCGCGTCGTGATGAATGGCGATCGAGCAGGTCAGCCTCTGGTGGAAGGGCGAGAGCCAGAATTCGTCCGGGGCGACCGAACGCACTTCCATCGGGAAATAGACTTCCGGGAAGTGCTTTTCGGTCAGCGCGATGATCTCGGCCAGCGCCTTGGGACCGTCCTCGTAAGGCAGGTGATACTCCATCTCGTTGAATTTGGTGCGACGGTCGCTGGCGTAGACGTTGAGCCAGTCCTGCACATAATCCTCGGCCGGTACCTTCTTGACCGCACCCTTGATCAGCGCCCGGCGGAGCGCCGGCAGCCGGCGCAGCACGGTGCGCAGCTTGCGCAATGTCGCCAGGCCCTCCTCGTCATCCTCGGTCGGCCGCGGCGAAGGCCGAGCGTCGCTGAGATCGCTGGCGATGAACTGCGCATGGCCGGAGAACGGGATGTAATAAAACTCTGCTGAACGGTGTGCGCCCATCATCGTCTCGAAGTCGCGCAGCATTTCGCCGATCGGCAACACCCATTTGCGGCGCCGCAGCCGGTAGGTCGGGATGTTGTTCATCGTCACTTCGGTGAGCACGCCGAAAGCGCCGAGCGCGACGCCGGTGGCATGGATCATATCCTGGTCGCCCGCCCGGCTGTATTCGCGCAGCTTGCCTTGCCCGTCGACGAACTGCACCGTCTCGAGCTGCGTATGATAGGCGCCGAGCGTCGGGCCGGAACCATGCGTCGCGGTGCCCAGCGCGCCGCCGATCGCTTGCTTGTCGATGTCGCCCATATTGGGCAGGCCCTGGCCGATGTCCTGCAGGATGTGCATCAGCCCGCCAAGCCTTGTGCCTGCCCTCACGCGTGCCCGATTGGCTGCGGCGTCATGCGAAACCAGCCCTTCGATCTTCGCCAGCGAGATGATGGTGCCGTCGGACTGCACCAGCGGCGTGAAGGAATGGCCGGCGCCGGCGACGCGCAGCGGACCGGGCGCGGAACGCACCAGATCGGCCAGCTCGCCGACATCGGCTGGCGTGGCGATCAGCTTCGGCGCGGCGTTCACGAAACCCGACCAGTTGCTCCAGGCGTTTGCCATGGTCACCTCCCGCTCAGGCTGGAACGCGGCGCCCGGCAACCAGCACGAAGACGCCGAGCAGCGCCACGCTGGCCAACGCGCTTGCCGCGGCGAATTCCGGCACCGGCCGGAAATTTTGGCCGTCGATCAGCAGCGAGGCGGCGACCGGGCCGATGGCGAGGCCGAAGAGCTGCGCCGCCGGCACGAGCAGTACCGCATTGCGCGTCTCGTCGGCGGTGATCGCCAGCCGGATCTGATAGGGCACGATAAAGAGCAGGATGAAGCCCATCACCAGCGCCACCGACCAGAAGACCGAAAGCCCGGGGCCGGAAGCGAGCAACACCGAGCTGATCGTCGCGACCGCGCCGATGACGGTGATGGCGAAGCGGTAGTCGATGCGCGCTTCGAAGACGGTGGCGGTCATGGCGCCCATGACCTGCGCGGCGAGGCTTGCCGAGACCATCAGGCCGACGGTGCGGCCGTCTATGCCGAACTCGGCGCCGAGCGGCTCCAGAAATGCCCAGACGGCGCCGAAGAACATGAAGTAGCAGAAGATCGACAGCAGCGCCGTGATCGCCGGCACGGTGAGCACATTGGCAAAATGCTCGTCCTTCGGCAGGTCGGCGTAGTCGTCCGGCACGATCCACGCGACGACGAGCGACAGCAGGCAGACAACGCCAAGCGCGACAAAGCCGCCGACCGAGCCCGCGGTAGGCACGGCATAAAGCGCGAGCAGCAGCGCCAGCGCGCATTGCGCCAAGGTCTGCAGCGTGACGAAATAGCCGCCGATGCGCTCGGCCCGGCGCGAGCGGGCGATCAATTCGGTCGCCACGGCGACCAAGCCACCCTCAGCAAGCCCGGCGAGCGTGCGCGCGCCGATCAGCGCATTAGAGCTCATCGTATAGGCGGTCCAGAAATTGGCGAGCGCCAGCAGCACCAAAAGCGCGGCGCTCTTCCAGCGCATGTTGCGCGCCGGCAAGAGCATCGCCACGATCGCCGAGCCGATGGCGATCGCGATCATCTCGGCGGTGGCGACCAGCGCCAGCTCGTCACCGGTGACATGACCCTCGCTATAGAGCGCGCCGAGCAGCACCGGCTGCAAGCCCAGGATGAGCAGGCCGACCGAGCCGATCCAGAGCGCCGCGGCGAGTTGCAGGCCGGTCGGATTGCCGACCAGCCAGTCGCCATTTTCCGCATGCGCGGCATCGGTTGCAGTCACGAGGCGCCCTCCCTTGCAGCCCGGTGAAAAAGCTGACAAGTTGTCAGCATTCACGAAACTGATACTTGATCAGTTTCCTGTCAACCGAGAATCAACGACTGCCCGCGCGAGATGAGGCAAACAAGGCAAACGGCGACGGAACCCAGACGCAGGCCCAAGCAGGAGCGCAGCCGCGAGCGTATCGACGCGATCCTCGCCACGACCATGCGGCTGATCGGCGAGAAGGGCATCGACGCGGTCACGATGAAGGAAGTCGGCGCGCTGGCCGGCGGACCGATCGCCACGGTCTATCATTATTTTCCAAGCAAGTCGGCGATCCTGGCGATGCTCTACGAGCGATTCTCGGAGGAGAGCCGGGCTCGCTTCGGCGCGATCATCGCCGATATCCGGGGAGTGGATGACGTGACCACTGCCGCCGATCGCCTGCTCGACGATTACTACGGCCGTGTCGCGGCGGATCCGGCGATCCAGGATCTGCAGAACGCGATCCAGGCCGACAAGGCGCTGCAGCATCTCGACATCGCCGAGACGCGGCATCAGGCGCAGATGTTCTGCGACCGTGTGGCGCCGATGCTGAAGCCTAAGCAGCGCGAGGCGTTCGGGCGCGTGGTGTTCCTGATCTTCCAGCTCGCCGGCGGCGTCGTGCGGCTGGCGCTGACGCAGGACGAGGCGGAAGGCCGGCGCACGATCGAGGATTACCGGTCGATCATCCACGCGCAGTTGCGGCTGTTTTTGTAGGCATGCCCTAACGGTCGTCATCCTCGGGCTTGACCCGAGGATCCATGCCGTGACCTCCCTTATAGAGCGCAACGGCGCAGAATTCTGCAATCCTTGCAACGCCTTGGCGTCACGGCATGGATCCTAGGGTCTGCGCGCGTCGCTTCGCTCCTTGCTCCGCCCTAGGATGACGACCGCTGGATACGATCCCCTCCGCGATTGCCAACTTACCCCGCATCCAGCTTCGGCCCCAGGATCCCACCAGCCAATCGACAAACACCCTGACCCGTGGCGACAACTGCCGGCTCGGCGGATAGAGCACCGAGATCGGCGTGGGCGTCGGCGGAAAATCGGGAAGCACTTCGACCAGCCGCCCTGCCTCGAGGTCGTCCGCATATCGGAGCCTTGGCGCCTGGAACAGCCCGAAACCCAGCCGGACCAGCGCAGCACTCGTGTCCGAATTGGCGACCGTGACCCGCGACGGCAGGACGATCTCGCGAACCTTGCCGTCGACGGTGAATTCCAGCGGCATCACCTGCCTCGTGCGCGACGACACGAAGCCGATCATCATGTGGCCAGCCAAGTCGTCCGGCGTGCGCGGCACGCCGTGGCGGTCGAGATAGGCGGGGCTGGCGACGGTGATTTCGCGCGCGATGCCGAGACGCCGCACGATCATGTCGCTGTCGGGAAGCGTGCCGGCCCGGATGACGCAATCGACGCCTTCACGCACGAGGTCGACGAGGCGGTCGCCTTCGCCGATATGCACGGTCAGGCCCGGATATCGGACGAGCAGCGCCGGCAGTTCCGGCAGCAGGAAGGTGCGCGCCATGTGGCCGTTGACGTCGACGCTGAGGCGTCCGCGCACCTCATGCGCGCCGAAGCCGCCCTCGGCATCCTCGATGTCGGCGAGGATGCCGATGCAACGCTGGTAATAGGCTTCACCGTCGAGCGTGGTGGTGACGTGGCGCGTGGTGCGGCGAAGCAACTGCACGCCCAACCGCTCCTCCAACTGCTTGATCGCGGCGGTGGCGCTGGAGCGCGGCAAGCCGAGATCGGCGGCGGCCGCCGTGAAGCTGCGCCGTTCCACGACGCGGGTGAAGAGCCGCATGCTGTCGAACCTGTCCATCGCTGATTGTTCGCAGATCCTGAATAGAGTTGGCAGTCCGAGCCAGATTATATCGGTCATTCGCGCGAGTATATGGATCCCCATCGCCAAAAGGAGATTTGCCATGACCACTCGCCCCATTGCCCTCATCACCGGCGGCAGCCGCGGCCTCGGCCGCAACACCGCGCTCAACCTCGCCCGCAAAGGCGTCGACGTCATCCTCACCTACCGCTCGCGCGCCGACGAGGCGAAGGCGGCGATCGCCGAGATCGAGGCCGCCGGCAGCCGCGCCGCGGCGCTTGAGCTCGACGCCGGCGCCGTTGCCACCTTCCCGGCTTTCGTCGCGGCGTTGACAAAGACGCTCCAGGAAACCTGGCAGCGCGACCGCTTCGATTATCTCGTCAACAATGCCGGCACCGGCCTCCGCAAGCCGATCGCCGAGACCACGGAAGAGGAATTCGACACGCTGATGAACATCCATCTCAAAGGCGTGTTCTTCCTAACCCAGGCGCTGCTGCCGCTGATCAGCGATGGCGGCCGCATCGTCAACGTGTCGAGCGGGCTGGCGCGCTTCTCGGTTCCGGGCTCGGCCGCCTATGCGATGATGAAGGGCGGCATCGAGGTGTTCACGCGCTACCTCGCCAAGGAGCTCAGCCAGCGCCGCATCACCGCCAACACCGTGGCGCCCGGCGCCATCGCCACCGACTTCAACGGCGGCCATGTGCGCGACGACGCCGAGATCAACCGCGTCGTGGCTGGCATGACGGCGCTCGGCCGCGCCGGCGTCGCCGACGATATCGGGCCGATGATCGCCTCGCTGCTGTCGGAGGACAATCGCTGGGTCAACGCCCAGCGCATCGAGGTCTCGGGCGGCATGAATATCTAAGCGTGTTGGCGGATCAACCCTTCGAAGCCGTCGGCAAGATTGGCATTGCCGGCGGCGATGAAGCTCGACAGATTGCGGGCGCGGCCGGGCGTTTTGTTGGCATCGAGCAGCACCGCCCTGCCCTCATGCATGACGAAATCGAACTTTCCGTAGTGGAAGCCGAGCTTGCGCCTTAGCGCGCGAAGCTCGTCCGGTACGGGAACCGCCTCGCGACGGATCGTGTCGTCGCCCTTGACCAGGCTCTGCGGCGAGACGTGGCGTGTGCAGCGCTCGCGCTCGCCGCAGAACAGCCAGAAACGGGCGGCAAAGCCATCCGGCTCAGGCTCGGGAATGAATTTTTCCACAATGAGGTCCTCGCGTCCGAACAGCTCGGCCGGAACGTCGGCGAGCGAGGCATGGATCTGGTATTGGTCGAAAGATTCGACGCCGGGGAAGGGCATCGGCTTGCCGGCGCGCCGCGCGCGCCGATTCAGTTGCTGTTCCGGCGTTCCCCGATGGTTGAGGCTGCTCTTGACGATAACCTGCCCTTTCCAGCCGTCGTCCTTGCCGACGACGGCTCCGCTGATGCGGCGCTTGGAAATGTCGGCGGCGCCGAGATTGAGGCAGAAGGGAAAGGCGCGGGCATACTCGACATAATCGGGCGACGTAACCGTCGCGTCGACATGCAGCACCGCGATATCGGCGGCCGGCTTCGCCGACGTGCCGCTGAGGACCTGCACCGAATGGCCGCGCCTCTTCAGTTCCTCCAGCAGATCGAAGAGCATGTACGGGCTGTCCCGGCGCCATAGCAGCCCGCGCCGGCTTTGGAAGCGGTCGAACTCATGCGTGATGACGGCGATGCGTGCCATTGTTCCCTTGGCCTATCAAGCGTCGTCCACTATTCGATCGGATACAACGCGCTACCGGGCTGGGGTTTGCATGACCGAGCATTGGAATGCAATTCGCAAACATTGGCAGTTGCTCGGCACACCCCTGCGGCCGCCGGCGGAGGTTGTCGAAAGCTACGACCGCGAACTCGACCTTGCCCCGTCGGATGTCGTGATGCTCGGCGTGACACCCGAGCTCGCCGGGCTCGGCGCCACGATGACGGCGGTCGACGAGTCTTCGGACATGATTGCCGGCATCTGGCCGGGCGACACCGATACGCGCAAGGCGGTGCAGGGCGACTGGTTCGATCTGCCGTGCGCCGATGCAAGCGTCGAGGCGCTGATCGGCGACGGATGTCTCTCGGTCATCGGCGATGCCGGCCTCAGGCGCACGCTATTTGCGTCGATCGCACGCGCGCTCAAGTCCGACGGCCGCGCCGGCATCAGGCTTTACGCCTCTCCCGCAACGCCGGACGACCCGAAGGATGTCCGCGCTCTGGCACTAAGCGGCGGCGTCTCGACTTTCCATGAGCTCAAATGGCGCGTGGCCATGACCGCGATCGGCGACGCGCCGGATTACACGATCCCGGTCAAAGCCATCCTCGAACAGTTCGAAAGGGTGTTTCCCGACCGCGAGGAGCTTTCGGCCCGAACCGGATGGGAACTGCCGGTCATCGGAACCATAGACGTCTACCGGAACTCGTCCGCCGTCTACAGTTTCGCCCCCGCGGCAGCGCTCATCGAGGAAGGCCGGACCTTCTTCGAAGATCTCCGGCTGACCTCTAGCGGCACATACGGTCTGGCCGAACGCTGCCCGCTGCTGGTGTTGCGCTCGCCGAAGCGCCTGGACTAAACGAGCTGGATTGCTCGCCCACGCTTCGCGCAGCCACCGCATTTCCGCCCAGCGCTCCGCCTGAGAAAAATTGCGCCATTGCCCCTCCCCGCGCGCCTTGACTCTCGCATGCCATCAGCCTATCTCAGCGCCACGTTAGCACTCGCCTTAGGTGAGTGCTAACTTATATCCGGCGGCCTCGCCGGATGGAGGAACAGTTCTCACCGTTCTCATTCGAGGAAGACAACATGGCAAAGTCCAAGTTCCGCCCGCTTCATGACCGCGTGGTCGTTCGCCGGGTTGAATCCGAATCCAAGACAGCCGGCGGGATCATCATCCCGGATACGGCGAAGGAGAAGCCGCAGGAAGGCGAGATCATCGCCGTTGGCTCCGGCGCTCGCGACGAAAGCGGCAAGCTCGTGCCGCTGGACGTCAAGGCCGGCGACCGCATCCTGTTCGGCAAGTGGTCGGGCACCGAAGTCAAGCTCAATGGCGAAGACCTTCTGATCATGAAGGAATCCGACATCATGGGCATCATCGGCTGATCATCGGCCTCTCTCTATCAACTGAATTTTCGGGCTCTGTCCGAGCCCCTGTCAGGAGCTTACTATGGCTGCAAAAGACGTAAAATTCTCCCGCGACGCCCGTGAGCGCATGCTGCGCGGCGTCAACATCCTCGCCGACGCGGTGAAGGTCACCCTCGGTCCGAAGGGCCGCAATGTCGTCATCGACAAGTCGTTCGGCGCTCCGCGCATCACCAAGGACGGCGTCACCGTCGCCAAAGAGATCGAGCTCGAAGACAAGTTCGAGAACATGGGCGCGCAGATGGTTCGCGAGGTCGCCTCGAAGACCAACGACATCGCCGGCGACGGCACGACCACCGCGACCGTTCTCGCCCAGGCGATCGTCCAGGAAGGCAACAAGGCTGTTGCCGCCGGCATGAACCCGATGGACCTGAAGCGCGGCATCGACCTCGCCGTCACCGAAGTCGTCACCGCTCTCGGCAAGGCCGCCAAGAAGATCAAGACTTCGGAAGAAGTCGCCCAGGTCGGCACGATCTCGGCCAATGGCGACGAGTCGGTCGGCAAGATGATCGCGGAAGCGATGCAGAAGGTCGGCAACGAAGGCGTCATCACCGTCGAGGAAGCCAAGACCGCCGAGACCGAGCTGGAAGTCGTCGAAGGCATGCAGTTCGACCGCGGCTATCTCTCGCCCTACTTCGTCACCAACGCCGACAAGATGGTCGCCGATCTGGAAGACGCCTACATCCTGCTGCACGAGAAGAAGCTCTCCAACCTGCAGGCCATGCTGCCGGTCCTGGAAGCGGTCGTTCAGACCTCGAAGCCGCTGCTCATCATCTCGGAAGACGTCGAAGGCGAGGCTCTGGCCACGCTGGTCGTCAATAAGCTGCGCGGCGGCCTGAAGATCGCCGCCGTCAAGGCTCCGGGCTTCGGCGACCGCCGCAAGGCCATGCTCGAAGACATCGCTATCCTGACCGGTGGCCAGGTCATCTCGGAAGACCTCGGCATCAAGCTCGAGAATGTCGGCCTCAACATGCTCGGCCGCGCTAAGAAGGTGTCGATCTCCAAGGAGAACACCACCATCGTCGACGGCGCCGGCAAGAAGGCCGAGATCCAGGGCCGCGTCGCCCAGATCAAGCAGCAGATCGAGGAGACCACCTCGGACTACGACAAGGAGAAGCTGCAGGAACGTCTGGCGAAGCTCGCGGGCGGCGTCGCGGTGATCCGCGTCGGCGGCGCGACGGAAGTCGAGGTCAAGGAAAAGAAGGACCGCGTTGACGACGCTCTGAACGCGACCCGCGCGGCCGTTGAAGAAGGCATCGTCGCCGGCGGCGGCGTCGCGCTGCTGCGCGCTTCGGCCAACCTCAAGGCAACCGGCGTCAACTCCGACCAGGCTGCCGGCATCAACATCGTGCGCCGCGCGCTGCAGTCTCCGGCTCGCCAGATCGCGGCCAATGCTGGTGCGGAAGCCTCGATCGTTGCCGGCAAGATCCTCGAGAACAAGGGCGCGACCTTCGGCTTCAACGCCCAGACGGGCGAATATGGCGACATGATCGCCATGGGCATCGTCGACCCGGTCAAGGTCGTCCGCACCGCTCTCCAGGACGCGGCCTCGGTCGCCGGCCTGCTGGTCACCACCGAAGCCATGATCGCCGAGGCTCCGAAGAAGGAAGCCGCCGGCGGTATGCCGGGCGGCATGCCTGGCGGCGGCATGGGCGGCATGGGCGGCATGGACTTCTAATTGACGAATGATCCCGAAAAGTTGCAGACTTTTCGGACAAGATCATTCGCAACCAAAAGTCCATAAAGCACGCCCATCATTTAACATTGCTCAAGCCCGCAAGCGGGCTTGAGTGGCGGCATGGACTTCTAATTGACGAATGATCCCGAAAAGTTGCAGACTTTTCGGACAAGATCATTCGCAACCAGAACTCCATAAAGCACGCCCATCAACTAACATTGCTCAAGCCCGCAAGCGGGCTTGAGTGGCGGCATGGACTTCTAAGAAGTCCGGTCCCATAGCGAATATGGAAAGGGCGGCAGACATGTCGCCCTTTTTGTTTTGGCATGCGGGCAGCCGGTCCAAAAGCAGACAAGACCTCTATACTGTTGCGATTGGCGAAGGCCTGCGCAACAGCTGATCTCCCCTCTTGAGGGGGAGATGCCCGGCAGGGCAGAGGGGGTCCCGCGCATAAGGCTCCGGCGACGACTCCCGTGCAACGAAGGCGCTGGCGCTCCAACGCGCGGCGACCCCCTCTGTCGCCTTCGGCGACATCTCCCCCTCAAGGAGGGAGATCAGCAGCGCCAGCGCCAGCGCTCGGCCATCCCTGCGTCAACCTGATCCGCGTCGCGGACGGGCGATAGTCGAGGCGATGGGCTATATCACGGTTCGCTTACCGATCCGCCAGCGCCAGCTTGGCCCCCAGCATGACGAAGGCGCCGGCGAAGGTGCGGCGCATCCAGGTCAGCACCATCGGCCGCGACACGACATGGCTGCGCACCGAAGCCGCGAACACGCCGTAGACGACGAAGACAAGGAAGGTCATCAGCATGAAGACGCCGGACAGCTCCAGCATCTTGGCGAAAGCGTGCGGCTCGGTGGTGCTGACGAATTGCGGCAGGAAGGCGAAGAAGAAGATCGACAGTTTTGGGTTCAAGATGTTGATCAGGATGCCGGAGGTGATCACCTTTCGGGCAGAGCGTGGCGCGACGTTCTGATCGAGAGCAAGACCGCCCTTCTCCTTCAGCGTGTTCCAGGCCATGTAGAGCAGATAGGCGACGCCGAGATATTTCAGCGTCTCGAAGGCGACGGCGCTTGTGTGCAGCACCGCGGCAAGGCCGGTGATGGCCGCCGCCATGTGCGGGATGATGCCCAGCGTGCAGCCGAAAGCGGCGATGATCGCGGCGCGAGCGCCGCGCGAGAGGCCGGCGCTCAGCGTGTAGAGAACGCCGGTGCCGGGCGAAGCGACGATAATCAGCGACGTCAACAGGAATTCGATGCTCACGGTTTCCTCCACGGCCTGCCCGGCGCGGAAGTTATCGGGAGGTGTGGAGGTGGGCAAGCGGGGGAAGAGAGTAATCTCCCCCTTGTGGTCCCCCGCGAGGAGATGCCGCCGAAGGCGACAGAGGGGGCTCGCCTCGTGTAGAGCGCGGCCTTTTCCCGACGCGATCACGTTGGCGATTTATGTGAGACCGACCCCCTCTGACCGCTTCGCGGCCATCTCCCCCTCGAGGGGGGAGATCACGCTCTCCACCGCCAGCCCATGGGCGGCCCTTGCCATCAGGCAGTCGTCGCCGCCGGGCATGCAGGCGCGGCAGACATGCGGGCGGGCTTCGTAAATCGCGCAGGCCGTCTGCTTGCCCACCTCGCCGTGAAGCGCGGCGCAGCGGCCGTCCTCGCAGCGCATGCCTGACAGGTCGGTCGCGACCAGCTCGTCGGGGATGCGGTCGAGCTCGGCATCCTCTTCGGTCGAAAAGCGCGGCCAGTCCGCCGAATAGGCGCAGCAGGCGCCGCAGCTCTGGCAGTCGAAGGCGGCTGATACGTCAAGCAGGGTCGGGAAGGGTCGATCGTGCGGCAAGGCGATCCTCATGCTGGCAAGGCCCTTTAGCACGGAGCCGGGAAATGCGCCGCATCCGGCCGGGCAAAAAATTTTGTTTTGCCGGGAACCCTTTTGCCGGCTGGCGGTTTTGTCCCTGTTGTCGGCAGTTCACGAGTATCGAGAAAAGCTGATGACAAAAGACGCCTCCCGCGCCCTGAAAAAGCGCGAGAGGCGTTTTTCCATTCGCCTTACATGATCGTGCTCATCATCGGCAGGATTTCATAGCGGAAGCCGCGGCCGGAAAGCGCCACCGGGTCGCCTTCGGTCACGGCCTTGGCCTCGGCTTCCGTGCCGACCTGCAGGATCAGGAGCCCCCACGGTCCGGCTGGATCGGCGACTGGGCCGGCAATCATCATTCTGCCTTCACGAAGCAGGCCGCGCAGATAGTCGGCATGCGCATTCATCAGCGCCCTCTCCTCCTCCGTCAGGGTGAAGGCGAAATCCGGACGCGGCGGGATCAGCCGGCAATGGAAGACCGAAGGCGACCTGGCATCGGTCTCCTTGGCAAGGAATTCGTCCAACCAGCCCAGCACGCGCTCCCAACCGGAACCGTGATCGCGGCAGGAGTCGCGGCGCGATCCGAAGCCGTCATGGCGCAGCGTCAGCCGGGTGCCGTTCTCGACGGCTTCGAGCGTATAGGTGACGGTGGTGAGGTTATCGCCGTCCCAAGGCGCCTTCCAGGTCATCACCAGGCGATGCGGCGGCTCGACCTCGAGATACTCGCCGGCGACATGGAAGTCCTGCCCGTCCGCACCCTTGCCTTCCGAGCGCCAGGCGCCGCCCGGCCGGACATCGGCCGTGTGCTTCGTCGTCCGGTACATGTTGTCGGCGCCCCACCAGAGCGGGATCTGGTCCTCAGCGGTAATGGCGCGGAAGACGCGCTCCGGCGGCACGGCGATCGTCACCGTGGCAAGGATGGTACCGGCGGAAATGTCGGCGATCGCGCGCGGCTTGTCTTGGATGGCCATCATTCATTCTCCAGGTAGGATTTGAGATTGCCGAGGCTGTGCTGCCAGAAGTCTCGGTAAGGCAGGATCCAGTCGGCGACATCCTTCAATTCCACCGGCTCCAGCCGGTAGACTCGCTCGCGGCCCTGCCGCTGCTCGGAAACGACGTTGAGCTCGCGCAGTATCCTCAGATGCTTGGAAATGGCCGGCCGACTCTGCGAGAAGGCGGACGCCAGTTCGTTGACCGGCGCGGGGCCCTGCCGCAGCCGGTCGAGGATGGCGCGCCGCGTCGGATCGGCGATGGCGCGGAAGACGGAACGGTCGCGCTCAGCCTGCGGCATAATGCGTATCCATTTGGTTACATATTATGCCGAATTCGGTCGCCGGTCAATTATCCTCGACCGGTGTGCTTTGGCGCAACGGAACCGCGAAGCACTCCGGCCCGTTTCTCCTCGCGAATTGGATCTCCGGGAGATGCGGAGATGGTGAACATGGACCAAATAGTGGGCTTGGCGAAGCAGATCAAAGGTTCGATCCGGCAAGCCATAGGCAAGGCCACCGGCAACCGGCCGATGGAAATCAGGGGCATGGCGGACAAGTCGGCAGGCCAGGTGCAGAAGGCCTGTGGGGACATGAAAGCCATGCTCAAAAAGGCGATGTGACCAGCAGTCCCCGCGGTCAGATCTGAAACGCCCGGCACGGGCTGCCTGTCATGCCCAGGCTGCACGGAACTCAAGCATTGCCCGTTCGTTGTCGTGGCGGATGCGGTTGGCGCATCCCGCTCCTATTCCAGGCCCAGGAGATGCGGATATGGTGAACAGGCATCAAGTTGCCGGCATCGCCAAGCAGGTAAAAGGCAGGCTGAAGCAGGCGGCCGGCAAGGCCACCGGCAGCCGGCGATTGCAGGTGGAAGGCATGTCCGAAAGAATCGCCGGCAGGGTGCGCCAAGCCTACGGCGACGTGAAGGACAAGGCTCGCAAGGCGCTCTGATCCTAGCCGCGAGGGCAATGGCCGACCCGCGCGCCGGCCTGTTCGTCGTTTGAGCGCCGACTGTCCAAGACCAGAGATCAGCTCGAGCATTGGCCTGAAGCAACTCGACCCCCGCGCTTTCTCCGTTCAGGTGGCCCAGCTTTTGGCGAAGGCGTTGGTGAAGACGACCTCGCCATGGTCGCCGGCCGCCTCACCCAAGACCACGTCCATGTGATCATCGGTCACCCGCGCCAGCGCGAAGCCGCCCATGAAAGCCGCCTTCGGCTTGACGAGGTCGAGCCCGTCGCGCCGGTAGATCATCGGCACTGCGTGCTGATGGCCGTGGAAAATGGCGATCACATTATAACCCTTCAGCGTGGCGACAAGCGCCTGGCGGTCGGCGTCGCCCCACCAATGCGGGCGGCCGGCGCCGTCGTCGCCATAGGTGCGCTTCACTGGATCCCAGCGCTCGACCGAGAAGGTGTCCCAACCATAGTGCTGGAAGAGAATCACCGGACGGCCGTCGCCGGCATAGGTCGCCAGATCCTGCTTCAGCCATGGCAGGCTGCCTATCGCGTCATGGCCGGTGTCGCCGGCGAAGCGATGCGTCTGGACGAGGTGCAGGCCGCCCCAGTCCCAGGAATAGCAGTCGGTGTCGACATCGTAATTGGTCGCCGGCACCGGCGGCTTGAAGAAGACGCCGGGGCGATGGTTGACCTCGACATAGTCGCGCATCTCGCGACGGTACCAGTCGACATGGCGCGTCGGTCCATTCTGGTCGAGATCGTGATTGCCGAGCCCGACATAGACCGGAACATGCACGCGATCAGGGCCGATCCCTTGCTGGTAACGCTGGCTGAACTGCAGAAGCTGTGTGCCTTCGCTCGGCTCAGTGATCTGGCCGCCGCCGTCATCGGTGATGTCGCCGCCGGTGACGAGGCCGACCGGCGTGCCGATGCGTGTGCCGGCCGAGCGCAGGCCGGTGGCGGCGCCGCTGATCTCGGCCGGCCACTCTTTGTCGCCGATTGCGTTGAGCGCCGCCACATTGCGCAGCAATGCCGCGTCGGTCTTGCCCTCCTGCTCGCAATGCGGGCTGAGCCCGGTCGCCATCCGGCAGGCATGGATATCAGCGATGAACAGGAAGGTGGCGTCAATCGGCTGGATACGCTGGCCGGTCTGGGCGAAGCTGGTGTCCGGCAGGGCGCAGGTCGCGGCAAGGCCGGCCGCCCGGGCCAAGAGATCGCGCCGGGACAAGGATGCTGAGGATCGGCGATTCATCATCGCGCCATTGGAACATTTTCACTGCCGGATCGTCCAGATTGGCGCCTCTTTTCAAGCATTGGTTGAATTCGTCAAGGGCACTTGGGTCGACAGCGCAGAGAGGGTCTGTCATTCCTTCCAGAACACATTTCCAGGGGAGAAGGCATGAAACCCGTGACGACCTGTGTGGCCCTCGCCATGCTTGCCCTCGCCGGCACCGCCGAGGCGGCCGACTGCGTGGACGCCAAATCCGCCAAGGCCGGCTTCGTGCTGGAGAAGCCCGGCATCCGCAGCGAGTTCCGGCCGGCGCCGGGCGGCATGGTCGCGGTCGCCAACAACTACCAGTCGCAATCGCCGCAGACGCAATATCTCTACGCCGGGCTGATCGAGATTTTCCGCGATAGCGACACGGGCCGGCTGTCAATGATCCCGCTCGGCGACCTCAAAAAGCTCTTCCCGCTGAAGGCCGGTGCCAAGAGCAAGACCGAGTTCGTGCGGCTTTCGGCGAAGAAGGCGCCGAAGGGCACCGAAACACTGGCTTTAAGCGTCAAGGGCAAGGACACCTACAAGCTGGGCGACTGCAAATACACGGTGCTGACGGTGAAAGAGACGCTGACCGGCGATTCCGGCACGGTGATCGACAGCTTCACCGCGCTCTATTCGCCCGACCTGCAAGCGGTGCTGGCGCGGCGCTACGACGAGGGGACGAGCGCGCAGAGCGAAGTGGGGTTCGAGACGATCAAGCCGCTGAGGGAGTGAAGGCTGCCTTTCAGTCAGGGACTTAAGATGATCCTCATACCGGCATCAGCGGATTGCCTGCTGCCGCACCACCCTGCGGCGTCGTCTGGCGGGCGAACCGTTCTGTGATGGCGGGGGCTCGACCCGCTCCAAACCCTCCAGGCACTGCCGCAACACACCGGCATCCTGCGCGGTCTTGGCCATCGACATGGCGCCGGAGTAAGCCGCCACCGTCAGCGCGGCAAAGCGGTCGGGATCGGTCCCACCTTCCCCGCCGGCCTCCTGATCGGCGCGCACCTTGTCGGCGATCGCCCGCCGCCAGCCGGCGAAGATTTCGGCCAACGCAATACGGAAATCGGGATCGGCGAGCGACAGTTCATGCGCCAGATTGTTGAGCGGGCAGCCGCGCACATAGCCCTGCTGCTCGAGCGCGGCCGCTACCGCCTCAAACACGGCGCGCACGCCCTTGCGCGCCGAAGGCGCCGCCCGCACCGGCTCGATCCAGGTCTCCTCAACCGCGGCCGCCACCCGCTCCTCGATCACCGCCAGCGCCAGCGCCTTCTTGGTCGGGAAGTGGTGGTGCAGCGCGCCGCCGGTGACGCCGGCCGCCGCCATCAGGTCGCCGAGGCTCGAGGCGTGATAGCCGCGCGCCTGGAAGCAATCTTCCGCCACGTCGAGCACGCGCCGCCGCATGCCCTGCGGATCGTTGGTGCGCTTCTTGCGCATCGCCACCTCCACCTTTCCCCGTGGAAAGTATCAGATTGACAAAACAGGACAACCGGTCTGTTTATAAACAGGATGAACACCCTGTTTTCGAGAGTCTAGCCATGAACAGACCTTCCCGCCTTGCGTCGCCGATCGTGGAGCTCAGGCAATACACATTGAAACCCGGCCAGCGCGAAACGCTTATCGCGCTGTTCGACCGGGAGTTCATCGAGAGCCAGGAAGCCGTGGGCATGACCGTCATCGGCCAGTTCCGCGACCTCGACCGCCCCGACATGTTCGTCTGGCTGCGCGGCTTCGCCGACATGGAGGCCAGGAGGAAAGCGCTCACCGCCTTCTATGACGGCCCGGTGTGGGCCGAGCATCGCAACGCCGCCAATGCGACGATGATCGATTCCGACGATGTGCTGTTGCTCAAGCCCGCGTGGCCGGATGCGGGCTTCGACCTGTCGGGACCGAAACGGCGTACAGCCAGCCAAGCCGAAAACGGAAGCCGAGAGCCTCACTTAGACGGCATTGTTGAGATTTCGATTCATCATTTGCGCCACGGCATGGAAACCGGATTCGCCGAGCGTTTCCGGGCGAAAATGGTTCCGCAACTGACGGCGAACGGTGCCCGGCTGCTCGGCGCCTTTGTCAGCGAGCATGCCGAAAACACTTTTTCGCGGCTGCCGGTGCGAGCCGGCGAAAATGTCTTCATCGTCGTCGTTGGTTTCGGCGACGCCCATGCGAACTATCGGAACGACCTTGGCGCTTCCCCGGCATGGCAGGCGGTTCGCCAAACCATGCAGGCTGCTTCGACGAAGCCGGCAGAGATGTTGCGCCTCACGCCTACGGCCCGATCGCTGTTGCGGTAGTCACTCGGCTGGCAGCACGTCGGCTATTGCCTTGGCGACGAAGGCCGGGTCTTCCCAATGCGGGTTGTGGCCGCAGTCCTGCGCCCAGACGAGACGTGACCCGGCAAGCGCCTCGGCCAAAGCCTCCTGGTGCGCTTCGCCAAAAAGCGGATCGCGCCCGCCGGCAATGATCAACGTCCGGACCCGCACGTCCGGCGCCGCCGCGGTCAGATCCGTGCGGCGGATTTCTTCGAGAATGGCGCGCCAGCGCGCCGCCGGCATCGCCGACGCGTCCGCCGCCAGGCCGGCAAGAAGGGCCCGCGGCACGCCGGACCCGCAGGCGTGCCACCAATCGTAGAACGGATCGGTCGGCGAGATCGGGTCGCGCAGTTCCGCCACGCCGGCAACCAATGGATGGTCCGGCGCGAAATCTGTCTTCAGCGCCCCGGCCAGGATGACCAGCCCGCCGACCAGTTCGGGATGCCGCGCGGCCACCTGCATGGCGACCATGCCACCCAGCGAATGGCCGAGAACGACCGGCCGGGCGAGCCGCAGGTTGCGGATCAGCCCGGCGACATCGTCGGCGAAATCGGCGATGCCAAAGCCCCTGCCCGCCTGTGAGGCGCCATGGCCGCGCAGGTCCGGCATGATCAGCCGCCGCGCGGAAAGATGCGGCGCCAGCAACGAGAAACTGCGGCTGGTGTCGGTGAAGCCGTGCACCAGGACGAGCGGCGGTTCCGAGCCGGCGACCTCGACATAGGCGAGGTCGAGGCCACCGACATCGACGAATCGCTTGCGGCCGGCCCAGGCGTCCTGCTCGCCCCCCTGTCCCGACAGATCCAATGCCGCGGGCCTCACAGTCCAAGCTTTTCCTTGACCGCGGCGAGGCCGGGCTTGCCGTCGAAGGTGGTGACGCCGGCAAGCCAGGCGTCGACACGATCCTTGTTGAGCGTGATCGACTTAAGCGCCGCTTCCTCCGGCTTCATGCCGTCATTGATGAGGTAGCCCATGCCGACATTTTCCAGATCGATGTCGAAGGCAAGGTTCTTCAGGAACTGCGCCACGTTCGGGCACTCCTGCAGGAATCCCTTGCGCACCTGGGTCGTCACCGTCGCGGCGCCGAAATTCGGGCCGAAGAACTTGTCGCCGCCGGTCAGGTACTTGAAGTCGTACATCGTGTTCATCGGATGCGGCGCCCAGCCCTGGAAGACGATGAACTGCTTCTCCTTGATCTCGTAGCCGACCTCCGAGAGCATGCCGGCTTCGCTCGATTCGACCACCTGCCAGCCGTCGAGCTGGAACTGAGGATCGGCGATGGCATCCATCATCAGCTGGTTCGAGCCGGGCTCGATACCGTACATCTTCTTCCCGAACTTGTCGGCGAATTTGTGCAGGTCGGAAAGGTCCTTGACGCCGGCTTCCCAGACGTAGGTCGGCACGGCGAAGGTGTATTTGGCGCCGACCAGATTGACCCGCACATTCTCGATCGAGCCGTCCTTCTTGTACGGCTCGTAATAAGTGACCATGGCCGGATCCCAGTAGCCGAGGAACAGGTCGAGGTCTTTGTTCTTCATGCCTTCGTAGATGACGTTGATGCCAAGCACGTCGCTCTGCGGCTCATAGCCGAGCGCCTGGAGCAGGACCTTGGCCACGCCCGTCGTGAAGGCGAGATCGTTCCAGCCGGGCTCGGCCATTCGCACCACCCTGCATTCCTCCGCCTCGGCCGCCTGAACGGTTTGAGCGGCCACCATCAAGGCAGCGAGACAGACGCCATTCGCAAGCAAGCGCACCATTCCGGTTCTCCTCTGTTGACCCTTTGGTCATGTTGTTGTCCCATCGGTCAATGATTGATCTGAGCGGGCGAAAATGTCAACATGGATTCGCAAACATGGATCTCTCCGGTGAAGCTCACACGTCTCAGCGACATACGCCGCAAGGAGTTGCGGCAAGCGGCCTTTGCGGTGCTCGAGCGCGAGGGCATTGCAGGCGCCACCTTGGAAAAGGTCGCGGCCCAGGCCGGCGCCTCGAAGGGCATCGTGCTGCACTATTTCCGCAACAAGCAGGAATTGTTCGAGCACGCGATGCGCGAGGCCAATGCCGTGCTGTGCAACGCGGTGGTGGCGCGGCTCAAGCGCGCGCGAACGCCGATGGAGCGGCTGGACGCGGTGATCGAGGGCAATTTCGAGGAGCATTTGTTCCTGCCGCCGCTCTGTCACGCCTGGCTGTCGCTCTGCGCCGAGGTGCCGCGCGACGAGAAGCTGGCGCGCATCCAGCGAGTGATCCACGCGCGCATGCGCTCGAACCTGTTGTCCGGCCTGCGCGGCCTCGCATCGCCGGAGTTGGCCGCGGAGATCGTACTCGGCGTCACCGCTCTGATCGACGGGCTGTGGCTCAGGCTTGGCCTGCAGCCGGGCAGCGTCTCGCGCGCGCAGGCGGTCCGCCAGGTCAAGGACTATGTCGCGGGGCGGCTCGCGCTGCGCCAGCCCGCGGCCATCGGCCTGGCGGCCGGATAACAGAGTCTACTCTCCGAGCTCATCCTCCAGGTTGCGGAACCCGAGCGCCTCGACTTCCACCAGGATCTGCTCGCGGATCCAGCGATGCGGCGCCTCGTCGTCATGGCGGGCGTGCCAGTACATCCTGACCGCCGGCGAGGGAATCGAGATTGGCGCCTGGTAGATGCCGAGCGGCAAGGATTTCGCCGCCACCGCCGCGAACTGCATTGGAACGGCCGCCAGATAGGGTCCGCTCGCCACGGCCAGCGCGACCGCCTGGAAATGCGGCAAGGCAAGCGTGACCCGGCGCGTCCGGCCCATCTTCCCCAGCGCGTCATCGGTGAACCCCGACATCGAGCCGTCGATGGAGCGCAGCGCGTGCGGCAGCTTGCAGAAGAGATCGAGCGGCACCTGCTCGCCTTCGGCAATGCCGGCCCGATTGAGCGCTGCATTGCCCTTCGCCGCGATGACGGCGAAGGGCGAGCCGAACAGCGGCAGACTGGAAACCCATTCGGCGACTTCCAAGGGACGCTCCAGCGCCACGTCGATTTGGTCCTCCTGCAACAGTTTCGAGACGTCGCCGATGGCGCTGTCGAGGAAGCGGAACGACACTGATGGCGCCACCGCCGCGATGCGCGCGGCAAAGCGCGGCATCAGGAGCATGGAAAAGAAATCCGCGCCCATGAAGGTGAAGGTCCGCTCCAGCCTGGCCGGATCGAAGTCCTTCGCCGGCTGGAAAGCACGCTCGATCTCGCGCAGCGCGGCACGCACAGGCTCGGCCAGGCTTTCGGCGCGGGGCGTCGGCACCATGTCGTTGCCGCGCCGCACGAAGAGCTGGTCGTTGAGCGTATGCCGCAGGCGGTTGAGCGCGGCACTCACCGCAGGCTGGCTGAGGCCGATCTGCTCGCCGGCGCGCGTCACGCTTTTCTCGCGCAAAAGCGCGTCGAGCACCCTCACCAGGTTGAGATCGAGCGCGTTCAAATTCATCGCATCAATTCAGCCCATATGATCATTCGATTTCCATCGCCGACGCGTCGCTGGTTAGTTCGCGTCGACGCCGCTTCGCCGGCCCAACGCAAGGCAAAGACATCATGACGACAATGATCAACCGGACCATCGCAGGCAAGGAACTCCTTTGGTTCAACAACACGCTCGTCGCCATCCAGGTCTCTTCGGCCGACGGAGAGGACGGCATCTGCGTCATCGAGCATCGCCTGCCCTATGGCGATTCCCCGCCGCTGCATGTGCACCGCAACGAGGACGAGGTGTTTCACATCCTCGAAGGACAAATGCGTTTCCAGATCAACGGCCATGAGCGGGTCGTGGGCGCGGGCGAAACCGTCATCGCGCCGAAAGGCCTGCCGCATACATACAGGGTCGAATCTCCGCAAGGCGCGCATACGCTCACCGTCACGCGCGGCTCGGATTTCGAGACGATGGTGCGCCTGGTGAGCCGCCCCGCCGAACGGCCGGACCTGCCGCAGCCGGGGGCGCCGACGCCCGAGATGATGGCGACGCTGACGAGACTCTGCGCCGAGAACGGCATCGACATTGTTGGACCGCCGATGGAGGGCTGATCTGGCCCACAAGGGGGGAGATCGGCAGCCCCCTTCAACCGATTTGCATCTTCCTCGCCCGCAATCTCCGCTTGAAGGGTTTTGTGCAACGCGATACGCCCTTGCGCAAATCGACAGACCGGAGATTTCCCGTGAGCGCTGAGAAGACCAGAACCGAAACCGATACATTCGGTCCCATCGAGGTCGCGGCCGACCGCTACTGGGGCGCGCAGGCGCAGCGTTCGCTCGGCAATTTCAAGATCGGTTGGGAAAAGCAGCCGGCCTCGATCGTGCGCGCACTGGGCATCGTCAAGCGCGCCGCGGCCGAAGTGAACATGGAGATGAAACGGCTGGATCCAGCCATCGGCAAGGCAATCGTGGACGCCGCGCAGGAAGTGATCGACGGCAAGCTCGACGACCATTTCCCGCTCGTGGTCTGGCAGACCGGTTCGGGCACGCAGTCCAACATGAATGCCAATGAAGTGATCTCCAACCGGGCCATCGAGATGCTCGGCGGCGTGATGGGCTCGAAGAAGCCCGTGCACCCGAATGACCACGTCAATATGAGCCAGTCGTCGAACGACACCTATCCGACGGCCATGCATGTCGCCTGCGCCGAGCGGGTCGCGCATCACCTGATCCCGGCGCTACACCATTTGCACAAAGCGCTCGACGCCAAGGCCCGCGCCTTCAACCACATCATCAAGATCGGCCGCACCCACACGCAGGACGCCACACCCCTTACGCTCGGCCAGGAATTCTCCGGCTACGCCGCGCAGGTCGCGTCGTCGATCAAGCGCATCGAGCAGACGCTGCCCGGCCTGCAGGAACTGGCGCAGGGCGGCACCGCGGTCGGCACCGGGCTCAACGCGCCGGTTGGCTTTGCGGAAAAGGTGGCGGACCGGATCGCTGCCATCACCGGCATCGCCTTCGTGACGGCGCCGAACAAGTTCGAGGCGCTCGCAGCACACGATTCCATGGTGTTCTCGCACGGCGCGATCAACGCGGCGGCGGCGGCGCTCTTCAAGATCGCCAACGACATCCGCCTGCTCGGTTCAGGCCCGCGCTCGGGCCTCGGCGAGCTGTCGCTGCCGGAGAACGAGCCGGGCTCGTCGATCATGCCGGGCAAGGTCAACCCGACGCAGTGCGAGGCGCTGACGCAGGTCTGCGTGCAGGTGTTCGGCAACAATGCCGCGCTAACCTTCGCCGGCAGCCAGGGCCATTTCGAGCTCAACGTCTACAACCCGCTGATGGCCTATAATTTCCTGCAGTCGGTGCAGCTGCTTGCCGACGCTTCCGTATCCTTCACCGACAATTGCGTCGTCGGCATCGAGGCGCGGGAAGACAACATCAAGGCGGCGCTGGAGCGCTCGCTGATGCTGGTGACGGCGCTCGCCCCCACCATCGGCTACGACAACGCCGCCAAGATCGCCAAGACCGCGCACAAGAACGGCACCACGCTGCGCGAGGAAGCCTTGGCCACCGGGCTGGTCAGCGAGGCCGACTACGACCGGCTGGTGCGGCCCGAGGACATGACGCATCCGGGGTAGTTCTCGCGGCGCGGACAGGCCAAAGGGGTCGTCGTTCCAGGGCGAAGACGACCCGATCGGGCGTTTCGGCTAGCCTCCGAGGTCTGCTACTGCCGCCCCCACCGATGGCCTGGCTATTTTGCGGCGGCACAATTTACTCGTTAACCCCAATCCGCCGACACGATTTTCGCGCGCGTCCGCCGGTCACCGAAACATACTGCCTGTGAACAATGTGTCGCCGCATCGGCGGCTTTGGTGAACAGTCTTCGTCGTCTATCTGACTGGGCATTCAACACGATTCGGAGACTCGCCAATGTCCATCAACACTTCCGCCGCCGGTACCAGCATCGCGTCCAACAGTGCCACCACCATCCTGCTCGGCCGTATCCTGCTCGCCGTAATCTTCCTGCTTTCCGGCTTCGGCAAGCTTACCGCCATTTCCGGCACCGCCGGCTATTTCGGCGCCCTCGGCCTGCCGCTTCCGACCGTGACGGCCGTCGTGGTCGGCCTCATCGAGCTGCTCGGCGGCCTTGCCATTCTTGTCGGGTTCCAGACGCGGATCGCCGCCTGGTTGCTCGCCATCTTCACGATCGCTACCGGCCTGGTTGCTCACACCGGCTGGGCCGACCAGATGCAGATGATCCAGTTTCTCAAGAACCTCGCCATCACCGGCGGCTTCATCCTGCTCGCCTCCTCCGGCGCCGGCGCCTATTCGATCGACGCCAAGCGCGGCTGATCTCCTTCCCCTCCCAAGCTGAAACTTTGGCGGCGCGGAATTTTCCGCGCCGCTTTTTCGTTTTCTCGAGTGCAGGCGTACACTGCACCTAGAGCCGGTGCATTCCCGGGTACCGGCAAGGGAGGTGGGCCATGAACCGCAACGCGTTGCTTCTCGCCTCGCGGCTCCTGCTTGCCGCGCTGTTCGTGCCCTCGGGCTTCCAGGTGCTGACCAACATATCCGGCACGATCAATTACTTCACCGGCCTCGGCCTGCCGCTACCGACCCTGGCGGCCTGGGGCACCGGCCTGTTCGAGCTGATCGCCGGACTTTTGATCCTGGTCGGTTTTCAGACGCGGATCGCGGCGCTGCTGCTTGCCGCCTTCACTATCGTGGCCGGCTTCATCGGCCATTTCGGCCAGGGCGGCGAGGATGCGACTTTGGCCTTCATGCACCGGCAGATGCTGATGAAGGACATTGCCATTGCGGGGGGCTTCCTGGCGCTTGCCATGGCCGGCGCCGGCGCATGGTCGGCCGACGGACGCCCTTTCGGCGTCGGTGCCGAGATCACCTGAGCCGTCACTTGACGGAAATGCTCGGCCCGCCCTCGACCGCCAGCACCAGCCGGCGGTTGGTGATGCGCGCCAGCTGCGCCAGCCGCCCGGCAGGTCGTTCGCCATAGAGGTCGGCAAGCGACGCCGGCAGCACCAGCGCAAGCGCACCGTTGCCGCGGCTTTCCCATTTCAGCCGCGGCATGACCCCGGGCATCGCCGCCGTCAGCAGGTAGACGACGCGCATCATTGCCGCCAGCGCACGGGCGCGCTCGAGCATGCGCGGCGGCGCCAGGGTCTTGATCTCGGGCGCGATCGCATCGTTGAAGATGCCGTCATGGCGATAGGCGTTGGTCAGGGCCAGATAGGCGCGGCCAGGATGGTCGACGCCGATAAAGGACGCATGCGCGATGATGTTGAGCGACTGCCGGCCGCGATATTCGGGATGCGCCCGCCAGCCGATATCGGCAAGCAGGCAGGCGGCGTGGCGGTAGCGCGCCTCATCCACCGTCTCGTCGATGCCGAAGGCCTTGAAAGCCTTGTCCGTCCATTCGACGAGGTCATGCGCGTGATGGACCGAGCGCGAGCGCAGAAGCGCCAGTTCCTCCGCCGCGGAGATCAGCGGATCGGCCTTCTGCTCGGCGGCGTCGAGCAGCGAATAGAGGAAGCCTTCGCGCACGCCCTGCGCCGAGACGACGATCTTCGAGGGCTGCATTGCCGCCATGATTTCCTGCAGCACGACCGCACCGTAAGGCAGCAGCGAGCGGCGGTTCTTGGAGACGCCTTCGATGCCCTTGACCTTTTCGACCTCGCCCTTGGCCACCTGCCTTAGGAAGTTCAGGGCGCTGTCGGCGGCGATCTCGTAATGATGCATGACGCCGAGCGGGTAGTTGGTCATCTCCATATGGAGCCGGGCGAGGTTTCGCCAGGTTCCGCCGACGGCGTAGAACACCCTGCCCTGCCCACCCTTCAAAAGCTTCGCCCGCGCCAGCTCCTGGCGCGCGATCTTCTGCGCCTGGACGAGAGAGTTCTTCGCCATGTCCTGCAGGCGCAGGCCGCCGAGCGGCAGCGTGATACCGTCGCCGATCGCCTCGCCGTTGATGTCGACGAGTTCCAGGCTGCCGCCGCCAAGGTCGCCGGCGATGCCGTTGGCCGGATAGAAGCCGGAAATGATGCCGAGCGCCGAATAATGCGCTTCCTGGCGGCCGGAAAGCACGCGGATCTCGGTCTTCAGCACATCCTCGGCGCGGTGGATGAAGTCCGGGCCGTTGACCGCCTCGCGCGCGGCCGCGGTCGCCAGCACATAGATGTGTTCGGCGCCGGCCTGATCCGAAAGCGCGCGAAAACGGCGGAACTCCTCCATCGATCGCGTCACCGCCTCGGGATCGAGCTTGCCCGTCGAAACGATGCCGCGGCCGAGGCCGGCCAGCATCTTTTCGTTGAACAGCATCGTCGGCGAGCGCGCCAGCCCTTCATAGACGACGAGGCGGATCGAGTTCGATCCGATGTCGATGATCGACAGCGGCCGCCGGTCCTGGAGCCGGCCCTGCGAGACTGAAATCACGCGGCGCCGTTCTTCTTGCGGCGCTTGAACTGGGCAATGCGCCTTGGCGCATGCGATTTCAGCGCGTCACCCCGTCCGGAAAGACTCGGATTGGTCATGAAATATTCCTGCGCGTTGAACGGTTCCTCGCCCTCCTCGAGCGCAGCGCGCCGGGAGGTGCCATCAGCCAATACGTCGAAACTTTGCTGATTGTCCATGATGTTGCCGAGCATGATCTGGCCAAGCACCTGTTCATGCACAGTCGGATTGGTGATCGGCACCAGGGTCTCGACGCGGCGGTCGAGATTGCGCGGCATGATATCGGCCGAGGAGATGTAGACGATCGCTTCGTCGGACGGCAGACCGTGGCCGTTGCCGAAGCAGTAGATGCGGCTGTGCTCGAGGAAGCGCCCGACGATCGACTTCACTCTGATGTTCTCGGAAAGACCCGGCACCTGCGGCCTCAGGCAGCAGATGCCGCGCACGACGAGATCGATCTCGACGCCGGCGCGGCTGGCGTCATAGAGAGCATCGATGACGGTCGGATCGACGAGCGCGTTCATCTTCATCCAGATACGGGCCGGCCTGCCCTCGAGCGCATGGGCGATCTCCTCGGCGATGTGCCGCAGGATGCGGTCGCGCAGCGTGAACGGCGACACCGCAAGACGCATCTCCTCGGCAGGCTCGGCGTAGCCGGTGATGAAATTGAAGATCTGCGCGACATCGCGCGCGATCGTCGGGTCGGTGGTGAAGAAGGACAGATCGGTGTAGATGCGGGCGGTGACCGGATGATAGTTGCCGGTGCCGAGATGCACGTAATTGCGCAGCCGGCCGTCCTCGCGGCGGACCACCAGCGACATCTTGGCGTGTGTCTTCAACTCCAGGAAGCCGAACACGACCTGGACGCCGGCGCGCTCGAGGTCGCGCGCCCAGCGGATATTGGCCTCTTCATCGAAGCGCGCCTTGAGCTCGACGAGCGCCGTCACCGACTTGCCAGCCTCCGCCGCGTCGATCAACGCCCGCACGATCGGGCTGTCGTTCGAGGTGCGGTAGAGCGTCTGCTTGATGGCGACGACTTCCGGATCGGCCGCCGCTTGGCGCAGGAACTGCACCACGACGTCGAAGGATTCGTAGGGGTGGTGGACGATGATGTCCTTCTCGCGGATCGCGGCCAGGCAGTCGCCGCCATGCTCGCGGATGCGCTCGGGAAAGCGCGGGTTGTAGGGCGTGAATTTGAGGTCGTCGCGCGGGATGGCGACGATCTCGGAGATCTGGTTGAGCGCCAGCGGCCCGGTGAGCACGCTGATGCGGCTCGACGACACTCCGAGCTCGCCGGCGACGAAGTCGCGCAACTCGGCCGGCATCAGCGTGTCGAATTCGATGCGGATGACGGAGCCGCGGCGGCGGCGCTTCAGCGCCGTCTCGAACAGGCGAACGAGGTCTTCCGATTCCTCCTCCACCTCGATATCGCTGTCGCGGATGATGCGGAACGTGCCCGAGCCCTTGACCTCGTATCCAGGGAAGAGCTTGCCGATATAGAGGCCGACCGCTTCTTCCAGCGGGATGAAGCGGACATGATGCTTGCGGTCGGGCAGACGGATGAAACGCCGTAGCGCCACCGGCAAGCGCAAGAGCGCGCTCATCTCTTCGCCGTTCTTGCGGTGGCGCAGCTGCAGCGCCATCGAGAAACCGAGATTGGGGATGAACGGGAACGGGTGCGCCGGGTCGATCGACAGCGGCGTCAGCACCGGGAAAACCTGATCCTGGAAATGCTCCTCCAGCCACGCCTTCTCGTCCTTGGTCAGGCCATCGCGGGGGATGCTTTCGATGCCTTCCTTGTTGAGCAGCTCCATCAGGGCCGACAGGCTCTTCTGCTGGTCTTCCTGCAGGCGCTCGACCTCGCGCAGCAATTGCTCCAACTGCTGCTCGGGCGTGCGGCCGTCCGGGCTCTTCAACGCGATGCCCTCGCGCACCTGACCGGCGAGGCCGGCCACGCGCACCATGAAGAACTCGTCGAGATTTGCGGCCGAGATCGACAGGAAGCGGACGCGCTCGAGCAGCGGGTGATGCTCGTTCAGCGATTCCTCGAGCACCCGACGGTTGAACTGCAGCCAGGAAAACTCGCGGTTGACGAAACGGTCTGGATTGCCGCCGTCCGGGCTCGCCGCCTCGACGGTGATGAACTCGCTCTGCACCGGCTTCAGTTCGTTCATGGTTCCTGCTCTTGGCCACAAGGTCGTTCTATGAGCGCCATACGCCGCCGGACGCGCTATGCACGCTCTAACACGCTTTTATGACGCATGATGTCACGGAATCGCTTCGTTTCCGGCCTCATGCGCTTAACCGGCTCAACTTATCCTCTGCCAGGCTTTTGCGACAGTTTCATTTCATCGATCTTGCAAACCGGCCGGTTATGATCCAGATGCAAACGGGCCGAACTGAAGGAGACGACGATGGCAGGCGGTACCATTCCCCATTTCCAGAACGACGCGGGCCATCCGGCGATCGATATCGGCGTCAAGGAATTCATGTGCACCGGCGCCAACCCGCCTTTCGACCATCCGCATGTATTCCTCGACATGGGCGACGACAATGAAAAGGTCTGCCCTTACTGCTCGACGCTCTACCGCTATTCGCCGAAGCTGAAGGCGACGGAAACCGAGCCTGCCGGCTGCCTCTATATCGACCAGGCCGCCTGATCGCGGATCTGGGTGACCGCTAGACCATGGAGGAGGCGCGGTCCCGGCAGGTCGTCATCGCCGGGGCCGGAATCGCCGGACTGACGGCAGCTCTTGCCTTTGCCGAACACGGCCATGCCGTCACGGTGCTGGAACAGGCCAGCCAGCTCGAAGCGGTGGGCGCCGGCATCCAGCTTTCCCCCAACGCCACCCGTATGCTCAGCCGGCTCGGCGCGCTCGACCGGTTGCGGCTGAGCGCGATCCGCCCGGAAGCGGTGGTGCTGAAGGACGCCGCCAACTTGCGGGAACTGGCGCGCGTGCCGCTCGGCCAGACCGGCGAAGAGCGCTGGGGCGCGCCCTATCTGGTGGCGCACCGCGCCGACCTGCAGGCCGCGCTGGCGGCGCGCATGGCAGAGCATCCCGAGATCCAACTCGTCACCGGCGCGCGGGTGACGGACGTCGCTGTTCAGCCGCAAAACATCGCCGTCACCGCCGAAACGGATGGCGGCAGCATCGAGGCCGCCGGCGGCCTGCTGATCGGCGCCGACGGCGTCTGGTCGTCGGTTCGCACGGTGCTTGCGGGTCGAGAGCCGGCTTTCGGGAAGAACCGCTTCTCGGGCGAGCTGGCCTGGCGCGCAACGATTGCAGCGACAAGCACCGCCGGCCAGGCTTTTGCGGCGATCGCCGCCGGCGACTGCATCACCGCCTTCCTCCATCCCGGCTTCCATATGGTCGCCTATCCGGTGAGCAAAGGCAGCGACTTCAACCTCGCCGCTTTCACCAAGGGCGAGCGCATCGCCGAAGGCTGGTCCGGCCATGCCGATCCCGCCATTCTCGCCAGCGCCATGCGCGGCACGTCGCCCGCGCTGGCAAGGCTTGTCGCGCTTGCCGGGCCATGGACGGCGTTTCCGATCCACACCGTCGAGCAGGCGCGCTGGACGATGCCGCAGGGCGTCGCCCTGATCGGAGACGCGGCGCACGCCATGACCCCGTTCGCGGCGCAGGGCGCGGCGATGGCGATCGAGGATGCCGCGACGCTCGCCGATGTGATCGCCGACTTCGCCGGCGAGCCGCGGCAGAACCTCACCACATGGGAAAATCGCAGGCGGCCGCGCATCGAGAAGGTGCTCAGACGCGGCGCGCTCAACCGCCTGGCCTGGCACGCCTGGGGCCCGGTTGCGATCGCGCGCAACCTGGTGCTGGCGACGCGCCCGGCGGAGAAGCTCGCGGGAGATTTGGACTGGCTCTATGGCTGGGAGGAGCGGAACAGGCGGTGAGGCGTTCGCTGCAGCGGTGTCCTGCACGACCGCCAATGCTACCGCGCCTCGACAACTATGGAAGGCGAGACCGGCAGCGCGCTTCACCAACCGGTCGCTCAAAAGCCCGGCCGTTGGCGGCCGGGCTTCTCGAATTGGCGTCAGAAGCTCAGTGCAGGATCTGCGACAGGAACAGTTTCGTGCGCTCATGGCGCGGATTATCGAAGAACTCGGCCGGCGTGTTCTGCTCTACGATCTGGCCCTGATCCATGAAGATCACCCGGTTGGCGACCTTGCGGGCAAAGCCCATCTCGTGGGTGACGCACAGCATGGTCATGCCTTCCTCGGCAAGGCCAACCATCGTCTCCAGCACTTCCTTGATCATTTCAGGGTCGAGCGCCGAGGTCGGCTCGTCGAACAGCATGATGCGCGGGTTCATGCAGAGCGAGCGGGCGATCGCCACGCGCTGCTGCTGGCCGCCGGAAAGCTGTCCAGGATATTTGTTGGCCTGTTCTGGGATCTTGACGCGCTTCAGGAAATGCATGGCGATTTCCTCGGCCTGCTTCTTCGGCGTCTTGCGCACCCAGATTGGCGCCAGCGTGCAGTTCTCCAGGATTGTCAGATGCGGGAACAGGTTGAAGTGCTGGAACACCATGCCGACCTCGCGGCGCACCTCGTCGATCTTCTTCAGATCGTTGGTGAGTTCCTTGCCGTCGACGATGATCTTGCCCTTCTGGTGCTCTTCCAAGCGGTTGATGCAGCGGATCATGGTCGACTTGCCGGAGCCGGACGGACCGCAGATGACAATGCGCTCGCCGCGCATCACCTTGAGGTTGATGTCCTTCAGCACATGGAACTCGCCATACCATTTGTGCATGCCGACGATGTCGATGGCGACATCTGTCGTCGAGATGTGCATCTTCTTGGCATCGACCTTGAGGTCTTCCGCGCTGACGGCGTTTTCGGTGGCCATGGCCAATTCCCCTTTTTATCGTTTGTAGCCGGTGTCCAGCCGGCGCTCGGTGTACATTGAATAGCGCGACATGCCGAAGCAGAACAGCCAGAACACGAAGGCGGCGAAGATCAGGCCGGACTTCGGGGTCTGCGGCGTCGCCCAGTTGGGATCGGAGAAATTCTGCTTCACCACGCCGAGCAGGTCGAACATCGAGATGATGAGCACCAGGCTGGTATCCTTGAACATGCCGATGAAGGTGTTGACGATGCCGGGAATGACCAGCTTCAGCGCCTGCGGCAGCACGATCAAGCCCATCTTCTGCCAATAGCCGAGGCCGAGCGAATCGGCGCCCTCATACTGGCCCTTCGGGATCGCCTGGAGGCCGCCGCGCACCACTTCCGCCATATAGGCGGCGGCAAACAGCGACACGCCGATCAGCGCCCTGAGGTACTTGTCGAAGGTAACGCCCTCGGGAAGGAAAAGCGGCAGCATGACGCTGGCGAAGAACAGCACGGTGATCAGCGGAATGCCGCGCACCGTCTCGATGAAGACGACGCAAAGCCATTTGACGATCGGCATCTGGGAGCGACGGCCGAGCGCCAGAGCGATGCCCAGGGGCAGCGACACGGCCATACCAACGAAGGAGAGGCTGAGCGTCACCAGCAGCCCACCCCAGCGCGAGGTCTCGACATGCGGCAGGCCGAACACGCCGCCGACCAAAAGGAAGTGGGCGACGACCGGCAGCACGAGGAAGAGCAGGATGGCGTTCAGCCCCTTGCGCGGCACGCGCGGGATCAGCATCGGCACCAGCAACACCACGAACAGGATGGCGACCAGGATAGGCCGCCAGCGTTCCTCGATGTGATAGGTGCCGAACATGAACTGGCCGAACTTGGCGTTGACGAAAGCCCAGCAGGCGCCGGTCCAGCCGTCGGGCTGGATGCCGCCTTGCGAGACGGTGGCGCAGACCGTGCGGTCCGGCCCGGTCCACACTGCGTTTATGAACGCCCAGTTGATGACCTGCGGCAGGATCCAGGCGACTATGGCGATGCCGAGGATGGTCAGGATAGTGTCGCCAACCGAGGCGGTCAGGTTCTTGCGCACCCAGGCATAGGCGCCGCGCTCGCCAGGAGGCGCCGGCTGCGCCAGCGTCATCTCGGTGCGCACCCAGGACATGTCGTGTTCCTGCATGGCTCTACCTCTCCACCAGCGCCATTCTGGCGTTCACCACGTTCATCACCGCAGAGGTGACGAGGCTCAGCACCAGATAGGCGATCATCATGAGAAACACGCCCTCGACCGCCTGGCCGGTCTGGTTGAGCACCGTGCCGGCGGTGGCCGTCAGATCGGGGTAGCCGATGGCGATCGCCAGCGAAGAGTTCTTGGTGAGGTTCAGATACTGGCTGGTAAGCGGCGGGATGACGATGCGCATCGCCTGCGGGATCACCACTAGGCGCAGGATCGGCCCGGAACGCAGGCCGAGTGCGGCCGCCGCTTCGCTCTGGCCTTTGCTGACACCCTTGATGCCGGCGCGCACGATCTCGGCGATGAAGGCGGCCGTGTAGAAGGAAAGCGCCAGCAGGAGCGACAGGAACTCAGGCTTGATCTGAAATCCGCCTGTCAGATTGAAGGTCGACTGCTTCGGGAAGTCGAAGGTAAGCGGCATGCCGGCGAGCAGGAAGGCGAGCACGGGCAGGCCGACGATCAGGCCGACCGAGGTCCAGAACACCGGAAATTGCTGGCCGGTGGCCATCTGCCGCTGGCGCGCCCGGTGCGCGACAAACCACGCCATGGCGAGCGCCACGACGAAAGCGACCAGAACCAGCCAGGAGCCGTCGCCCCAGACACCGCGCGGAAAATAGAAGCCGCGCTGGTTGAGGAAGGAGCCGAACGGCAGGTGATAGCTCTCGCGCGGCGGCGGCAGCACCGCGAGCACGCCCGAATACCAGAAGAAGATGACCAGCAGCGGCGGGATATTGCGGAAGATCTCGACATAGACCGTGCAGATCTTACGGATCAGCCAATTTTGCGATAGCCGGCCGATGCCAATGATGAAGCCGACTATGGTGGCCAGGACAATGCCGGCGGCGGCAACGATGATTGTGTTGAGCAGGCCGACGATGAGCGCACGGCCATAGGTTGCGTCCGACGTGTAGGCAATCGGCGTGTCGGAGATATCGAAACCGGCCCTGTTCCTGAGGAACTGGAAGCCTGAGGCGATGTGAAGGCGCTGGAGGTTCTCGATGACGTTGTTGACGATCCACCAGATCGAAACGAACAGAAGAATTACGACCAGCGTCTGAAAGAACAGGGCGCGTATTTTCGGGTCATTGATGAAGGAGCCGCGACCCGGCTCCTGCCGAAGGATTTCCTGCGAAGCCATAGACGATCCCCTGAAAAGAGAAACCGGGAGGCAGACGACCTGCCTCCCGGATCACATTTCAATCAGCGAACCGGCGGACCATATTGCAGGCCGCCCTTCGTCCACAGAGCGTTGATGCCGCGCGCGATCTTGAGCGGGCTGCCCGAGCCGACATTGCGCTCAAACATTTCACCGTAGTTGCCGACCGCCTTGATGATGTTGACAACCCAGTCGTTGGAGAGGCCGAGATCGGCGCCGTACTTGCCATCGGGCTCAGTGCCAAGGAGGCGCTGTATGTTCGGATCGGTCGACGACTTCATCTCCTCGACATTGGCCTGCGTGATGCCGGCTTCCTCGGCGTTGAGCAGCGCGAAATACGTCCACCGCGCGATATGGGCCCATTGATCGTCGCCCTGGCGCACGGCCGGACCGAGCGGTTCCTTGGAGATGATCTCGGGCAGCACGACGTGGTCGGCGGGCGAAGAGAGCGTCAGGCGGATGCCGTAGAGGCCGGACTGGTCGGTGGTGTAGGCGTCGCAGCGGCCGGAATCATAGGCGGCGTTGACCTCTTCCAGCTTCTCGAACACGACGGGGTTGTACTCCATCTTGTTCTTCTTGAAGTAGTCGGCGAGGTTGAGCTCCGTGGTGGTGCCGCTCTGCACGCAGACCGCGGCGCCCGAAAGCTGCAGCGCGGAGTTCACGCCCGGCAGCTTCTTGGCGTTGATCATGAAGCCCTGGCCGTCATAATAGGTGACGCCGACAAAATCGAGGCCGAGCGCGCTGTCGCGGTTGCTCGTCCAGGTGGTGTTGCGCGAGAGGATATCAATCTCGCCCGACTGCAGGGCGGTGAAACGCTCCTTGGCGCTGAGCGGCGTGAACTTGACCTTGGAGCCGTCACCGAAGACGGCGGCCGCGACGGCGCGGCAGAAATCCGCATCGATGCCCTTCCAGTCGCCCTTGTCGTCCGGCGCCGAGAAGCCGGCGAGGCCGGTCGAGACGCCGCACTGGATGAAGCCCTTCTGCTTGACGGTGTCGAGCGTGCCGGCCGAAGCGGCGGACGCCATGAGCCCGAGCGCGGCGGCGCCAAGCATGCCCAATGCAATGTGTTTCATGACCCACAGACCCTTTTCTGTTACAGGCGCCCCTAATTGCAGGCGACGCTTGATCTTTTTTCGTTTGTGAATGCAGCTCCCACGTAGGCCCGCTCCCGGACCCGCATCGTTTCGCCGATGCACTGCCTCCCATTCACGAAACGCATCGAAGGCGATTATTCCTGTGAGGTCAAGGGAAATGACCGAATTGCGACACGTTTGAAAACCGATTGCTGCAAATCACCGAATTGCAGCCAAAAGCGCTCGCAAATTGGTCAAGAGCTGCAGCCGGGACCGGCAAGTCCGGCGCCATCGAAATTTTGGCCGTTACCTGAACTCCCGCCTCTTACTACTTGTTGGCGCCAATGGAAGGACTGGCGTGATTCGTAGCGAAGAAAGGCGCGCCGGGCTGCCTCCGGCGCATCGTCGCCGGAGGCCTGCAAGGGGCACGAAAGGTGAGCCGGCGACCTCTCATTTGGCCCATCCAAACACCATCGCTTGGCGGGTTCGCAGCGGTTGCGCGACCAGTTCCACCGCTCTATGGCTGAGCTCCTGACACACTACGACGAGCGACGAACTATGGGCGACGAGCGACGAACTATGGCGACAGACGGCAGCAACATCGGCATCAACACGCGGCTTGCCCATTCCGGCAATAACCCGCGCGACTATTTCGGCTTCGTCAATCCGCCGGTCGTGCATGCCTCGACGGTGCTTTACCCCGACGCCGCCTCGATGGCCTCGCGAAGCCAGAAATACACCTACGGCACGCGCGGCACACCGACGATGGATGCGCTCACGCTCGCCGTCGATGCGCTGGAAGGCTCGGCCGGCACGATCGCCGTGCCGTCGGGACTGGCTGCGGTGACGATTCCCCTGCTCACCTTCGTCTCGGCCGGCGACCATGTTTTGATCGTCGATTCGGTCTATCACCCGACGCGGAATTTCGCCGATACCATGCTGAAGCGGCTCGGTATCGAAGTCGAATATTACGATCCGCGCATCGGCGCCGGGATTGCTTCGCTGATCAAGCCCAACACCAAGGTGGTGTTCACCGAGTCGCCGGGATCGAACACCTATGAGGTGCAGGACATTCCGGCTATCGCCCAGGCGGCGCATGCGGCAAATGCCATCGTCATGATGGACAACACCTGGGCGACGCCGCTCTACTTCAAGCCGCTCGACCACGGCGTCGACATCTCGATCCATGCGGCAACCAAATACCCGGCCGGCCATTCGGACGTGCTGCTCGGCCTGGTCTCGGCCAATGAGGCTTGCTGGAAGCAGCTCTATGAAGGGTTCTGCACGCTGGGCTGCTGTTCGGGCCCGGACGACATCTATCAGACGCTGCGCGGCCTGCGCACCATGGGGGTGAGGCTGGAGCAGCACCAGAAGAGCGCGCTCGAAATCGCGCGCTGGCTGGAGGAGCAACCGGGCGTGGCGCAGGTGCTGCATCCGGCGCTGCCGAGTCATCCCGACCACGCGCTCTGGAAGCGCGATTTCTGCGGCTCGAGCGGCGTCTTTTCGATCGTTCTGAATGGCGGCCGACAGAAGGCGCAGCACGCCTTCCTCGACGCGCTGACCATCTTCGGCCTCGGCTACTCCTGGGGCGGCTATGAGAGCCTTGCCGTGCCGGTCTTTCTGGGGGACCGCACCATCGCCAAGGGCTCCTATGCCGGGCCGCTGATCCGCCTGCAGATCGGGCTGGAAGACGTCGAGGACCTCAAGGCCGACCTTCAGCGCGGCCTCGCCGCCGCGGCCGAGGCCTGAGCGACGGGCTAGAGCCGGTGCCAAACTGAATCCGCGGACGGCCGTAAGACCTTGGCGCGATTGAGAAAGCCGAGGCCGCTGGCAGCATGTCGCAGGCGATCCGCGCTGCAATAATATTCTCTCCAGCCGCGAATATACGGATTGGTTTGGCTTCCAAATCCGTGGCTTCGGCGGCATTGCGGGCAGCGCAAATTCCACCATTCGACAGTTCAAGCCATTCGACCTGGGGCTGCCATGGCGTTCCGCCTCTTCGTTCCGATCCTTGCCGGCGCGACGCTGCGCGAGCGGCTGCTTGCCTGCATCGGCGCGACCATCGGCATCGCGCTGACCGGCGTGATCAGCGGGCTCGCCATGGGCAACGGACCGCATGTGGCGATGCTGGTGGCGCCGATGGGCGCGTCCGCCGTGCTGCTCTTTGCCGTGCCGTCGAGCCCGCTGGCGCAGCCCTGGTCGATTATCGGCGGCAACATGATCTCCGCGCTGGTCGGCGTGACGGTGGCGCATTTCGTGCACAACCCGGTGATCGCCTCCGGGCTGGCGGTGGCGCTGGCGATCGCAGCCATGTCTTTCACGCGCTCGCTGCATCCGCCGGGCGGTGCGGCAGCCCTCACCGGCGTGCTTGGCGGGCCGGCCGTGATCAGCGCCGGCTTCCTGTTTCCCTTCGTGCCGGTAGCGCTTAACTCGATCATATTGGTGACGCTCGGTTTCCTGTTCCACAAGCTGTCGCGGCGCAACTATCCGCATGTGCCTCAGCCTGCCGCCAACAGCCACGGCACAGCCGACCGGCCGCCGGCGGAGCGCGTCGGCTTCCGGGCCGAGGATGTCGATGCCGCCCTGGCGGCACTCGACGAGACCTTCGACATCGACCGTGACGACATCGAAAGGCTGCTGCGCCAGGTCGAGCTGCAGGCGATGGTGCGCGCGCATCGGACGCTGCTCTGCCGGGACATCATGTCCCGCGACGTGATCTCGATGTCGGAGAACGCCACCGGCGACGAGGCGCGCAAGCAGCTTCTCGACCACAATATCCGCACCCTGCCGGTGGTCGACGCCGAGGCGAGGCTGGTCGGCGCCGTCGGCCTGCGCGAACTGACGCAAGCGACCGACACCGTGAAGGGCGTGATGTCGAAGGCCGGCACGGCCTCGCCCGAGACGCCGGCGATGAGCCTGCTGCCGCTGCTGACCGACGGGCGCAGCCATGCGGTGGTGATCGTCGACGCCGGACGGCATATTCTCGGACTCATCACCCAGACCGATCTGCTTGCCGCCGCCGCCCGCGCGCAGGCTGCAGACAGGCCGCCGCTGAAAGCTGTAGCATAGCGCGCGACCGGATCGGGAAAATCCGGGAACCTTTTGCCGGCAGGCGCGTCCAATTGCCCGGATGCAACGCCTGTTGGGAGATCGGGGCGCGATGATGAAGTCAGCAAGTCAGGCCGCCGCGGCTTCGGCGGCGGAGGCCGGCGAGATGGCGTTGGTGCGCCGGGCCCTGGCACGGGACCCGGGCGCCTTTCGCTTGATCATCAAGACGCACAACCAGCGGCTCTACCGCATCGCGCGCGGCGTGGTGCGCAACGACGCCGAGGCCGAGGACATCGTGCAGGAAGCCTATATGCGCGCCTTCGCCAGCCTCGACAGCTTCCGCGGCGATGCCTCGCTCTCGACCTGGCTGTCGCGCATCGTCATCAACGAGGCACTCGGCCGGCTGCGCAAGAAAAAGCGCATCGTGGCGATGCCTGAAAACCCTGACGCGCAGATCATCCAGTTTCCTTTGAATCCAAGCGACTTGAACCCTGGCGACGATCCGGAGCGGACAATGGCGCAGCGGCAAATCCTCGGGCTTGTCGAGCGGGCGACCGACAGCCTTCCCTATGTCTATCGCACGGTCTTCGTCGCCCGCGTCATCGAGGGATTGAGCATCGAGGAAACCGCCGACCTGCTCGGCATCAGGCCGGAAACGGTGAAGACAAGGCTGCACCGGGCGCGTGCCTTGGTGCGCAAGGCGCTGGACGACGAGATCGGCCCGGTGCTGCTCGACGCTTTTCCTTTCGCCGGCCGGCGCTGCGAACGGCTGACGCGGGCGGTGATGAAGAGGCTGGGGTTCGAGGGCTGAGGCGCGTTCAGAGTCGCGAAGCCGCGTTGAGGATAGGCATCGCCGCCATCGCCTCGTCATCCTGGGCGTAGCAGGAGCAAAGCGACGCGCGCAGACCCTAAGATGACGAAGTGATGAGTATGTGTCCCGCGACTTTTCCCGGGAACGTTTCGCCCTCTCCCGCATCCAATGGCAGTCAACCCAGGATGAAGCCCGGTGCCTCTGTGCCGGGCGAAGGAGATGCCATGTTTATCCGACCGACCGCAGCCCTCGCAGCCTTCCTCCTCGTCAGCGCAGCGCCGCTGGCTGAGGCCGCCGAGAAGCCGACCGACCCGCAGATCGCCCATATCGCCTACACGGCTGGCGTGCTCGACATCGAGGCGGCGAAGCTGGCGATCCAGAAGTCGAAAACCAAGGAGGTCGTCGACTTTGCCAAGGATATGGAGCGCGACCACGACGCGGTGAACAAGCAGGCTCTCGACCTGGCGAAGAAGCTGAAGGTGAAGCCGGAAGACAACGCCACCAGCCAGGCGCTGACCAAGGCGGCGAAGGAAGAGCGCGCCAAGCTGGCAAAGCTCGAGGGCACTGCCTTCGACAAGGCCTATATCGAGAACGAGGTCGCCTATCACAAGCAGGTCAACGGCGCGCTCGAAACCCTGCTCATTCCTTCGGCCAGCAATGCCGAGCTGAAGAGCCTGCTCGAGACCGGGCTGAAAATCTTCCAGGGACATGAGCAGCATGCCGAGCATGTCGCCGGCACGCTCAAATGAGGGCGGGCGCGTTATCGCTGCTCGGCTCGCTGGCGCTGGCGCTTGTCGCGCCGCCGGCGCTCGCCGCCACCATCGAGGTGACCATCGACAGGCTGGTCTACTCGCCGGCGAGCGTCGAGGCCAAGGTCGGCGACACGATCGAGTGGGTGAACAAGGACGTCATCGCCCACACCGCGACAGTGAAGGGCGGCTGGGAGGTGATGATCCCGCCGAAATCGAAAGGCAGGATCACGCTCAAGCAAGCGGGAGCGGTCGACTATTTCTGCCGCTTCCACCCCAACATGAAGGGTCGCCTCAACGCGGCGCCCTAATCCGCCGCGGGATCGCGCCGAAGCGAGGCGCGCCGTGCCTCGCTGAGCCGGGTGACGTGCGTCCATGAGCCGTCATAGATGGGCTGGCGCCGCTCGATCCAGGCGCTGAGCCCTTCGCCGAGGTCGGCGGTCGGGGCCATGCGGGCGAACTGCTCGGCCTCGACCAGCAAGCCCTCGGCGATGCTAAGGTTGATGCCGCGCGCCACCGCGGTGAGGATGCCAGCCACCGCCGCCTGCGAATGGCGGATGATGCGGTTCGCAAGATCGAGCGCGGCCGGCATCAGCTCCTCATGCGGCACGACTTTGTTGACCAGCCCGAGTTCCAGCGCCCGCGCGGGCGAGAAAGGCTCGCCGGTAAGCAGCAGTTCGAGCGCGCGTTTGCGCCCGGCAAGCCTCGGCAGGCGCTGCGTGCCGCCGAAGGTCGGCGGCGTGGCGAGTTTTATTTCCGGCTTGGCGAACAGGGCGCGGTCGCTGGCGACCGCCAGCGGCACCGCCTCGGTGATCTCGCAGCCACCGCCGAAGGCAAGGCCGTTGACGGCGGCGATGACCGGCTTGCGGAACGCTTCCAGCCGCGCCGTCAGCCGCTGGCCGCGCATGACGAAATCGCGCAGCGCGACATCCCTGCCTTCGGCCACGCTCAACGCGAATTCGTGGATGTCGCCGCCGGCCGAGAAGGCGCGCTCCCCTGCCCCGGTGAGGATCACGGCACGCACGGCACCGTCGGTCTCTATCTTGTCGAGGATCGCCAGCAGGCGGTCGATAAGGCCGTAATTCAGGGCATTGAGCTTTTCGGGGCGGTTGAGCGTCAGCACCGCGACGCGGTCGCGGATGTCGCAAAGCACGGGCTCGGTCATAGTGTTCTCCTTAGCCGTTCGTTTTCTCCGCAATTCCGAACGGAAGCCGCTGCGCATTTTCCTGGAATTGCTCTATGGAACGGCTGGAAGGGATCAGCTTCCGGCTTGTTTGTATATTCACTAGTCGGTATACTTGACGGATGACCGAGAAGCCCAATCCAACCAGGAAACGCCTCGTCGATGCGGCGGCAAAACTCTTCTATGCCGAAGGCATCGGCCGCGTCAGCGTCGATGCCGTGGCGGAAAAGGCGGGGCTGACCAAGCGCACGCTCTACTACCACTTCAAGAGCAAGGACGAGCTGATCACGGCCTATCTCGACAGCCGCGACCAGCCGAACCTCAAGCAGATGGCCGGCTGGTTCGAGGCGGCGCAAGGCGGCGCGGACAAGAAGGTCGCGGCGATCTTCACCCATCTGGCGCGCGTGGCGCGGCACGTCAAATGGAAGGGCTGCGGCTTCCTGCGCACGGCCGCCGAACTCGCCGCGATGCCCGGCCATCCGGCGGTCAAGGCGGGCTCGCGCCATAAGAGCAATTTCGAGAAATGGCTGGCGGGCGAGCTTTCTAGCCATGGCGTGCGCGAGCCGAAGATGCTGGCGCGCGAGATCGTGCTTCTGATGGACGGCGCCTTTTCCAGCATGCTGATCCACCACAATCCCGACTACATCACGGCCGCCGGCCACGCCGCCGCGACGCTGGTGCGGGCGCGAATGGCAGCGGCGTAGACCTCGCCTGGCGTCCTGACCCCGTGGACCGCGACGGGCGAGTCCGGCGGCCTCAGCCGCGCGCTGCCCCCTCCTCTGCCAGCAGCCAGTCGATCATGGTGGCGGCGGGCGCGGGCGGACGGTCCGGTGCGAGAATCGAGAGAGCGCGGCCGGTCGGCACGCGCAATTCGGGAAAAGGCGCCACCAGCGAGCCGGCGGCAAGAGCGCGCGACACCAGCGCCTCATGCCCCATCAAAACGCCGGCGCCGTCGACGGCGGCCTGCACAGCCATGCTGTAGAGCGAGAATTCGGAACCTGTTTCGATCGACGGGCCTTTCACGCCGGCGACTTCGAACCAAAGGCTCCAATCCTCCGTCCAGGTGGTGTCCCAGAGCAGGAACTGCGAGGAAAGTTCGGCCGGCGTCTTCAATTGTCTGGCCAACGCCGGCGCGCAGACAGGAAAGATGACGTCGTCGCAGAGCTTGAAGGATCGGCCGGCGCCCGATCTGGTGAGGAAAATAGCGAGGTCGAAAGGCTCGCGCCGGAAGTCCGGCGGCTCTTCCAGCGCATGGATGGAGGGGCGCAGCATCGGATGCGCCGTGCGCAAGGCCGGCAGCCGCGGCGCCAGCCAGAGCTGCGCGATCGAAGGCAAAGCCGCGACGCTGACCTGCGGCCGGGGCGCCGAGATGCGCAATTCCTGCACGGCGAGCCCCAGGGCGTCGAAGGCGGTGGAAAACGAGGGCAGCGCCGAACGCCCAGCATCGGTGAGGTGGAGGCCTTGCGCATGGCGCACGAAAAGCGGGGAGCCTAGCCAAGCCTCCAGCGCCTTCACCTGATGCGAGACGGCGGCGGGCGTCACGCCGAGTTCGTCCGCCGCCTTGGCAAAGCTTTCATGGCGTGCCGCCGCCTCGAAGGCCCTGAGGGCGTTGAGCGGCGGCATGCGTGGTCGCGGCGGATTGACGGCCATCTGCAGCTTTCCCAATGCCGCGCCGCCTGCCATGACGGCGCGGCAATGCTTCGAGCGAAAGAACGGCGACCACCTGCGCTCGCCTCCAGGACCTCAAGTCTATTTGAGGGCCACCGGAACGAGCTTGCCGTCGACCTTCCGCCACTCAAATACGACGAAGCCCGGCTGCTTGATATCCCCTTTGTCGTCATAGGAAATGGTGCCAAGCACGGTCGGGATAGCCGCTCCCGAATGGAGATACTCGGACGCCGCCTTTGGGTCGTCGACCTTGGCCTTGGCGATCGCCTCGGCGAGGATCTGGGTGGCGGCATAGGCATAGAGCGTGACGGCTTCAGTGGGCACATTCTTCGCCTTCAGGTCGGCAACCGCGTCTTTGGCTTCGGGAAAGCTCGCCGGATCGGGGAAGGACGTCATCAGCGTGCCGGCAGCGCCATCGCCGCCGATGGCGCCGAACTCGCTGTTGGATATGCCGTCGCCGCCCATCAGGACCGTCTTGACGCCCTGGTCGTGCATCTGGCGCACGATGAGGCCGGCCTCTGTGTGCTGGCCGCCGTAATAGACAAGGCCGGCGCCCGCCTCCTTAATCTTGGCGACAAGCGCGCTGTAGTCCTTCTCGCCCGGGTTGATCTCCTCGCGCAGCACCTCCTTGCCGCCGCCGGCATTGTAGCCCTTGGCCATCTCGTCGGCGAGGCCCTTGCCGACCGTCGACTTGTCGTCGACGATCGCGACCTTCTTGCCCGCAAAACGCTCGAGCACGAATTTCGCGGCGATGATGCCCTGCTGGTCGTCGCGGCCGCAGGCCCGGAACGCATCCCATAGGCGTCGCTCTGTCACCATCGGGTTGGTGGCCGTGGGCGTGACGAAGAGCACGCCGTTTTCCGCGTAAATCTCCGAGGCCGGAATGGTGACACCGGAATTGTAGTGGCCGACGACATAGTGCACGCCGTCGGCGACGAACTTGTTGGCGACCGACACGCCCTGCTTAGGGTCGGAGACATCGTCGCCGACCGAGACGCTGAGCTTTTGACCGAGCACGCCGCCATTGGCGTTTATGCGCTGGATCGCCGTCTCGACGCCGACGCGGTACTGCTCGCCATAGGCGGCGTTCGGCCCCGACATCGGGCCGGCGACGCCGAGCACGATATCCGCCCTGGCGACGCCGGCGGCGGCGGCCATCAGGGCAGCAGTCATCAATCGCAGAATCATGCGCATGGTCATTCCCCTTTGTTGAAGAAGGCGGGCTTCTCGCCCGCGGCCCTTGCTTTTGACGAAGCGGGCTCCCTGCCCGCGGGTTCAGGCGCTCAGCTGACGAAATGCAGCTTCGTGAACCGGCGCCGGAATGCACTCACATCCGCCGCGACATCCTCCACGGCATCGTTGCCACGCAGTCCCCTGGCGATGAGGGCGGCAAGCTCGGGCATGTCCTTCTCCGTCATGCCCCAGCGCACGATCTCCGGCGTGCCGAAGCGCAGGCCGTTCATGTCGCCATCGACCCCCGTGACCGGCAGGCCGATGCCGCAGGTGAGGATGTTCGCACGCCTCAGCCGCTTCGCTGCCGCCTGGCCGCCGCCGAACTCCGCCGCCTCGATGGCGAACTGGTGCGAGGCGGTGTGCCCGTTCGCGGTCGAGAACACCGGCAGGCCGCGCTCAGCCAGCGCGCTCGCCAGCGCCTTGGCGGTGCCGGCCATGGCGGCGGCATAGGCGCGGCCATGCGCCTTCCAGTCGAGCATGGTGATGGCCAGGGCGGCGGCCTTGGCGGCATCGAAATTGGCGGTCATGCCGGGAAAGGCGATGCGGTCGAGCTTTTCGGCGATCTCGGCGTCGTTGGTGACGATCAGCCCCGAAGGCGGCCCGCCGAGGCTCTTATAGGTGCTCATCGTCATCAGATGGGCGCCCTCCTCCAGCGGCTGCTGCCAGGCCTGTCCGGCGATCATGCCGCAAAGATGCGCGGCATCGAACAGCACCAGCGCACCGACCTCGTCGGCGATCGCCCTGATTTCCTGGATGGGATGCGGCAGCAGATTGAGGCTGCTGCCGATGGTGATCATCTTCGGCCGGATCTTAAGGGCAAGCGCGCGGAGCCTCTCGACATCGACCGTGTAGCCGCCGGCATCGACGGGCGCGGCATGGATCTCCAGCCCGTACAGACCGGCGCAGCCCGCCACATGATGCGTGACATGGCCGCCGATGGCGGGCGGCGGCGCGATGATGGCGTCGCCTGGCCGCGCCGCGACCATGAAAGCGTAGAGGTTGGCGATGGCGCCGGAAGGGACGCGGATTTCGGCATATTTCGCGCCGAAGACTTGCGCCGCAAGCTCGGCGGCGATGACCTCGATGCGTTCGACGCCCTCCAGCCCCATCTCGTATTTGTCGCCGGGATAGCCGAGCGACGGACGCGAGCCGAGCCGGGCGGCAAGCGCGGCCTCCGCCTTCGGGTTCATCACATTGGTCGCCGGATTGAGGTTGATGCAGTCGGCCTCGTGGATTTGCCGGTTGAGCGCGACGCCGCCCTCTATCGCGGCGAGCACGGCGTCGTTCCCCTGCCCGCTTGTGGCGGTCGCCAGCGCCTGGATAAAATCCTCGCAATGGGCGGGAACCCAGGGCCTGCGGGCAAGAGCGGTCATCGAAGCCTCCCTGTTGCCGGATGCGATGTCCGGCTCGTCAGGGCATGGTGGAGGCTTGGCCGGCCGGGCGCAAACGAGTAGTTCTAGCGGCTAGGCTTAGAAAATTTAGGGGTAAGAATTAGGGCAATGCGCCTGACTTAGGTGGTGCAATGCAGGAAGCGGATGGTCATTATAAGGAGAGTCTTTATAACGGTCGATCTGATCATGACCACCAAGGGGAGACGATGCGCTACATACGTCCGCAATCAATAGAAGAGGCCGCCGGCCTGTTGGCCAGCGCGGCCGGCCCGGCCGCGATCCTTGCCGGAGGCAGCGACCTTCTGGTGAGGATGAAGGGCGGCTTCATCGAGCCCGAGCTGATCGTCGACATCAAGGCGATCGCGGGCCTTAGCGAAATCAAGGAAACGGCAGACGGCTTCAGCATCGGCGCCGCGGTGCCCTGCGCGGTGCTCGGCGAGAACGCGGCGCTGAAGAAGGCCTGGCCAGGCGTCGTCGAGGCGGCCAAGCTGATCGGCTCGAAGCAGGTGCAGGGACGCTGCACAATCGTCGGCAATCTCTGCAACGCCTCGCCCGCCGCCGACAGCGTGCCGGCGTTGGTGGCTGCAGGCGCCAAGGCTGTTGTTGCCGGGCCGAACGGCAGGCGCACGATTCCCGTGGAAGCCGTGCCGACCGGACCGGGCCGTACCTCGCTGGCCAAGGGCGAGATCATCGAGGCGATCCTGCTCGACAAGCGCGCGCCAAATGCGGGCGACGCCTATCAGCGCTTCATTCCGCGCACCGAGATGGACATCGCCGTGGTCAGCGCCGGCGTGAACCTGACGCTCGGCGAGGCGGGCGCGATCAAGTCGGCCCGCGTGGCGCTGGGCGCCGCGGCGCCCACGGTGCTGCTGGTCGAGGAGGCGGCCGAGGTGCTCGTCGGCTCGAAGCTGGATGAGGCGACGCTGGAGCGGCTCGCCAAGATCTGCGCGGGCGCCTGCCGCCCGATCGACGACAAGCGCGGCACCATCGAATTCAGACGGAAAGTTGCGGGTGTGCTGGCGAAGCGTGTCGCCACCACCGCCTATGAGCGTGCAGGAGGCAAATGATGGCCGGTGTAGCGGTTTCAACGACAATCAACGGCGATCACGTCGAATATCTTTGCCAGCCGGACGAGACGCTGCTCGACGTGCTGCGCGACCGGCTGGGACTGACCGGCGCCAAGGAAGGCTGCGGGACCGGCGACTGCGGCGCCTGCAGCGTCATCGTCGACAACCGGCTGGTGTGCTCCTGCTTGGTGCTCGGCGCCGAGGCCGAAGGCCGCCAGATCGAGACCATCGAAGGCATGGCGCATGGCGACCAGCTGCATCCGCTGCAGCAGAAATTCCTCGAGCACGCCGCCTTGCAATGCGGCATCTGCACGCCAGGTTTTTTGATTGCGGCGAAGGATCTGCTCGAGAAGAACCCCTCCCCGACCGAGGAGGAAATCCGCTTCGGGCTCGCCGGCAATCTCTGCCGCTGCACCGGCTATGACAAGATCGTGCGCGCCGTCCAGGACGCGGCAAACGTGATGAAGGGAGCCTGAGATGAATTTCGATCCGCGCTACTCGGGACGCAGCTTCTCATCCGTCGGCACGCGCCCGCTCCGCCCCGACGGCGTCGACAAGGTGACGGGACGCGCCCGCTACGGCGCCGACTTCAACATGGCCGGGCAGCTGGTCGGCCGCGTGCTTCGCAGCCCGCACGCCCACGCGATCATCAAGAAGATCGACACGTCGAAGGCCGAAAAGCTCGCCGGCGTGAAAGCGGTGATCACGGCGAAAGACCTGCCGGACCTGACCGATGGCGATGCCGGCATGTTCGACACCCTCGACAATTGCATGGCGCGCAAGAAGGCGCTCTACGACGGCCATGCCGTGGCCGCGGTGGCGGCGATCGACGCCCGCACCGCCAGGCAGGCGCTGAAGCTGATCGAGGTCGACTATGAGGTGCTGCCGCATGTCACCGACGTCGACGAGGCGATGCAGCACCACGCCCCGCTCATCAACGACGCCATCTTCACCGAGGGGCTGGAGGAAAAGCCGGTCAAGCCGTCCAACGTCTCCAAGCGCACGCAATACGGCCATGGCGACGTGCATCAGGGTTTTGCCCAGGCCGATTTCGTCGTCGAGCGCTCCTTCAAGACCGAGCAGACGCATCAGGGCTATATCGAGCCGCATGCCTGCGTGGCGAGCGTCAATCCCGACGGCACGGCCGATCTCTGGGTCTGCACGCAAGGCCATTTCGTCTACCGCCAGCATTGCGCCCAGCTGCTCGGCCTCGAAGTCTCGAAGCTGCGCGTCACCTCTTCCGAGATCGGCGGCGGCTTCGGCGGCAAGACCCATGTCTGGGCCGAGCCGGTGGCGCTGGCCCTGTCGCGCAAGGCCGGCCGCCCGGTGAAGCTGGTGATGACCCGCGACGAAGTGTTCCGCGCCTCGGGGCCAACCAGCGCCACCTCGATCGACGTCAAGATCGGCGCGAAGAAGGACGGCACCATCACCGCCGCCGAAGCGACGCTGCGCTACACTTGCGGCCCCTATGCCGGCATGTGGGCGGAGATCGGCGCCATGACGGCCTTCGCCTGCTACAAGCTGGAGAACGTCAAGACCGTCGGCTACGAAGTGCTGGTCAACCGGCCGAAGACCGCGGCCTATCGCGCGCCCTCGGCGCCGATGGCGGCGTTCGCGGTGGAAAGCGCGGTCGACGAGCTCGCCAAGGAGATCGGCATCGATCCGGTCGAGTTCCGCATCAAGAACGCGGCGCAGGAAGGCACCCGCGCCTCCTACGGCCCGATCTACGGCCCGATCGGCATCGGACCGACGCTCGAGGCGGTGAAGGAGCACCCGCATATGCGCGCGCCGCTGGCTCAGAACCAGGGCCGCGGCATGGCCTGCGGCTTCTGGTTCAACTTCGGCGGCCAGACCTGCACCGACTTGAACATCGGCATGGACGGCACGGTGTCGCTCGCCGTCGGCACGGTCGACGTCGGCGGTTCGCGCGCGTCGCTGTCGCTGGTGGCGGCGGAAGAGCTCGGCATCGACTACAGCCAGGTCAAGGCGATCGTCGCCGACACTTCCAGCCTCGGTTACAACGACATGACCGACGGCAGCCGCGGCACCTTTTCCTCCTCGATGGCGACCATCTCGGCCGCCCGCAACGCCATCAAGGTGCTGCGCGAGCGCGCCGCGCAGATGTGGGACATCTCGGTCGACGACGTTGCCTGGGAAAAAGGCCATGCGGTCGCCAAGGGCGAGAAGCACGGCAATCTCGGCAAGCTGTCGCTGAAGGAGATCGCCGCACAGTCCGGCAAGACCGGCGGGCCGATCGCCGGCCATAGCGAGCTCGTCGCCGACGGCGCCGGCGTCTCCTTCGCCACCCATATCTGCGACGTCGAGGTCGATCCCGAGACCGGCTCGACCAGGGTGATCCGCTACACGGTGGTGCAGGATGCCGGCAAGGCGGTGCACCCGACCTATGTCGAGGGCCAGTACCAAGGCGGTGCCGCGCAAGGCATCGGCTGGGCGCTCAACGAGGAGTATATCTACGGCAAGGACGGGCGGCTGCAGAACCCAGGCTTCCTCGACTACCGCATCCCGGTCTGCTCCGACCTGCCGATGATCGACACGCAGATCCTGGAAATCCCCAACCCCAACCACCCCTACGGGGTGCGCGGCGTCGGCGAGACCTCGATCGTGCCGCCGCTGGCGGCGATCGCCAATGCGGTGTCGAACGCGGTGGGCGTGCGCATGAGCCACATCCCGATGTCGCCGCCGCGGATTCTTGCCGCGCTCGAGGCCGAACGGGAAGGCTAGCATGCTGAAAAGCGCGAAGCGGTTTTCAGCTCACGTCAGGGTCCAATGAGGATCAGGCGATAATGGTCCAAGTCACGCTCTGGGGCTCGCTCAGCGCCGCCGCCGGAGGCAATGACAAGCTCGACATCGAGGCCAAGGACATCAGGGAACTGTTCCGCAAGCTTGCGGAACAGCATCCCGCGTTCGAACCCCTGCTCGATCGCGGCATCGCGGTCGCGATCGACGGGACGATCTATCGCGACACGTGGTCGAAGGAACTGCCGCCGGGGGCGGAGATTTTCCTTCTGCCGCGGCTGGCGGGGGGATAGGCGGAGCGGCGACCGCCCTCGCCTGTTCGCCGGATTCGCGCTGAGCCTCACCCCTTTGTGACAGCGCCGGCAGTGACCTCATCCTTGTGCGCGGCAAAGGCTTCCAGGACCTCGGTCTTTTCGGCCTTCGGAACCTTGAAGCGGTCGAGCGTCCGCCCCAGTTCCGCTGCGACCTCGTCGAATTCGGCGGGAGAAATCTTCAGCTCCTTGTGGGCCTCCTCGAGGCCGAGCGGCGTCGCGCCCGGCTCGGTGGCCACGAACTTGAAGGGGCCGCCGGAAACATCGCACACCCACAGCGTACGCATGAACTTGAGGCCCGGCAGCCGTTCGAGGTTCTTGGTGTGCCATTTGCGCAGTTGCGGGTTCTTGGACTTCTTGCCGACGATGGGGTTTTTCACGACGGCGTCGCTGAAGTGATCGACCACGGCTGCGATGGCGAACACGCCCCCCAGCCGATCGTATAGACTCTTGTCCGGCGCGGTCTGCTTGGTCTGCGCCAGCGCATCGCCAGCGGGCAATATGGCGGTCGACGCGGCCGCCGCCGCCAGCACGGCGACGACGCTTCGTCTCGAAAGAGAGGTCGAAACAGCCGTTTTCATCTCTGGTACCTCCGTTGGGCCAGAGCCGGCCGCTCTGGCGGCTTCAATGCGTGATTGCGGGACATATGCACTTTGCCTCAAACGGCATCGTATGAGGAGCTAACGAAACTGCGCCCGAAATATTCCTCCGGCGGACCGGCGGCCTGGCGTCTATTCACGATGGCTAAAATTTTGCGTGATGGAGACGGATACATAAACGGCGTCGCGCGTTAATGCGCCTATGGCTGACGGGCTCTTCCATGAATCGTGGCCTCGCGGAAACGGCGAGATGGCGCGATTCATTCGTGAATATCCCTGGTCGGAAAGCCCGCTCGGGCCGATCGAGACATGGACGCTCAGCCTGAGGACGACGGTCGACCTGATGCTCGCCGCCGAAGCCCAGATCGTGCTTTTCTGCGGGCCGGAGTTTGTCGCGCTCTACAATGACGCCTACGCGCCGACCATCGGCGACAAGCATCCGCGGGCGCTCGGCCGCCCCGCCGAGGAAAACTGGTCCGAGCTCTGGACCGACCTCGAGCCGCTGCTGCGCGGCGTTCTCGAAACCGGCGAAACCTTCTCGGCCAAGGACCGGCCTTTCTACATCGAACGATCCGGCCTAGTCGGCGAGACGGTGTATTTCGACATCTCCTATTCCGCGGTGCGGGCGCAGGACGGCACGGTTGAAGCCGTGCTCTGCATCGTTTCGGAAACCACGGCCCGGGTGCTGGCGGCAGCAAAGGTGCGCGAAAGCGAGCAGCGGTTTCGCGCGCTGGTCAATGCCAGCTCCGACGTGGTTTATCGGATGAGCCCGGACTGGCAGGAAATGCATGAGCTGGACGGCCGCGGCTTCCTGTCGAGCGCTCAGGGGCCGGCGATCCGCTGGCGCGACGAATACCTGTTCCCGGAAGACCAGGCGAGCATCCAGGCGGCGATCGAGCGCGCCATCATGGAGCGCGGCGTGTTCGAGCTCGAGCACAGGGTGCGGCGCGCCGACGGGTCCGCCGGCTGGACCACCTCACGGGCAATCCCGATCGTCGATGACACCGGCAGCATCCTGGAATGGTTCGGCATGGCCGCCGACATCACCGAAAAACGGGCGAGCGAACAGCAGATCCAACTCTTGATGCGCGAGGTGAACCACCGCGTCAAAAACCAGTACGCCGTGATCCTTTCCATGATCCGCGAGACGAGCAAACGCGCGACGGACCCGCGCGCGTTCGAACACCAGATCCGCGAACGCATCATGGCGCTGTCGCGCTCGCACGACCTCTTGGTGCTCAACGACTGGCGCGGCGCAGGCATGGCCGACCTTGTGCGCGAACATTTGCGGCCGTTCGGACACGAAGAGCGCATCTCGCCATCCGGGCCGGACGTGACGCTGCGGCTGAACGCGGTGCAGAACATCGGCATGGCGCTGCATGAGCTGGGCACCAACGCGACGAAATACGGCGCCCTGGCCGGCGACGCCGGAACCGTGCGAATGGACTGGCGGGTAGCACCGGCCCCCGAAGGCAGCGACTTCGAGCTGGTCTGGGAGGAACATTTTTCCGAACCTGCCGCGGCCGCCGATGCCAAGCCGCACAAAGGCTTCGGCAGCGTCGTTCTCCAACGCGTCGTCCCCACCAGCCTCTCCGGCAGCGCCTCCATGGAACGGCTGCCCGGCCTCGTTCGCTGGACGCTCTCGGCGCCGCTCGCCAACGTGGTTGTCGCCCGCGGGGCGGAGCTGGACGGCGATGAGCAGATCGCCGGGCTGACGTGAGGGCGGCTGCATCCTGAGGGGACCGACCGGACGGCCGGCCGCAACGCCTCGGGACCCGCTGCGCCGCCGAGCCTGCCGTATCGCCGCACGTCGCTGGCCTGCGCTGCTCCCATTTTTGCTTTCCCCTTCCCCGCTTTTTTAGAACAGAAAAGCGCCAGCTTTTCTGTTCTGGACGCTGGATATTTGGACTCTGGATTCTGGCTTATGGATTATGGGGCTTATCCCAGGCCTTAACCCCTGGCTTATCCAAGCGCAGAATTCCGTCACGCTTCCAAAGGCTTGGGCTACGGGTCCTCAGCATGCCTTTGAAGCGCGTGCGCACGGGCCGGCGATCTCCTGTTGCTGTCTGCCAATAGTGAACAAAATAGGAACAAAAATGTCAAGCCGGGCACCGCTGCAGGGGCTGGCGATCGTCGCCTTTGCCGCCGTCGGCTTCCCGATGCCGAGGCATTCAAGGAGGCACGCTGGCAGCCCGCCGGCGTCTGATGGCAGAGAGATGCGGCTGGCCTGCTGCAGCCAGCCGCGGCCGGCGGCTCATGAACTCTTTGCTGCGGATCCGCTCTCCACATCATCCAGCCCCTTGGCCTTGTAGACGAGGTAGGAGATCGCCCAGGCGGCGATGAAGATGCCGATAATGGCGAAGCCCAGATTGTTGAAATTGTCGTTGAGCGTGCCGACGCCGTTCCAGAAGCCGCCCGACAGACCAAACTTGTCACCGATCAGGCCGAGCGCCTCGATGCCGCCGATCAGCACTGCGACAAGGACCGACACCAGGGTGATCGTCATGTTGTAGTACAGTTTGCGGATCGGCTTGACGAAGGCCCACTCATAGGCGCCGAGCATCATCACACCATCGGTCGTGTCAACCAGTGACATACCGGCCGCGAAAAGCACCGGGAAGACCAGAATGGCTTCGAACGGCACGCCCTTGGCCGCTTGTGCCGCGGACACGCCGAACATGGCGACTTCGGTCGCGGTGTCGAAGCCAAGGCCGAAGAGGAAACCAAGTGGGAACATGTGCCAGCTGCGCGACACCAGCCGGAACATCGGGCGGAAGACGCGGGCCAGGAAGCCGCGATTGTTGAGCAGCAGGTCCAGATCCTCCTCGACAAACGCCCCACCGGCCCGCACCCGCCGATAGCTTCTGTAGATCGAGAAGAAGATGACGATGTTCATCGCCGCGATGGCGAGCAGGAAGAGTGCGGAAACGCCGGTACTGATCGTGCCGCCAATCTCCTGAAGGCTCTGGAAACGGCCGAGCAGGGACGTTGCTGCCGCGATGGCCGCAGCGACAATGACGACGATCGTCGAATGGCCGAGTGCGAAAAAGAAGCCGACGGAGACCGGCCGTTTGCCGTTCTGCATCAGCTTGCGCGTGACGTTGTCGATGGCCGCTATGTGGTCGGCGTCGACGGCATGGCGCAAGCCGAGGCCATAAATAACGAGAGCGACGCCAAGCAATGTCGGCTTGTCGTGGAAGGCGACGAAAGCCCACAGCCACGCCCCGACGTTCAGAACGGCGAGCGCGCCGTAGATTGTTATCAGTCTGGCCTTCAGGTCGGGCGCGCTTTTGTTCAGCATTTTCGATAGTTGGATCAGCATGGTTCTGCCTTTGACGTTGCCTGTCATCGCAGGGAACTCGCCCCGCCGTCCGGCCAGGCGCGCACACCGGATCACCCCGTCCGATGTTCTGCTTTGACGTCCATGATGGCAGGTCTCCTGGCTCGCGGATTGCCGCCGCTTTCGCCTTCCCGGCCCATGCAGCCAGTGGCATCGTGAAAACGGCATGCCGCTTACAGTTGCGGGGGCAGCCACGGCTTTGGATTTCTCCGCACCGCGTTCCCTTTTGATCCCCGAAGGGAACCATCAGCGCGAATTCGCCACACCGCGGTTGGCCAGTCAATCGACAACTCCGACGGCCAGAGGCCCCTCACGCCATCGTGACGAGAGGGCTGCGCCCCCCTCACACCCCCAGCGTCGGCTCGGTATTCACCTCCAGCGCCTCTTCGGCCTCGTCCTCTTCGTCAAGCACGTCGCCCTTCACCGGCAGCGCCTGGCCGATCCAGATCGGGTCGATAAGGTGGTCACGCTTGGGGTTGGTGGTGTTGGGATGGATGAGGATGCTTAGGCCGCCATGGTTCAGCATCAGCCAGGGAACCAGCGTGGCAAAGATCTCGGTCGCGAAGGAGACCTGGTACATGGCTTGCTGGTGCGGGCCGACCGGCTCGTCGCGCCAATTGCCCAGGCGCACGCGGAAACGCTCTGCGATGCGCTGGCGCAGCCATTCGGCATGCTGCCGCTCGGCCTGCCCGCCGTAGTAGATATGGGCGTGATAGCTGGCGATCTCGGCGATCGGCCTGACTTCGTTCATCGCAATGCTCCCCTTCGATGATTTTTTGCGCCCGGCGGAACTCTAGCCGAAGCGCGGGCGCCTTGTCTGCAGCCGGCTGAGATCCGGACTGCGGTCGGCAGGGTTGTCGGATATGGCGCTCCCCCGCTCCGTCTCGGCTGCGCCGAGCCACCTCTCCCTTCCACCTTGTGGGGGCGAGGAATTGCCAAACCGCCGAGGTTGCAACCGGCAGGAAGGATGGCAACGGCCGTTGTGCCTTTGGCCTAAATCACCGCGGTGACCGCGCCCTTCGCATTTAGGCGGCAGCCGACTTTCGCCTGCCTCACTTCGATGCCGCCTCGCCTGTCATAGTCTATGCGCACCTCGATCGGCGCGTTGAGCCCGCTTCGGCGTTGACGCAAGGGGCCGGCGCTGACCGTGTAAACACGCACGGCGCCGAGGGGCTTGGCGGCCGCCGTGATCGCGGCGCGACAGGCGCGCACCACGGCGGCCGGCGTGCCCCGTATCGCCTTCGGAGGTGACAGCGGCGCGATGCGATAGCCTTTGGTGACCCGCCGGAGGTCGCCGCCGGCGGATCTGGAGGGCCTCAGCACTGGAGGCAGCACAATGGTCTGCGTCGCGCTCTTGGCCAAAGCAGGGGCTGTCGGCACCGCGGCCGGGTTCTGCGCAGAGGCAGCCGATCCGCTGACGGCGGAAGGATCGTCGCCCGCGGCGGCGCCGCCCACGCTTGTCGAAACGCCTGTGCTGGTGCTGCCCAGATTGCCGCCGGCATTGACGCCGAGCGATCCGCCGCCAGTCGATGCGCCGACGTTTGCGCCGCCGACACCGTCGGCACTGGCGCCCACGCCCGCCGACACGCCTTGCGAACCGGCGCCCAATCCGGCGCCCACGCCGATGCCGCCGACCTTGCCGCCGACGCCGACGTCAAGCGCCGAGGCAGGCCCGATCGGGATGGCGATCGCCAGCGCGGCTGCTAGGTATTTTTTCATGGCCAGACCTTTGTTCCAAGGCCAACCTTGTGTGGCTCCTCATCGAGCGTCCGCTCGACAGCGGTCTGCGAAGCCTTCGTCGCGCGAATGCGTGCCGAGCGATGGCGACTTCTCGCCCTGCCAGGCATCGGCCTCGGCGGTGACCGGCGCGGCTGGAGGCCGCTCGAAAGACGAATGATAGAAAAGCGGTCTCGGCAACGCCAAGCACTGAAAAAGGCTTAGGACTTCTCCTTTCAACTTAGCTGTCGACAGCAGGGCAAGTTTGAGCTCGCCTACGCGCTGCTAACGGGCAACTTTCAAATTAGTTTCAACTAAAATGCAACAGAACAAGGACACCACCGTGCCAGCGCCGGTTGCTGATGCCGACGCCGGGCTCTCGTCGGAGTGGCCCCGTCTCGCTTCGCCGGGCCAATTCTCCCCCACCTCCTGGCGTGCGCCGGCCTGGAGGCTTGAGAGTCGCCCAGGGCGGCAAGGCGCCCGCGCTACCGGCTCGAAGCCGCAACGCTCATCGCGCTGGCCGACAAGGACGCGGTGCTGGTCGGCCAGGCCGACCTGTTGCGATCGATGGTCGAGGGTGCGGCCGGCGATGCGATCCTGGCCAACAAGCGCGAGATCGAGACCGGCATCGCCGCCATCAGCGCCACATTGCGCGACAGGCAATCGTTCCTGCTGTGAGGGCCGGCTAGGCCTTGCCCCTGGAGCGCCTCACGCCTTTTGACTGGTGAGGCGCTCGAGCGCATCGACGATCAGGTCGCAGAATTTCGCATGGTCGAGCTTCATCGCCACGGTGTGGCGGAAATCGACCTGCTCGCTCGCCGTGCCGCCGAAATGGCGCATGCCGCCCAGCTTCTCGAAATTGCAGACCGTCATGCCCTTGGTCCAGCGTCCGGCAAGCTCGACGCGGATATCGGCCTTCTCGGTGGTGAAGACGCCTGCATCGATCATCGCCGCCACGCAGCAGGCGTCATGGACGGCGGGATAGGCTATCTGCAGCAGGCCGCCATGCGTGGTCGCGATGAATTCCCAGATGTCGAGGATGAATTTGGCGATCGGCCCGCCGACGGCGCGCACCCTGTCCTGCAGGTCGGGGGTGGCCAAGGCCTGGTGCGTGAGGTCGAGCCCCACCATGGTGACGTCCCAAGCGGCGCGGAACACCACGTCGGCGGCCTCCGGGTCGGCATAGACGTTGAACTCGGCCGCCGGCGTGATGTTGCCGCGCGTGAAACTTCCGCCCATCGCGACGACCCGCTTCACCCGCTCGACGATGCGCGGCTCCTTGCGCACGGCTAGAGCGATGTTGGTGTAGGGCCCGACCGGCACCAGCGTGACGGTTTTCGGCTCATGCGCCATGACCGTCTCGATGATGAAGTCGACGGCATGGCGCTGGTCGAGCTCGAACGAGGCGGGCGGCAGCTCCGGGCCGTCCAGCCCGGTCTCGCCGTGGATCTCGACGGCCAGCACCTGGTCGATGATCAGCGGTCCGGGAGAGCCTTTCGCCACCGGCACCTTTATGCCGTAGGCCGTGCAGACGGAGAGCGCGTTGCGCGTGGTGTTCTCGACATTGTGGTTGCCCGAAACCGTGGTGATGCCGAGAAGGTCGATATTCGGGTTGCCGGCCGCAAGCAGGATGGCGATGGCATCGTCGTGCCCCGGATCGCAGTCGAGGATGATCTTTTCCATGGGGTCGCCTCTCCCTGGCCTGCGGCGATTACAGACCGGGCCTCTGGTGACGTCAAGGTTGCCGCCTGGCGGAAGTGCGACCCCTGCGGTCCGATCACCATCTCGGGACGCTCTTGCCGCCCTTGCCTTAATGCCGCCTCAGCGGGCCTGGCCTCCTCTCGCTCCGCTCCCCCACAGCGCCCGCGCGAACACGTTGCGCTTGCCCTTGCGCGGCGCCAGCTCCACATCGCTGACCAGTTTCGCGCCGCCCTCGCGGCGCTCCAGCGTGATCTTGCGGCTGTGGAAGGCTTCCAGCTCGGCGCGGTGGGCGACGCTGATGACGGTGACCTTGGGCAATGCCTGGATCACCGTCTGCATCATCTTGTCCTGGCTCTTCTCGTCCAGCGCCGAGGTCGCCTCGTCCAGCACGACGATGTCTGGCTCGTGCAGCAGCAGGCGCGCGAAAGCGAGGCGCTGCTTTTCGCCGCCGGAGAGCGTCTGGTCCCACGGCGCCTCTTCCTCGATCCTGTCGCGCAGGTAGCCGAGGCCTACCTTGTCGAGGGCGGCGTCGATCTCGTCCACCGTCCAGTTGTCGGCGGCGGCCGGATAGGCGACCGCGCGCCGCAGCGTGCCGGTCGGGATGTAGGGGCGTTGCGGCAACATGAACAGCCGCTTGCCGGCATGGAAATTGACGCTGCCGCCGCCCCAGGGCCACAGGCCCGCGACGGCCCGCACCAGCGTCGACTTGCCGGTGCCGGATTCGCCGGCGACCAGCACCCGCTCGCCCGGGTTGATCTCGACCTTCGTCTCCTTGACCACGCCGGTGCCGTCGTTGAGGGTGACGGAGAGATCGTCCAGGCTGAGCATGGCGCCGTTTTGCGTCTCGCCGCGCCGGATGCGCCCAAAGGACTCGCTCTCTTCGGCGCGCTCCAGCCCGTCGAGCGACATCATCAGCGAAGCGACGCGGCGCGCCGAGGCGTTCCAATCGGCCAGGCGCGGATAATTGTCGACCAGCCAGCCGAACGCGCCTTGCACGATGGCAAAGGCGGAGGCCGCCTGCATGACCTGGCCGAGCGACATCGAGCCTTCGAGGAATTTCGGCGCGCAGAGCAGCACCGGCACCACCGGCGCGAACAGCATCGACCCTTGCGAGACAATCGCGGTGCGCATGTGCTGTCCGGTCAGCAGCGCCCATTGCCTCAGCACATGGCCGAAATTCCTGTCGATTCCGCTGCGCTCCTCCGCCTCGCCGCCGAGCAGCGCGATGCTCTCGCCGTTCTCGCGCACGCGTGTCAGCGTGTAGCGGAATTCGGCTTCCGCCTGGTTCTTGCGCTCCGAAAGCTGCACGAAATGGCGGCCGATGACCACCATCGAGGTCGAGGTGATGGCGGCATAGATGACCGCGGTGACGACGAGGAAGCCGGGGATGGTGATGCTCTCGCGGCCGAGCGGCAAGGTGAGCGCGCCGCCGATGGTCCACAGAACGACGATGAAGGTCGAGGCCGCCAGAAAGGCGTTGAGGACGCCGGAGATGAAATCGACGGGGGACTCGGTGGCGATGCGCAGATCTTCGGTGAGACGGGCTTCGGGGTTCGAGTGGTCGCCGGCGACGAGATTGAGCTGATAGTAGCGGCCGCTGGCCAGCCAGCGCGCGATGACAGATGTGGTGAGCCAGGAGCGCCAGCGGCGCTGGATCGTCATACGCAGGTAGACCTGAACGACGACGAGGCTGGCGCTTCCGGCGACCAGCGGCACGAAGACGGCGCTCAGCATATAGACGGTGTGGACATTGCGCTGCTCGATGGCGTCGAAGAAGGCGCGGTTCCAGACATTGATGCCATACTGGAAGCCGACATTGACGCAGATCAGGACCAGCAGCCCAATCGTAAACGGCCAGGCGAGCTTGTCGCCATTCCGGCCCCAGTAGCCGCGCCCGCTGATCCAGAACCGCCTAAACAGGTACTTCCTGCGCGCCTGCTCGGCCTCCTCGGGCGTCAGCTTCGGACCGGGCTCGACGGATTCCGGCGGCGGCGGCGCCGGTTCGCCGACGGCCTCCGGCGTGGCTTCGGCCGGCTCCTCGTGCTCGGGCGATTGCTTCGGGTGCGACTTCTCTTCGCGGGGCCTTTCCGGGTGCAAACTTTCCGGCGGCGACTTTTCCGGCCGCGTCTTGCCGGGGGGTGCTTTCGCTGCGCCCGTCTTTGCGGGGCGCGACTTCCCGGCACCGCGCGGCTGGGCGCCGTCGGCCGATCTTGGCTTGAGCTTTGCTTCAGACATCAGCCGACAACGGCTCAAAAATCAGAAGGTTTCACGATCCCGGCGAGACATGTTGCCTGCCCGCTCGGGCCTCGACCTCACCTCACCCGGCAAAACCCCGCCGCGCGGCGGCCATGCCCTCCCACATCAGCTTGATCCCGAGCGCGCCGACCACGGCGCCGGCGGCGCGGTCGATCCAGTGCTTGGTGCCGAGATAGGCCGCGCGCGGCCGGCTGGAGGAAAAGGCGAAGGCGACGACCGCGTACCAGACGAATTCGTTGAGGAAGAGCAGCGGCGGCAGGACGAAGAGCATCCAGAGCGGCGGCGAGGCCGGAAGCATGGCCGCGAACATCGAGGCGTAGAAGATCGCCGTCTTCGGATTGGCGAGCTGGACCAGAAGCGCGCGACGCAGCGCCCGCCAGAACGAGCCGGCGCGCGCCGAGGCATCGTTCGCGATCTCGATCGGCTGATTGGCGCCGCGCCAGATCTTTATGCCGATCCACAGCAGATAGGCGCCGCCGGCGACGCGCAGGAAAATGTCCAGCCAGGCGACCTGGACGAGCAGCGCGGTCAGGCCCGCGACCGCGATGATGGCGAAGATGAAGCCGCCGATCCCCATGCCGATCGCCGCCGCCAGGCCATCCGTACGCTCGCCGGCCACCGCGATGCGCGAGACGACGACGAAGCTCGGCCCCGGGCTCATCGCCCCCAGCAGGAAAACGCCAAGGATGGAAAGGATGGTTGCAATCTCGGACAAGGCTTCCTCCGCAGGTCGGCTGCAATTGCCTGCGCAGTACAATGCACGCGCCGCGCGCCTTGTCACCATCCTGGCGGGCGATCGGCGAGCGCGAGCATGCCGAGACGGCGTCTGGTCAGGCTGGAGCCGCGCCCTATGTCTTCCGCGGCCCGTCCAGCCATCGGGCAAAACACCGCCTTTTGCGGAACAAGCGGCAACTGCTTGGGTTGGCAGCCGTGTTCAGCAGTCGTACGGTATATGGCGGAAGTGCCTCTGCACACGGGGAGACTTCAGATGAAAGCTGCCGCAGAACGCGACCCTCGCAGGCGCGAGCTTTTGAAGGATCACGGCCCAGCCGGACTGGCCGCGAAGTCTGTTTCCGGCCGCGCCGCGGCCCAGCGGCGCCGACGACGCGCCGCCCACAGTCAAGACGTCCCGCCGATCCGTTCGCGCCAAGCATGATCCGTTCCAGTGCTTTCCTTCCCTAGACCGAGGCGAGGCCGCTCGTCGCTCTGGATAGGCCTGATCGCAACGCTCTCCGGCTGCGCGGGCGGGGTGCTCGACCCGCAGGGCCCGATCGGGGCGGGCAACCGCACGATCCTGCTCAACTCGCTGGCGGTCATGCTGGTCATCGTCATTCCGACGCTGGTGGCACTGCTTTTGTTTGCCTGGATGTTCCGCGCCTCCAACCGCAACGCGCGCTACGAGCCGGAATTCACCTATTCGGGGCGCATCGAGCTGATCGTCTGGTCGATTCCGACGCTCACCATCCTCTTCCTCGGCGGGCTGATCTATTACGGATCCTACCATCTCGACCCGCGCCGGCCGATCGCCTCCAGCCAGCCGCCGCTCGACATCCAGGTGGTGGCGCTCGACTGGAAATGGCTGTTCCTCTACCCCGACCAGGGCGTCGGAACGGTCAACCAGCTGGTCATCCCTGCCGGCGTTCCCGTTCGTTTCAAGCTGACCTCGGCCAGCGTGATGAACACCTTCTTTGTGCCGCAGCTCGGCAGCATGATCTATGTCATGAACGGCATGCAGACCGAGCTCAACCTGCAGGCCGACCGCGAGGGCGACTATCTCGGCCTGTCGGCGCATTTCAGCGGCGATGGCTTTTCCGACATGAATTTCCGCGTGCGCGCCGTCCCGCCCGACGAGTTTGCGCGCTGGGCCTCTTCGCTGCATGGCGCCGGCGGCGTGCTCAACGCCCGCGCCTATGGCGAGCTTGCCCGGCAGAGCATCAACGTGCCGCCGGCCTCGTTCGGCGTCGTGCAGGACGGCCTGTTCGACGCGATCGTGCGCCAGACGCTGCCGCCCGGTCCGGGTCCCGCCGAAACCGCCGCCGGCGAGCCGCAGGTAAGCCCCAAGGCCCAGCCCAAGGCCGGGACGCCGGCGCCTGCCCAACAGCCGCAGCCGAAAGCGGGAGGATGACGATGCTCGGCAAGCTCGACTGGTCTGCCATTCCCTTCGATGAGCCCATCCCGCTGGGCGCCGCCCTCATCGTCTTCCTGGCGGCCGCCGCGGTGCTGATCTGGGTCACGGTGAAAGGATACTGGCCCTATCTCTGGGACGAATGGATAACTTCGGTCGACCACAAGCGCATCGGCGTCATGTATATCGTTCTGGCGGCGCTGATGCTGCTGCGCGGCTTTGTCGATGCCGTGATGATGCGCACGCAGCAGGTGCTCGCCATCCACGGGCCGGGCTACCTGCCGCCCGAGCATTACGACCAGGTCTTTTCGGCCCACGGCACGATCATGATCTTCTTCGCCGCGATGCCCTTCGTCATCGGGCTGATGAACTTCGTCGTGCCGCTGCAGCTCGGCATCCGCGACGTCGCCTTCCCGACGCTGAATTCGGTGAGCTTCTGGCTGACGGCGACCGGCGCGCTCCTGGTCAACATCTCGCTCGTCGTCGGCGAGTTCGCGCGCACCGGCTGGCTGCCCTATGCGCCGCTGTCGGAGACGACCTACTCGCCGGGCGTCGGCGTCGATTATTATCTCTGGTCGATCCAGATATCCGGCGTCGGCACGCTGCTCACCGGCGTCAACCTGGCGACCACCATCCTCAAGATGCGCGCGCCTGGCATGGGCTATCTGCGCATGCCGATGTTCTGCTGGACATCGCTCGCCTCCAACCTGCTGATCGTCGCGGCCTTCCCGATCCTCACCGCCACGCTCGCCATGCTGACGCTCGACCGCTACCTCGGCTTCCATTTCTTCACTAACGAAGCCGGCGGCAACCAGATGATGTTCATGAACCTCATCTGGGCGTGGGGCCATCCGGAGGTCTACATCCTGGTGCTGCCCGCCTTCGGCATCTATTCCGAGATCTTCTCGACCTTCTCATCGAAGCCGCTGTTCGGCTACCGGTCGATGGTCGCCGCGACGCTGTTCATCTGCATCGTCTCCTTCATGGTCTGGCTGCACCACTTCTTCACCATGGGCGCCGGGGCCGACGTCAATGCCGCCTTCGGCATAGCCACCTCGGTCATCGCGGTCGGCACCGGGGTCAAGATCTACAACTGGCTCTTCACGATGTATGGCGGGCGCGTGCGCTTCGACACGCCGATGCTGTGGGCGCTGGGCTTCGTCACCACCTTCATCATCGGCGGCATGACCGGCGTGCTGCTCGCCGTTCCGCCGGCCGACTTCATGCTGCACAATTCGCTCTTCCTGGTGGCGCATTTCCACAATGTGATCATTTCGGGCGTGTTGTTCGCCGCCTTCGCCGGCTTCACCTACTGGTTCCCGAAAGCCTTCGGCTTCCGGCTGCACGAGGGCTGGGGCAAGGCCGCGTTCTGGTTCACCCTTGCCGGCTACGTGCTGGTCTTCGTGCCGCTCTATATCGTCGGCCTGCTCGGCATGACGCGCCGTCTCCAGCATATCGACATGGACCTGTGGACGCCGTGGCTGGTCGTGGCGGCCTTCGGCATAGTGGTGATGATCGTCGGCGCCGCCTGCCAGGTCGCGCAGCTCGTCGTCTCGATCAGGCATCGCGACGAACTGCGCGACGAAACGGGCGACCCTTGGGACGGCCGCTCGCTGGAATGGTCGACATCCTCCCCGCCGCCCTTCTTCAACTACGCGCGGCTGCCGCATGTCGAGAACGAGGAACCCTACTGGACCATCAAGCAGCGGGCGATGGAGGAGCAAAGGCCCGGCGAGGACGAAAGCTATGAGCCGATCGAAATGCCGCGCAACAGCCCGACCGGCTTCGTCACCGCCTTCTTCAGCACGCTGATCGGCTTCGCCCTGATCTGGCACATCTGGTGGCTGGCGATCGTAGGCTTCATCGGCGCCTATATCACTTTCGTCGTCTTCGCCTGGCGAGAGCACGGCGACTACGAAGTCTCCGCGGAGGAAGTCGAGCGCATAGACCGCGACGGCAGGGCCGCACAGCTTGCCTGGCTGCGCAGACGGGAGCGCGTGGCATGAGCGACATCACGGCCGGCAGCGCGGCGCGCGATCCCTACCGGGTTGGACGGTCAGGCGGGCATGGTCATGGGGGACACGGTCATGGGGGTCACGGCCATGCGGGACACGGCCATGGCCTGCTCTCGGCGACCGGCCACGGCCAGGGCGGCCCGGCCTCGAAGTTCGTCACCGTGGCCTACGGCTTCTGGATCTTCCTCCTGTCCGACATCATCATGTTCTCGGCTTTCTTCGCCGCTTACGCGGTCCTGTCGACGGCGACCGCCGGCGGGCCATCCGGTAAGGAGCTGTTCGAGCTGCCGCGCGTTGCGGCGCAAACGGGGCTGCTGCTCACATCGAGCTTCACCGGCGGGCTGGCGACGCTCGCGACCCAGCGCCGGTCGATGGCCGCCACCCAGTTCTGGCTTCTGGTCACCGGCCTGCTCGGCGCTGCCTTCCTGTTCCTCGAGGTGCAGGAATTCGCGGTGATGGCGAGCGAGCAGGCAGGCCCTTCGCGCAGCGCCTTCCTGTCAGCCTTCTTCGCCCTTGTCGGCTGCCACGGCACCCATGTCGGGCTCGGCCTGCTCTGGCTCGGTACCATGATGGCTCAGCTCTGGGTGAAGGGCTTCCGGCCGGAAATACTGCGCCGGCTCCACTGCTTCGGCCTGTTCTGGCACGCGCTCGACATTATCTGGGTCGCCATCTTCACCCTGGTCTATCTCTTGGGAGCGTCGCCATGAGCGACATCGACAGCCGGACCGACGAGGAACTCGACCGCCGCGATTCGGCGCCGGGCGAGGAGCGCATCACCGAGCATGAGCTGGCGGGAGGGCTGTCCGGCTACCTGCTCGGCTTCGGCCTGGCGATCCTGCTGACCATCGCCTCTTTCCTCGCCGCGCAGACCGGCCTGATCTACCAGCCGGCGGTGATCTCGGCCCTGGTGGTGCTGGCGATCGCGCAGATGGGCGTGCATCTGGTCTTCTTCCTGCACCTGACCACCGGGCCCGACAACACCAACAACGTGCTCGCGCTCGCCTTCGGCGTGCTGATCGTCGCGCTGGTCGTGATCGGCTCGGTCTGGATCATGGCCCATCTCAACCTGAACATGGCTCCGATGAGCGCCCATCAGGCCAGGATGATGCCATAAGGCGGCTCAACCCGCCGGCAGAGGCGTTCTCCCGCGTGGGTCGCCACCGTCACAGCCGGCCCGATCGACGTCATGACCCCATGCCAAAAGCATGGGGTCACATCGATGTGAGAGGGTTTTATAGACTTCCCGCCGGTCAGTGAATGCCGATGCGTCGCGTCACCTGACCGTTGCTTTCCCAGTAGGTATGCTTCTTGGCAATGATGGGATCGTCCATTGCGGGTTGGACCTGCCCTCCGGTACTAACGGCGCGCGAGGTGACTGTGTGCTCCCCGGCGGAGGGCTTGGGCCAGTCGACGGACCATATCTTCCAAGCGAAGTCCGCCTTTTCGGTTTCATCGATGGTCGCCGGCATCCATGGGCCGTCATCGATCTTCACCTCGACCCGCTCGATCGGCGCGCCCCAGGCCGCCCCGACGATCCTGTAATCATTGCCGATATGAGTGACCCGGGCCGGCGCAGACTTCAGGCGCGCCCTCCCGACAGAGGTTTCCATCCATACCGTCTCTCCGTTGTGCTCCTCCTCGCGCAGCGTGACATAATCGCGTCCCATGAACTGGTTCACGAAGCGTTGGTCCCTGACTTCGATACGCTTGAGCCATTTCACGTTCGCGATCCCGTACCAGCCCGGCGCTATCAGCCGCAGCGGGAACCCGTTATCGGCAGGCAAGGCAGTGCCGTTCATCTCGTAGCAGAGGATATTTTTGGGGTCCAAGGCGTCGGCGAGCGACATGCTGCGCGCAAAGTTCTGCGTAAACTTGACGTCGTCGGCTCGCTTGATTTCACCTTTATCGGCGCCCCAGAAGACAATCTCGATGCCACTGTCGAGGACGCCGACCTCCATAAGGATCGGGGCGAGCGGCGTGCCCGCCCAGCGAGCATTGCCAATCCCGCCATTGAAGAACGGCAGGCCAGTATTGCCCGAACATTCGACCGTGAACGTGACTTCCTGGCGTGGTCGAGCCTTGATGTCGGCGAGCGTCAGGGCAGTCGGCTTTTTGACGGACCCGCCAATTTCGAGCTTCCACGTGCTTTCGTCGATGACCGGCCGGTCGAAATGCGCGATTGAGAAGAACTTGTCGTTGGGCGTCACCCAGGAATCGAGATCCTCCCACACCAACTGATTTTTGATGACTTGCGGAACCGGGTTTGGCGGCAGCTGATCGAGCCATCTGATGACTTCCTCGCCGGCCCGGGTTGGAAAAGCATAGGCAATCCGCGATTGAAAGGACGCCAGCGCCACGAGGGTTGCCCCTCCTCGAACCATGAATTCACGTCTGGGAAGGTAATGCATGATCACTTCTCCTCCAGTGAAAAGCTCAGTTCTCCTTCAGTGAGTAAATGCGAATAGCGACCGCGATCGCGCAAAGCAGAAGCCGGACGCGGCGGGCAATGATGAGAGCGCGTGGAACAACCCCCGAGTTGGAAGTGCGCCCTAGTTGAAGCGACGTCTCCCGCTCTCAATGCGCCGGCGTGTCAGGTCCGAGCCGGCGGTCTTCAACTATACGCCCTATCTGTCGTCGTGGCGAGGGCAAGGGCTGGCATCTTCGCATCAGGACTCGATACCTGCATCGTGCTCCAAGCTTGAATGCCGCCGACGATTGATGCGTTGCATCTTGTGAACGGCATGGACCTGGTCAGCACCGATGTCAGCTCTGAGGCGTTGCCGATCCTGCCAAAGTCCGACCCGTGACGTCCCACCAGGTCTTGACGAAGATCGGCGGGCCTGTTTGAGACTCGGGGTCAAATGGGGACACGTGCTCCACGGGGAGACAAACAGGCGGTGGGCAGGCTGTGAGGCGCGTTTTTCGATTGCTTGCCGCGGCGATCCTGGCGGCCGGCGTGGCCGGGTGCACCAGCATTTCCTACTACGCGCAGTCGCTGGAGGGCCATGTTGAGATCATGGCGGCGCGCAAGAATGTCGGCAAGCTGATCCGCGACCCCGCAACGCCGGAGGCATTGCGCGTCAAGCTGACGTCGGCGAGCGCCATACGCCGCTTTGCCACGGATGAACTGGCGCTGCCCGAAAACAGCAGTTACAGCAGCTATGTCGACATCGGCCGGGACGCTGTGACCTTGGCGGTTTTTGCCGCGCCGCAATTCTCGCTCACGCCCGTAACATGGTGCTTTCCGGTCTTCGGCTGCGTTCCGTACCGGGCTTACTTTTCCCGGAAATCGGCGGCTGAGAGCGCTGCCGAACTGCAGCGACAAGGGCTGGACGTTTACGTCTCGGGAGTCACCGCATATTCGACGCTCGGATGGTTCAGCGATCCGCTGCTCAGCACCATGCTGCGTCAGGACGACACCTATCTCGCAAGCCTGATCTTCCATGAGCTGGCGCATCAGAAAATCTATGTGAACGGCGACTCCGCGTTCAACGAGGCTTTCGCGGTTTCGGTCGAAACCACCGGCGTCAGGAAATGGCTCCGCGCCACCGGCAATCGCGCGGGATTGCGCCGCTACGAAGCCAATCGCAAGCGCAGCGCCGATTTTCTCGGCCTGATAGCGAAAACCCGGGACGAGTTGCGGCAAGTCTATGGAAGTCCGCGTAGCCCGCAGCAGATGGCCGCTGCCAAAGCAGCCGCGATCGACAGGCTGCGGATGCGCTACCGGCGCATGCGCGATACGCGCTGGGCCGGATACCGGGGCTATGACGCCTGGTTCGATAGCCCGATCAACAACGCAAAGCTCGCCGCGACTGCCGTCTATGGCGAACAGGTTCCGGCGTTTCTTCGCCTGTTCGACTTGTGCTCCGGCGACTATCCAAGGTTCTACGCCGCCGTTCGAAGGATCGGGAATTTGCCCAGACCTTCGCGCGCGCAGACGCTGAAGACCGTGGCGGCGTGCGATTGACGCGAACAGGCAGGGGCCGGCCGCGCGTACCCGACATGAGCGAAGCCAACTCGGGCAGCCCATCACACAGGGCGCGCCATATGCGATTGCCCTTAGGCAGCCGCGCGGTGCCGCGACGCCCAAAAAGGCCTCTTGCGGAGCCTCGTCGCAACAGAGGCGCCCGGTCGGCGCGCGGCCTCTACCTCGAAAACGTCACGGTCACGCCGCGCTGGCGGAAATAGGCCTGCATCAGCTTGCGGCCCGCGCGGTTGTTGTGCGCCAGCTTGGCCGGCTCGAACACCGCCTGTTTCAGCCCTTCCCGCGCCATCGCCGCCTTGAGCGTCGCTATATGCGCATCGATGTCGGCGTTGTCCGCGCGGATCGAGGCATAGATGCTTTCGGTCGCTTCGGCCACGGTCGGTTCGCTCACTTGTGTCGTCCTTCGGTTGATTGCGCGGCGGCTTAACCGGGCCTGAAAACAAAAACAAGGCTCCATGGGGCCTTGTCGCACTCACCTCTCAGGAGAACCCTGCCCTATTCTCCCCGCCAGTTGCTTGGCGTTTTCCGGCGTGATCGCCCACGCCGATGCGATCGCCCCAACGTAAAGGCGTCCAACGGCTACGAAGTGAGCGCCAGCCACGCCGTGCCGAAGACCAGCGTCAACAGCGTCAGCGGCAAACCGACCTTGAAGAAAGCTGCGAAGGACAGCTCCTTGCCGGCCGCTCTTGCCTGCTCAGCGACGATGAGGTTGGCGACCGAGCCGAGCAGCGTGAAATTGCCGGCGAGCGTCGAGCTCATCGCCACGACCAGCCACGCGCGGTGGGGGTTTTCGAGCCCCGGGATGAACGGCCTCAACGCCAGCACCGCCGGCACGTTGCTCATGACGTTGGAAAGCACCGCGGTGAAGCCGGAGAGCCGCCACACATCGTCGAGGCCCATATTCTTCGCCGCGGCGATCATGTCGGGCGTGAGCAGCGTGCGCTCGGCGCCCGCCACGACCACGAACAGTCCGGCGAACATGAAGAGCAGCGGGCCGTCGATCTCGCGGTAGATGCGGTGCGGCTTGATCGCGCGGGTGACGAGCAGGAAAGCGCCGGCAATGAGCGCCGCCTTGGCGACGGGCACGCCAGCGAAGAAGGCGAACGCCAGCACCACGCAGACGATGGTCGCCTTCAGGACCTGTCCGGGCAGCATGCGGCCGCGATAGACCTCGGGGCTGAGCTCGGCGGCGCGGGAGAATTCGCCGCGGTAGACGATGCGGACAATGACGATGACGGCGACAAGGCCGAACAGCGCCACCGGCGCGAGCGCCGCCGTGAAGGCCGGATAGGAAATGCCCGAGAGCGCGCCGATCACCATGTTCTGCGGGTTGCCGGTGATGGTGGCGACGCTGCCGCAGTTGGAGGCCGTGCAGGTGGCGATCAAATAGGGAACCGGGTTGCGCCGGATGACGCGGGTGACGTGGACGACGATCGGCGCCATCACCAGGCAGATCGCGTCATTGACCAGAAAGGCCGAAAGCACTCCGGTCAGAAGCGTCACCATGACGAGCAGCATGAAGGGCGCGTGCGCATGCTCAATGGCGAAGCCGCCGAGCGCCCGGAACGCGCCCGACACTTTCAGATGCGCGACCACGATCATCATGCCGAGCAAAAGCGTGATCGTGTCGAAATTGATGGCGCGGTAGGCATCCTCCATGCCGATCGCGCCGATGGCGATCATGGCGGCGCCACCGAGCAGCGCGATGCCGGCACGATCCAGCCTGAAGCCCGGAATACGGCCGACGGCAACGCCGGCATAAGTGGCTACCAGGATGAAAAGCGCTCCCGCGCCGGTCCATGTCATTACAGGAAAATCCCGTTGCCTGCCCGCGCCCGACGGAATCTGCTCGGGCGCCCTTTGCCGGACGAGCTTTAGCAACGGCAGCGCAAAGGGAAAGGGTCGAGGGATGAAACTTTCGTCATCCGTCCGGGGCTTTTATATCTCGGATAGCTAATGTAATGTCTTGCGAAAACAGGACCGACAATCCAGTCGTTGGGGACTAAATGGATGAACGCGGTCGTTGAAGCGGAGCATCGCGTCTCGCCAAACGAGAATCTGATGCCCTCGGCGGAATGCCGGCGCTGCCATGGCGCCAGGAAAATTTTCATTTGCGACCGCTGGGTCGCCTCCAACGGCCATTGCTGCCCGGAAGGAACGCACCGGCTGAGCTGTCCGGGACACAGTGTGGTCTGCCTGGAATGCGGCGGATCGGGAGGCCAGAATGCCTGACCGGGTTCTTACCGACGTCGCGCTGACCGTCGCTTCGCCGTCCGTCCGACCGCGACAAGGCCGGTTGCGCAGACATCGTCATCGGCGGCGTCTTGCTGTTCGAAAGCCTTGCGGTGTTCCGGCGGCGAGCCATATTCGTACCGCAGAAGCGATCACTGAAAGCTGGCGCCTCGATGAAAAGCCTGACGAACGCCCTTGTTGCCGGCACGATGTTATGGACCGTGGGCGCCGCCGATGCGCGGCCCGACACACGCGCCATGACCTGTGGCGAGACGCAGGCGCTGATCCAGCGCCGGCATGCCGCCGTGCTGACCACCGGGCCCAACACTTATGATCGTTTCGTGCGCCAATTCGGCAATGAGTGCGACTGGCCGGAAGTCCCGATGTCGGTCGCGGTTCCGACCCGTGACGGTCCATGCCGCGTCTACCGCTGCGAGGAACCGGTCTTCGACTTCCCCGGTTGAGCGACGTACCGACCGCGCTGTGGAACAGTTGAGGCGGCATGCGAATTGTAGCGGATGGTGACACCAATGTCCCGGCTGCAGGAGGAACGGCCATGCTCAACGATGTCATGCGTAGCGGCAGCTGCCTGTGCGGCGGTGTCCAGTTCCGGGTTACCGGGGAGCCGCTGAGGGTGGGACTTTGCCATTGCAAGGACTGCCGCAAGACCAGCGGATCGGCGTATCAGGCCTTTGCCATATGGCCGCGCCAGGCATTCGAAAGCGCGGGTATCACCAGCACCTATGGCGGACGAAGCTTCTGTCCAACCTGCGGCAGCCGCTTGCCGTCGGTTCGCGAGGACGAGGCCGAGGTGATGATCGGCAGCCTGGATGTCGTGCCGACCGAAGGGCTTGAGCCCAGCTACGAATTGTGGATCGGTCGGCGCGAGCAGTGGTTGCATCCTCTGCCCGAGGCGAGCCAATTCGAGCATGACCGGACCGTCGCTGAGTCGGCGGCCGATGATGCCGAGCCGGAGGCCGTGCGGGAGCCCTATCGCGAATCGGCCTAAATGCTGAATGGCAGTAAGGCTTAAGTCGCAGAGCAAAGACGCATCGGTCCAGCGAGCCGGCGCCTATGCCCCTGAACGACCGGGCGCTGACCGCGAGGGCCTTGTCTTCTTCTGGAAGTCGGGCATTTTCAACCAACGGTCGGTTTGCCGGAGCGGCAGCGGCCGCTAGCATCCCCGGCGCGGCGAAAACCTTTTGGAGGCCGCTTCGGCCGGCGCGGCTCAGGCAACACCAGCATTGCCGCGCCGGCCTTACAAGATGGATAGTATGTCCAGCCCAGGCGTTGCGTCCGGGCGAATACAACTTTTGATGTTGTTTAAGTTCGAAAGCTTCCTTCTCGCGCGAAGCACCGGCTTCATTTGCGACACGGAAATGAAAATTGTTTCGGCCAGAGAAAATTTTTCACCAAACGTATTTCCTGGATGATGCCAACTATGCGGCGTAGCTACGCAAGCAAGCGGCAGGCCCAATCATTTTCCTGCCTTGTACAAAAACTCACCTTTGTTTTTTTTTGATTTTAAGACATAGTACTGGCGAATCCTGAAACCGGACGGGGCGGTTTCCATGACACTGGCGCCTCAACGCAGCCGCAACCTGCATATGCGGTATCCACCGATCGACGGGTTTTGGACCTGGGACATCAAGCGCGACCGCGTGTATGGGGACGCGAATCTGTCCGCTTATTTCGACCTGACGCTCGAGGAGTTCTCGCACGGCGCGCCGCTGGAGCGGTGCATGCAAAGCATCGAGCGGGACGATCAGCCGCGGGTTCGGCTGGCGATCCGCAAGGCCATCGAGCGCAGGTCAGGTTTTCGCGAGGTCTACAAGGTCCGCTCGGAAAAGATGGGGCTGCGCAAGATCCTTGCCGTCGGCCAGTGCTATGTCGATGACATGGGCGAGGCAGCGCTCTATCCCGGCTGGTTCATCGACCTGACGCAGGATGCCGCGGGCGAGGATCACTCGCTGCGCGAAATCCATGAACATGTCGAGCAGGCCAGGGAAATCGCGCAGTCGATCGGGGACGACATGCTTTCCTACCTGCTGGACAACATCCAGGAAGAGATCCTGCAAAGGCTTGGCGAGAGATCGAGGAGGCGCAAATCGTCCTGAGGCGATCTTTGTCAGTTTCTCGGCCGGGTTCCGGGCTAGCTTCTGGGCGGAAGCCTGCCGCGCCTGCCGATCTCGGCCGTCACCATGCGCGCGAAATGCGAGTGGGGCGAGCGGCGCTCGATAAGCTTGGCTCGCTCGAGCGCGGCGTCGCCGTAGAATTCGATCAGCACGTTGGCGGCCTTGGCGGCATCGGCCTGCAGCCTGCCGAGATCGGCCTGTCCGCTCCCGCTCGCGGGCTCGCTCCTGGCAATCACGTCAAGCATGGCTTGCAGCTTGTCGGGAGTGCTGCCCTCGTCTTCATGCATATTCGCCATCCGATTGGGGGCGTAAAATATCGACATTTTCGCGCGATGTGCAACAGCTTCATTGATCGAGCGTAGGTGCAACCGGGCGCAGCCTGGCCGCGAGCCAGCCGACAACCTTCGTACAAGTATAGTGAGCCAAACTTCCACGCAGACATTGGGGGCACCGATGGACCAGCCGAGCAAAATGGAAAACCTGCAGTTTGCGCAGGGCATCTTGCGCGAGCTTCGCCAGAAGGCTGAGGCCGATGGCGAAAGGCTTCTGACCTATCTCATCGACATGGCTTACCTTGAAGCCAGCGACCGCATCCGAGCCCACTGGATCGGCAGCCACGAAAACGAGAACCGCCGGGCCAAGGGCTAAGGCCACAATTCCAGCCGGAGCATGCCGGCGAGGTGCGGGCTTGCGCCCGGAACGCAAAAAAGCCCGCCAGGCCTTGCGGCACGGCGGGCGTGATAGTGAATACGGCTGCTGCGCAGCCCTAATTTTATGATGCGGCGGCCTTTTCGCGGACGGGCAGCTTCCAGCCCGGCCGAACGAAATGGCAGGTATAGCCGTTGGGGTAGCGCTCCAGATAATCCTGATGTTCGGGCTCGGCCTCCCAGAAGGCACCGGCCGCAGCGAGCTCGGTGACGACCTTGCCTGGCCAGAGACCCGAGGCGTCGACATCGGCGATGGTGTCTTCGGCCACCCGCTTCTGCTCGTCGTTGGTATAGAAGATCGCCGAGCGGTAGCTCGTGCCGACATCGTTGCCCTGACGGTTCCTAGTCGTCGGATCGTGGATCTGGAAGAAGAACTCGAGCAGCGTGCGGAAACTGGTCTTGGTCGGATCGAAGACGATCTCGATCGCCTCGGCATGGGTGCCGTGATTGCGGTAGGTTGCGTTCGGCACGTCGCCGCCGCTGTAGCCGACACGGGTGGAGATCACGCCGGGCAAGCGGCGGATCAGATCCTGCATGCCCCAGAAGCAGCCGCCGGCAAGGACCGCGCGTTCGGAAGAAGCCATGTCAAACCTCCTTGGATTTCTCCATAAGTGGGGATTGTGGCCCGCTTCTTCCAGCGGCTCAAGCACCTGGAAAAGGCGCCTGAAAAAGGCGACGGGAAAGGCGCCTGGAAAAGGGCGACTGGCAGGGAAACTGACCGAACCACGGTGCCCCAGTCTGCGCCGATTGCTCGCCGGTCGAGCAAACCGGCGAGCCTCGGGCTGAGCGCCAGCTTCACTTGGGCCCTTTATCGCCCCTGCCGTTGTCGCCTCCGCCATTGTTGCCCCGGCCGGGATTGCCCCGGTCATGGCCATGGCTTTCACCACCGAGGCAATTCGCGTCGCCGACGCCGCAACAGCGGCCGGCCCAGAGCTTGTTGGTCGGCGTGTTGTCGCATTCGTAGATCTGCTGGCCGGCCATCGCGGATCCACCCAGGGTGGATACGGCCAGGGCGGCGAGAAGTGCATTGCGAAGGATTGCAGGCATCGAAAATCTCCATGGATACACGGGTGTTCATTTGCACCGATGCGTCGCATGGCCACGCGAATTGGTTCATCGCGATTGGCAGAATTCTTGCCGGCCGATGTCGCCAATGCTCGGTACCGATCGGCACGGCTCCCATTCCGCGCCGCTCATTCTTCTGGTGCGGGCCTGAAGCGCCGCACCAGCACCTCGAACACGATGTCCGAAATCCACATGGCCGAGACACCGATCAGGAAGGCGGCGGCTAGAGTGGTGGTGTCGTCGGCGGCGTCGGGCATCGGCAGGCCGCTGGCCTCGACCCAAGCGACCGTGGGGAGCGTCAGATAGGCGGCGGCCAAGGCGCCGCAGATCGGCGAGGCGATCATCTCGCGCAACTTGTAGCGATGGCGCGACAGTGCCCTGAGCACCCCGCCGGCGAGCCCGGCGGCCACCACTTGGCCCTTGACGCCGAGCAGATCGAAGATGTCGTGCATCAGGGCCTCCAGCCACAGAGTTTTTCGCCCTTGCGGTTGTGGGCGAGAAGCGTCCGCGCCTCCTCGTTCGACAGCGTCTCGACGGCCTTGCCGGAAAGACGCAACGGTGAGGCAACCGCGCAGAAACCGCCCTTGGCCGTGGTGCAGCCGCAGAGCGCTGCGACGACGGCGGCGGCGATCAGTCCCTTGCCCATGACTTCAGCTCCTTCTTGACCGCACCGGCGGGCTGCGCGCCGATATCGTTGTCGATCTGGGCAGTGATATCGCGGGCTGCCGCCTCGCTGGCCGCCTGCCGGTCGCGCTCGGCCCGCGCCCCCGCAAGCCTTTGGTGAAAGCCCCAACCAAGTGCGGCAATGAAGGAGGCCAGAACGCCCAGAATCGCCGGATTTCCGGCGAGGAAGGACAAGAGCGCCGTCATGCCAGCCACCACACGACGAGCGCCGCGATCAGGAGCAGCGCACCGATGACCCAAGGCAAAGCCTGGCGAACGAGTTCGGTGAAGACCTCGACCATTTTGCTACCTCATTTCGACCAGTGGAATTTGCGGGCGAGCGCGTACCAGGCCTCGGCGGCGAAGCTGAGCGCCAGGCCGAGGGCGGTTTCGAGCGCCATCTGGATGTCGGGATCGGCCGAGAGCGCCTCGGCGTCGCCGGCACCCAGCAGCCCACGCGCGACGAGCACGCCCGCGCCATAACGCAGCGCTATGCGGATGATGACCCCGATCATTGGCAGAACACTCCGAAGAGATTGCAGGGAAGATGCGCGGCCCAGGCGGCGGCTGAGCCGAGCGCCAGCGCGACAAGAGCGAGAACGCCGGCGGCCCTGCGAGCCGATGGCTGCGAAGCGGCCGGCTGGGCGTCGTCGCCGCCAGAGGCGTTGATGGCCGGCTGCGTGGCGTCAGCGACCGGAACTCGCGACGAGGATTGAAGCGGCGCCTCCGGCTGCGCCGAGAAGAGCAGCGCCTCGGAGCGCACCGAGGCGACGCGCGCGCTCCAGCCCTTGCCGAAGGTCGGCCAGATCGGCAGCCGCTGGAGGAAGGCAAGCCGCGCATCGCAAAGCATGTCGATGACGACGCCGGCGGGTTTCGCCCGGGCCGCGGCGAGCGTCGCCGGCCCGATGCGGCCGTCTTGGGCGACGCCGAGCATTGCCTGAAGGTATTTCGCCGCCCTGCCCGGCCCGCTGTTCACGGCAAAGTCGAAGACGGCATAGTCGACGCCGTCGGGGAGCTCGGCGCCGGATACGGCGTCCCAGTAGAATCGCCGATAGACGGTGGCCACCTGGCCGTCCGTGATCTTCCTCAGATCGCCCTTGCTGGCGTCGGCCTTCACGTAGCGGCGGAAGTTCGCGAGTGTGACGCCCTTCATGGTGGCGCCGCCGGGATCAGCTTTTCTGTCCGACCAGCCGCCTTCGGATTTAAGCACGAGCGCAAGCGCCCGCGCGAAGTTGCGGTCCATGAGAGGCTCCTTGGCTTGCTGGTTGGTGGGAAAAGCTCGGCCGGCGACTTGCGTTCACGCCGATTCAGTTCTTTAGAAAAACCTTAATTGCCGTGTGGCAATGTCAGGAGACGGCGGTTGGGCTCCGCCGGTTCGTGGGGTTGAGGCGTTCACGCCGAGGGGTTGGGCAAGATGGGTTTGATGTTACCCGAAATGGGCGAGTGCCAGGGCTGCGGCGGCACCGGCACGATTTTCGAATGCCCAAGATGGCGCAGTTCCAACGGCCACTGCTGCCCGGCGGGAACGCATCAGCATAGGTGCCCGGGCGTGAGTGTGCGCTGCGCGGAGTGCGAGGGGACGGGTGGGGTTCGGGTGGCTGAGGGGTGTGCGGTGGAGAGATTGGTGTGACACACTAGTAGGCAGCCGCTTGATTCGACTCGCTGCGGTGGCAGCTCTGAGCTGCCCACGAGCCGCGCTCGAATGAAGCGCCATACGGACGCCCGCACCGGGTCGGTTTACGAGTTTCTTTTCTCTCGGAAGGCAGTGGTTTCACCCAAGATTGTTTTGCAGTAAGACTTACCTATGTGGATCTATGGCATCTCCGCACTAGTTGTCGGCCTCTTCGCTGCTCTGTGGCAGCGTAGACGCCCAGCTCTCGTTATCAGCTCTGAGGAAGCTATCCGATTGAAAATGCTTCCTCTGTTCACGAACAATTGGAGCGATGAAGACTGGAGTAAGTGGCGTCGGCTGATGGATGCCGACATGGTTCAACTTTCGGATATCGAAGGCGATTTCGGCCCGAGTTATCTCATGGTGCTAACGCCAGCGGGCGAGAGAGCGCTTCGGGTCTGATCGAGCTGCGTTTGCCGCGATGCAGAACACATCGGAGCTGGCGAAGACCAAGTGCCTCTTCTTAGGCAGTCTTTCCTTATCGGAGAGCCATAAGGATTAGGAGTTGCCCGCTCCCTGTGTTTGTGGGGTTGGCCGTAACGCCCCTAGCCGTTTGCGCTGAGCCGAATATGTCGCATGCGCAACTCAAGCACGAGACACTTTCAGGCTGGACATCAAACTTCTCGGTGAGATTAGTCCACGAAATGCTGTCCGCAGTTGATCCATTGTATGCAAGCCCTCCAATCCAGCCACCAGCCTGACAGTCGATCGCCGCATTCAATGGGTCAGCAGAACTTGTATTGACCGCTGTTGGCGTTGTGCTGCTTTTGAGATTGAAGAGCGGGATTACACAACAGGCGGCCCGAGCCATCCCGGCGCTGAAATTAACGTTCACGTTTCCAGTTGCTCCGCGCGGCGCAGAATAAAAGGCGAGCACCGTTGTCCCGTTGAACTGCTTGTAAAGCAGCGAGCAGTCTTGACCGCCAACATCGAGTGACACAAAATCGGCGACCGAGCCCGAGCGCGCCATGATCCCTATAATGGGATATGCGTCTACCGTGATCCCCGACGTAAGACCGGTGAACGCGAAGGTTGTTCCATCGGTTGTGATTATCTGATTCAGGACTGTGCCCTGAGCGACCGCAGGGACCGTTACCGAGGGGGTCGTAATCGGAAAAGGGAAGCTCATTGGAGCGCCTGTACATGTACATGAGTGCCACCCTGTCCCTTTGAAATGAACAAGCGGAACTTTTGTCCCGAAGTAGTAGTGAAGGCGTCTCCGGTTACCTTCGTGAAGCCCGAAGTGACGATGGCACCCGCGCTTGCACCATTCGTGTAGTCAATCACCAGGGAATAGGAACCTGATGCCGAAGGCGCGGCCAGGGTGTGCGCGCCGTTGTTGGTGGCCGACCGGAAATTGCCTCCGGCTGGCGAGGGCGTGTAGATTCCGCTGGACTTGGTGCCATCGGAAACGTCGGTGCCAAAATATCCAGCGTTCAGCGTTGTATCGGCATCCTTTCTCACCATGGAGGCGACTATCTCCGCCAGCGTATCAAACGCCGCGGACACCCCGCCTAGCACCACATCGATCGCTGCCTTCACAAACCCCGTGGTCGCGATCTGCGTCGTGTTGGTACCAGGCGCAGCGGTCGGTGCCGCCGGCGTGCCGGTGAGCGTTGGGCTCGCTTTCGGCGCAAATGTCGTATCGACATAGGCCGTCGTGGCGATCTGAGTGGAATTGGTTCCAGCCGCCGCCGTCGGCGCCGTAGGCGTGCCCGTAAACGTCGGGCTTGCCTTCGGCGCAAGGCCCGACACCGCTACGCCGCTGTCCTTCACCACCTTGCCCGTCCCGCCGTTGAAGGTGGCGATGTTGTCTGTCTCGGCGGAGGCCGGTCCGGCGACGAGGCTCGCCACCGCCACCCCACTGTCCTTGCCGGCCTTCCCCGTCGTGCCGGCGAAGGTCACGATGTTGTCGGTCACCGAACTCGCCGGCCCGGAAAAGTCACCACTGCCCAGGCCATCCGCGCCTTTGTCGCCGGCGCGGGTGAAGATCAGCCAGATGCCGTCGGCGGTCGTGGGTAAGGTGCCGGCGCCACTGACATAGGCGAGCGTCAGTTTGCGATAGCCGCCGCCGTCCACCACCGAGCCGGTGACGCTGTAGACATAGGCGATTGCCGCTGACGCCTTTGAGCGCAGCGAGAGCTGGCCCTTGATCGGGTTGGTGCTGTCGTCGAACGTGTCCAGGATGCCGCTCACCGTGGCGCCGCTGGAATCGAGGTTGTCGATATAGGCGGCTGTGGCCGAGGCGGCGCTGACATTGTTCAGCCGCAGCGTGCCGTTGCCGGGGTCGGCATCGGCGGTGCTAGGGGAAAAGGTGTAGCCAAGTGCCGCCACGGCGTTGGCCGCGGCGGCGGCGCTCGCCGCGGCGTTGGTGGCCGAGGTCGTCGCATTGGTCGCCGAGCTGGCAGCGGCGCTTGCCGAGCCCGACGCGGCCGTTGCCGAGCCGGCGGCGGCACTTGCCGAGGTGCCGGCGCTGGTCGCCGAACCGGAAGCCGTGGACGCGGAGCCGGCCGCTGCCGTCGCCGAAGTGCCGGCATTGGTGGCGCTGGTCGCCGCATTGGTGGCGGAAGTGGACGCGGCGGTGGCCGAGCCGGAAGCGGCCGTGGCCGAGCCAGCCGCATTGGTGGCGCTGGTGGCGGCGGCATTCTTGGAAGTGAGTGCCGCGGCAGCGCTCGCCGCAGCGGCATTCGCGGCGTTCACGGCGTCGCCGAGCGTGTCCTGCGACAGATAGAAGCTCAGCGTGATCGGGTCGGCGCCGATCGCCGGATCCAGCGTCTCGAAGGCATAGACCCGATCGGCCGAGACCGTCCCCTCCTGCACATGCACGGTCGTGCCCTTCTGCATCGTGCGCGCCGTGCGGGCGTCGGCGGCGCGGAACCACTGGCCCTCGCTCGCCGTGTAGATGCCGTTCTCGGTCTGGTCGGCCTGGTCCTTGACCAGTACGCGGTCGCCGACTTCGGTCAGCACGCCATCAATGGTCTGCAGGCCGTAAAGGGTGATGTTTGCGATCGTCGCCAGGCGCACGGGTTCGCGTTCGCCGGTCAACAGGCGAACGGCGGCAGTTGCAGGTCGGGCCATAGGGCTTGCTCCATGAAAAAAGCCCCGCGAAAGCGAGGCTTGAAAAGATCGGGATTAGCGCGCGGCCAGATTTGTAGCCGCACCGGAATCAGCTCTTTGTCACCGCGATTTTCGCCAACAGCTTCATTGAGCCTGTCCGCGCTCGGTATCCGAGCCATCTGAATCCAAAATTGCGCCCGCTCCAGCCGCCCCGCCAGCGGTGCCAGCGCTCCTGGAAGCGCGAAATGGCGGCCTGGGTGTTGAGATTGTTCTGGCGCAGCCGCGAGTCGTACAACATCGCATCAAGGTCGACCTGCCCCTGCCGGCGTTGGCCGCCAGCACTTCGGTCGGAGAACCGGAACTACGGCGACAGTGCATTATTTCTATGCGGCCGACCGAAGGCACCTCAAATGGTTACGAATCGGCTTTGCGGCGCATCATTCTCTGCCTAGGTCAGTGTGCCCACTTCGATCGTCGAACGGTTTGAAGCTAGCCATAGGAAGGCCCAGTGCATCCAGAACGTCCAGGATACGCTCCGACATGACGAGTCGCAGATCCGAGGCAATACCGAAGTCGGAGTGGCCGGCCTCTCCCTCTATCTTTAGCCAGACAAGAGGCGGAATCTTAACGTCGGAATAAACGTCACGAAAATTGTCGGAAATTGTGATTTCGACGTCAGCGAATGTCGCACCGGAGAAACCGGCCTGCTGCAACGCGAATTTGGCCTCCTCCGTGATAAGAAAGCAAGGAAAGCTTGCTACGAGAACATCGCCGGGCCAGCCGTCGACTTGAAACACAAGCTTGTTGACGATCGGCGGATGCACACTTACGTCCATCACAGTACCCTCATCCAGTTCGCCCACAACAATCGGCTCTACGTAGAAGTATTTCATTAATCACCTATAGGAGGAATTACGGTGACACTGCACTATTTTCTATCGACTGACCGGAGACAGACCCAAATAGTGGCTAGTCAGTTTTGAGGCGGATCATATCCTCCGCCCAGCTGTGCTCTATTCGTCGAACGGTTTGAAGCTGGCCAAAGGAAGCCCCAGTTCATCCAGAACGTCCAGGATGCGCTCCGACATGACGAGGTGGAGATTCGAGGCGATGCCGAAGTCGTCACGACCTGCCTTTCCATCAACCTGCAGCCAGACAAGCGGCGGGAGCTTTACGCTGGAAAAGACGTCGCGAAAATTGTCGGAGATTGTGATTTCGACGTCTGCGAATCTAGCACCGGAGAAGCCGGCTTTTAGCAGGGCGCGCTTGGCCTCTTCTGTCACAAGAAAGCAAGGAAAGCTTCTATGAGAACATCGCCCGGCCAGCCATCGATCTGGTAGACGAGCTTGCTGACGATCGGCGGATGCGCGCTTCTGTCCATAACAGTTCCGCGATCCATTCCGCCAGCGGTAACGGGATCTACGCAAAAATATTCCATCATTCACCTATTGGTGGGTCGAAAAGATGCCCGTACTTTTTGTCGATTTCGGTGGCTTTATCAATTACCTGCTGACGAGTGGCGGTTGGATGAGATCGATAAAAATCCATCCACTCGCTTTTAACTACCTTGTGGTGCAAATTTGTATCAAATTCTCCGCGAATTCCTCGAAGATTCTCATTCGAATTTATTTCCTGCTCAGTAAATAACCCTGGATACTTTTCAATAACCTGCTGCTCAACGCTATGGTGAACCACGTAGTCACTTGCATTTAGGTAGCATTCCGACCAAAAAAGGTCTTGCGATGGTTTTTTGATTCCTCCCATCCTACTGCAGCTCCCGTATATTTGACTCGCACCGGATCTCTGGCAAGCATTGCCCCGAGCATCGCATTTCAAATTCGCGCTTCGACCGCGGAACTGGTTGAAATGCAAAGCGAGCAAGCCCTTGTTGGCGTCGGAGGGTTTCGGCATCTACACCGTGAATAAGTGCCTCGCCCGCCTCAGCTACACGCCGGGCCGCCCGAGATCGAGAGCTTCTCACCCCACTGTTTCGCGGCCTTACCAGTCCCCTTCAGGCCAGAGGCGGCCAACCGCTCGCCAGGAATGGCTCCGAAGGCATCAAGCAATGCTTCGCTGTAGTTACCCTCCAGCACCGCATTGCCCGCCTTTTCGAGCGCAAACGACGCCCCCAGCGGGGTGATATCAGCTACCGAAGCGCTGTCCTCGCCAAGCCCATCTGAGCCCACAAGCTTTTGCGCGAGAAGACGCCATAGGCTCCCTCGCTCACTGTCTCCCGCGAATAGTCGCCCTAGCCATTCTTGATCTGTGGGGATGTAGTTAGTGAGCTCTGCTTGCGACCCTGAACGACCTAGGTCGACTGTCTTAGCCAAATCGAGAAGCCCCATGGGGTCGACTATTGCTTCCCGGCGTGTTCGATCGGCTATGCCTTTCTCTCTCTGGGCCGCGCGGCGCGCTGGCTCTCTGGCATGTTCGGCAAGGCAGCGGCGAACAGCCTGTCGAACAGGCCAGTCTTCATTACTCGGCCATTGTGCGGATCGACCTGGCCATACATGGCCTCATGCAGGCCGCTGCCATCGGCCGGCGCGTTCGCCGTCGCCTCGTCTTCGGCCTGCGCGATCTCGCCGTCGAACCGGCGGCGCGCCAGTTCGGCATCGAACGCCTCCTGCTGTTCCTTCATCTGCTGGTAGCGCTCGGCGACGGCGGAGAGGTGATCGCCCAACCCTTGCATGGCGCCGCCGATCGGCGAGCCCTGGGGATATTGCACCCCATTGCCGATATCGAGCCGGCGCTGGGCGACGGAAAGAGGAATGATGTGTACCATTCAGGTGTTCCCTGCCCAACTTGCTCTGGAAAAGGGGGAGGCGCCGACGATCACGGCGTTGCCCGACTGCAGGCTGCCGGAACTCGGACTCTTGGTCGGGTCGTAGATTTTGGAGAGGCCGCCGATGAGGCTGCTGCCAGCGTTGAAGATCGAGGCGGTCATCGCCTGCTTGCCTTGGAAGCGCGAGACGGCGGCCTGGGTGTTGAGATTGTTCTGGCGCAGGCGCGAGCCGTACAACATCGCATCGAGGTCGACCTGCCCCTGCCGGGCGTTGGCCGCCAGCACTTCGGTCGGCGAGCCGGCAATGCCGACGCCCGAGGCACCGGCCTGGGCACGCGCCTGGGCCTCCAGAAGGTCCTGCTTGTGGCGCTCCTGGCTCCGCTCGAAGGCGGCGCTTTGCGCGTCGGCCTGCGCCTGCTGCTCGTAGGCCTTGGCTTGGTAGTTGGCCAATTGCTGCTGCTGGGCGCCCTGCATCAGGGCGCCGCCGACCGAAATGGCCGTGCCGAGTAGGGCTAATGTGCACATGGTTCAGCCTCGCTTGGGTTTCTTGGTTGAGCCGGCGACGGGCGCGCGGAGCCCCGGACGCGCGTCGAGCGCGCCGCCAGAGCTGATCAGCGAAAGAAGCAGCCGGTCGGCCGCCAGGCCGGCGCGGCTGAGGCGCGCTGGCGCGGCCGCGCGCGGACCGGCCATGGCGGCGCGGCGGGCGGCGGCCAGGCTCACCTTCCGGCTCGGCAGGCCGGCGGCGTCGAACAGGCCGTTGGCGGTGGCAATCGCCCGCGACAGCGCGTCGGCCCCGAACAGCTCCTCGCGCAGTTCCTCGACCAGCCGGCGGGCAGCGCGCCAGCGCGCGCCGAGCAGCGCCACCTTGCCTTCGATCTCCTCGCTGAGCGCCTCAATGTCGGCGCGGGCTTCGGTTTGAGCCGCAGTGGCCTGGCGGTCGCCGGCGGCGGCGATTGCTCTTTCCAGTATCGCGATCGTGTCGTTGCAATCGTCGAGCGCGGCGCGCGCGGCGGCAAGATCGCCATCGCCGAAAATGGCGCGGTCTTCCGCCTGCTTCAGGTCTTGGCGGCTGGCGACGGCTTCGCTGAGATCGGTGTCGAGCAGAGCGATGACGGCGGCGAAATCCGCAGCCGTCCGCGCCCTGCCGAGAGCTTCGGCATGGGGTGTCATGTGTGGGTTCCTTGGTGGACGGAGAGGCCGGCGGGACAGCACCCCCTCTGTCCTGCCGGACATCTCCCCCGCAAGGGGGGGAGGGTTGGCAGTTCGGGCGATGTACTGTCACTTGCAAGGTCGGCAATTGGCGAAAGCAAAGACGCCAGGTGATCTCCCCCCTTGCGGGGGAGATGGCCGGCAGGCCAGAGGGGGGGTGCGCGGGAACTCGGCGTTGCTATTGCGGCAGCAACATCGCTTACGGCTCCGCGTCGAACACCGGTGTGAACGCCCGGATCGTGCAGGGCGTCGGGTTGACGTGGCGGATTTTCACCCTGCCCTGCCCTACCCAGCTGTCGTCGATCGGCACCTCGACATTGCCGGTGTAGAGCTTCGCCTTGCCGTCGGGCGCGACGACCGAGGGCATGCGCACGGCCTCCCAGCGGCCGCGGATGCAAGATTGCACCTCAGGTCCCGTCGTGTCGGTCTCGAGCAGCGACAGGATCGCCTTCGCCACCTTCTTGCGGCGACCGATGATCGAGCCGTCCTGGCCGCCGACATCGAGCTCCAGCGTGCCGGCTTCCGATTGAAACGGAAGCCCGACTTGCCATTTCGCGGCGGTGGCGCCGGAGGGCAGCGTCACCTGACCGGAGGCGACGATGAGGCCGCGAAAGACCTTGCCGTCGCCCAGCACGTCGACTTTCTGGCCGTTGAGATGGCCGAGGCCGGAGACGACGTTGACCGGCGCCCCTGAGTAGGTCAGCCCGCAGTCGACCTGGAAAGCGTCGGCGAGCTCTCCGTATTCGACGGGCGCCTGCATCACCTCGATGTAGCGTTTCGTCAGGCCGCCGATGGTGCGCTTGACGAACAGCCAGATGTCGTCGACGCCGTTTTGCGCCGGCGTCACCACCGCGCTTTCGACCATCGCCCAATCGGAGCCCGAGCAGGTCCCGCCGAGGCGATGGCGGTGCATGCCGCGGACTTCCTGGCTCGGCTGGTGCGTGTAGCCCCCCAGCTCACCATTATCGAGGGGGAACCACAGGATCGGGTCGGGGTCGGTCTGGTAGGCGAGATCGACCACGCCCTGCTTCGGAATGTGCTCGGATATCTGGCCGATGTCTTCGGACTGATATCGGCTGGTCTGCACCTGGGTCAGCTCGGCGATCGCCCGGCGCGAACGCGTGACATAGAGGAAAGATTGCCCGGCATCGACCGGTCGGATGCGGGCGCAGCCGAAAGTGCGCGAGCGACGGTTCTTGAAGGAGGACGGCGTCAGCGCCTCGTCGATGCCAGAGCCCGACAGGGCGCGGATGCCGCCGGAGGTGCCGATCAGCAGCGCGCCGTCGGAATCGGCGATCCACAATATGTCGTTGGCCTGGCCGCCGCCGGCCTGGACGAATTCCAGCGCGTCGTCGTCCTTCTCGCCGAGCGCGAAATTGTCGAAGTCGCCGGTGGCCGATGCATAGACGGAAAAGCGCCGGCTGAAGGCCAGGCGCTCCTCATAGAGCGAGCCGGACTCGACATATTTGCCCGGCACGAAGGTCCCGAGCCGCCAGCGGGTGATCGGGTTGGTGTTCGGCAGGGCATGGCCGTAGATTACGATCTTCACCACGGTGGTGCTGGTGCGGCTGGTGATCTTGGCCCAGCGCCATACGCCGTCGGAGCCGAGCAGCCGGATGGCGCGGCCGACATCGGTGGCCTGGAACCCGGCGCCGCCGTTGATGCCGGCCGTGCCGGATGCGGTGAGATCGAACGGCGTCTGGTCGGAAGCCGCGACATGAAAGGCAAGCTCCGCGGCGATCGAATTGGTCGCATCGTCGCCGCCGCCGCCGCTGAACACCAGCTGATGGTATTCGAAGGCGGACTTGTTGGGGAAATCGTAGAAGCGCGTCTCGCCATTACCCCAGCCGAGCTCGCCGGTACGGGTATCGAGCGTGGTCCAGGAAACGCCGTCATTCGATCCCTGGACCTCCCAAGCGGTGAAGAAGTCGTAAGCCTGGGTCGCCTTGCTCGAGGCGGTCAGCCAGTAGGCGTCAACGACCCGCTGAGCGCCGCCGGCGGTGCGGTAGCGGATGAAGCCGTCGCCGCCGCCAGACAAGATGAGATGCTGGGTCTTGTCACGGTCGAACATCTTGAAGTCGTCGGCGCTTGCCGCGGTAGCGGAGACGGTGCCGGCTGGCGTCGTGTTCGAGGTCATCTTGGGCGTCAGGTGGCCGGTGTCGGAAGGCGTCAGCGTCGTGGCGGTATCGTTGATGTCGTCATAGGGACCGTCGAGGAACTCGAAGTCCTCGAGCGTCCACACGGTGTGCGCGGTGCGGGTCAACACCTTGGGCGGATAGTCGCGATGGGTGATCCACATCTGGTCGGCCGACTGCACATAGGCGAGCTCGAAGAGGTCTGCCTCCAGATAGGGCGAGGCGATCTCGACCGTGCCGACCCGCGCGCCATAGGCATAGACGCGGATATAGAGGTCGCCGAATTCCAGGCAGTAGGCCTGGTCGGAGGAAAAGATGAATGGAATGCCGCGCGTCTTCTTGGCCGAGTTCTTCACCTCGGCGACGAAATAGGTGCCGCCGCGGGCGCGGATGCCGCCATGCGGCAAGGTGACGAAATTCTCGCATTTGGCGAGCGCCGCCCGGTAGAGGTCAAGCGAAGCGCGGGAATGGAGCCTGGGCGAGATCTCGCCGCGGGTGAAGACGTCTTGGACCGGATAGAGCGCTGTCATTTAACGAAAGCTCCTCAAATCGCCGCGCTGGGTTGCCCAGCCGCCGGTGTAGAGCCGGCCGCCGCGCTGGATGGCGTTGGCCGAAAAGGCGGCGTCGAGGGCGCGATCATAGGCGGCGCGGGCAATGTCGATCATGCCCGCCTTATGGGTCAGCGGATGCGCGACCTTGATGGCCAAAGCCGCCACCAGCACTTCGGTGAACAGCGCGTCCCAGTCGTTCGGATCGGTGAGGTTGGCGATGTAGCGGATCGTCAGCGGTCCCGGCTGATCGGAATAGACCAGCCCCGCCTCCTGGCGCCAGGAAATCGGCACGCCGACCGGCTCGCCGGTGTCGGTCAGCGGCAGCGGGCGGATGCAGTCGGCCGGCAACTCGTAGGCATAGTTCAGCGTGCAGTCGCCGCTTCCTGAATCCGAGCCCGGCACCAAGGCCGAAAGGATGGCGAACACCCAGGCATGTTTCGCCAGCTCGCCCTCGCGGGTGAGGTCGAAATGCAGGTTGAGCAGGCGGGCCGCCTTGACGTCCTGGTCAAGGCTGTCGATCGGCGCCTCGTCAAGGACTGCCAAAGCCATGTTGGCGATGTCGAGCGGGGTGATGGCCATGGGTCAGCGCCTCGTCCGGCTTGGTCGAGCAAAAGTCATGGGGAACTCCGGGCATGAAAAAAGCCGCTACTGGCGGCTTGGATTGCGTGCGGAATGTCAGCGTGTCGGCGCTTTACGGCGTCCTGCCCGGGCGGAGCCAGGAACGCTGACGCCTCAGGCGCCAGCGAATTCCCCTATGTTTGCGGCAGCTCGGCCGAAGCCAGTCAGGACCCTAGAAATGATAGTTGATACCGATGCGGACGGTGTCGAAGTCGATGCGGTCAGTCGACGGATCCGGCGGATTGCTGGTCGAGAAGGACGGCCGGCCAAGGTCGACATGCAAATATTCGGCCTTGAACGAAACCTGCTGATTCATCGCCCATTCTACGCCGGCGCCAGCGGTCCAGCCCCAACGTGTGTCGCTGAAATCGCAAGTCGGACTAGCACCGCATGCGCCGAGATCGGCCGATCCCTTCACGTGACCGACTGCAAGGCCACCGGTGGCGTAGGGAAGAAAATTCTCGAAGGCATAGCCTACGCGAGCGCGGCCGGTGCCGAACCAGTCGACCTTGGCCGTGCACCCTTGGCCTGGGACGCCGCACGGGGGCACGAAGGGAATCTCTAGTACGCTGCTGTTCATATCGGCGTAGCTGATATCGGCTTCCGCACCGAAAACAAACTGACCCTGCTGCCAGTTGTAGCCGGCAGTCAACCCGCCAACAAAGCCGTTGGAATCGAAGTCGACCGAGCTACCAGAGTAATGATAGCTGTCGGACTTCCAGCCGTAGCCGGCGACGCCGCCGAGATAGGCACCCGACCAGTTGATGCTTTCCGCCGGAGCGCCCGCCACCGCATCGGCGGCCATTGCGGACCCGGTCAACAAAGCCAGCAAACCGGCAAACAAGAAGGAAAGTGAGCGCATCGAAACCCCAAAGTGAAACCCGACTCCCAACCTATCAGCGGCCACCGAGCGTTGATGTGTTTTTTGCGCAACACAACCGAATTTTTGCAGTCAGAGGTTGCTGTCGGCACATCGGTAATCGTTCGAGAACGATCGTTGCTGTGAGCGCTGACCAAGCGGAGCCAGCTTGGCGGAGCATTGCCTCCCCGCCAAGCGGTCGAAAGGTCGTTACGCCTCCGTCGTCTTCAGCGCGATGAAGCTCATGTTCTTCACGCTGGAGGCGGTGCGGTCCCAGTTCGCGGCCAGCGCCAGCTCGGCGTCGGTGGCGAACTCGCCGGCGGTCGAGGCGTCGAGAAAGCGCGTGCCCGGGACATGCGCCACGAAATGCCGGCGACCCACCATTTCAGTGACGCCGCCGCCATGGCCCTGGCGCGGCTTGCGGTCGAACTCTAGCGGACCGCCTTCAGAGTTCACCGGCAGCTCGTTCCACAGGATCGCCTTGTCCTTGAACATGAACGCCGTGTAGACGCCGGCCGCGACCGGGATGTCGTCGTCGACCACGCAGCGCAGGCCCATGTAATAGGGGATCAGCGGCCCGCCCTGCTCCGAGGACGGCACATAGTCGATGAGGTCGGCGAGCTTGAGGGCCTTCATCTGCTTGGAATGCATCCAGATGGTGCGGAACTTATCGGCGCGGTCGCCCATGAGGTACGCCGCCTCGATGATGTCGGTGTCGACGATCGAGGCGCCGGTGGTGCGCACCAAGTCGCCGCCGTCATTGGCGACGTTGTCGGCGAGCACGCCCTTCAGGATGCCGAGCAGGGTCAGCTTGTTGGCGCGCTGCCAGTATTCGGTCTGGCGGCGCACGATCAGCTTCTGCGGGTCGTCGCCGGCAAGGATCGCGGTCAGGTCCGGAACGCCCCAGGCCTGGGCTCGCACGTTGCGGGCGGCGACCTCGCGGCGCGAGCCGATCTTCTTCATCTCGATCGAGTCGGCCGGATCGTCATTGACCGGCTCCGACGGATCGTTGCCGAGATCCTTCCAGCCGGGCATGTCGACGGAGCGGCCGCCCATCGAGAGTTTCGAGGAAATGGCCGGGTCGGAGAACAGGATCCCGGCCTGGTAGATTTCGAGCGACTGGACGTGCTCCTCGAACGAGTATTGGGCATAGACGGACGGAACGATCGCGTCCGCGATGCGGGTATAGGCGTCTGCCATTCTTTCTTTCCTTCAGGTTTGATGAGGCGGTTTCAGAGAGGGTTGCTGGGCATCCAGAGGTCGGGATTCTCACCGGCCTCGCGGGCCAGCCGCCGGGCGCGTTGAGGGTCGCTTTTGACAAGGGCGGAGATGGCCGAAATGTTGCGCTCGCCGGCGGCGTTGCGCCGGAAGGGGTTCTGGCCCCTGGGCGCTCCGTCGGCGTCGATCGTGTCTTCGCGGAACATCGCCTCGCCGATGGCGTGGAAGGCCCGGGCGATCTGCGGATCGGTCAGCGCGCCGTCCGGCAGAAGGATGCCCTTCTGCTTGTAGGCGTTGACCAGGCCGAGCTTCTTCATCGCCCGGTTCGCGACCTCCAGCTTCTGGCGAAAGCCGTCGCTGTCGGTCGGCCCCCAGTCGCGCACCAGCTCGTCGTGGGTGGCTTCGACCGAGCGGGAAAGTGCCGCCTGCTGGGCAGCAGCCTGCTCGGCCATGTAGCCGACGAAGCGGTCGTGATAGGCCTGCGCGGTTCTGGGGCTTGCACCCGCTTCGACCGCCCAGGCCTTCGAGGCATTGGCGAGTTCGTCCGAATAGGCGAAGTTTTCCGGCAGGTTGTCGGGCCGCCGGTATTCGACCTTCTCGGCCGAGGTCAGTGGACGCATCGCCTCCGGGAGTCTCGAATGGAACCTGTCCCATTCCTCCTTCGGTGCGTCCTTGCCGGGAACGCGCAGGCTTTCGCCCTGCTGGCGCTCCAGCTCCGCATAGGATGTGAAAACCCGATCGAGGCTTTCAGCCTTGGTCCAGCCCTTGGCTTCAGCGAGCTTGCGGTTGCCTTCGGAAAGACCGTCAAACCAACTTTTGCCGGCCGTCGGGGCGGACCCGTTGTCCCCGGAAGCCGGAGGCGTCGCCAGGTTGCCCGCCGGCCGCGAAGCCACGGACCCGGCCTCTGCCAGATCTGTCATGAGTTAAATTCCTTTGTTCAGAGTTCCAGAAGGAGCGCCGGCGCCGAAGCTGCCAATCTCCCCACAGGTGGGGGAGATGGCCGGCAGGCCAGAGGGGGGCGCGAAGGAACGCGACGTCGCGTTTGTTTGCATGAATTCAGATACGGTCAACGGCAAGGTCGGCGGGACAGCGCCCCTCTCTGCCCTACCGGGCATCTCCCCCACGAGGGGGGATCAGCAGTTCGTGCGCCTACGCGTTATCCCCCCAGTTCTCCCACAGCAGCGTGATCGTCCCCGTCACCGCGAGGGTGCCATCGGCGTCGATGTCGGTGCCGGTGGCAAACGCCAGGTTGAGATAGAGGTCGACCGGCGTCGTTGTCCCGTCGAGCGTCGCGGCGGCGGCGATGTCGGCGGTGGAGGCCGTGGAGACCGCGGTGCCCACGCCGTCCAGCGTGCGGGCGGTGGATGCCAGCACATTGACCATGGTGCCGGAAAGCGTGACGCTGGACGCGGCCGCTGAGCCCAGCGACCAGGTCAAAGCCGCATTGTCGTTGATGGTCGAGGCGCGGGCAGTGAGCACCGCAAACTGCAGCCTCGCCGTGCCGCCCTTGATGCGCACCTTGCCGTCGGCGAAGTCGAAGATCTTCTGGCTCGCATAGGCCAGCGCATCGGCGACCGGCACCTGCATGCCGGCGAAGCTGAAGACGGTGCGGTAAGCTCCGCCCTGCCCGCTGGTCGCGGCGTTCAGGCCGAGCTTCGGCGGGGCAAGGCCCTCGCGGGCGGCGGCGCGCGCAAGGGTGCGGGGTAGTCCTCGGGTCATCTCATTTCTCCATTCTTGGGGGTGAGGCGTGGTCCGCGCAGCGGACGGAAAGCCAATTGCTTGGCGTTCCGAACACGAAGGGCGAACGCCGATTGGGCATCCTGGGCAGACTCTGGACGCACTCTTGAATTGTGTGTATCAATACACAACATGAAGAGTGCCGACGTCATCGCTAGATTACAGGCTGACGGCTGGTTCGAGGTGGCTCGCAAGGGCAGTCACGCCCAGTTCAAGCACCGCACCAAACCGGGCCGCGTGACGGTGCCGCACCCCAAGCGCGACATTCCGGTCAGCACATTGAAATCCATCGAGAAACAGTCTGGCCTGAAGCTGAGGTAGAAATATGCGACACTATATCGGCCTGATCCACAAGGACGCCGACAGCGATTTCGGCGTCTCGTTCCCTGATTTCCCCGGCGTGATCACGGCTGGAACAAGCCTCGACGAGGCCCGCATGCTGGCCGAGGAGGCGCTTGCCTTCCATGTCGATGGCCTTGTCGAGGATGGCCAGGCCATTCCCGAGCCGTCATCCCTCGAGGATGTGATGATCGATAAGAACAATCGCACGGGTGTTGCCATCCTAGTCACGCTCAAGACCGAGGAGGCTAGGGTGGTGCGTGTCAATGTTACAATTCCCGAGGATGTGCTCAGCGAAATCGACCGCTATGCCGAGCGCCACGGCTACAGCCGCTCCGGGTTTTTGACCGTCGCGGCCAAGCAGGCGATGCGGAACGAAGCCGCGTAGCAGCCTCGCAATCTGATTCAGAGAGCGTCGCTATCTTACTGTTTGCCATTAACATTTCCGGTTTGGAAACCATGAACTTCAACAGCCGGGAAACCCTGACTCACTTCGTGAGCGGGTGCCGCCGCCGTTCCGCCGCAATGCGACCGCAGTTCAGCTTCGTTCGCCCCTGTCGTCAGTCCCGGGGCTTCAGAGGAGTTCTAGAGATGATCATCAAGAAGGCTATTCTGGCGGTGCTCATGACCGCGGCGCTTGCCGGATGCGAGACGCAGACTGAAGGGCAGCAGCGGGCCACCACCGGCGCGTTGATCGGCGGCGCCGGCGGCGCTCTGGTCGGCCAGGCGATCGGCGGCAACACCAAGAGCACCGTCATCGGTGCGGCGAGCGGCGCGCTGCTCGGCGCCGTCGTCGGCTCGGCCACGACGCCGCAGCGCCGCGGCGAGCAACTCTGCCGCTATCAGGACCGCTACGGCCGCATCTACACCGCGCCCTGCGACGACCGGTACTACAACGGCGATTATTGATCGTTTCGGTCTTCCCTTCTCCCCGTTTCACGGGGAGAAGGTGCCCCGAAGAGGCGGGCAGCGCCGGCGCCTGAGATGCTGGCGCTATCGAGCGCTGAAACGGCGAAGCGAAGGCGAATCTAAGGGCCATCAGCTCGCAGGCTGGCTTTGCCGGCGGCGGCCGCGAACAAAATCCACAATCAGCCAGATCAACTGAGCAACCATATAGACGGAGCTGTGGGACCAATCCGGCGCCCCGTTATGCGAGTAGCCGTAAGCAGAGGCGACAAGGGCGAGCGCGCCGCAAATGATATGCACCAGCAACAGGCGCAGCACGCCACCATTCCAACTCTTTGTAACCCATAGCAATAATCGGCTCAGCAAAAACGTCGGAACGAGCGCCCCGAGCAGCATCGCGGCAGACCCTGCACCCATATAATCCCCCTTTGTCTAAGTGCGGATAGCTTCGAAAGTTTCTAAAAGGCCAGCGAATACCTTTCTTCTGCCTATTCAGATTTTACGCCCTTTAGCAACTCTCGCTTGCATTCAGTCACCGTACCTGCATTTTTAGTTGTACGCAACCTCACGGTCTGTGGGTGAACATGATTATGTGTATCTATCACGGTCTGCTGGTGGGTTGCGCTTGGTGCCTCGTGCATGCCACCCCCTGGGGTCAAGCCTACACGCGCACTGGTGTTCCGGGCGGCAGTCCCTTCACCTTGGCGATGATTTGGCCCATGATGTGCCAATAGACATCCAAGTCCGACAACTCGAAATTGTCGATCGTGTCCTCACCTCCCAGAAACAGCGGTTTCTTGTAACCTACGCATTGTTGGTAATTCGGTTCGGCCCCACCGCTCTCACGCCATGCTGCGTATCCGTCGGGGACCAAGGCGGCACCGTCCTCCTCCACGAGCTCGATGTCGTGGAAAGTCTTGATATTGGACGGTATCTGCAAAGCTTCCGCCGTATGCGGTTCGAACATCAAAACGCCTGGCTCGCCCTGCTCAAGCCTTCCGGTGTCGACCGCAAAGGCCGAGCCTTGCCAGTCATAGCCAAAGCAAGTTATCCGACCGGAGAATTCGGGGAAGCCCAACAATACTCTTGCGTTCCATCGCGCGACGTCCTGCGCCCGCACTATTCGATACAAGCCATGACGGAACGTCGCGCCGCCGAAGGTCGCGAGCAACTCATTCAGCCCGGCCACCTTTGTGTCCAGCGAAGAATTACCAGAATCCGCCGGGACCCTGCTATCTACCTCGAAGTTTTTTTGGAATATCTCGAACATCACGATCTCCAATAGTTACCTTGTTGATTTTAGTTCCCTTTGGCAGATTCTTAATCAAGTTATTGATTTGAGACCCGAGACTTGTGTTAACGCTGGCGTCAAGCAGAGCCATATTGTCGATTGTATCTGAACCTCCAAGCTGCAAATCGACTCGGTGGTCCACATGGCTGCCGGCAAGAACCTCGTTGCCAGCGGCTATAAACCTCCTCCGCGCCGATCCAAACAGCCGCACAGCACGGCTAACCACAGTGTCGGCTTCGGTCAATATCTTAACTTTGAGATCCGCCGCAGCCCGTTGCGCGGCATCCCATTCAGGCATGTAGTAGAGATGGAGATCGTGGCCGGCAGTAGATTCATCGACGCCGGCGATAGTACCTCCGGCCTCGACCTCTGGAGGCGCTGTGATGCTCTCGGAAGGTGAAGGAGCCGGAGCCTCCAGCGCTGCATTGGACGGGACCTCGGTTTGGCCACCAGTGAGCCTTGCCACGACCCGGCTGCCGACAGTACTAATCCCCTCGGCGAGCGCATTTCCACCGGCACCCAAAATCGCGCCGGAGCCCATTTCCCGCACGATGTCCCGCCCGTTGAGCGCGGCGTCGATGCCACTGAGCATGGCGCCGTCGGCGGCTGCGGTCGCGCTTCGCGCGAACAGGCCCGGCACGCCCTTGAGAGCCTCAGCTCCGAATCTTCCGGTGAAGGTAAGGCCGGCGCTCTGAAGACCATGGCCGGTGACGAAAGCGCCGAGCAGGTTTGCGCCTATGGCAGCCGATCCGGCACGGTCCTCGGCGTCTTCGGTTTCGGCTTGCTCGGCCGCCAGCAGCTCGTCATAGCTCTTGTCGGAGAAAAGCCAGTTCATCCCGGCAGCGAACTTGTCGGCCTGTTCGAAAGTTGCGCCGTTGGCCATCAGCCTGACGACGTCGTTCGTGGCGGCGAACGGCTTTTGCCACCATGGGCCGGCGTCGAACCGCGCGCGTGCCGGATGCGCAGCCATGTTGATCAGATCGGACTGGAGGTTCTTTGCCTGGGCTTCCAGTTCCGCCGGCGTGATCTTCGGATCATCCGCCGCGTTTTGGCGGAGGCGAGCCAGAGCGGATTGGAAAACCTGTCCGGCCAATGCGACGCGCGCATCGGGGTCGCGCACCGCCTTCAGAATGTCGCTCAGTTCGATGTTGCGCTGCTGCAGCGGCACGCTGTCATCGACATATCTGGCGCCAAGGCTGTCCGAGAATTCCTGCGGAACGGCCAATACTGTGCTGAAACCCAGATGCTGCTGGGCAGCCCTGGCCCAGTTGACGGCCGCCTGAAATTCCTCAGGCGTCTTGACCTTGCTCCAGTCCGGAGCGTCGCCGCGAAACAATTGGCTGACGTAAGCGACAGGATCGGCTTCGCGGGCGGCCATGATCAGCTGGGCGGCGCCGGCCTTTATCTCGTAGCGTTTGCGCTGTTCCGGCGAACCGCTCGGTCCAGGTTCGGAATCGCGAAGCTCTGCATGGATCGCCTGGTTCGGCGCCGCATGCATGTCGGAGTAGGCTTTGGCGACACCGGTTTTGATCCGAAATTGTTCGAAATGTTGTGGCCCCAGGTCGGCGCCGTAGACCTTGACGAAGTCCTGCTCGGTCGGCTCTTCCTCGGGGTATCTGCCGGTGATGGCGATGACCGCCGGGGCGTTCTGCTCGGCAAGCATGACCCTCGCATTCGCTCTGACCATCTGAGCCGCGGTGGCGTTGTTCGCCTGAGCCTTCAGCGCGCCGATGTCGCCCGGCTTCAGGTAGGTGACGGCGTCGAGAGGAATGGTTGCTGGGTCATTCCGCGACGGCCGTTCGCCGAACGCCTGTGCGACCATTTCATCCGGCGTTTTTTGGCTGTTTGCTTCCGTTGTTTCGTTCCGAGCACCGCCAGCAAGCTGCGAACGCACCGTCTCGCCCATGCCGTCACCCGCCACCTTCCCCGCGCTGAGCATCTCGGCGGCGCGGCGCGGGTCTTGCGCGATCAGGGCCTGCATCCGCGCCTTCGCGGTGCTGGCCCGCCAGTCGGCTTCGGCCTGCAGCCTGATCTGCGGGTCGAGGTCCATCTTGGCGATGAGATCGAGACCGACTTGGCGGGAGACTTCGAAGGCGGCGGTGTCGTTCGGATCGCTCCGCGCGATATTGCTGAGCTCGGCGGTGTGAACCTCCGACACCTGGTCCTGCTCATATTGCTTGCGGCGCTGATTTGCTGCAGCGCCATGCGCACCGAGCCTGCCGCGCGGAGCGCTTCCTTGCGACTTGCAAGGCCAGCGCGAAGCTCGGTGGGCACCTGCTTCAGGAAATTGCCGAAAAATGCGGTTGGCTTTATCGGCAGCGCCTCTCGCAGCATTCCCGAGGGCGTACTCACCGGCGCGATTGGGGGTGCCGGCCTTTATGTTCTTGCCGAAGGACTCGGCGCATCGTATTCCATACCCTCTGGCAATCTGAACGGTTCTTTTGGCTTCGGAATTAACGCCGAATAGCCTGTCCAATCTGATATCGAGAAACTGCCTGACGGGTGATCCGAGCCAAGTTTGCGTAAATCCTCTGTGCCTTTCTGAAGGTCTGCACCTTCAGAAGGAGACCCCTCCGTCGAGTTTGCGAGTTTGCTGCTTGGAACAGAGGAGCCTGCAACTATCTCTTCCGTTTCCGAGAAGTCGGCAATTCGGCGGGACCAAAGCGGCTTCCGAGTCTTCTAGCCACCTGCCTACCGACAACTGCTTTCATCGGTGTTGTAGGCGTATACCCCGCCGTAAGCGCCGCCGGTTGCGGTTCCCACGGCAGTGCGCGTGCCAAGGCCGGCCAATCCGCCCCCTTCCGCCGGCGGCTATAAATCTCCTACGAACTGATCCAAAAAGTCGCACAGCACGCTTAACCACTGTGTCGACTCCACCAGGAAAAGTGCCTATTACAATTTTCCATTGAACGGCTCAATCACCGCAGAGGGAATTCCTAGATTTTCAAACAAGTCAAGAACTCTTTCCGATATGACAAGATCGTAGTTTGAAGCGATGCCAAAATCGTCGTGACCTGCTCGCCCGTCCACTTTTAACCAGACGAATTCTGGCAAGTCCTGCCCAGTCTGCAACTCATGAAATTCATCTGACACTGTTATCTCTGCGTCAGCAAAATTTGCGCCGGAGATGCCCATCTTCAACAGCGCCTGCTTTGCCTCTTCCGTTACAAGGAAGCATGGAAAGGTTGTTACAAGTGCATCGCCGAACCATCCCTCTATCTCGTAGTGTAGCTTGTGAACGATCGGAGGGTGAACGCGGTTATCCAAAACGGTATGGTCGCCAAGCCCACCAGCCACATCCGGCCTAACATCAAAATATCGCATTATTCACCTACTGGTGGGTTGAACAGATGGCCATATTTCTTGTCAATTTCAGTGATTTTATCAAGCCATTGCTCGCGTGTAAAATTTGGATTTCTCTTATAAAACTCATTCATTTCGAATCTTATTACTTTTTTGTGCAAATTTCTATCAAATTTCTTTGGGATACCTCTTAAGTTTTCGTATGAATTTATTTCTTCTTTATTGACGATCGAGGGATATCTTTTTTTGACCTGCTTCTCGCCGGCGTGATGAACAATATTATCTTCCTTTTTCAATTCCGGATTTCTATCGAAAAATGTCTTTCGATAATCTTCCGTTTCGGCAATGCCCAACTTTGCGCCGGCGTACCTCACTGTGTCTGGATCCCGGGCAAGCATTGCGCCTAGCATTGCGTTGTCAAACTCGCGTTCGGATTTGGGGACCCGTCGGAAGGCGAAACTGGCCAGCCCTTGTTGGTATCGGAGAGTTTCGGCGTCCATAGCGCCGACAGGCGCCTCGCCTTCCTCAGCTAACTTGCCTGGCTGCTTGTTAGCGACGAAGCTTTCTGCATGCTCGGCCGCGATCGCGCTCTTTGTCTCAATTGCTTGCGGTATTCTTTTCTCGGCAACAGTAGCTCGACCAAACGCCGGCCACGGAATCGCCCAGCTCAATGCATCAGATCCCTGTTGCATCGTTAGGTTCTCGACCCGGTTGGCCGGCTTGTAATAAGCCCCTGAGAAATCAGGGAGGCTGATCCTCGCCTGGCTATTGCCATCGGCAGCCAAAGTAACTGCGTCGGCAGCGAGTTCGGCGGCACCGATACCCGCATTTGCGACGGCCTTACCAAGCCCATTGGCCTGCGATGCCAACACTGCGCGCGTCGACATAGGCCTGTAGCCAGACTCGACTGGCATAATCCAACCCAGATCGGCGTCGGCCAGTTGCCTGGCCACAGCTGCACGCGCAACAGGGCCGGACGTTCCCGCAAGCAGCCCCACTATCTTCGCGTTTTTATCCTGCTGATAACTGCTCTTGCTGTCATAGTTGTCCGAGAGATCGCGGAGAAAGGATTGCGGCACGGGTTGAAGGTTCTCGATACCCAAGTGTTCCTGCGCGGCGATAGTCATCGCGACCGCCTTGTCATAGGCGTCCTTGTCGTAACCGTTTGGATCCTCGAGTCCCCCGCCGATCACGGCCTTCCAGGCGGTAGCGATTTCGGGGAGTGCTTCTGAAACATAGCCGCCGGCATCGGTTCGCCGATGGTTCATGACCAGCCCGACCGCCGCGGCAGTCGCCTCGCGGCGATCCTGATCCTTTTGCGAAATGCTCGGCCCGGAATCGGCGTCGCGGAGCGCGGCATGGATTGCCCGGTTCGTCGTGGTTTGCATGCCGTAAACCTGACGGCCGACATCGGCCCGCCAGGAGAAAACCCGGAAGCGTTCGTCGCCCTCATCAGGGCCATAGGCGATCCTGAAGGCGTCCCTGCCGGGGATCTTGCCGGAATAGGCACCGGTGCGTGCGATATCGTCCGCCGCGTTCTGTTCGGCGAGACCGACGTTGGTGCGAAACTCAACCTGCCGAGCAGCATCGGCTGCTTGCGCCTGTCGGGTCAGCGCTGCCTGTTCGTGCTGTGGAATGTCGCCGAACGCCTGTGCGATCACTTCGTCCGGTGTCTTTGCGCGGCGCCAATCGCCTTTTGCGGCGGCCTGCTCATCCTGCCGCGCGGCGCCTAGTTGCATCCGCGCCGTCTCGCCCATGTCGTCGCTAGCCACCGGTCCGGCGCTCAGCATCTCGGCGGCGCGGCGCGGGTCTTGCGCGATGAGCGCCTGCATCCGCTGCTTCGCCGTGCTGGCGCGCCAGGCGGCTTCGGCCTGCAGCCTGATCTGCGGATCGAGATCCATCTTAGCGATGAGATCGAGGCCGCGCTGGCGCGAGGCATCGAAGGCGGCGGTATCGTTCGGGTCGCTCCGCGCGATGTTGTTTAGCTCGGCGGTGTGAACCTCCGCCGCCTGATCCTGCTCATATTGCTTGCGGCGCTGATTTTGCTGCAGCGCCATTCGGTGGGAGCCCGCCTCGCGCAGCGCTTCCTTGCGGCTGGCAAGGCTGGCGCGCAGCTCGGGCGGCGCCTGCTTCAGGAAATTGCCGAACAGCGTGTCGAACCAGCCGGTCTTCACCACCTGGCCGGTATACGGATCGACCTGGCCATACATGGCTTCGTGCAGGCCGGTGCCATCGGCGGGCGCGTTGGCCACCGTCTCGGCCTCGGCCTGAGCAAGCTCGCCGTTCAGTTTGCGGGCGGCGATCTCGGTGTCGAAGGCCTGCTGCTGCGCCTTGCGCTGTTCGTAGCGCTCCGCGGCAGCCTGCCACCTGTCGCCAAGCTGCTGGACAGCCTCGCCTACCGGCGAGGAGTCCGGATATTGCACGGCGCTGCCGGTATCGAGCCGGCGCTGGGCGACGGAGAGAGGAATGATGTGGACCATTGGCTGTTTCCTGCCCGGCGGTTTTGAAGGGAGTGCGCGCGGCGACGGGCCGCCAGGGACAGCGGCCGGTTCGGCGGTGCGGGTGGTGAGTTTCGGGTGGAGCTCGGATGGCGGAGGGATCGCGACGTGGTTCGTGCGATTGGGCTGGCGTTGACGCGACCGCGGCGTGGCAGATCACGGCAGGCAGGCGCGAGGCACCCCCCTCTGTCTTGCCGGACAATCTCCCTTCTCAAGGGGGGAGATTGGCTGTCATGCATGCTTTCGCCAATCACCAACGCTGCAGAATTGGCGGTGGGAGCGAAGCTGCTGATCTCCCCCCTCGTGGGGCGATGTCCGGCAGGACAGAGGGGGCGCGGCAGAGCGCCTACCTCGATCGGGTCCAGATGGACTTCAACCTGCGATAGGAAAGGTCTCTAGAAACACGGCACGGCCGGTGGGGCACGCCCCCCTCTGTCCTGCCGGACATCTCCCCCCTCAAGGGGGGAGATTGGCTGTCATGCATGCTTTCGCCAATCACCAACGCTGCAGAATTGGCGGTGGGAGCGAAGCTGCTGATCTCCCCCCTCGTGGGGCGATGTCCGGCAGGACAGAGGGGGCGCGGCAGAGCGCCTACCTCGATCGGGTCCAGATGGACTTCAACCTGCGATAGGAAAGGTCTCTAGAAACACGGCACGGCCGGTGGGGCACGCCCCCCTCTGTCCTGCCGGACATCTCCCCCCTCAAGGGGGGAGATTGGCTGTCATGCATGCTTTCGCCAATCACCAACGCTGCAGAATTGGCGGTGGGAGCGAAGCTGCTGATCTCCCCCACTTGGGCGGAGATTGGCAGTTCTAGCGCCTCATCTCTCCTCGGCCCGCGCCGCCTTTTCGAGTGCGGCGAGCTCGCCATCTTCCAGCATCAGAAAACCCATGATGTGCTGCACCACTTCGGCGCGCGCGTTGCTCAGCGCACTGTGCAGTTCGAAGCCCTCGGGCGTCTTGGTGCGCGCCAGCCAGTCGCCGTAGGACGGGCGGCGATAATAGCCGGTGGTGGCGGTGAGGTCGGCGAGCACCATCTCGCCGTCCTCGCCGGAAAAGGCGCGGCGATAGGCTTTGGTCAGCGCCTCGCGCGCGGCCAAGGGGCCGCCGGCGTCGGATGGGCGGGCAAAGCGTTTGCGGCTCATGCGCCACCATTGGCGGCGCCGGCAGGCATCGCGCCTTGAGCAGCGGCAGGAGCACCAGCCGCGCCACCGGCAGCCGCGCCGCCTTGGCCGCCCTGCATCATCGCCTGCAGGCTGTCGAGCAGGCCGCTGTCGCGCGCTTGCACTGCCGCCGGAACGGCGTCCTTCGCCACCTTGCCGGCGGTGGCGATCGCGGCCATGCCGGCCTGCGCTTGTTGCGCTTGCGCCCTGGCTCCACGCAGGCCCTCGACCTCGTCCTTGCGTCGAAAAATGCGCTGCGGGCTGCGGCCGGCGCTCTGCACGACGCGGAGCGCCTCGTCGCCGTCGATATTGTCCATGATGCCGGGATCGAACTGCGCCATCTGCATGGCGGTCGTCACCACCTGGATGGTGTCGCGGGCTTCGGCCGAGCGGCGCAACACGTCGAGCGGGCCGGTGAAGGTCGGGCGCACGGTCTTGCCGGCGAGGCTCGCCGGCGGCGCGAAGCGGCTGTCCTCGTCATAAAGGCCCTTGTCTTCCAGGATCGAAAGCTCGCGGTCGAGATTTGCGGCAAAGCCGGCCTGGATGATCGAACCCGACGGCCCAAGCAGCGCGCCCTTTTCCTCCTGGCGGATCAGCGCCTCGGTGGCGGTCATCTGCGGATTCTGGACGAGCGTCTGGAACAGATTGACGAACATCATGTCGCGAATCTCGTCCGCGCGGCTCGCCGCATAGTCGAAGGCATAGCTGGGGTTCTGGCCGGTCGCGATCGGCTGGATCAGCGCCCGGCCATTGTCGTCGATCAGGCCCGGATAATTTTCGCCGGGATTGAGCACCGGCACATAGTCGAGCCTGGCCTTGGACGCCGTCGGCGGATCGGTGATCTGCTGCAGGGCGCGAAGCCCGGAGCGACGCACCGCGTTTTCCTCGCGCACCGTGGTCAGCGCCTCGATGGAAGGCGAGATGCCGTAGGCGTCGCCCTCGTAGCGGCGCCAGTTGAAGATCGAGACCGGGAAAGTGCGGAAGCCCGACTCGCGCACGATCTCCTCCTCGTCCTCGATGACGTGGTAGGAGGCAAACGCCGCGTCGAGATATTGGTAGGAGCCGCCGGAGCGATACATGCGCCGCTCGTCGCGCGGCTGAACGCACTGGATCAGCGAGACCTTTCCCTCGCATTTGGCGGGGTCGTCGACCAACGCCTTGATGCGCGCCGGCAATTTCTCGTAGCCGAGCAGCTGCGCCGCCTGGCGCGCCGTGCGCTCGTAGCGGCGATGAAATGTGTCGACCTGGCCCCAGCGGTTGCGGCTGAGATAACCCTCGACCACGGGAATGGAAGCATAGCGGATCAGCGTGCCCCCAAAACCTTCCTCGGCATAGAGATAGGCCGGGCCGTAGCGCACGACATTCCTGAGGCAGGCCTGCGTCGCCGGCACGAAGTTGGAGTTGGCCGAATAGCGCAGCGCGAACAGGAAATCGCGCAAGGCTTCCGCCCACTCCTTCTCCTCGTCCGTCTCCTCATCGTCCATCTCGGCGGTGGTCAGTCCGTGCCACTTCTCCGACTGCGGGATGATCAGGCTTTCCAGCCCGGCGGCGAGCCGGTTGGCGGCGGAGTTGATGGTGTTAGCGTAGACGCGAGAGCCGCGCTGCTCCTGCCGTTCGGCCTGGCTTTCGCCGCGGCTGGTGCGGCGGCCGGTCCATATGTCGGGCGCATCGGGATCGCAGAACTCCGCCACTGCTTCCCAGACGGGCTCATAGGCGGCGCGTTCGGTCTCGAGTTCGGCCTGTCGCGACAGGATATCGCGGGCGCGGGAATCGGTCATGGGGATCTCGCTTGTTTGGCGGAGCGGCCGGAGCTGCCAATCTCCCCCCTCGTGGGGGAGATGTCCGGCAGGGCAGAGGGGGGCGCCGTAGAGCGCCGCTTCTCGATGAAGTCAGCCAGAACACCTGGCCGGGAAACTGGTAAGCGAAACGATGGAGAAGCCGGCGGGACAGCGCCCCCCTCTGCCCTGCCGGGCATCTCCCCCACACGGGGGGAGATTACCCTCTTCATGTCATCTTTTGCGCACTTCTGGGTGCTACACACCCGAATGCGGCGGGCACGAGGGAGGTCGAGAATGAGCCTTGCCGGCGCGCTGAAAACCCGAAGCAAACAAGCAGTGAAGCGGCTGATCGGTTACGACAGCCGCAACTGGCTGCGCATCCGCCAGATCGAAGCCTTCACGACCTTCCTCGAGGCGGCCAACCGCAAATCGCGCGACGTGATCGAGATCTCGCCGGGCTGGAACCGCTACTGGCGGGCGATGTGCCCGGACTACCGGTCACTCGATTTCCCCGACTTCGACATCTGCAAGGATCGCACGGACGAGCAATACTCCATCGTCATTGCCGACCAGGTGCTGGAGCATGTGCAGCGCCCGCTGGCGGCGGCCGCCAACATCCACGCCATGGTGAGGCCCGGCGGCTGGGCGATGGTGGCCACGCCCTTCCTGTTTCGCGTGCATGCCCGCCCGCACGACTACAGTCGCTGGACGCCCGCGGGGCTCAAGCAGCTGATGGTCGAAGGCGGCTTCGCCGAGGATGATGTACAGGCCTTCGGCTGGGGCAACAAGGCCTGCGCCATGGCCCATATTGGCGGCCCGGTTCGGGCGTACGGGCTGTGGCGGGACCTGAGCAACGACGAGGAGTATCCGGTGATGGTCTGGGCGTTCGCGAAGAAGGGGTGATCGGGTGACGCCCTACGAAATCCACTCTGTGGCATTTTCCAAGCACTTGCTCGGGGACAAGCCGGCTCGCAAATGCAGGAAAATGCTTTCTCCCCCACAAGCGGGAAGATAGCGCGCCGCATCAGCGCTCCCGTAGATCTTAAGCGTTGGCAACTAGCGTCGAGGACAGCGCGGCGCCTTTTCTCCCCCTTGTGGGAGAGAAAGCGATTTCAACATCTTAGCGAAGCTAAGTGTTGGAAATCGCAAGAGAAGGGAAAGGCGCCGATGTTGATCAGTGGGATCGCCGCTTCACCAACCGCGCATGCCGTCGCCAATACCACCAATCGAGCACGCGGCGGCGGAAACTGCGTTTCATCGCTGTCATGGCGTCAGACTCCGAGCAGCACGCGGCGCCGGCCGGCAACGTCGTTTGGCGCCAGATCCGTCTTGACCGTGGAGAGCGTGCCCTGGCGCTGCTCGAGCTCAGCCCTGAGCGCCGCTTCCCGCGCCTGCACGTCCTTGTCCTGCATAGTCGGCGTCGGCGGCAATGGCTTCAGTTCCGGCGGTTTTTGAAAGAGACACATGGTTCCAGCTTTCTCTTGTCCAATCATAGAGGAAGAAGTCTTCGCCGTTCCTGCCGTAACCCGGCAGGCGGCAGCGTTGGGTAGCGCCGAGCCGGTCCAGCCAGCATAGCGCAAGCTCGTTCTCGGCAAGCGCCCTCGCCTCGACCCGCCAGGCGCCTTTGGCCGCGACCCGGGTCCCAAGCACCGCATGGAAGAAGCGCGTGATTTCCGGCACGCAGCGCTTCATGCGGCGCGTGCCCCAGCTCCAGGCGATCCAAAGGCCGCTCCGCTGCTCGGCCGCGCCGAAGCCGGCCTCTGGATTGCCGTCGAGCTCGGCGACATAGGCAAAGCCCTGCAGCGCCGTCAGCGCCAGCAGCGCCGGCGACCAATGGTCGAGCTGGCAGTCGATCTCGGCCCGGTCCTCGGGACGCAGGTTGGCGGCGATGTAGGAGAGATCCCGCAGCGTTGCGGGGACGATGCGGGTGGGCATGGATGGGCTTTCGTGGTCGAGAGCGAAGCCGTCGCCAGGTGACTCCGTTACCGCAATCTCAGCCCGCGAAGTTGTTGTCCACGAACATTTCGGCAAATTGCTGGGGCGTAAGCGTTACCTTGTTGTTGTGGGCGATTTTGAGATTCTTCTTCCACATATCCCCGATCGCCTCTGGCATGGTGTCGGGCATGTGAAGAGCCTTGGCGATCGCGTCATCCCACCGTCCATCGCCGCCATAGATGGCCTGCAACTTCGGCGCCATGGCGTCCAGGGACTCTTCGGATTCCTGAGACAGTTCTCCAATCGCCTTGAGCACATAAAACTCCAGAAGCCTGAGCAGCGGCTTTCCTTCATAACGCTTGTCGTCCGACATTTACCCCTCACGCATCATAGGTGGCATAATAAATCAGCCTGTCGCAGATCGCCGAGAGGCTGGGCTTTTCCTTCTGCGACGCAATCCATCCCTCTGTAACATCGATCGCGATGAATATTTCGATGAAGTATGTCAGACCCGCCTTGGCCGCCGCCTTTGGCGGTACCATAGTATCATCGGGCGCGGTCGCAACCATTGCATCAGAGTCTTCGGTCCAAGGCTCCGATACATAGATCGTGTCCTCTTCATCAAAATCCGACAGCCTTTCAACGATATCCAGTAGCTTCATTATTTTCCCCATAAGGAAAATCCTCCTCGGCGATTCGGATGAAGGGAATTGCGGTGACAGTGCACTATTTCGTTCGGCCCATCTAAACAATAGTTAACCTCAAAAAGCTGAGTCGCTTCAGGGATTGAGTGTGCTGATATCGCCAATTCCCATGCTATTCGTCGTCGTAAGGCTCGACTATCGCAACGAAAATGCCCAACGATTCAAGCAGATCAAGAACGCGTTCCGAGATGACGAGGCGGAAGGGCACCGCGATCCCGAAGTCGTCTTGACCCGCCTTTCCATTCACTTTCAACCAAACGAAATGTGGCAGTTCCAGGCCGGGTTGATCCTCTTGAAACTCTTCCGAGGTCGTCACCTCAGCGTCCGCGAACGTCGCGCCTGAAAAGCCCATCTTCTGCAGCGCACGCTGGGTTTCTTCAGTGACGAGGAAACAAGGAAACGTCGCAACAATCACATCCCCGAACCATGCCTCTACCTTGTAGTGGAGCTTGGTTACGATCGGTGGATGAACGCTCGAGTCGAGAATAGTGCCTTTGCCAATACCACCAGCCACGTGCGGCCGTATCTTAAAATATTGCATCACTCACCTATCGGAGGATTGAACAGATGCCCGTATCTCCTGTCGATGTAACTCACGTAATCCAGAATTTGCTAACGTGTTAGCTGAGGATACGCCTCGTAAAATTCTTCCCACTCGTACCGCAAAATGACCTTGTGCAAAAGGTTATCGAAGCTTTTGGAATGCCACGAAGATTCTGAAGAGAGTGCTCCTCGTTTGCAGCGACGATGCGTGGAAATCTCTCCCATATCTGTCGCTCCGCAGCATGATGTACGACAACTTCTCCCTGCAGATTCGGGTTCGCATCAAGAAATGTTTTGCGGTAGTTTTTGGAGGCAGCCCTCCCGAACGATGCCCCTTGATACTTTACCTTCGAAGGATCTCTTGCGATCGACTTTATGATCTCAAGAACCTCGCCCTTCTTGAGTTTGGCGCCGGTGCCTACACGGTAGGCAGCATCCTCCGCGGCTTTGACCAGAGATTTCGTCTCAACCGCTTGGCGAGCCACCGCGGCATCAGCGGCGAGCCCCGACTTGGCGCGCGAACCACTCGTTGCAAACTTCTCGAGCGGCTTGGTAAACTTGGCCGCCCCGTCGCGGACAATCGCCAAGCCTTTTGCAACAGCTTCGCCGGCTGCCTCTGACGCCAAGCGCCCTTCGGCAACAGGCCCCGAGCCGGGGGTGACCGGCAGTTGCTCAAGGAAGTCCCAAGGGGAATCGCGCAGATCCTGCAGAATCAGCCCAATGCCGCGCGGGGCACGGCCAAGGGCCTCAAAGCTCTCGCTGAGGTAATTGCCGAAACCCTCTGCGGCCTGTCGAACTGCAGACCTGGGTTCGCCGGGGGCCGCCGAAGAAGGTGATTGCTCCCCTGTCGCCGCAGTGGTGGCTAATAAATCCTAGCTTGGTCCAGCTGTTGAGATAAAGCTTCCCGGGTAGCAGGGTCGGTGCACGACTGGGCTTTGGAAAAGGGGCGCGCAGGCGATCGCAGCCGATCGGAAGCGCGGCGGCGCGTGCGCGACTTGCTGGATTGAGGATTTTGGAGGCTAGAAGTCGCTCGTGCTGGGGTGGCCGGAACGGCTCTTCGTCATCCTGGGGCGAAGCGAGGAGCGAAGCGACACGCGCAGACCCTAGGATCCATGCGGTGACGCTAAGGTATTGCTCCGATTGAGAAATTCTGCTCCGGTGCGCCCTTTGGCTACGTCATGGCATGGATCCTCGGGTCAGCCCGAGCATGACGAAGCGAGAGGTTCTGCCCTACCTGGAAGCCCCCAGCGGATCGCCCTGTCCTGTACGGAGCTGAGCCAGCTACTCGGCAGCAGTCGCAGATTGTATGGCGAGGGCCGCTTCGATGACCTGCCTGAACTGTTCCAGCTCCATTGGATAATACTGGTAGTTGCCGCTGGCTATGCCAGCCAGCACCACATATTTGCGGCCTTTTCTATCGCGCTTCAGGCGCAGGGAAATCGTGCAGTGGCCGTCCATAATTGGCGTATCGATCCGCTGAATGACCTCGCCACTGACAGCCATCTTGATAGAACGGAACATCGTCGAAAAGATCATGCGGCCTGCCCCCCTGAATGCCGTGGACAATACCGTACGGGTTTCGCCATGTCCCCTGCCTCTGTTACCACTTAGCGAAACGCGCCCAGCGGATCGCTCTGCGCCGCCGGCCGCCGCGCCGCCTTGAACTCCGCCGGGTCAACCACCGCTTCCCTCAGCATCATCACGCCATAGCGTGTCGCGGCCATCAGGTCGTCGCGCAGTTTCACGACCTGGCCGTCCTTGCGGTGGTAGAGGCGGAACTCCTCGAACCAGGCGTGAAGCGTGGAAAACACCTTGAAGCGGCCGGACTGCATGCGGTCGAGCATGTCCATCAGGCCGGCCTCGACCGAGACGGAGCCGTCGGCGAAGCGGGCGTGACCCGAGAGCATGGTCAGCCCATGCGCGGCATATTGTTTTGCGAGCGCAACGCCGGCGCCTTCCAGCGTTTCGCGGCGGCCGTCGCGCGGCCAGGCGAAGGGCAGCCACTCGCCCCAGGACTTCAGCGCCAGCGCCTGCATCGCCGGCGTCTGCTGCGCGGCGCGGTGGGCCTTGGCGACATAGACGATGTCGGCCTCGGTGTCCCAGGCAAGCTCGACCGCGGCCGAAGGATGGTCCCAGCCGAAATCGAGCGCGCCGATGCGCGGCCACCAGCGCGGCAGCCGGAACGGCTCGCAGGCGATCATCTCCTCCGGCACCGGGAAGATGCGACCGGAGCCCAGCACCGGAATGCCGTTCGCGCGCGCCTCGCGCTCATGCTCCGGATAGGCGGCGATAATTTCCGCGCGCTGCTCGGGCGAATAGTGCCCGGCATCTTCGATGGTCATGAAGGTCACGTGTCGGGACATATTAGTCTCGTCGTAACTATCTGCCCCAACCAACTATTGTCGTTGATAATACTGTTCATCAATGCGAAGTTCCTGATGAAACGGGGGAGATACATGATCCGCATTGCAATCGTCGTGGCCATTGCCGCGAGCGCCTCAGCCTGCCAGTCGAACGTGCCCTATGACACGAGCAAGCAGACCTGCGGGATGCACGAGTTCAGGGGGTTCCAACGCAAAGTTTGTATCCCGGACACACCGAACAAAGTATGCAATGTCTGGTACAATCCAATTACTCGTGACGAAAGGATATGGTGCCAACCGCTAACCCGGAAAGCGACCGACCCTAAGGCTCGCGCTAGGCAGCTTGCGGGCAGCAAATATCCCTGATCGGATTTCATCCGTATTTTTTGGCTCCAATTCCTCGCCCCACGAACGTGGGGGAGAGGTGGCGCGGCGGAAGCTGCGACGGAGCGGGGGCAGCGCCGGCTGTCGATGCAAGAGCGGAAAGCTACTCGTAAGCTTGTCGCCCTACGAAGACCCCCTCTCCGGCCGCTTCGCGGCCACCCCGCCTTGCGGGGGCGCGGAACCCAAGCCCTGAACCGCCTCCGCCGACAAAAATCGCAGCACCACATCCGACATCCCGAGCAGCGGTGTGAAAGTTACGATGGTTATCCCGCCCGTCGCATTGGTGCGGGTCAGACCCTCGGAATAAATGTCCAGCGGCGGCTCCTCGTCGAACCAGACACCGTGCAGCGTCTCGCCCTGCCATTTCTCGCGGCCTTTTTCGTAGGACTTGAAGGAGAGCACGCTTTCGCCCGCCTGCACATCACCGCCACCGCCCCAGCGCACGACGACGCTGTCCAGCGCTCCGGGCGCGCCGCGGCCCATCGTCGTCTCGGCAATGGCGTCGGCCGGGATCATTCCGGTGCCCCATTCCGCCTGTCGCTGCGGCGGGCCGACCAGCACACGCTGCGGATTGTCGCGCGTGCCCTCGCCGGTGACGCCGGCGGCCCAAAGCCGGACGGGCGTGTCGAACACCTTGCCCCTCCACCAGTCCGGATAGCGGCCGGTGAGGTGCATGGCCCATTCGGCGCCCCCTGCCCTGGTCTTGCCGAGCTGGTTACCGGCCATGAACAGGCGCTCGCGGTTTTTTGCCCCCGCCGCGTGGAACTCGGCCTGCCTTTGGTACGGCCTGTAGGCAGCAAGAAGGTTACGTTGACGGCGTTGGTCCAGCTCCTCGAGCAGCGCCAGATAGGTCGTTATCATCGAGGAACGGCCGCAGCCTCGCTTCGAGGCCGCGGATGCGGCTGCGGATCTCCTCATCGCTCAACTGGCCCAGACTGTTTTGGTTCGCATCGAGACCCTGCGAGAACTCTTTAGGCAGCATCGTCAGCACGACCTTCAGATACTGGTCGGGCTTTTCCGCCCTGACCGCGGCGATGACGCCGGCGCCATGGGCGCGGAAATCAGCGCGCAGCGCCGCGGCGAAATCGTCGCCCAGCGTCTTTTTCGAGCGCCTGGCTATCGGCGCGGCGGCCGGCTCAGCCTTCGCTCCAGCGGTTCGGGCGCCGGCGCGCCGCGCCTTGCCTGCGCAGTCAGCCATTGACGGCTGCATCGGCTGCCGGCGTTCCGGCGGAACGAACCGCACGCCACTTGGCGGGCTTGCGCGCCGGCTTCTTGCGCGGCTTGGCGCGGGCGGCCTTCGGCGCGGAGGGCTGATCGACCTGTCCGGAAAACGGCTCCGTTCGTTTCAGCTTCGCCGCGGCGGCTCTCATGGCCGACGGATCGAGACTCTGGCGCGGAAAGCCGAAGCCGGCGATCGCGTCGACCGGACCGCCGCGTACCATGCCGATGCGCACACCCGGCGCGACTGCCTCGACGCGGCCTGTGCGGGGCGGCACGCCGAACGATTCGAACTCGCCGATGGCGCTGACGATTTCGGCGCCGTCGTCGCCGGTGATGATGGTGGCATAGCGTGGCATGCAGAGCTTCCGCAGATTGGATTCAACTAAAAAGGTCGAGTTCCCGCCCCGCCTGTCCTGCCGGACATCTCGCCCCAAGGGGGAGATCACGGCTTCGGCCTTGGCGCCCGTTTTGGGACATCGGATTGGCAAAAGCCTCCGCGACATCGGACCCCCTTCTTGCGGGGATATGGCTGGCACGCCACAGGAGGATGCTGTCCCGTCGCCTCGCCAACTGGCGAAGCCACCAAGGTGAGGAGCCACAAAAAAACCCGCCGGCTGGCGGGTCGTTGGCGCAAATCAGCACCATGGATAAAATCATAGCAGAGCTGCCCTCACCTGACAAGGCTCTTAGGTAAATTTTCCTAATTATATACTTGAGAAAGTATGGGAAAATGTCCTATGATTCGAGCCGACAGGCCGGCATTGAAAAGGTAAGGGAAATCGAGATCACGTCTCAGATGTTTCAGGCGGGCGTGGCACGTTTTTGCGATCTTCCTTTGGAAGAAGTTGATCCCACTTACGTGGTTTCGGCGGTACTGGAGGCAATGGGGATGAGTATCGCGTCCCCAACGGAATGATGCCGCCGAAAAGGGCAACGTCGGCCATCTCTTGCGCCATTCGCCTGAGGTTTGCCACGCTGACGTGGAACACATAGTCCTTGCCTCCAAATTGGTTGGCGCGCTTATCAACACGTATGCTCCCGGTCTTTCCATCAGTTCGGATATCCGAATGGGCGATGAAATTTCGGTTCTCAGCGCATATATTGGCGTAAAGCAGGAAGGTACTCAGCGCCTCGTACCTCTTAGGGTCTGAGTGCGCCAACAGCGCCGACGAAGCTCGGATAAGGCCTATTTTTTGGGAATTGGTGAGCGTTGCCCTTAGGAAGGCCACTTGAGAGTGTTCGCAGTTGAAAAACAGGAATAGCTCAAAGACGCGCTCAATTCTTGCCCACCAGGATGTGATACACCCAACGGCGTGCATCGCGTTGTCTTGGTCGTTAGGGTAATCAGGCCAAGTTGCCTGCCCATACATGGAGTCTCTATCTCGCATGGGTAACAAACCCGCTTCCGATGATGAAAAGCGCTTCAACGAGACGCTGAAACGGATGTTGAAGACACCGCCGAAGCCTCACGATAAGGCCGACAAAGCTAAGGCAAAAGGGAAGCCGAAAGGTAGGCGCACTAGCAAATTGACGCGGGGATAGTTCCTGCTAGCCTCACCGCAGAACTTAGCGGGGGGATATAGCATGGAAGATGTTCCACTTAGCCTATATTTGGATCTGAAGCCTGGCGAGAAAGCTGATTTAGAGGTCGTCGCGCAGGCGGTTTTGCATTGGGTTTCGGGACTTCGGTCTGCTGCATCTGCTATAGACCCGAGCGTCCAAGTTCGCATTGAATTGCTTAACGCCAGTGAAGGCAGCCTCTCCCTAAACACGTTCCTAAGTTGGGCGGAAGGGCAACTAGCGCAAATCCATCGCGGCGGGAAGAAATATCCCCGTCTATACGCTTTGGCGATCGGTCTTGCATTGTTCGTTGGCGATCATGTTGGCGGGCACTATTTAGATGAATTTATTAGCGAAGAGCCCGTGATTTCACTAAGCGAAGAAGACCGCGCTCTCTTGCGTGAATTGGTCAAAAGGGCGGCCAAGGCGCCTGAAGTCCACTCACAAAGCCGTCGCTTTTTCAGATCTTTGGAGCACGACCCTTCCATTTCTGGTGTAGGCATCACTGAACGGCACGGCACTAAGCCAAAGAAGATGATCCCGAGCGCAGAGTTCGCACAACATAGCGGTCTGTGGTCGATAGAAGAGGATGAATTAGAACGGACGCTCCGTCCTGTTTTGGACGTGATCCTCATTTCTCCAGTGTTGCTACCTCGCCCGCGATCTTGGACATTTCGCCCGGAAGGGCTGCCAGAATTCCAGGCCACAATGAAAGACCGGCGGTTCCTCGCCGCACTGGACAAGGACCATGTTCAAGAGCGCCTTAGAACCGGAATCCCCATGACAATCCGGCTTGAGGTCAAGGAGAAGAAGGTGGATGGGGATTGGGTGCCCCAGAAGAAGGGGCGTTCGGTGATAGAGGTCATTTCCCCGAGTGTGGATTAGGAATCCCGGCCCGAAAACCAGAAGAAAGTCAGTAGTCCGCAGAGGCATATGGCGGCGAAGATAAGCGTCGTAATCGGGGCCGTTCGAGCGAACACAAGTAAGGCAACAAACGTTGCGGCCGCGATCAACAGCACGGTTAGCCTGTTGTTCATGGGTTCCTCACGGTCACGCATTTGCCTATACTTTTTTGCGCTTTCTTTGAAGCATTCGAGCCTTCTGCTTAGGCGAGACCGGCTTCACCAATCCGCCGATAGGTGAGACGCTTGCCTTCGATCTTAGCAAGCAACTGGTCATGGCGTTCGGTGTCGGTGATTTGGAGCGCGGCGCGGCGGTTGTAACAGAAATCGAACTCAGCAAGGTAGCGGTGCAGATGTGCTTCGCCGCAGTGCTGATAGACGCCGATCATGCCGCGTTTGAAGACTGAAAACACGTTCTCAATCGTGTTGGTGTGGACTTCGCCGCGAGCGTATTCCTTGCCCGAGTGGTTGACGGTCTCGTGCTTGGCGTATTCCGAGCCGGTCGTGGTGTAGAGCTTGCTCTCATCGGTGTAGAGGACCGATTTGCGGTCGGCGTTGCGGACCAGGATATCGCGCACGATGTCTTTCGTGGCGTGCTGGACATGGAAGGAACGGACGCAGCCGCCGCGCTCCACCAGCGCGACAATGGTGCGCTTCTGCGCAGCGCCGCCAGACTTGAGGAACGGACGGCCTTTGCGCTGCGGTGACATGTAGGGAACGTCGCGCTTGCCGATGTAGGTTTCGTCGGCTTCGATGGTCTTGCCTTCGCCACCAAGCGGGCCGGAAGACGCGGTGTCTTCCTTCATGGCTTCACGAATGCGGTGGGCCATGAACCAAGCGGTCTTGTAGGTGACGCCAAGCATACGATGCAGCTGGTGGGCGCTCATGCCTTTCTTTGACGATGCCATGAGGAACGTCGCCAAAAGCCATTTGTTGAGCGGGATTTTGGAGCGCTCGAACACGGTGCCGACAGTGACGGTGAACTGTTCGCGGCATTCCATGCAGTTGTACAGGCCGGGACGGTGAGCCTTGCCTTCCATCTTGGTAATGCGGTCGGCGCGAGCATTACCGCAATGCGGGCAGTTCGGGCCATGCGGCCAGCGCTGCGCCTCAAGGTGTTCGCGGGCGGCTTCGGCGTCTTGGAAGATTGGGCTATCGAGTTTCATGGCTAGGTGCTCCCTGCCATCTTTGTAACAAATTGCTCGTGCTTTGTCACGTATATAATTAGGTAAATTTTCCTAGCTGCTTGTCTGCAGCCTTGCCGGGAAAGCGACTTTCGCTCGCGCACCGATAAATTGTGGAAGTTCCAGAAATTTTTTCTCGGAACCACCTCCGGGCCGAGGGGTTCCACCCTTAGTCGCGACGCGACAGACTCCCGAACAGAGAAACGATCTCGCACAAGAAGGAGAAGATCATGCTCATCAAGATTCTTGCGGCATCGGCTCTGACCATCGGTCTGGCTACGGCTGCGATGGCTCAGAATTCAACGGGCGGTACCGCCGACACGGCGGGCAGCGGCCAGAGCATCACGGTGGACCCCACCACGCCTGCCAATCCGCCGCCCGATCAGATGGCGCCCGATACAGGCACGACGGGCAGCATCACCACGGACGGCATGAATTCGAACGCCGATCGGAATTGCCCCGCGACGCCGCAGGGCGCCCAGCCGGATGCAACTCACACGTCGCCTGGCACGGCTACACCGTCGGTCAACGATAATCATTGCGGCAAGTAGTAACGAGACGCGGCAGTTTCGTCGCGCGAGGGCCGTGGAGTTCCGCTCCACGGCCCTTTGCTTGGAAGGGAACCATGGCGGACGTGAGCCGTTGCAAGGTCGGGCGTGAGCCGTTGCAGAGTTCAGCAAGGAGAGACCCATGGCAGACGACGAAACCAACCAGGGTAAGGACACGAACGCAGCAGCCGCGCGCAACGGCAGCTCGACGTCCCAGGGCGGCGGCACAGAGCGAAGCAATCCGGGCCGCAGCAGCGCTGCCCGCAGCGGCAGCGCTTCGCGCACCAGCGCCAGATCTTCAGCCGCTTCGGAAGCGGCGATGAGGAAGCAGATCGCCGAATTGAAGCGCGAGGTGAGCCGGCTCAACCGCGCGCTTGCCGATCAGGCCGAGGAAGCCGCCAGTGCGACGCAAGGGTGGTACCAGAGCGCGGCCGACCGGGCCTCCGGCCTCTACAGCGGCGCGGCCGACCGAGCTTCTGAATTCTACGGCGGCGCGAGCGATCGCGCCTCACGCGCGGCAAGGCAGTTGCGAAGCCAGGCCCAGAGCGTTTCCGAAACCGTGCAGCAGAATCCCGGCACCGTTTCCACCGCCATGGTTCTTGGCGGCCTGGTCGGCTTGCTGATCGGCATGGCGATGGCGCGCAACTCGGACACAGACCACGACTGGGCCCGCCCCTGGACCCGATAGAGCAATCGCGCCCCCACGGCCGCCGCAGCGCAGGCCGCTGAAGGAGGCCGGGCCCAGAGCCCGGCCTTTCCATAGCGGCGGGTTGGTGTGCCCGGTTGTCGTTGGTGTGCCCGGTTGGGCTGGTCATTAGCCGGACCTTATGGAATCATTCCCCAAGGGGAATCGCGGAGAGCGGGCATGGACAAATCCGCCATGGCATCGGTCTTTCGGATGCGGCATGCGCCAGCAGGTATTTCAGGCGTTCGCAGCCTTGGCCGAGGCCAGGCGGATCCGGTCTTCCATTCGCGCCCGCTTGGCGAGGCCATCCGCTTCATCGCCGAAGCCGACGGCCAATATGATCTGAGCGCCGTGGCCATCTCCTATGGAGATCGCTCGACCCCGCCGCTGGGCGCCCGCGAGATCAAGCAGCTCTGGGCCGAATACGGCGTGCGCCTGATGGAGGCCTAAGGCGCTCCCGGATCGGAAACGCCGCTCATGCGTTTTCAAGCGAGGTCAATGGGAGGAAGCGCCATGAACGTCGCCAATCTGCAACTCGAGGGCCTGCTGATGGCCGTCGCGGCAATCAACCATACCCTGGTGCGCAAGGGGGTGCTGACGGTCGAGGAGATCGACATCGCATTGCGCAAGGCCGAGGCCGTCGAGACAGGCGAGGACCGGTCCGAGGCGATTTCGGCGTCGAACCGCGATGCGATCAACTTCCCGATCCGCCTGCTCGAGCTCGCCAACCAATGCCAGCCGGAAGCGGACATGCCTTCCTTCTCCAAGCTGGCGCGCATGGTCGGGCAGATGAAGGAACCCTATAACGATCAGATGTGAAGTGGCGGCGCCTCACGCCCGGCCCGGCCAACCCTGTCGGACGGCGAGCAACTTGCCCGGCCCATGCACGGCGGCGAAGAAAAGGCCGGCGAGGAAAGTGAAATGATCGACGAAGAAGCCGAACTCGGCCTGGTTGCCGGTCCAGTGCGACGGGCCGTGGAATGAAAAGCCGAGGAAGATCACATAAACTGCCGCGACCAGCGCCGCCGGCGTGAAGAAGGCGCCGGTGAGGAAGGCGATCACCAAAAGCACCTCCAGGATCGCCGCGCACCAGGCGAGAAACAGCGGGAACGGAAACCCGGCGGCGGCGATGTAGCCAGCGGTGGCGCCCATATCCATGAACTTGAAGGTCACGGCCATCGCGAAGACGGCGGCGAAGATCAGGCGAGCGATGAGAATGGCGGCGGTCTGCCAGGCCGATTGCGTTTCCACGTTGTCCCTCCGGTTCGAAGCTGTTGATGCCCCAAGGACGGAGGAAGGGCAATGATTCCGACAGGGGCCGGAATTTTTGCTTCACTTGTTTCCTCACCCCACTGCAGGCCGCGGAGAGTCGCCGCGCAGCAGCCGGTGAGGCGCCGGCGACGCCGGGACGAACCGCCAGACGGCGAGCCCACAGCCAAGCTCGGCGCTCAACGAGGGCGCTCTCCCTCGCGGCTACGCCGCGCCACCTCTCGCCTGTTCGTGCGGGGCGAGGAAAGCTCAGCCCGCCTTCGCGTGCGGCGGGTGGCTGATCGAGTCGCGCACGGTGCCGTAGGCCGCACCCCAGCGGTCGGTCATGTCGCAGCGTATGTCCCAGAGTTCGGGGAAGAAGCGGTGGCGGGCCCCGCCTTCCAGGATCTCCACCGGGCGGCCCTTCAGCGACTTGGCGCCGAGACCGATCGAGCGGTGGATGAGATAGAGGTGGTTGGCGCGGAATTTCTGGAACAGCTCGTCGAACTCGATCAGCGCCTCGGCCACGACATAAGCATCGCCATGATCGTAGTGAGCGTCGTAGACGTCCTCGACGGAAAGCCCGCGGCCGTCGAGATACGAATGCTTGAAGGCCCGCCAGAGGTCCGGCGGCAGGCGCAGGATAAGCTTGAAGCCTGGCGATTCCTGGCCGCTGCCATTACCGAGCTCGAGGCGGATCTGCTGGTACTCCTTGGGCGACATCGTCTCCAGCAGATCGAGCTGCGCCGTCATCATGCGCACCAGCCGGTGCACGCGGCCCATCAGCGAGACGATGCGGTGCGTGTCCTGCCTCTCCAGATAGTCGAGCACGTCGACCAGAGTGAAGGCGATGAGCTTCATCCACAATTCCTCGACCTGGTGCACGATCTGGAACTGCAGCTCGTCGGCATTGACCATTTGCGAGAGCGGCTTCTGGCAGGCGAGCAGCTGGTCGCATTTGAGATAGACGCCGTAGTCGCGCATTTCGGGCGCCTCGATGCGGGCGTGATAGTCCGACTTGTCCATGGCTCATCCTCCTCGCGCGGGCATGTTCGGCAGGCAGCCAAGGATAGCGCTTCCGGCTTGAACATTGTTCCTTTCTGTTATCCAAATGGCGTAAATTGGAGTACGATTACTGTCCATTGTTGCGACATTGGAGAACGGGTCATGCTTGATGCCCTTGACCGCAAGATAGTGTCAGCACTCGAGCGCGACGCGCGCATCTCCTTCGGCGAGCTGGCCGAAGAGGTGGGACTGAGCAAGACGCCGTGCTGGAAACGGGTGAAGGCGCTCGAGGCTCAAGGCATCATCCGCAGCTATTCCACCCGCATCGATCCGGCAGCGATCGGCTTTGACATCGAGGCCTTCATCCAGGTGTCGATCGACTTTGAGGTGTCGGACGCCTTCGAGGCGGCGGTGAGGAAGCACCCGCTGATCCGCCGCTGCTACGCCACGACCGGCGAGGCCGACTATCTGTTGCAGATCGTCACCGTCGACATGCGGGCGCTGGACAGGATGCTGCGCGAGGAACTCAGCCGGCTGCCCGGCGTGCGCCGCACCGTCACCTCGATGGCGATGCGCGAGATCAAGGGCGACATCTCGTTCGCCGATGCAGCGGCGCATGCGCTAAGGTAGTCCGGGCGCGAAAAGATGGAGACGTCGGCGGGACAGCGCCCCCCTCTGTCCTGCCGGACATCTCCCCCACTTGGGGGGAGATCGGATGTCACGCCGGCTTTTGCCAATTGTAGGAAGATCGCCGGCGGCGGAACTGCTAATCTCCCCCCTTGTGGGGGAGATGTCCGGCAGGACAGAGGGGGGCGCGAAGGAACGCTACGTCAGGTATTTGGATTCCACGTCAGGCTCCCTACGGCCGGCCGGCTCGGGCTCCCGCGCGGCCTTTTCCTTCTCGGCGTCGGCCTTGCGCTTCGGGCACGCCTCGAACTCGTGATCGCGGCCGCCGCAATAGGAACAGCATTTGGCAGGCTGATCGGGATCGAGCATCGGTGCCATTCCCAAGAATGCACGAAAAGGTGTCCGGTTGCAGCAATTGCGTGAGGTCGCAACCGTTGCTCAGCCCCGTGCCCCGATTGGTCTTCCATGCAGTTCCGGTCGGAAAACCGGCTGCACGCTTTTCCTGGAATTGTCTTTCAAAGGAGCTCGCCGCTTGCGCGGCGGGCTCCCTTAATCACCGCTCACGCATGCGCGTGGGGATGACGGACGTCCCAGACGGCCCAGGCAGATGCCGCGACCACGAGCACGCCAAGGATGACGTGCGTGAGCATTACGTTCCTGTCCGCCGCGAAGCCCAGCAGCCAGGGCGACACGATCAGCCAGAGCCCGAGCACGAGATTTACCCATTCCTCCCATTCGGCGAACACCGAAAGCGTCGCGAGCGCCAGCGCACCGAGCAGGACGCCAACAATCCAGGCGTTCCACGCGGGCATCATTGCCGCGGTGAATCCGATGACCCAGGGTGAGATGAACAGGCAGATCGCGAGGACCAGGATAACCCAGTCCTTGCTCTTCCTTTCTTCCATCAGTTTGCTTGCCATGACAACCTCCATCGATGAAGCCAGACCAAAGCAACTGCATTCGCGTGCAATGCGCACGCTATGTTACATGATGTAATACATTTTTACGGAGCGACAAGGGAACCTTCCCCGGTAGCCGTATTGCGCGCCGCACAAGCCCCTTACGGCAAATGCCTTCGATTTCCGGAACGGGCCCTCATCCGTAAAAGTCGCTTCCGCTCTCGGCGCCGAGTTGTGGCATGACAATGGCCTCGAGCGGTGCCGTCAGCGACCATTTCAACGCACCGGACGAGCGCTCGAGACTGGAAGAGCCGCTGAGCGACTGCGGGGCCACCCGCTGCAGCACCACGGTGCCAAAACCCTTGCGCGCCGTCTCGTCCGGCTCGCCATTGGCATGGCCATTCGACCTCTCCTGCCAGACAAGGTGAAAGTGGCGCTGCGCCTTCGGGCCAGTCTCGACCGTCCAGGTGATCTCGACGTGCCCGCCCTCGCCCGCCAACGCGCCATATTTCGACGAGTTGGTGCCAAGCTCGTGGAAGGCCATGCCGAGATTCTGCACGGCATTCGACTGCAGCGTCAAAAGCGGGCCGGAAAGCGAGATGCGCTCCTCATGACCAAACGGTTTCAGATGTTCCTGGATGAGGTCGAAGAGACTGGCGCCTGCCCATTCCGAGGTGACCAGCAGATCGTGCGAGCGCGACAGCGCCATGATCCGGGCTCGGATCATCTCCTCGAACTCGCTGGGGCTGGCAGAACGCTTGTTGGTTTCCCTGACCATCGACAGGATCACCGCGAACTGGTTCTTCACACGGTGGTTGACCTCGCGCATCAGGAGCCGGATGCGGCGCTCATTTTCCCTGGCGGCGGTGATGTCGCGCGCGATCGTGGAGGCGCCGACGATCTCGCCCGCAAGGCTCCTGATCGGCGACACCGTTACCGAAACGGCAACGAGCGAGCCGTCCTTGCGCTTTCGCATCGTGTCGAGATTTGCCACGCCCTCGCCCCGGCGGATGCGGCTGATAATGTCGGTCTCCTCATCGTGCATATGCTCGGGGATAAGGAGCAGCATCGATTGGCCGATGGCTTCCTCCGCGCTGTAGCCGAACATGCGTTCTGCCGCGCGGTTCCAGTCGGTGATGATGCTGTTCAGATCCTTGCCGATGATGGCATCGAAGGAAGAATCGACAATGGCGGCCAGACGCGCATTGGCGCTGGCATCTTCAATTTCCCTGCCCCCGGATGTCACCATGGGCATTAGTTAGCGCGGCCGAATCTCATAGCAAGCGGCTAAGCCTTGGAGGGGTCAGGATTTTCGCCATTCCCCTTTGCTGGATCCAGCACGCCGAAATCCTGCGACTTCATGCCGGTCTCGGCTGTCAGGAAACCTTCGGATGCAAGGCCCCTTCGCAGAAGCTCGCGCACGGCGGCCGAGCGGCTTGGCATGCGTTTCTCGAAGCGCCAGTTCTCGACTGCCGCGAGTTCCTCTTCCGTCAACATGATCTGCAGCCTTTGCGGCCGCTCCAATTCAACCACCCTAGCCTCCCGCAGGTCATGACACGAATGAGTATGTCACTCACTGCCAGTAAAAGTAGGATTCGGCTCAAAAGACGTCAAGGTCATGCGAGACAACAAAGGTGGGGGACGCTGGCGGTGCTAACGATATGGCTACACCGCATTTGCCGTTCTATGCTAACTCGTTGATTTTTTTACAGCTTTTCCATTTTTTAGTTGCCAACCGAGCGACGTCGGCGCATTATGGCCGGCAGAGGGATGAACCGCCGCGAAAGGAGGTTTTTCCGATGTTACGAGGATTTTCCGACCGGTTGCGCAACGACGCTCACCACAAGGTCCAGCGGGCTTTGCGGGAAAACGGCATCGTCAACATCATCCAATTGTCGGAAGAAATCAGGCTGATGAATCTCGCCGAGAACATTGCCCGCGAGGATATCGAGAGTCTGGTGATGCAGGTGGCTCAGCTCTATGGCGGAGCCATCGAATTCGACGAAGAGGCGCTGACGGCGCTCGACCTGCCCGACGCCTGCCCGGCTGACAGCCGCAACGACCTGGAAAAGGCGTTGCGGGAACGCTCGCTCCTTTCACCCGAGTCGGCGGATCTGCTGCAGGTGAGCGACAAGGGCTAGGGCAATTCCAGTCACTCGCTGGTCAACTCGTCGAGCAGGCGCAGTCCGTTCTCGTACTTCTCGGGGTCGATGCCCGCTTGGTGCGCCTGCCAGAGATTGTCCTTGAGGTCCGCCTGCTTGACAGGCAGCGCAAGCTCGTTGGACGCCGCACGGCAGACAAAGTCGTGCTCGCTTTCGTCCATTCTTTTCGTCAGCGCGTCAACGGCAGCGACGACCGGAAAGCCGAAGCCCTCGGCCTCGAGCCGATCGAGCGTCCACCCCTCGCCTTTCTCGACCACGTCGTGCAGGTAGGCGACGGTTTTCTCGTCAAGCGTTTCGACCGCATCGGCGACGCGTCTCAGATGTTCGATAAAGGGACGGCCGGTCTTGTCTTTCTGGCCGCGATGGGCCTCTTCGGCGATCTTCGCTGCCTGGTAAAGCATGATCTCCTCGATCTATTGGAAGCCCGCCCCAACGGGACAACGAGACGGGCAGGATTGGGTCCCGACCCGGTCCGCCGGCACGCCTTGCAGGGGACGGCGCGCCATACTGCGGCAGAACATGAGCAGCGTTCAAATGTTCCCTCGTGTCCGGCCGAAAAACAGGAACCCGCGGCCCGCGCAGTCGTTAGCATTTACGCAAACACAAAGGAGGTCTGCACCATGGATTGGAACCGCGTCGAAGGTAACTGGAAGCAGGTCAAGGGCAAGGTGAAGGAACAGTGGGGCAAGCTCACCGATGACGACCTCGACCGCATCGCCGGCAACCGCGAGCAGCTCGAAGGCAAGATCCAAGAGCGCTACGGCATCGAGAAGGATCGCATCCGCCGCGACATCGACGACTGGGCGAGTCGCCAAGGCTGGTAAGATCCGCCGCCGGATAAAATGAGCCCGCAGCCCCGATCGGGGCTGCGGCGTCGAAAGCCAGAATTTTGATTTCAGAACAGGGACGTTATATTAGTTGACTAAGCGATTCGCGGCACGGTGAACCGATGGCCAAGAAGAAATCGAGACCGGCCTTGTCCGTTATCGCCGCAGCCTCGCGATCGGAGGCTTCCGAAGCGATTTATTTTGCCCGCAAATGCGGCCTTACCCCCGATGAAGCCCTGCGGATAATGCGCGAGGCGCTCGTGACCGTGGGGCCCAAGCCTTCCGGCGCCGGAAAGCGGAAGCGCTAGGCGCCATCGCCTCGGGCGATCCGATACCATCTTTCTCAAACCCGCAGCGGACTTCGGCCAGGATCACAAAGTGCTGTGCTCGCCGGCAAAGCCCGGGGTCCAAACCGCTCCGTCCGTGACGCGAGAAGGTTCCGCTTGATGGCAGGGTGACACAACATGTGACCCCGCCGCCAGCGCTTATCCGCAACTCCCAAACCCAGGCCAGCGTTTGTAAGCGCGGACCACGCTTTCACTTTCACCTGTCAACGGGAGGGAGAGCAATGGTTTTTCCGGGTTTCCTCAACCCCGAGGATTTGATCATCCTCACAGCCGCTCTCGACGACTACTGCCGCACATTTCGCATACCGTCGGACAGTGAGGAGCGGCTTCATGCGGCAAGGCACGCGCTGATTTTGTTTGAGAACGGCTGCCGCGATCCGGTCGAATTGAGTGAAAAGCTCAAGGCCAAACGCAAGTAGCGCAAGCCTGCGCGAACTTTGCGTTCGCCGGCGCCCTGCCTATTGCCGCCAAAATGAAACATACGGCCACCTCGAAAGTTCTTGTCTGAGAGGAGGCGCGCTATGGTTGGAAATGATGGAAAGCAGGTGCAGCAAACGGAGGCCGATGTCCAAATGCTCGCCCACCGGTTGGCAAAGGACGCGGACATTTCGGAAAACGATGCCCTTGAGTTGATCAAGCTAATCGGAACCGACTGGCCTTCGCTGCTGCGCGAAGCTCGGTTCCTCAAAAGCCGACACTGATGCTGCCTCCCGGCCGGGCGTCCCGCGATTCTTTGCGAGCTGCTTCAGCGCCTTGAGAAAGATCGGAGCCGCCAGATCGCATTTGTATTTGGACGGTCCATTGGTCTGGATGACGATCTCAGCCTGCCTTAGGGTCAGGCCGTGCTTTTCGGCGAATTCGAGCGGTTGATAGGCCTGCTCCCAACCTGGCCCTGTCTTTGGCATCGTGACGACTTCCTCCCGCGATTGACACGTGAGGCAACGCATTCGGCTGGACAAGGTTTCAACGGCTCGCACACAGCGGCGAAACCGCTGCCAATCGCCTGGCACTGGGTGCATGGAACTTCGGTTGCCGCTGATTGTTGCACCTGAAAGGCGGGCCGGGATGACCATATCGTCGCTGCATCTGCTCAAGGGCATAGGCTATTCGATCTCAACGGTAAGCGTGATGCTGCTGGCGATCGTCAGTTGGGAGCACGTTTCGCAAAATCCGTTGCTGATTGCCTGCCTGCTTGGCGGCGCCGCCACTTCGATCATCGGGATGTTCTGCCGCTGGCTTTCCTACGAAGTCGAAAAGCGTCAGCAGGAGCGACAGGCAGAGAACGGCCAACCCTCGAACCGGCGGCCGGCAGCGTCACCCCTGCCGCCAGCGCCGGAACTCCGAGACCAGCACCGTGATCAGGCTGCTGAGGACGATCCATCTGACGACCTCGCCGTCCGACACGCCCGGTTGCGGTGACCTGCCTGACCTTGACGTTTCGTCGCTGGCCGCCACCACGGGCGCGAGATCCTGCCGGCTGCCGCTCCGCACCGAATAGGCGCGGGTGATCTCGGCACCGAAGAGGAAAATCTGTGCCGAATAGTAAACCCAGACCAGCACGACCATCAGCGCGCCGGCAGCGCCATAGGACGTGCCGATGGCGCTGGTGCCGATGTACCAGCCGATCAGCGACTTGCCGATGGTGAAGAGCAGTGCGGTGACGATGGAACCGACGCCGACGTCGCGCCATTTGAGCCTGCGGTCCGGCAGGACCTTGTAGATCGCCGCGAAGAGCAGCGCGATCAGCACGAAGGAGACGATGGTGTTGATCGCGCTCACGATCAGCTCGCCGAACGGCAGGTGCTGGTTGATGACCTCGCTCAGCGCCGAGATCGCCGTGCTTGCGGCGAGCGACACCAGAAGCATGAAGCCAAGAGCTGCCACCAGCCCGAGGCTTGCCGCCCTCGCCCGCACTAGGCGCGAAAGCGAAACGCCGCTGGGCTTGACCTTCCATATCTCGTTCAACGACTGCTGCATCTCTCCGAAGACGCCGGAGGCGGTGACAAGCAGCGTGATCAGCCCGATGAGGGTGGCCAGCGTGCTGGACCCGCGATGCGCGGCGGTCTCGATCACCGCCGTGAGAAGTTCGGCGCTCTGCGGTCCCATCACCCCCGCGAACTCAGCCGAAAGCGCGAGCTGCGCGGCGTCGTTGCCGATGACGACGCCCGCGATCGCTACCACGATCAGAAGGATCGGCGCCAGCGAGGTCGTGGCGTAGAAGGCCATCGCCGCGCCATGGCTCAGCGCATTGTCGTTGACATAGCCGGTGATGCTCTCTTTCAGCACAACCCAGGCTTCCTGGAACCAGCGCTGCATCTTCCTTCTCGTCGGCTGCTTCTCCTCGTCGGCTATTTGGGGCGCGGATCCTCGAGCCCGGCTCCGATGGTCTGGAACGAACCCGCGCGACGCTTCTCGACGGCTTCGGCGAGCGCCAGCGCGGCATTGCGGACTTCCGTCTGCACGGCATGGTCGGCGTCGAGCTCGTCATGGCTCGTCGCATAGGGCTTCCAGTAGCCAATGTAGCGGTCGAGCTCGGCAGCCTCGCCCACCGGATCGAGCTTCATCGAGCGCAGCCAGTCGGCGAGGCTGTGGCGCACCCTTCCGGCACCTTCGGTGTCGCCATGCACGATGACGGAGAACAGCCGGCCGGCGAGATGGCGCGGATAGTCCCAGCCGGCAAGCTCGACCTTCTTGGCGAGCGCGGCATCCTTGCCCTGCGTCAGCGAAGGATCGGGATTGCCGCCGTCGGCGCAGACAAGCCGGTCCATCATCAGCTTCACCGGCGAGGAGGAATGGTACCAGTTGACCGGCGTGACGATCATGACGCCATGCGCCTCGACCCAGAGCGGGTAGATGTCGTTCATCCAGTCATTGACCTGCCCGAGCGAATGATTGGGGTAGCAGGAGCATGGCCAATGGCAGAGCGCGGCCGCGGTCGAGAAGCACGCCTTGCAGGGAAAGATCCTGCGGCCGTATTCGGAGGCGAGCCGCGCGAGGTCGAGAACCTCGATAGCAAAGCCCGGTCTTGCTGCAATGGCGCTGCGCGCCAACTCGACAAGGCGGAAGCTCTTCGACATTTCGCCCGGACAGGTGTGCTCGCTGCGCGAGGAGCCGTTTATGAGCAGGATGCGGCACGGCGCGGTCTTGTCCTCGTAGCGGCGCTGTGCCGCTTCGACCGCTTCGTGCGCGGCGAACCAGTCGACGGAGAGATCATAGTCCGGATCGTGGAAGCCCTGTCCCGCCTTTCTGGTGATCGGTGCCTTGCGTTCTTCGCTGTAGGCCTGCCAGGCGATTTCGGCCAGCCTGCCAATGGCATCCGCCTCCGGCTGAAAGGCCGGATCGTAGAATTGTCTCAGATAGCGTGCCTTGAATTCGCTTTCGCCAAGACGCGGGCTCGGCATGCCTTTGCGCGGCTCAGGGCCCTTGCTGAAATCTGTGCTGTTTGCCATGCGCCCAACTCGGGCGTGGGCGCATGGCAAACAGCAC
>NZ_NSFZ01000011.1:0-175414 GCF_002294915.1 Mesorhizobium sp. WSM3879 | reverse complement strand
GCGACCTGAGTGCCGATCTCGACCACGCGCCCGGTGGGGATCTGGAAATACTCTGTCGCATCCGCCGCCGTCTTCGCAAGGCCGATGAACAGCCTGTCTTGCCAGATCGGCATGCCGGAATTGGGCGAGGCCTTCAGCGAGCGCCGCGACAGGAAGAAGGACGTCGTCATGATGTCGAACTTCCATCCCTGCTTGCGGCAGATCGCCAGCGCGCGCGGAATATTCGGCTGCTCCATGTAGCCGAAGGTCAGCGTGACCCGCATGAACAGCTCGTTGACCGTCTCCATCTTCACCCGCTCGCTGTCCGGCACCACCGGCTGCGGTGCGGTCACCACCGAAAGAATGACATTCTTTTCGTGCAGCACCTTGTAGTGCTTCAGGCTGTGCATGAGCGCCGTCGGCGCGCTCAGCGGATCGCTGGTCAGGAACACGGCGGTGCCGGACACCAGCTGCGGCTTTTTCTTCAAAAGGTTCGCCGCCAGGAAGTCGAGCGGGATCTCGTTGCGTCGCGTCTTGTCGAACAGGTAGCGGCTGCCGCGCACCCAGGTCCACATGCCGAGGATGATGGCGAAAGCCACGGCGAGCGACGCCCAGCCGCCTTCGAAGACCTTGACGATGTTGGAGGCAAAGAAGCCGACATCGATGAGGGCAAACAGAGCCGTTAACGACACCGCGACCCAGAGCTGCCACTTCCAGATACGGGTCATGACGACGAAGAGGAGCACCGTCGTCACCAGCATATTGCCGGTCACCGAGATCCCGTAGGCCGAGGCAAGTCTGCTGGACGCGCCGAAACCGACCACCAGAAGCATCACCACCAGCGCCAGCAGCATGTTGACGCGCGGCATGTAGATCTGGCCCGACTGTTTTTCGGACGTATGCAGGATCTCCAGCCGCGGCAGCATGTTGAGCTGCACCGCCTGCCTGGTCAGCGAAAAGGCACCGGAGATCACCGCCTGGCTGGCGATAACGGTCGCTGCCGTCGCCAGAATCACCATCGGGATCAGCGCCCAGCCTTCATTCATCTCGAAAAACGGATGGCCGACGACACCGTTCTTGGCGAGCACGAAAGCGCCCTGCCCGGCATAGTTCAACAGCAGGCAGGGAAATACGATCGCCAGCCATGCCAGCACGATCGGCTTGCGCCCGAAATGGCCGAGGTCGGCGTAGAGTGCCTCCGCGCCGGTGACGGCCAGGAAAATGGCGCCGATCGTGACAAAGGCCACGTCCGGCGAATGGATCAGGAAGGCGACGATGTAGTGCGGGCTGATCGCCCAGAGGATTTCAGGATCGGCAATGATGTGGTTCAGCCCGGACAGGCCGATGGCGAGGAACCACACGGCGGTGATCGGCCCGAAGATCAAGGCAACACCACCTGTGCCGAACCGCTGCACCGCAAACAGAATGGCCAAGATGAGCAGCGTCAGCGGCACCACATAAGGCTGAAAGGCGGGTGTCACGACATTCATGCCTTCGACGGCCGAAAGCACGGAGATGGCCGGGGTGATCACGGCGTCGCCAAAGAAAAGCGAGGCGCCGGCGATGCCGATGGCCAGGATGATCGCCGAACGCGTCGCGAAAGTGCTGCGCGCCAGCGCCATCAGCGAGAGCACGCCGCCTTCGCCACGATTGTCGGCGCGCAGAACGAACATGATGTATTTGATCGTGACGATGATCGTCAGCGACCAGATGATCAGCGACAGCACGCCAAGAATATCGCCGCGATCGGCGACCTCACCGCGCGAGGAAGCAACGAGCGCCTCGCGGAACGCGTAGATCGGGCTGGTGCCGATATCACCATAGACGACACCCAGCGCGCCCAGCATCAGCACCTTGGTGCTGTGCTGCTCTATCTCCGGATGCCCCGTTTGCTCGACGGGTTCTGCCTCAGCACCATTGGCAAGGGCCATGACGACACTCCGATAAAATGCGCGGTGCTCTACGCTTGCTGCAGTGCAATATCAAGTGCCCTGGCGTTAGGGCTCCCATACCGCCAGTGCAAGGCTCGACCTGCAGAGGTCCATTCAAATCTATGGCACAATGTGGATGCTTGAAGGGTCAGATCGCGACCTGAGTGCCGATCTCGACCACGCGCCCGGTGGGGATCTGGAAATACTCTGTCGCATCCGCCGCCGTCTTCGCAAGGCCGATGAACAGCCTGTCTTGCCAGATCGGCATGCCGGAATTGGGCGAGGCCTTCAGCGAGCGCCGCGACAGGAAGAAGGACGTCGTCATGATGTCGAACTTCCATCCCTGTTTGCGGCAGATCGCCAGCGCGCGCGGAATATTCGGCTGCTCCATGTAGCCGAAGGTCAGCGTGACCCGCATGAACAGCTCGTTGACCGTCTCCATCTTCACCCGCTCGCTGTCCGGCACCACCGGCTGCGGTGCGGTCACCACCGAAAGAATGACATTCTTTTCGTGCAGCACCTTGTAGTGCTTCAGGCTGTGCATGAGCGCCGTCGGCGCGCTCAGCGGATCGCTGGTCAGGAACACGGCGGTGCCGGACACCAGCTGCGGCTTTTTCTTCAAAAGGTTCGCCGCCAGGAAGTCGAGCGGGATTTCGTTGCGGCGCGTCTTGTCGAATAGGTAGCGGGTGCCGCGAATCCAAGTCCACATGATCAGCCCCATGATCAAAGCGACAGTGATCGACACCCAACCGCCTTCGACCATCTTGACGACATTGGCCGAGAAGAAGCCGAGGTCGATGACGCCGAAGAGCAGCGCCAGCGCCAATGCGAGCGCCAGCTGCCATTTCCAGAGCCAGCGCATGACGACAAACAAGAGGATCGTCGTCATCAGCATCTCACCGGTCACCGAAATGCCATAGGCGGAGGCGAGCGCGCTCGAGCTGCCAAAACCGACGACCAGAAGCATCACGCCGAGCGCGACCAGCAGATTGACCCTCGGCATATAGATCTGGCCGCTTTGCATCTCGGATGTGTGCTGCACCTCGATGCGCGGCAGAAGATTGAGCTGCACCGCCTGTCTGGTCAGCGAGAAGGCGCCGGAGATCACCGCCTGGCTGGCGATGACCGTCGCCGCCGTTGCCAGGGCGACCATCGGCATCAGCCCCCATTCGGGAAGCATCTGGAAGAACGGGTTGGTCGGCTTGCCGCCGTGCGAGAGCACGAAGGCGCCCTGCCCGAAATAGTTGAGGAGCAGGCAAGGGAAAACGATGGAAAACCAGGCCAGCACGATTGGCTTGCGGCCGAAATGGCCAAGGTCGACATAGAGCGCCTCGGCGCCAGTGACCGCGAGGAAAACCGCGCCGACGGTGACGAAGGCGCCCGTCGGCGTGGTGGCCAGGTAATAGACCGCATAGTAGGGGTTTATAGCCAACAGGACGGACCAATCGTCGACGATGTGATAGAGGCCGGCAACGCCGATCGCCACGAACCATGTCGCCGTGATGGGTCCAAACACTGCCGCCACCTTGCCCGTGCCGAAACGCTGCACGGCGAAAAGCACCGCCAGAATCACCAGCGTGATCGGAACGACATAGGCATCGAGCGCCGGCGTGATGACTTCCAGGCCTTCAACCGCCGAAAGCACGGAGATCGCCGGCGTGATGATCGAATCGCCGAAGAAGAGGGCCGCGCCGCAGAGGCCGATCACCAGGATCAGGCTGGAGCCCTGCGGATAGGCGCTCCGTGCCAGCGCCATCAGCGACAGCGTGCCGCCCTCGCCCTTATTGTCGGCCCTCAGCACGAAGGCGACATATTTGATCGTGACGATGATGGTGAGCGCCCAGACGATCAGCGACAGCACGCCGAGCACATCGTTGCGGGCAACCACTCCCCCTGAAGCATGGAGAGCCTCTCGAAAGGCGTAGATCGGGCTCGTGCCGATATCGCCGTAGACGACGCCGAGCGCACCGAGCATCAGAACCTTGGTGCTGTGCTGCCGCTCGGCCTCGGCAGGTTCGAGGGATTCTGTTTCGCTGGCGTTGGCTAGCACCATGAACCCCACTTCATCAGATTCGCCACGCTCCGAGGCTGCCGCAAAGCGCGGAACACGCCGGAGCTACGCAAGGCTTCCTCGCCCTACCATCCGCAGGCCTTCAAGAACCGCCCAACCGTGCCGGCCATGCCATACTCCAGCGCATCCGCTGTCAACCCATGTCCGATCGATACTTCGGCCAATGCGGGGATGCGTTTGATCAGTGCAGGCAGATTGTTCACGGTCAAATCGTGGCCGGCATTGACCTGGAGCCCCGCCGCGAGTGCCGCGTCCGCGCTTTTTCCCAGTCTTTCCAATTCCTTGGCCGCCTTGGCGGAATCGGAATGGTAACCGCCATAGGGCCCGGTATAGAGCTCGATCCGGTCGGCGCCGGTATCGCGCGCGGCTTTCACGCCGGCCGCATCGGCGTCGGAAAACAGCGACACCCTAAATCCGCCCTTCTTCAGCCGCTTGACGATCGGTGTCAGGAACGCAGCCTGCGCGACGAAGTTCCAGCCGTGGTCTGACGTCGCCTGCGCCGGATCGTCGGGCACCAGTGTCACCTGCTCCGGCTGGTTCTTCTCGACAAGCGCTAGGAAATCCTCTGTCGGGTAGCCCTCGATGTTGAATTCCGTCTTTGGGAACTCATCGTCGATCAGCGCCCTGATCTCCGGCAGGTCGGAATGTCTCGTATGCCGCTCATCGGGGCGTGGATGGACGGTCAACCCATGCGCGCCGGCGGCAAGAGCGATGCGCCCCAGCCCTATGACGCTCGGCCACGGCAGGTCGCGGCGGTTGCGCAGCATGGCGACAGCGTTGAGGTTGACCGAAAGCTTTACAGGCATGAATTCGCATCCAGCTTGGTTTTGGCGGGCATCTATAGCGCCTTTGCAGGGAACAGATAGTGGGTTTCCGGTGTTCCAGAGACTAGCTGATGGCCAACACAAGGATCTGCCAGTGAATTTCCTCGAGGCGGTGCCGGCGATACGCCGCATTGAAACCAACCGTGACGCGCTTTTTGCCATCGACGTCGTCGGCGATGTCTCGCCGGCGGATGCGGAAAACCTGTTCGGCCTGCTGGAAGCTGCCTATGCCCTGCACCCGAGGATCGACGTGCTAGTGCGGCTGACTGACGAGGAGAGCGTCGATTGGGCCAACATCTCGCAAGAAACGCTGCAGCAAGGTGTGGCCGACGCGCTGGAGCATGTCGTCCGTTGCGCAGCTATCGGCGATCCGCGCTGGGCATCGCTTGTCGGCGACTTCTTTCCGAAGGTTCTGCCGTTCGAATTCCGGCATTTCACCAGTCAGGACGAAGCCGCGGCCTGGCAATGGCTAGATGCGAGGCCGGCAGAATAAGCGGACTGGAGCAATTCCATGAAAGGTGTGACGGCTTTCCGTTCGGAATTGCGCCAAAAGAACGAGCTAGAGGGGTTTACCGTTTCCTGACCCGGTGAACCGCTCTATCGCACGATCGTCAGCCGCTCGGCCGCACGCGTGATGGCCGTGTAGAGCCAGCGCTGCCGGGTCTCCTTGAAGGCCCAGCTCTCGTCGAACAGCACGACGTCATTCCACTGCGAGCCCTGCGCCTTGTGCGCGGTCAGCGCATAGCCGTAGTCGAAATCGTCGAATCGCTTCTTCTGCTGCCATGGAATCTCGGCATCCGGATCCTCGAACGCCGCCTTCAGCAGCTTGATCTTGGCAACGCCGCGGTCGGGATCGTCCTCCTCCGGCGAGACCAGCAGGTTGATGCCAGGCTTCACCGTCTCGCGCGACGAGGTCATCACTTTCCACAGCGATCCGTTGAGCAGCCCCTTGGCCGGATCGTTGCGCAGGCAGACCAGCTTGTCGCCGGCCTGCGGATAATCGGCGGAAAAGCCCTTCAGCTCGCGCAGGCGCTGGTTGTAGCGCCGCCGCGTGCGGTTGGTGCCGACCAGTACCTGATCGGCTTTCATCACCAGATCCTGCGTGACCCCTTCCCTGCCGATCACCTGCGCCGTGCCGTAGTCGCCATGCATGAACTCGCGGCCTTCGCGCACGTCGAGCGCCAGCCGGATGATCGGGTTGTCGCGCGCCTGGCGATGGATCTCGGTGAGCAGCACATCCGGCTCATGCTCGGTGAAGAAGCCGCCGCCGGAGATCGGCGGCAGCTGGGCCGGATCGCCGAGCACCAGGATCGGCGTGCCGAAGCTCATCAGATCGCGGCCGAGTTGCTCGTCGACCATGGAGCACTCGTCGATGACGACCAGCTTGGCGCGCACGATCGGACTTTGCCGGTTGAGTGAAAAGGTCGGCGACATCGAGGTCTTGCCGGTCACCTGGTCCTCGACCGATTCCTCGCCCTGCGGACGATAGATCAGCGAATGGATGGTGCGGGCGTTGGTCGCTCCTTTGGAGCGCAGCACCTGGGCAGCCTTGCCGGTGAAGGCCGCGAATTGCACCTGCCCGTCGACATGCTCGGCGAAATAGCGCGCAAGCGTCGTCTTGCCGGTGCCGGCATAGCCGAACAGGCGGAAGATCTGCGGCCGCCCGTCCTTCAGCCAGCGGCCGACCGCCTTCAAAGCCTCGTCCTGTTGAGGAGAGAATTCCATCAGTTCGACAGACCGGATTCGCGAGCGAAACACAAGGTTGCGTGCCATCACCGGCGTCGTCGGCGACGGTCTCATTCATTATCAGCTCGGCACGCTATCAGGCGCAAACGAGAACGTAAAGGGAACGCAGCTTGAGTCCGGGCTACCGGCGGGCTCCGGGATCATTCTCCAGCAGGATCGGCTTGCCGTGCGGCGTGGCGTGGGCGGCACGCTCCCAGGCGGCCGCGAGCGTATCGATCTCGTGCTTGCCGGCGACGCCCTTGGTCGCCAGCAATTTTTCCAGCGCCGACAGCCAGTGCTCGTAATAGTCGTGGCCGTCCCTCGCGGCGTCCGGCTTCTTCACTTCGGCGGACAGGGCGTCCGCCCACTCGCCCCACGAAAACAGGCCCTTGTCGTGCAGCGCCACCGTGATGGCGAAAGCCTCCGCCGGCCACGGTTCGGCGAACACCGGATCGTCGAAGCCGCCTGGCAGTTCGGTCTCATGCCGGCTCAAGGTAACTCTCCCAGGCGTCGATGGAGACGGTCAATGTCGGATCGGCGCCCTCGCCCCAGATCTCGGCGCCGTCGAAAACCACGGTATAGACCCATTGCGGGTTCTCGCCCTTGCCATGCGCGTTGCTGTCCGGGAACACGAAGCCGTCGCGAACGGCCTCGATCCTTCCGTTCTTGCCGCGCGCGTACCGCGGCAGGCGCGTATGGCCGGTGGGGCTGAAATTCTTCGTCCGCACGCGGTCGCCCGCCTGGAAGCGCGCCGGCGCAGCCACGGGACGGTCGCATGGCCCACCTTTGGCGAGCACGGCAGGCACATCGGCAGCCGTCAGCACGCGTTTGGGTGTCGCCGCCGGATCGACAGCCCTGCCGGCGAAAAGGTCGCGTTCCGTCACGAAGCCATGGCGCTTCAGGAGTACCTCAAGCGCCTGGATCCAGATCTGGTAATAGCTCGACGAATAATAGTCGGCGGGATGCAGCGATTCTCGCGCATGCCGGCTCTCGTCGATGTTCCAGGCACCCATGGCGCCGGCAGTGAGCGTGACGCCAAGCGCCCGCCGCTCCCAGGCAGCATGGAAGTAAGGCTCGTCCGTCTCGGGCGCGACCGGCCCGAACCCCATCTGCCCGCCGAGATCTTGCGGCCCGTTCATGCCGGCTCCTTCGCCAGCGCCGTGCCGATCATCGCATCGCGGCTGACCAGGCCGGCGAGTTGCTCCTCGCTCCAGCCCTCGGTGCCTTTCGGCCGCATCGGCACCACCAGATAGCGAAGCTCGGCCGTCGAATCCCAGACGCGGATTTTCCTGCCCGCAGGCAAGGTTAGCCCGAATTCTTCCAGCACGCCGCGCGGATCGATAACAGCCCGCGAACGATAGGGCGGCGCCTTGTACCAGACCGGCGGCAGGCCGAGCACGGACCACGGATAGCAGGAGCAGAGCGTGCAGACGACGAGGTTGTGCGTCTCCTGCGTGTTGAACACCGCCTGCATGTGCTCGCCCTGGCGCCCGGTATAGCCGAGCGAGGCAATTGCTGCCGTCGCGTCGCGCTTCAGCCATTCGGCATAGGCCGGATCGTTCCAGGCCTTCGCCACCACCCTGGCGCCGTTGCGTGGGCCGATTTTCGTCTCGTATGTATCGACGATGACGTCGATGGCCGCCGGATCGATCAGGCCCTTCTCGGTAAGGATCGTTTCCAATGCGCGCACGCGCGCCGCAAACGGATCGAGCTCGTTGTCGTGGTCGTGATCATGGGACATGGCGCAAGGTTACGATCGTGCGCACGCCCCCGCAAGCTCGGCACCTTGGGCCAGAGCCGGGCCGCCTATTCGGCGGCCAATTTTTTCGGCTCGGCATTTTCTCCGGGGTCGAAGAGCGAGGGCTGCTCGACCGGCTCGACCGCATGCAACTCCGGCCGGCTCTTCTTCGAGGAGAAGCTGAGCAGCCAACCGGAGAAATGCTCGAAATAGACATAGATGACCGGCGTGACGAACAGGGTCAGCGCCTGGGATGCGAGCAGGCCGCCGACCACCGCAACGCCGAGCGGCTGGCGCAGCTCGGCGCTGGCGCCGGTGCCGAGCGCGATCGGGAACGTGCCCATCAAGGCCGCCAGCGTCGTCATCATGATCGGCCGGAAACGCATCAGGCAGGCCTTGTGGATAGAGTCCAGCGCCGACATGCCCTCGCGCCTCAACTCCAGCGCCACGTCGATCATCATGATGCCGTTTTTCTTGACGATGCCGATCAGCATCAGGATGCCGATCACGGCTATGACCGACAGGTCCATGCCGAAGAGCCGCAATGCAACCACCGCGCCCAGTACCGCCGATGGCAGGCCCGTCAGAATGGTCAGCGGATGGATGAAGCTCTCGTAGAGCATGCCGAGCACAATGTAGATCGTGAGAATCGCGCCCCCGATCAGCAGCCCTTGGTTGGCAAGCGAATCCTGGAACGTCTTGGCGGTGCCGGCGAAGGTGGTGCCGATCGCCTGCGGCATGCCGATCTGGTCCTTGAGCTGGTTGATGCGGGTCACCGTGTCGCCGAGCGAGACACCCTGCGGCAGGTTGTACGAGATCGTCACCGCCGGCAACTGGCCAAGCTGGTTGACCGTCAAGGCGCCGGCTGTGCGATCGACCCGGGCGAAGGCACCGAGAGGAACGAGGCTGCCGCTCGCGGTTCTCACCTGAATGGCCAGCATGCGCTCCGGCGACCACTCGATCTTCGGATCGAGCTCGGTGATGACCTCGTAACTGTCGGCCGAGCCGAAAATGGTTGAGACCTGATCGGTCCCGAAGCCACCATAGAGGGCGGAGCGCAGCGTGTCCGTGTCGATACCGAGCTGAGCGGCCTTGTCGCGATCGACGACCAGCGACGCCTGCAGCGCGTTGTTCTGCAGATCACTTGTGACGTCGGTGAAGAATTTATGATCGGCGGCCATGGCGTCGTTCAATTTCTGCGCCCAAGCGTCCGTCGCGCCGTTATCGAGGCCTTGGACGACCAACTGATAGGCGCTGGCCGAGGAGCGCGAACCGAGCCTGAGGTTCTGCACCGGTTGCATATAGGTTTCGATGCCGGCGACGCCGGACAGCTGCCGCCTCAAATCGGAAAGCACCTTCTCTATGTCGGGACGCTTGTCCTTGTCCTTCAGTTGCACGAACAACTGTCCCTGATTGAGCGCATTATTGCCGCTGCCCACCGACCAGGCGACGTGATCGACGTAAGGCGAATGCGAGAAGACGTCGGCGACCTGGCTCTGCAGCTTCGTCATCGCGTCGAAGGAGATGTCCTGGCGGGCGATGGTGGTTACCGAGATCTGGCCTATGTCTTCTTGCGGGAAGAAGCCCTTCGGCGAAACCTGGATCAGCCAGACGGAGGCCGCCGCGGTGCCGACGAAGACCAGGAACACCAGGAAGGTGTGGCGCAGGCAGAAGCTCAGGATCCAGTCATAGCCACGCGTGATGAGATCATATCTGTGACCGTCGGCATGCGCCTCGCGATCGGCCTTGGTCACCGACAAAAGCCGCGAGCACAGCATCGGGGTCAGGGTCAGCGACACGAACATCGACGCCAGGATGGCGACCGTCACCACGACGGCGAATTCGTTGAAGATGCGCCCGATGACGCCGCCCATTAGAAGCACGGGGATGAACACCGCCACCAGCGAAATCGAAATCGAAATGATGGTGAAGCCGATCTCGCGCGCGCCCTTGAGCGCGGCGTCGAAAGCCGACAGCCCATCCTCTTCCATGTGGCGGAAGATGTTCTCGAGCATGACGATCGCGTCGTCGACGACGAGGCCGACGGCCAGCGTCAGACCCATCAGTGAGATGTTGTCGATCGAGAAGCCGAACAGGAACATCGCGCCGAGCGTCGCGATCAGCGAAATCGGCACGGCCACCGCCGGGATGATCGTTGCCGTGACGCGGCGCAGGAACACGAAGATCACCATCACCACCAACGCGATGGTCAGGAGCAGCGTGAACTGCACGTCGTCGACGGCCTGGCGGATCGAGGTAGAACGGTCGTTGAGCAGCTTGATGCTCGCGGCAGCCGGCATCTGGTCCTGGAAGGACGGCAGCATCGCCTTGACCTTGTCGACGACGTCGACCGTATTGGCGTCGGGCTGACGCTGCACGGCCATGATAATGGCGCGCGTGCCGTCATACCAACTCGCCGTCGTCGTGGTTTCGACCGAGTCGATGACGCGCGTGACCTCGCCCAGCCGCACCGGATGGCCGTTCTTGGTGGCGATGATAATGTTTGAAAAATCGGCGGCGTTCATCAACTGAGTGTTGGCCGTGATCGTCAGCTGCTGCTTGTCGTTCTGCAGCACGCCGAGCGGGGTGTTGCTGTTGGCCGAGGCCACGGCCGTCTGCAACTGGTCGATCGAGATGCCGCGCGCGGCGAGCGCGGTCGGATCGATTTGGATGCGCACCGCATATTTTTGCTGTCCGTAGATCGAAACCTGCGCAACGCCATCGATGGTCGATAGCGAGGGCGAGATGACGTTTTCGGCGAAGGCGTCGAGGTCGGTGAGTGGAACGGTGTCGCTGACCAGCGACATCAGAAGAATCGGCGCATCGGCCGGATTGACCTTGCGATAGCTTGGCGGCGCCGTCATTTGCGGCGGCAGCGATTTTTGCGTGCGCGCAATGGCTGCCTGAACGTCCGCGGCAGCCGCGTCGATGTCGCGGTTGAGCACGAACTGGATGGCGATCGAGGTCTGGCCCAGCGAGTTGGTGGTCGAAATCGAATCGATGCCGGCAATGGTTGCGAACTGCTTGATCAGCGGCGTCGCGACCGAGGTCGCCATGGTCTCCGGCGAAGCGCCGGCCAGTTGGGCCGAGACATTCACCACCGGGAACTCCGCGCTGGGCAGCGCGGCAACCGGCAGGAACTTGTAAGCGAACAGTCCGCCCAGCACGAGGGCGAACGACATCAGCAGCGTGGCGACGGGCTTTCGTATGCAGAATTCGGAAATCATGGGCGGGCCTCGCCGGCCTTGTCGGCTTGTGCGACCTTAGGCGAATTTTGATCGCCACTGTTGCTCGCTGTCTTGCCTTCGTGCACCGTCGCGCCGTCCTTTAGCCTTGTCTGGCCTTCGACCACCACTTTCTCGCCGCCCTTGAGGCCTTGGCTGATGGCGCTGTTATCGCCCTCCGTCAGCGCCACCTGCACCGGCCGCATCTCGACCGTGTTGTCCGGCTTGACCACATAGACGAAGGGACCTTTCTGGCTCGGCTGCACCGCGACCGTCGGCACCGAGGTCATCTGCGGCATCGTGCCGGCATCAAGGATGACGTTCACATACTGCCCCGGCCAAAGCGAAAGATCGGAGTTCGGTATGCTCGCCCGCGTGGCGATGGTGCCGGAGGCGGTGTCGACGCTGGAATCGACGAAATCGAGCGTGCCCTTGCCGATCGGCGTCGGATCGCCGTCCTTGGTCAGCGTCACGTCGCCTTGCTGTGGGCTCGCCAACGCCTTGTGCAATAAAGCAAGGTTGCTTTCCGGCAGAGTGAAATTCACCTGCAGCGGGTCCATCTGTGTGATGGTCACAAGCGGCGTCGTGGTGCTTGAGCCGTTGCTGGTGGTGACGAGATCCCCGACCGAGACGTTGACCGCCCCCAGCCTGCCTGAGATGGGCGCGCTGATGGTCGCGTAGCTTAACTGGACCGTATCGGCGTCGATCGTCGCCTTGTCGGCATCGATGGTGGCGGCCGCGGCCTTCTGCGCCGCCAGTGCCTGGTCGTAAGTCTGCTGCGTGCCAGCCTGCTTGGCGACAAGGTCCTTGGCGCGCTGAAGATCCGCCGTAGCGCTCACCAGCAGGGCCTGGTCCTTGACCAGCGTCGCCTGGTCCTTGGCAAGCTGCGCCTTCAGCGCGCGGTCATCGAGCGAGAAGAGAAGGTCGCCGGCCTTGACCATTTGCCCGTCCTTCACCGCGATCGACACGATCTGGCTGGAGACACGGGCATTCACGCTGACCACCGACGGTGAGGAGACGAAGCCGATGGCGTAGCGACGGATCGGAAAATCGGCGGTCGTCGCAGCTGCCGAAACGATCGAGGCCGAACGCGCGCCGCCAGCGCCGCCCTTCTGGCTGCCCGATGCCTTGGTCGTGTCGGCGCCGGCTGCGTCGGCCTGCTGGCCGGAGATCAGCTGCTGCACCCTGCCCATCGTGGCGGGTGACAGATAAAGGCAGACACCTGCAAGGCAGGCCAGAGCAACGACTGTAAAGGCGATTTTTCCGCGCATCGACAACTGGCCCTCTATCCGACACGCCGAAACCGGTGGTCTATTCTCAGCTCATTTCACGGCCGTTGCCGCGAATTTCGCCGAATAGATAGGACAAGGCTTTGGCGGAAAAGGGCCAAAACGCGGGATTACGAAGATTTAATATGCACTGCACAATTGTTGTGCAGCCGGCTAACGTGCCGTGGCGATCCCTTAACGCAGCATCGGCCAGAGCGTCGCTGCGAGCAGCAGACCCATTCCTATGTTGAACCATTTCAGCCGCACGGGATCCGAAAGGAAGCCGCGCAGCGCGGTGCCGAACCCGGCCCACACCGAAACGCTGGGCAGGTTGACGATGGTGAAGGCGATCGAAATCAGCGCCACCGAGACGAACGGATGATCCGGATTGGTGTAGACGGCCATGGCAGTGATCGCCATCACCCACGCCTTCGGATTGACCCATTGGAACGCGGCGGCATCGATGAAGCGCATCGGCCGCGCCTCCGCCCCGCCCTTGCCATCCATCGAGCGCGACATGCCGATCCTCCAGGCAAGGTAGAGCAAATAGGCGGCGCCGGCGATTTTCAGCGCCGTATGCAGCACCGGAAACGCTGTCAGCACCGCGCCGAGTCCGAAGCCGACGGCGAGCAGCAGAACCAGAAAACCGATGCTGATGCCGAGCATATGCGGAACCGTTCTGAGGATGCCGAAATTGACGCCAGAGGCCAGCAGCATGAGATTGTTCGGCCCTGGCGTGATCGACGTCACGAAGGCATAGACCAGGAGTGCAAGGAACGCGTTGACGGACATCATATCCTCTCCGGATAGGTCAGCTATATTGTCCTTTTTCGGCAGGTGCGCAAAAGCCACGGACGGGTCGACCGCCGGGCCAGCGAGGAGAAGTTGAAGCAGTCGGAGCGGTGGTGGCGCGCCTACATCCCCTGCGGGCCGCGGTTCATGGCTGCGACACCGGTGCGGCAGATCTCGACCAGGCCGAGCGGCTTCATGATGGCAATGAACTGGTCGAGCTTGGAACCCTTGCCGGTGATTTCGAAGATGAAATGCTCGGTGTTGGCGTCGATGACCGACGCGCGGAAGGCATCGGCCAGCCGCAGCGCCTCGACGCGGGCGTCGCCGGTGCCGGCGACCTTGACGAGCGCAAGCTCGCGCTCCAGCGGCCGCTCCTGGCCGAGCTCGTGCGAGCGCACGGTGAGATCGACCACGCGGTGCACTGGCACGATCCGCTCGAGCTGGTGCTTGATCTGCTCCAGCACATGCGGCGTGCCGCGCGTCACGATGGTGATGCGCGACAAATGCTTCTCGTGCTCGGTCTCGGACACCGTAAGGCTTTCGATGTTGTAGCCGCGCCCCGAGAACAAGCCGATGACGCGGGCAAGCACGCCCGGCTCGTTGTCGACCAGCACGGAAAGCGTGTGCGTTTCCGGCTTTTCGGTTTCCTTGGCGATGAAGTAGGCGGAGCCGGTCGGCTGGAGCTGTGCGTTCATGACGTGAATCTCGATTTCAAACTTTGGCGCTAATTATCTGTTTCCACACGGCTTCCCGCCGCAGACGCTGCCTGCCGCTACACCAGTTCCCTGCCCTTGGCGTCGATGGCGTTGGCCACCGCCTCGTCGGTCGCCTCGTCAGGCAGGAGCATTTCGTTATGCGCCTTGCCGGACGGAATCATCGGGAAGCAGTTGGCGAGAGTCGCCACGCGGCAGTCGAATAGCACCGGCTTCTTCACCGAAATCATCTCGCGGATCGCGTCATCCAACTCGTCCGGCTTGTCGCAGCGTATGCCATGGCCGCCATAGGCGTCCGCCAGCTTGACGAAATCCGGCATCGCCTCGGTGTAGGAATGCGACAGCCGGTTGCCGTGCAGCAGTTGCTGCCACTGGCGCACCATGCCCATATACTGGTTGTTGAGGATGAAGATCTTGATCGGCGCGTCGTACTGCACGGCCGAGCTCATCTCCTGCATCGTCATCTGCACCGAAGCGTCGCCGGCGATGTCGATGACCAGCGCATTCGGATGTGCGATCTGCACGCCGAGCGCCGCCGGCAGGCCATATCCCATCGTGCCCAGGCCGCCCGAGGTCATCCAGCGGTTAGGCTTGTCGAAGTGATAGTGCTGCGCCGCCCACATCTGGTGCTGGCCGACTTCGGTGGTGATGTAGGTGTCCATATCCTTGGTCAGCGCATAGAGCCGCTGGATCGCATATTGCGGCATGATCACGTCGTTGTTCATCCTATAGGCGAGCGAATCCCGCGCGCGCCATTTCGCGATCTGCTCCCACCATGGATAGAGCGCCTTCTTGTCGGCCTTGGCAGTCGCCCGCCACAGCCGCACCAGATCCTCCAGCACGCGGCCGACATCGCCCAGGATCGGCACGTCGGCATGGACATTCTTGTTGATCGAGGACGGATCGATGTCGATATGGATCTTCTTCGAGTTCGGCGAGAACGCGGTCAGCCGGCCGGTGATGCGGTCGTCGAAGCGCGCGCCGATGCAGATCATCACGTCGCAATCATGCATGGCCATGTTGGCTTCGTAGGTGCCATGCATGCCGAGCATGCCGATCCAGTTCTTGCCCGAAGCCGGATAGGCACCGAGGCCCATCAGCGTCGAAGTGATCGGGAAGCCGGTGAGGTCGACCAGCTCGCGCAGCAGATGGCTGGCTTCCGGACCTGAATTGATGACGCCGCCGCCGCTGTAGATGATCGGCCTCTTCGCGCCGGCCATCAATTCGACGGCGGCCTTCACCTTCTCCAGATCGCCCTGGACCTTCGGCTGATAGCTGGTGCGCGGCGCCGTCTGCGGCGGCACGTAGATGCCCTTGGCGAACTGCACGTCCTTCGGAATGTCGACCACGACCGGGCCCGGGCGGCCGGTGGTCGCGACATGGAAGGCTTCATGGATGGTGGCAGCCAACTCGTTGACGTCCTTCACCAGCCAATTGTGCTTGGTGCAGGGGCGCGTGATGCCGACGGTGTCGCATTCCTGGAAGGCGTCGGAGCCGATCAGCGAGGTCGGCACCTGACCGGTGAGACAGACCAGCGGAATGGAATCCATCAGCGCGTCCTGCAGCGGCGTCACCGCATTGGTGGCCCCGGGGCCGGACGTGACCAGCAGCACGCCGGCCTTGCCGGTCGAACGCGCATAACCTTCGGCGGCATGGCCGGCACCCTGCTCGTGCCTGACCAGAATGTGCTCGACCTCATCCTGCTGGAAGATCTCGTCATAGATCGGAAGGACCGCGCCGCCCGGATAGCCGAAGACATGCTTGACGCCGTTGTCCTTCAGCGCCTGCACCACCATTTCGGCGCCCGTCATTTCGCGCCGCTCGTTATGTCCGTTGCTCATCGGTCTGGTCCCGTACTGTTCGCCATCTGGCGATTTGCTGGTCGTTTAGTTGGGCTTTGGGCAATAAAAAAGGCCCCCGAGGGAGCCTGTGGGATGCGCATGGGAGGTTTTCGCCCGGCGGTTACACCGCCTTGCCCACGCGCCAGCCTACGAGAATGAGTGCTGTTTTCATAGGCGCGGACAATAAGGTCGGTTCCGCGCCGCTGTCAACGGGCAATCTGTCGGTCCCATTGTTCAGCGGCGCGGATTGTTCAGGCCGCCAGCACCACACCCCTTGCCTGGTTGCCGCCAACGCATTTTGCCGGGTATGTCGAGACTCATGATGTTGCCGAGAAAACATCTCTAGTCTTCGGCGGCGCACTATTGTCGGCAAGTGTGCCGGGTGGGGCGGCGCCGGTGATCACGTCGCGCTTTGGGTCGCGAACTTTTTCACCACCCGCTCCAGCAGCGGCACGTAGTCGCGAAAGGCGCGCGTCTTCATGTTGGCGACCTTGCCACCCTCGTCCCAGATGCGCACACGCACGGCTTCCTGATGGAATGGATTGCTGCGGAACTCCGCCACCTCCTCCGCGCTCATCGGCCCGCCCTGCAGCGACAGCGTATGGACCGAGGCCGGCGACAGCTTGCCGAAATAGGAGGGATCGGTGGCGCAGAGATAACGCTTGGCCGCAACATGCAGCCTGACGCATTCGACGATGACCGGCGGAAAGAACGGCGCCAGCACCTCGCCACCCGCCTCGTCGTGGTGCTTGTCCTCGACGTCGTCGGGCGAATAGGTGCCGAACTCGCTGGTGTAGTGGCCGATGTCGTGCAGCAGCGCCGCAGCCACAAGCTCCTCCGGCGCGCCATCCTGCTCGGCTAGCCACGCGCCCTGCAGCATATGCTCGGACATGGTGACCGGCTCGCCGAGATAGGATTCCGCGCCGCGACGCTCGAAAATGTCGGCGATGAACTCGACGATGTTGCCGGTGTTCAGTTCATTCGATTTCATTCGGCCGCCTCTCTGACATCGTGTTCGATTGCCGCCAGCGTGGACAGCAGGCCGTCCTTGTCGGCGTAGCAGCCCTGCAGCCAGCGCGTGCCGCTGCCGGAAAAGGCCTTGCGCGCATGCATGACGCGCGTGTTGTCGACGATGAACGACTGGCCCGCCTCGAGCTTGAAGGTCACCTCGAAGGCCGGATCCTCGATCAGTTCGGCGAACCGGCGATAGGCAGCGTAATATGCGTCCATTTCGGCGAACGGCACGTCGATGGTCGGCGCCAGCGAACGGTTGTTGAAGCGCACGCAGATGAGCTCGCCATCCGGTCCGAGCTCGATCATCGGGCGCTTGGACTGCAGCCGCACGCCCGATGAGCCGGCATATTCGAAGCGTGCCGGATAGGAGGAAAGCAACCGGAAGCCGTCCGAATTCTCGGCCTGCAGCGCGGCCGCCACCGCGAATCCGTCGACGACGCTGGATTCGCCGCCTTCCACCGTATTCTCGATACAGGCCAGGATCTGCAGCGTCGGCACCGGGTCGCGGTAGGGATTGTCGGTATGCGCCTGCAGGCCGAGATTGGTGTAGGCGAGATTGCTCGGATTGACCTCGGCGCGCACCTCGAACCAGCGCCCGTAATTGGTCTCCCTGATATATCCGAAGAGATCGGCCACGTTGCATAATGCCCCGGATTCGGCCGGCAGACCGTCCATGACGGCAAAGCCAAAGCTCCGCATCGCCGTCAGCCATTGCCGCAGAACATTCCTGTCCTCCCTGGCCTCAAGATAGGCCGCGCGCGGCACCGAACTCTGCATCGTGGCCTTGGTCCACCGCCGAATGTCGCTGCCGGTCCAGCCGGGCTGCCGATTTTCTTCACGGTCGTAAGTATGGCCACGAAGCCAGCTCGCGGGAAAGCTGACGGTCTTGTCTTCAGGCACGAACGTGACCACCAGCGCCTCGCCCTTGATCGAGGCCTCTCCGATCCGTGTCTCGGCCGGAATGTCCAGGATGGTGATCAGCCGCTGGCCGTTGCCGGCGCTGCGCGTCCTGTCGTCCAATGCGTTGTCGCGCAGCCACATGGCATTGAATCGGCTGCGTGTTCCGTCGTCCCAGCCAAGCGCGATCGTTTGCCCTTCGTCGCCAAGGATTGCTCTCGTCAGCATGTTTCTGAAACTCCCCTCTTGGGCCGTCGCCGCGGTATCGATTGCATGCTGTCTTTGCCAAAGGCATAATTCAAATTATTGTTTTTCACCCAATGCCGCCAAAAATCTAATGACTGGAAAGGCTGCCGATCTCATGCCTCCGCTCGACTGGCTACGCAGTTTCGAAGCGGCTGCGCGCCTGTCGAATTTCACCGCCGCGGCCGCCGAGCTCGGGCTCACGCAAGCCGCCGTCAGCCAGCACATCCGCTTTCTGGAAGAGCGTCTCAAGACGCGACTGTTCGCGCGGCTGGCACGCGGCGTGGCGTTGTCGCCGGAGGGCGCCGCCTATCTTCCCCACATCCAGTCGGCATTCGCGATCATCGGCAGCAGCACGAGCGAGTTGTTCGAGCCACGCGTCTTGCAAACCGTCACCATTCGCGTTCCGATTTCTTTCGCGCTGCTCGTGCTGGTCCCGGCTCTTCCCGATCTCGCAAAGGCGCTGCCGTGGATCAGGCTCGATCTGGTGACCATCCATCGGCCGACGGACTACGACGAGGCGGGCTCGACGCTCGACATCCGCTTCGGCAACGGTTCGTTTTCCGGGCGCGACGCCGACCGGTTGACGGTCGAGCGGCTCGTTCCGGTCGCGGCGCCGACCTTGGCCGGAAATGCCGAATGGACATCGCTGCCGCTGCTTTTGGTGGCGGGCGCGCGCGAGATGTGGGCGGAATGGTTCGCAGCCTCCGGCCTGGCCGGACAGTCCCAACGCTCGCATCGCTTCGACAGTTTTGTCGCCGCGATGGAAGCGGCGAAGTCCGGCACCGGAGCGCTGCTCGGCTCGCGGCCGCTCATCGAGGCCGCGCTTAAGGCCAATCTCCTTGTCAGGCTTTCCGAGTTCGAGCTTTCGAGCCCATCGGGTCACTTCCTGACGCGGCCATCGTCATCGCGGCTGTCCGGCGCCGAACAGGATTTTCGCCGCTGGCTTTTGTCGCGTCTCGCCAGCATTTCAGGATAGCGCCCGGGCCGGCTCCCCTATCCGCTTCCAATAGATGAGCGTGCCGGTGAGGCCACCATGCGGTTTCAGCGCATAGTCCGGAATCTCGCCGGTCAGCGAAAAGCCGAGTCTTTCGTAAAGGCCGCCGGCCCCCTCTTCGCTTGCTGTGTCCAACACCAGCAGGGTGCGCCCTTTCTTGACCGCCAGTTCCTCGGCGGCCCGCATCAGGCCGGTGGCAATACCTTTGCCGCGATAGTCGAGGCGGGTCATCAGCTTGGCGATCTCGGCGCGGTGCGGTTGGTTGGGCGGGCAGTCGAGAAGCAGTGTGACAGTGCCGACAAGCATCTCGCCATCCCATGCGCCCAGCAGCGCCCGTTCCCCGCGCGCCGCGGCAGCGAGCGATTTGCGCCAGAACTCATGGGCCGCATCGGGAGACAAGGGATGCATGAAGCTCACCGATCCGCCGGCGGCGACTGTCTCGATCAGCAGGTCGGCGAGCATTCCGCTGGTCTTTGCGTCGTCGTTCAACGCCCTGATTTCAAGGGGGGCCATGTCGGTGGTCTCCAGGTGATGAGGTGTCGGGCCACGCTCATCCGAAATGACTGCTCCGTCTTCGGCGGCGCGCCCTTCGGATTTCCGCGATACGCTCGGCATCGTCCTCGCTGAGGTGCCGCCCGCGCTCCAGGATCTCGAGCGTGTATTCCTCATAAGTGAGCCCAAGCCGCTCGGCCTTTTCCAGCCGCATCAGCATGACGGCGTGGCTCGGCGCCTTCCAGGCTTTGTCGTGGGCGGTGCGCCAGGCAAGAAAGATGTAGGGGTCGCCCTTGCCCCAGGGCGGACCTTCGTAGTCGTCGAGAGGCGGCCCGCCATTGTGGGACCGTTCAGGCCGGCGTGCCATGCGATCAGCCCCGGACCAGCGCCACCAGATACTCGGCGGCTTCCGGTCCCGGAGCGTGGAAGGTGCAGTCCGACGGGGCTCCGAGCGCCAGGCAGTCACCCGGCTCCAGCCTGTGCTCGACATTGCCTTCGGTGAAGTCCAGGCGGCCGCCGATCAGCCAGATCTGCTGCTTGATGAAGGCATAGGACGCTGCCGGGAATTCGACCTTGGCGCCTGCCGGCAGGCTGACCCGGATCAGTTCGAGCGGCATTTGCGTTGCCGGCGACAGATGGCGTCGCACATAGCCGGTCGCCGGATCCTGCCAGACCGGCTGCTCGTCCTTGCGGGACACACTGCCGCCCTGCATTTCGGCGCGGGCAATCAGCGTCGAGAGCGTCATGCCGAAAGCCGACGCAATGCGCACGAGGAGCGCCGCGGTCGGACTTGTCATGCCGCGCTCCATGGCGCTCAGCATCGCCTTGGAAACGTCGGAACGCTCGGCCAACTCGGCCAGCGACCATCCCCGCAAATCACGCTCGGAGCGTATCCGCCTGCCGATCGTGGACGTGATGTCGTTCGATATATCAGTCATTCATCCAATATATCGAAATTTCGGGATGAAGGAAGAGGCTGGTCGATCGCATTTTCGCGAGTGGTTTAACGGGCCCTACACCATCCGACCTCACGCGGCTTTAACCCCGATTGGGATAGCTTTGACCCCGAGGGGAATGGGACAGGTAACCGATGTTTGTTGAACGCGAAGCCTCCGTTGGGGAGCCGACCTCGCAGGAGCGCCGCGACGCCCAGCAGAGCGACAAGCGCATCCTGGGCAACGTCGTGCAATGCGACGGTGCGCGCGCTACCATCAGCGCCTATGCCGAAGATGCCGAAGGCACGGTGACCGGCCTGTGGACCGTCGGCAAGATGATTTCCATCAACCTTGGCGCGACGCGAACCGTTGGCCTTGTCTATGCGATCGGCAAGTCTGACCGCGCCTGGAGCAATGAGGGCCAGAACGCAATCGAGGTCAGCATCGAACTGATCGGCGAGGTGCGCGACGGCGCCGAGCCCAGCACCAAACCGGTCTTCGACCGCGGCATCACCACCTATCCGCATATCGGCGCGGTTGCCCACCGTATCCGCAGCCGCGACCTGCAGGCCGTCTACGATCTCGCCGGCCGCCATTCGATCACCATCGGCACGCTGTCCCAGGACGAGGCGATCGACGCCAACATCGCTGTCGACGACACGTTGGCGCGCCATTTCGCCATTGTCGGCACGACCGGCGTCGGCAAATCCACGGCTGTCTCGCTGCTGTTGCGCAAATCGATCGAGGCGCGGCCCGATCTGCGCGTGCTGATCCTCGACCCGCACAACGAGTTTGCTGCCTCGCTTCCGGAATACTGCGTGAAGGTCGATTCCAAGACGCTCGACCTGCCGTTCTGGATGTTCAGGCTGGAAGAATTCGCCGAGGTTCTGTTTCGCGGTCGAGAGACCGTTCCGGAGGAAGTCGACGTCCTGCGCGACCTCATCCCGGCCGCCAAGAACCTCTATCGCAACCCGAGCTCCGGCTCGTATATCAGGCGCGGCAGCGATGCGCTGACGGCGGACACGCCGGTGCCTTACCGCATCGCCGATCTGCTCAAGCAGATCGACGAGCGCATGGGTCTGCTCGAAAGCAAGAACGATCGGCCGACACTGAAGTCGCTGAGGACGCGCATCGAATCGGCCGCTTCCGACCCGCGCTACCGTTTCATGTTCAATTCGCGGCTGATCGAGGACACCATCCACGAGACGATCGGCAACATATTCCGCGTGCCGAACCATGGACGTCCGGTGACCTGCTTCGAGATGGCGGGCATGCCGTCCGAAGTCGTCAATTCGGTCTGTTCGGTGCTGGCGCGCCTCGCCTTCGACCTTGCGCTCTGGAGCGAGGGCCGGCTGCGGCTGCTCCTGCTTTGCGAGGAAGCGCACCGCTACATGCCTGCCGATCCGCGCCTCGGCTTCGCGCCGACCAGGCACGCTTTGTCGCGCATCGCCAAGGAAGGCCGCAAATATGGCTGCTATCTCGGCGTTGTGACCCAGCGTCCAGGCGAGCTCGATCCGACCATCCTGTCGCAATGCTCGACCTTCTTCGCCATGCGGCTCGCCAACGAGCAGGACCAGGCGATCATCCGCTCGGCGATCGCCGATTCCTCGGCCTCGACGCTGGCGTTCCTGTCCTCCATGGGCCAGCGCGAAGCCATTGCCTTCGGCGAAGGCGTGGCGACGACCATGCGGCTCAAATTCGAGAAACTGTCCCAGGAATTCATTCCCGGCACTGCGAAGCGGGAGCAGGCCTTGCCCGCGGAAGCCGGCGACGATGTCGATCTCGCCGGAATTGTCGAGCGTCTGCGCAACGTGCCGAAACCGCAGCAGTCGATCGCGTTCGCCGAGGCCGTCGATACCGGGCGCCAGGCTGGCGACCCCGATTACCGCAAGCCATCGGCGCCGCGCGTGCAGCCGGACGACGATTTCGACATGCGTTACGGCCTGAGGCCCTCGACCTTCGGCATGCGCCAGCAGAACGATTGATCGTTCTGCATCTTCGCGCCGACTGAGTCCCGGGCTGAGTCGACTGGAGTCGCTATCGAGGACCCGAGCGGAGCGGACATATAGTCCGTGAGCACGCGCATGACCCCGAAAATCGAGAACGCTTTTCGGAAAGGATCATAAGACATGCGGGCACGGTAGAAGCGCAGAACACGGCTCTAGGCGGCCAGCGTCAAGAATTTGATCATGGAATTTCAGGCGCAGACGCGGTTGCGGCCCTGCTTCTTCGCCTCGTAGAGCTGTCGGTCGGCGCGACGATAGAAGTCCTCGGCACTTTCCTTGCGGTCCCAGACGGCGAGGCCGACGCTGGTGGTGACCTTCAGCCGCACATTGCCCGACATGATCGACAGGTTGGCGATCGCCTTGCGGATGCGCTCGGCGAACCGCGCGAGCAGTTCCGCATCCATGTTGGGCGTGACCACGGCGAACTCCTCGCCGCCCAGCCTCGCCACCACATCGTGATAGCGGGTCATGCCCCGTACGCACTGCGCGACGGACCGCAGAACCTCGTCGCCGACATCGTGGCCATGCGTGTCGTTGACCTGCTTGAAATGATCGAGATCGAGGATCATCAGGCCCACCGGCTTGTCGATGCGGCCGAACTCGTCGAGATATTCCCGCAACGCGTCATCGAAGTAGCGGCGGTTCTGCATTCCGGTCAGGCCGTCGGTGAGCGCTGCGTGCTCAAGCGTTTGCGAACGGGCGCTCAGCGACACCGTCATGGCGCGCAACTTGCCCTCTTCCCTCACCTGGCCGCGGATCAGCGGGTAGATGAAGAAGGTTCCGAAGAACAGGGCAGCAGCCAGTAGCGCACCGGTCACGAACAGCAATTTGTTGAGATAGGCGATTCTGTCGAGGCGCGATGCGGTGTCGAGAGCGGTCGCGATATCCTGCAATTGGCCATAGGCGTGAAAGGTCACCAGGCCGGCGGCCAGGATCACGAAGATAAAGACGAAAAACGCGGATTCCGCCTTGTGAAAACGCATAACGCCCCGCGGTACTGCGACCGTCGCCGTTATGGCATGCCCGGCCTTACGGACGGTTAACCCGGACAACCGTGACGGGAAGCTGCACTCACAATTCCAAGCCCCTGATCAAATCGCATTCTATCAGTCCAGGATTGACCATTTCTCGCCCGGGCGTAACCTTTGCCACTCCGGTCCCAGTTGGTGTTTGAACCAGGTCGTCTGCCGCTTGGCATATTGGCGCGTGGCGATCTTGGCTCGCTCAATCGCTTCGGGAAAGCCCATGTGTCCGGCCATCGCGGCCTGCAGCTCGCGCACGCCGATCGCCTTCATCGCCGGCAGGTTCGGATCGAGGTCGAGCGCCATCAGCTGCCTGACCTCGTCGAGCGCGCCCTTGTCGAGCATTTGATCGAAACGCGCCCCGATACGCGCCACCAGTTCGCCGCGATCCGGCTCGATCACGAGGAAGCCTGCGCTGTCGCGGTCGATGAGCGGCTGGCCGCGTGCCGCCTGCCATTCAAGGATCGACCGTCCCGACGCGTCGAGCACCTCCAGCGCCCGCACAATGCGCTGGCCGTCGGTCGGCCGGATCTGCATGGCGACAGCGGAGTCCTGATGCATCAATATGAGGTGCAGCCGTTCTGCCCCTTGTTCCTTGAGTTCGTAGCGCCAGCGCTCACGCACCGAAGGTGGAATGTCGGGCATGTCCGAGATGCCTTCGGCTAAAGCGCGGAAATAGAGCCCGGTGCCGCCGACGAAGACAGCCGGCCGGCCGGACAAAATACCTTCCGCGATCAGCCCGGTGACGTCGCGCAGCCAGGCGCCGGTCGAGTAGGCTGTCGAAGGATGCACGTGGCCGTAGAGATAATGCGGCACGCGCGCCGTTTCGGCCGCGCTCGGACGCGCCGTCAGGACGTCAAGAACCGAATAGCCCTGCATGGAATCGGTGTTGACGATGACGCCGCCCTTGCGCTCGGCGATGTCCAGCGCCAGCGCCGACTTGCCGCTGGCGGTCGGCCCCGCTATCAGGATGGCGTTTTTCACGCGGCCTTCGCTCGCCTGCCTGCCGGAATTTTCGATGCCTCTGATCGCCACGCTTGTGTCCAATCCCAAAGACCGTCGAGTGTCGGTCCCGCTTGCGAATATCGCTTCGCGAGCGGCAGGCGCAAGCGCCGTTCATTGGCTGGCCGAGCATGTCGCCTGCGATCTGGTTTTGCCGGAGACGCCCGACATCGGCGAATTGACGGCCAATCTGCGCGCGGCATTGGCCTCCGAGCCGGTCGACATCATCGTCCAGCCGGCTGAAGGCAGGAGGAAGAAGATCCTGCTTGCCGATATGGATTCGACCATGATCGATCAGGAATGCATCGACGAGCTCGCCGACGAGATCGGCGTCAAGGACCGTGTCGCCGCGATCACCGCGCGGTCGATGAATGGCGAGATCGCATTCGAGCCGGCCTTGCGCGAGCGCGTTGCCTTGCTGAAAGGCCTCGACACGGCGGTGGTCGACCGCATCATCGCCAACCGGCTGACGCTGGCCGCCGGCGGCCGCGCGCTGGTGCAGACCATGCGTGCCAACGGCGCCTGGACGGCGCTGGTCTCAGGCGGCTTCGACGTCTTCACCAGCCGTATCGCCGCAATGCTGGGCTTCCAGGAGAACCGTGCCAACCGGCTGATCGAGGACGGCGGCAGATTCACCGGCACGGTGGCCGCGCCTATCCTCGGCCGCGCCGCCAAGGCCGAGGCGCTGCTCGACATCGCGGCAAGGCTGGGCGTGACGACGCAGGATGCCGTTGCAGTGGGCGACGGCGCCAATGACCTCGATATGATCCGCCTTGCCGGCACCGGCGTCGCGCTGCACGCCAAGCCGGCGGTGGCTGAGCAGGCAAGGATCCGCATCGATCACGGCGATCTGACCGCGCTGCTTTACCTCCAGGGCTATCGCCAGGGCGAGTTCGTGCAATGAAGCCGATCCGCACCGAGCGCCTCATCCTGCGCAATTGGGAACAGCGCGACCGCGCGCTCTTCCATCGCATCAACTCGGACGAGCGCGTGATGGAATTTTTTCCGTTCCGACGCGACCGGGCCGCGGCGGACGCAAAGATGGACGAGCTCCGCGCCTGGATCGATGAGCATGGCTACGGTTTCGCCGCCGCCGAGATTGCCGCCACCGGCGAGTGCATCGGCTTCGTCGGCCTCCTCCAAACCGATCATGTGCCCTCGCTGCCGGCCGGCACGATCGAGATCGGCTGGCGGCTGGCACCGGAATACTGGCGCAAGGGCTATGTCACCGAGGCATCCGAAGCCTGGCTCGCCTTCGGTTTCGAAACGCTGGAGCTGGACGAAATCGTCTCCTTTGCCGTCGCGGAAAACCATCGCTCGATCGCCGTCATGAAGCGGCTCGGCATGCGCGCCGACCCGGGCGCCGACTTTGACCATCCCGCCGTGCCGGACAGCCACCCTCATCTTAAGCGGCATGCGCTGTACCGGCTGTCGCGCGACGACTGGCAGGCGCGAAAAGGGGCGGCCCGCTAGCCGCCCATTCTTGCAAATCAACCCGTTCGGGCTCTCCGGAATCAGTCCATCCGAATCGTCACGAAGCGCAACTCGCCGGATTTCGAGGCGAGCATCAGCAGCGCGTTCTTGCGGCCCTGCTCCTTCAGCGCGCCGATCCGGTCCATGACATCCTTTGGCGTGCCGACCGATTCCTGCGCGATCTCGGTGATCACCTCGCCGGGCTGGATGCCGCGTTCGGCGGCGGCCGAATCCTTGGCGACGTCGGTGATGACCACACCCGACACATCGGCCGCGATGCCGAATTTCTGTCTGGTCTGCTCGTTGAGTTCGCCAACGGTCATGCCGAGCACCGAAGCCGTCGACACAGGAGCCGCCTTGTCGCCCTTGTCCTCGCCGGTACTGCCGTTCTCGCCGCTGGCCAGCTTCTCGCCGTCCTCGAGCCGGCCGAGCGTCACCTTCACTGTCTGCTCGACGCCCTTGCGCACGATGACGACGTCAACCGCCTTGCCGACCGGGCTTTCGGCGACGACGCGCGGCAGGTCGCGCATTTCGTGGATGTCCTTGCCGTCGAATTTGATAATGACGTCGCCGGCTTGAACCGTGCCGTTGTCGACCGGTCCGCCCTTAATGACGCCGGCCACCAGCGCGCCCTTGGCCGTCGCCATGCCGAGGCTTTCGGCGATGTCGTCCGTTACCGGCTGGATGCGCACGCCAAGCCAGCCGCGCCGCGTTTCGCCGAACTGGCGAAGCTGATCGACGACGCCCGCGGCGAGCTGCGAGGGAATGGAAAAGCCGATGCCGATCGAGCCGCCCGAGGGCGAGATGATCGCCGTGTTGATGCCGATGACCTCGCCACTGCTGTTGAACAGCGGACCGCCGGAATTGCCGCGATTGATGGCGGCGTCGGTCTGGATGAAATCGTCATAAGGGCCGGAATTGATGTCGCGGTTGCGCGCCGAGACGATGCCGACCGTGACCGTGCCGCCAAGACCGAACGGATTGCCGATCGCCATCACCCAGTCGCCGACGCGCATCTTGGTGGAATCGCCGAACTTCACCGCCGTCAATTTGTGGCCCTTCGGATCGACCTTCAGCAACGCGACGTCGGTCTTTGTATCAGTGCCGACAAGCGTCGCCTTCAGCGTCACGCCGTCGGAGAAATTGACCTCGATGTCGTCGGCATCGGCGATGACGTGATTGTTGGTCACCACGATGCCCTGCTCGGCATCGATGACGAAGCCGGAGCCAAGCGACTGCACCTTCTGCCCGCCGCCCTTGTCGCCGCCGCGATTCTTGAAGAAGTCATCGAAAAAGTCCTGGAAGGGCGAGCCTTCCGGAAGCTGCGGCATCGGCACCGCACCGGGGCCTTCCGTGCCTTTGACGGTTTGCGAGGTCGAGATGTTGACCACCGCGCCGAGCAGGCGTTCGGCGAGGTCGGCGACGGAAGGCGGCGCGTCGGAGGCGATCGTGGGCGTGACGAAGGACGGGACGGCAATGATGCCGACGACGAATGCGGTGGCGCCGGCGAAAAACCTGCGCCGCGCCGCGCGCAACAGGGTGTCGGATATCATCGTGGCCTCCCGGCGTTTTTGAAAAAGAAAGGCGCTTCCGCAAAGGCGCCCGTCCAATTCATGTTGGCAAGAAATAAGGCACGTTTGCGGCTATAGCTATCGGCGGAAGATAAATCGTCAATCGCCTCGGCACCAAGGAATTTCATCAGCCGCGAACCAGCCAGACGATCGCGACGCCGAGGGCGATTGCAGCCAATCCGGCGATCCGCAGCACATTCTCCGGCAACGACAGCACCTCCGCCGCCAGTTTCCTGGCCAGAGCCGGAAACCCGCCATAGACCAGGCCCTCGATGACGAGGACCAGGCCGATGGCCGCGAGGAAATCCTGCACCGTCCGCTACTGGGCGCTGCCGGGTTGCGTGGCCGGGGCTGCCGGCGTCGCGGGCGCGGGCTGCGATGCCGCCGGCTGTCCGGGCTCGGGCTTGCTTTCCGGATCGCGGAAGAAGCGGAAGAACTCGGAGTCGGGCGACAGCACCATGGTGGTTCCGGTGCTGTCCAAGGCCGTGCCGTAAGCATTCATCGAGCGATAGAAATCGAAGAAGCCCGGGTCCCGCTTATAGGCTTCAGCAAAGGTGGCGCTGCGCTGCGCCTCGCCCTCGCCGCGCAGGATCTCCGATTCCTTCTGCGCCTCGGCGATGATCTCGACGACCTCGCGGTCGGCCCTGGCTTTGATACGCTGCGCCGCCTCGTTGCCGCGAGCTCTCAGCCGCTCGGCTTCCGCCAAGCGTTCGGCTTTCATGCGATCGTAGGTCTGCTGCGATACTTCGGCGGTCAGATCCGTCCGGCGGATGCGCACATCTTCGATGTCGAGGCCGAGCGACGTCGCGTCCGGACGCAGTTGGTCACGCACCTCGCGCATCATGACGCCGCGTTCTTCGGAAAGTGCCGCCTCGAAATCGCGCAGACCATAGACGCGGCGCAGCGCCGCATCGAGACGCGTCTTCAGCCGGGCTTCGGCGAGTTCCACCTGCCCCGATACCGCCGCGCGGAACGTGCGCGGATCCGAAATGCGGTAGGCGATGAAGGCATCGACCTCGTAGAACTTGCCGCCGGAGACCTGAACGCGGATATTGTCGAGGTCGAAGCGCATGACTTTTTTCTCGATCGTCTGAACGCTGTCGGCATCGAAGAAGGCGAATGGCGCCTTGAAATAGATGCCCGGCTCGGTCTTGACGTCGATGATCTCGCCGAACCTCAGCACGATTGCCTGCTCGCCCGCCTTGACGACGAACACCGACGAATAGAGCAGAAACAGAAGGACGGCCGCGATGACCGCGATGATGGGAAGACGGTTGGCCATCACTGGTTACCTCCCAGCGCAGGCGCGGGCGGCGCCTTGGGCTGTAGTGCCGGCAGCGGCAGATAAGGAAGCACACCCTGCCCGTTGCCCTGCTCGACGACGACCTTGTTCGAGTCCTTCAGGATCCTCTCCATTGTTTCCAGGTAAAGGCGCTTGCGCGTCACGTCGGGCGCCTTGGCGTATTCGTTGTAAACGGAGATGAAGCGCTGCGCCTCACCTTCGGCTTCCTGCACGACCCGGTTCTTGTAGGCGGCGGCATCTTCGCGGATCTGGGCCGCCTCGCCGCGCGCCTGGCCGAGCTTCTGGTTGGAATATTGATTGGCCTGCTCGACGAACTTGTCCTCGTCCTGCTCGGCGCGCTGCACCTCGTCGAAAGCATCGGCGACCTCGCGCGGCGGGGCGGCGTCCTCGATGGAGATTGCGTTGACTTGCAGACCCGTCTTGTAACCGTCGAGCGTGTTTTGGATGATCTCACGCACCGATGTGGCAATACCCTGGCGATCGTCGCGGAAAATATCCTGCGCGGGGCGCCGGCCGACGACCTCGCGCATGGCGCTTTCGGCCACCTGCGTCAGCATGCCGTCGGGATCGGAGACGTCGAACAGATAGGCCCTTGGATCGGAAACCTGGTAGGCGACCGAGAACTGCACATTGACGATGTTCTGGTCGCCGGAGAGCATCAGCCCGGAGCCGCTGCTCGCCCCGCCGCCGATGCTGACGAGCTGCTCGGAAATCTTTGCCGTTTCGACCGTTTCGATCGGCCACCAGTGGAAATGCAGGCCTGGCTGCGAGAGCTCGGCCTTCGGCTTGCCGAAGCGCAATTCGACCGCGACCTCGTCAGGCTGCACGGTATAGATGGCCTTGAAAGCCCAAAGCACGACAAGCGCGAGCGCGATCAGCCCGAGGACGGCCGGGCTGGCGCCGCCGCCTCCCGGAAGAGCGCGCCGCAGCCTGTCCTGGCCGCGGCGGATAATGTCCTCGAGATCGGGAGGCGACCCGGGCGGGCCGCTCGGGCCTTTCGGTCCCTGTCCCCAGGGCCCCTGATTGCCGCCGCCGCCCCATGGGCCGCCGCCACCGCTCTTGTCGTTCCAGGGCATGAATGTCCTTTCGCTTCGGTTCCCTCAGGCCTTGCGGCGCGATCCTAGCGCATGACCTCGAAAACCGATATCGGTTTTCCGAAAGGAATCATGCGCCAAATCAAGGTTTTACGGCGACCTTCTTGCGCGTCCAGTTGGAAGCGTGGCGCTGTACCCTCGTTCTTCTATAGGGACGCCGTGACGCGCTTTCAACGCGATCCGCTACGCGCGCCTGCGATTTGAGCCGTCAGCGACCCTTTGTCCTCGTCGGTGACCGTCGCCGCTGCGCTCGTAAACGGTATAGCGTGTCGCGTGGCTGTCCTTTTCGCCCGCCGGAAAATCCTCGGATCGGACGATCCGCCAGATCGCGGGGTCGATCGGCGGAAAATGAGCGTCGCCATCGACCGCGGCCAGCACATGCGTGACGTGGAGACGATCGGCCAACGGCAGGGCCTGGGCATAGATCTCGCCGCCGCCGACGACGCAGATCTCCCCGGCACCTGCCATGCAGCGGCCGCGCACCTTGGCCAGCGTGATCGCCTCGTCGAGCGAATGGGCGACTTCGGTGCCCTCGGATCGCCAGTCTCTGGCTCGCGTCACCACGATGTTGAGCCTGCCGGGCAGCGGCCGGCCGATGCCCTCATAGGTCTTGCGGCCCATGATGATCGGCTTGCCCATCGTATCGGCCTTGAAGCGTTTCAGGTCGCTGGAAAGCCGCCACGGCAGCCCGCCTTCGCGTCCGATCACGCCGTTCTCGGCAATGGCGACGTAGATCGCGATGTCCATCAGCCGCCGTTCCCGCTATTGTCCGACGGCTCGAGCAGCAAGATGCCGATATCGTGCTCCGGATAAAAATCCTTGGCCGTCATCTCGAACGTCGTCGGACCCACCTTGCGGACGTTGTCGCCGCAGAAGGAGACCAGATTCTTTGGGCTGCCCTTGTCGATGGTGAGCTTGAAATTGCCGACACTGCCGGACGCCCAGTTGCCACCGGTGGTGAGGATATATTCGATGCGGCTCTCGAAATATTTGGGATAGCCGTCGGGATTTTCGTTCGCTGCCTTGCGCACAGCGTTCTCGAACGCGCCGTCCATGCAGTAGCGGGTCTTGTATGTGTCGTACTGCCCCTGGAACTTGCCGTCGTAATAGAAGCTGACCGATGACGTGCCGCCGACGCTCGGCTTGTAGCGGTGCCAGACATGGACTTGCTTGTTGGCCGGGAAGGTGGAGCGCCACCAATAGGTCGAGCGCAACTGCCAGAACGGCGCGTAGGCGGTTTGCATGCCCGAACCGTTATCGGCGGTGTCTTCGACGATGATGCCGCGATCTTCCCAATCCTGGGCGACGTCCTTGGGCAGCTTTGCCAGCGCCGCCTTGGCGGCGTCACCGAACGGATAGAGCGGCACGTCGTGCGCCTTGAGTTCCGCGGTGATGTCGATGCCCAGCGCGAACGCCTTTTGTTCGAGCTGCGGATTGGCGTCGACGCCGTCGATCGTCACCTCGAAGCCGAGGAAATTGTCGCTCTGCGCTTCCGGGATCGCCGGCATCTCGTTCGGGTCGCCTTCGATATCCGGCATCGGGAAGGCGACGATCGCGCTGACGTCCTTGTCGGTATTGTTGCGGAAAACGTAGTCGACGGTCACCTTTTCCGGCGAGATGAAGAGATCTTCGCTTTCCATGGCAACCGCATCGCTGCGCGACAGGATCAGCCCGCCGGTGCCAAGCGCGGCAACGGAATCGTTGGCGAAGGCCGGTGCAACCGAGAATGCCAGCGCTGCGGTCAGGATAGTGCGTGTCATGGCTCCCCTCTCGACGGCATGACCGGGATCATGCGTATGCGCTTCCATCTAGAGCAATTCCAGGAGAAGTAGCTAGAGGCGTTCAGCGTTTCTGCCGACCGGCCGAGTTTTGCGCCCGCGTGCCTGCCTGCCCCCGTCTGGACACCGGCCGCCCGATCGGGCAGGAGGACGCCTATGCGCAAGCTTCTCGTCATCGGCATCGGCGCCGGCAATCCCGACCACATGACCGTACAGGCCATCAACGGCCTGAACCGGGCCGACGTGCTGTTCGTTCCCGACAAAGGCGCGAGAAAGAACGACCTTGCGGAGGTCCGTCGGCAGATCTGCGACCACTTCGTCACAAACCCGAAGTCGCGCCGCGTCGAATTCGACGTCCCGGTTCGGGCCGAGCCGACATCGTCCTATCGCGTGGCCGTCGACGACTGGCACGAGGCGATCGCCGAAATCTATGAAGGGCTGATCGGCAACGAGCTTGCCGAGGACGGCTGCGGCGCATTCCTGATCTGGGGCGACCCCTCGCTCTACGACAGCGCGCTGCGCATTCTGGAGCGCGTGCGCCTGAGGGGCAATGTCGGTTTCGAGCTCGAGGTCATTCCGGGCATCACCGCGATCCAGGCGCTTGCCGCCGCCCACGCGACCGCGCTCAACCGCATCGGCGATTCGATCCTGGTCACCACCGGCCGCCGGCTGACTGAGGAAGGCCTGCCCGCGAATGCCGGGAGCACAGTTGTCATGCTGGACGGCAAGTGCGCCTTCAACACGCTGGCCGACCAGGATGTTTTCATCCAGTGGGGTGCCTATCTCGGCACGCCGGACGAGATCATCCTTTCCGGCCGCCTCGGCGATGTCGGCGCCGCAATCGAGAAGGTCCGAGAGGAAGCCCGGCGCAAAAAGGGCTGGATCATGGACACCTATTTGCTCCGCAAGCCCGGGGAGCCGGAGGAATAGGCCCCTTACAGGCCCAATCAACCGGCGTCGATCTCGGCCTGCAACGCCTGCATATGGACGGCCGCCGCTGAAGCCGCCGCGCGCTCGATCGCTCTGAAACGGCTGACGACGGCGAGACCCACGGCGGTCAATTGCGCGCCGCCGCCTTTTCGGCCGCCGGTCTGCGCCGCCACCAGCGGCTTGCCGAACACCCGGTTCATGTCCTCGACCAGGTCCCAGGCATGCTTGTAGGACATCTCCATGCCGCGCGCCGCGGCCGAAATCGAGCCGAAAGCGGCGATCTGCTCCAACAATTCGATCTTGCCCGGACCAATTCGTCCGTCAGGGTCGAGATTTATCCGCAGGCTCAGCGATGGCATCCCTTGTCCTCTGCGATCATGTCGAGATTACCCTCTCCGCCGCCACATCGCTATTCCAAACCAACATAGCGATATTGCCCTTTCGTCAACCATCGGCCTCCACCGGCAGCCCAGCACCTGTCGTCGCGCTGTCAAAGCTCACCGTCTTGATCACCGCGAAGACCTCGCGGCCGAGCGCGAGCCGAAGGCTCTGCTTCGACTGTTCGGTGACGCGCGCCAGCACCGTTGCTCCGTTGCAGTCGATGGCGATCTCCACCGTAGGCCCGACGCCCGGCCTGACCGCGGCGATTTTGCCCGGCAATATGTTGAGCGCGCTAAGACCCGACGGCTGTTCGGTCGCGATCATGACATCGCGGGCGCGGATGCGGAGCCGCACCAGAGCTCCCGCCGGGCGTGAAACGCGCGGCACGCGGATCTCGCCGGCCGGCGAGCCGAGCACAGTCATGCCGAAAGCCTCGTCGTGACGCAAAACCCTGGTGTCGAGCACCGCGCCGCCCTCGCCGCGCTCCTCCGCCGGCAAGAGGTCGAGCCGCTGCATGATCGCCTCGGTCGGGCCGAAAGCCGCGATCTTGCCTTGGGACAGCACCGCCACGTCGGTCGCCAGCCGCGCCACCTCGGCGACGGAATGGCTGACATAGGCGATCGGGATCTTCGTCTCATCGCGCAGCCGCTCGATATAGGGCAGGATTTCGGCCTTTCGCGCCTCGTCGAGCGAGGCAAGCGGCTCGTCCATCAAAAGCAGTTTCGGGCTGGCAAGGAGCGCGCGGCCGATCGCCACGCGCTGCTTTTCACCACCCGACAATTTCGCCGGCCGCCGGTCGAGCATGGGACCGATGCCAAGGAGTTCGACCACCGCATCCATACTGGCGTAGCGCTCGGCAACCGGCGTGAACCAGCGGCCATAGCGCAGATTGCCGGCGACGCTCAAATGCGGGAAGAGCCGCGCATCCTGGAACACCATGCCGATCCGTCGCCTGTGCATCGGCACGAAGATGCCGGCGGCGGTGTCGACCAGCACGCGCCCGTCCACCGCGATCCGCCCTTTCCGCGGCCGGATCAGCCCGGCGATCACATTGATCAGCGTCGACTTGCCCGAGCCCGAAGGCCCGAACAGCGCCGTCAGCCGGCCGGCGCTTTCGAAACTCGCCTCGATGGCGAAATCGCCGAGACGATGACTGACGTCCACCGAGAGCGTCATTCGATGTCCATCCGCTGGCCGATCCGGCGCGCCAGAACCTCGGAGGCCACCAGCGCCACCATCGAGATGACGATCGAAATCAGCGTCAGGCGCAGCGCTCCGGGATCGCCGCCCGGCACCTGCGTGAAAGTGTAGATTGCCGAGGGCAGCGTCTGCGTCTCGTTGGGGATGTTGGAGACGAAAGTAATGGTCGCGCCGAACTCGCCCATCGCCTTGGCGAAGGACAGCATCGCGCCGGCGATCAGGCCGGGCAGGATCAGCGGCAGCGTGATTGTGGCAAACACCCAGATCGGGTTGGCGCCGAGCGTGCCGGCGGCCGCCTCCATCTTGCGGTCGACCGCCTCGATCGACAGCCGGATCGCCCGCACCATCAGCGGAAACCCCATCACCCCGCAGGCAAGTGCTGCCCCCGTCCAGCGGAAGGAAAAAACGATGCCGAAATGCTCGGCGAGGAAGGCGCCGGCGGGCCCGCGCCGGCCGAAGGTGAGCAGCAGCAGATAACCGGTCACCACCGGCGGCAGGATCAACGGCAAATGCACCAGCCCGTTGAGCAAGGTCTTGCCCCAGAACCGCCCCCGGGCCAGGACGAGCGCGATCAGGATGCCGGGCGGCAGGCTGGCGATCATAGCCACAGTCGCCACCTTGATCGACAGCCGGACCGCATTCCATTCGTCGGGAGTGAGGTCCAGCAGCCAGTTCATTTGCGGTGTTAGGTCTTTCTCAGTTGCTCGGCGCGAGCACCGTAAAACCCTGTTCCTTGAAGAGCGCGGCGGCCTTGGCTGACTCGACGCATTTCAGGAAGGCAGCCGTATCCTTGTCCTTCGAATCCGCGGTCTGGGCAATCGGGTAGATGATCGGCGGGTGCGAATCCTCGGGGAAGGTGCCGACGACCTTGACGCCCTTTTCGGCATGGGCGTCGGTGGCGTAGACGATGCCGAGCGCGGCCTCGCCCGTCGACACCAGCTTGAGCGCGGCGCGGACATTCTCGGCCTGCGCGACCTTGCCTTCGACGGAGGACCAGACGCCCAGCCATTCCAGCGCCGCCTTGCCGTATTTGCCGGCGGGCACCGCCTTGAAATCCCCCATGGCGAGCCGACCGTCGCGGATGAGCCCGGCGAGGTCGAAGCCCTTCTCGACCTTCGCCTCGACCTTGGAATCTTGCGGCGCCACGAGCACGATCTGGTTGCCGAGCAGCTTCACCTCGGTGTCGGGCCTGGTCAGCTTCTTGTCAGACAGATACTTCATCCAGTCGAGGTCGGCCGAGACGAAGACATCGGCTGGCGCGCCGCCCTCGATCTGCTTGGCCAGCGCCGAGCTTGCCGCATAGGAAATCGTGGCCGCTTCGCCGACCTCGGGCTCGCAGGCCTTGTTGACCGCATCGAGCGCGTCCTTGAGGCTGGCCGCGGCGAACACGATCACCTTGTCGTCGGCGTGGGCTGCCGGCACAGCCGCCATCAACGCTGCCGTCAGTCCGCCAATGGCCATCGCCTTCAATCCAAAACCCTTGCCCGTCATGAAACCTCGCCCTCTTCTGAAAATCCGTTCGGTTCGAGCCCTGATTCGATATATCCGGATGAACATAACAAGAAAAGGATTTTTAGGCTCCGCGCCGTTGTACGTCAGGATCCCACCAGCCCACGGTGAACTCCGTTCGATACAGCGAGGCGCAGATTAAGATCAGCGCCGGCAATATCCTGAAAGGCAAGGTCACGGAAATCGTCGAGGGAGCGACCACCTCGCATGTCCGGATAGCTATCGGCGGCGGCGCCCTCGACACGGCTTCGATCACCAACGAAGCGGCTGCCGATCTGCGACTGGGCAAGCAGACCTATAGGTGATCAAGGCCTCCGACGTCATGGTCGGGATTGACTGACGGCTTGAGCGCTGGCGGCGCTCCGGGCCTTATACCGCGATCGGCGCCTTGATATTGGCGTCCGCAAAATAGTTCTCGAGGCGGAAATCCTCGAAGCGGAAGGCAAAAAGATCCTTCACATCCGGGTTGATCCACATTGTCGGCAGCGGCTTCGGCGTACGCCGCATCTGCTCGCGCGCCTGCTCGAAATGGTTCGAGTAAAGATGCGCGTCGCCGAGCGTATGGACGAAATCGCCAGGCTTCAAGCCGGTGACCTGCGCCACCATCAGAGTCAGGAGGGCGTAGGATGCGATGTTGAACGGCACGCCCAGGAAAACGTCGGCCGAGCGCTGATACAGCTGGCAGGAGAGCCGGCCTTCCGAAACGTAGAACTGGAACAGGCAATGGCAGGGCGGCAGCGCCATCGCCTCCACTTGGGCCGGATTCCAGGCTGAGACGATCAGCCGGCGCGAATTGGGATTCTTGCGTATCTCCTTGAGAAGGGCGGCGATCTGGTCGATCTCGCCGCCGTGCCCATCCGGCCATGAGCGCCACTGCTTGCCGTAGACAGGGCCGAGATCGCCATTCTCGTCAGCCCATTCGTCCCAGATGGTGACGCCGTTGTCGTTGAGATATTTGATGTTGGTGTCGCCGGCCAGGAACCACAGCAACTCGTGGATGATCGACTTCAGATGCAGCTTCTTGGTGGTGGTGACCGGGAAGCCGCGCGAAAGGTCGAAGCGCATCTGGTAGCCGAACACCGAGCGCGTGCCGGTACCGGTGCGGTCGCCGCGATCGGAGCCGTTCTCCAGCACATGCTTCAACAGGTCGAGATATTGGCGCATCGGCTCGGCCTCGATTCGGATGACAAGCGATCATAGCCGACTGGGTGTCGGTCGAATACCCAAAGCCTAGAGATGTCGATCCGGCGCCGAAAAATCCACGGCGCCGGCACGTTGCCATGCCGGCTGCCGGTGGCCTTGCCTCACAGAGAACCCAGTTTGCCCAGGTCCTTCGCCACCAGATAATAGAAGGTCACGCGGCTCTTGGTGTTGTCGGCGGCCATCGCCTTGCACGCCTTCTCGATCGAGGCGTCGGCCTTCTTGGCTTCGGCAATCCCAAGCTTCTTGGTCACCCAGTTGTCCCGGACCCGCTCGAGCTCCTTCGGGTCCGCGCAGGAGACCAGGGAGGAATCGCGGTTCCTGAGCGCGATGCCAAGATGCTTGACGATCTTCTCGACCGCATCGGCGCTGGCGCCGGCATCGTATTTCTTCACATCCGCAAGATAGTCGGCCATGAAACTTCCCCTCGTCGGCGCCACGGATCCGATCGATGAGGCTTGTGGCGCGCCGCGCAACTTGTGCGCTAGGTCAGATATTCCTCATCGCCGGGGGAGCTTCGATTGAGTAGACGCGCAAGTCAACCCTCGGCTGTCGGGTTTGGCGCAGGGGACAAGCCTCGACTTGGCCCTTTCATTTTCCGTAACCGCTCCCTATATTCGCTTGGTCGGCTTGACCGACTATGGCGATAAACAGGCGATGAAATAAGCCGTTCGGACCCGGGGGCGGTACCCGGCGCCTCCACCAAAAACCGCTCTTCCAAAGGGAGCGGCTTTTGCTGGGGGCGAAATAGGATCGACGAAGGTGTAAAGATCGTACTTTTGCCCGGCATTGTACCACCGTCATCGGGCTAAACTTATAGTTGCCAACGACAACTATGCGGAAGCTCGTCTCGCTGCTTAATGCAGTGCGAACGCTTCAAATCAAGCCCTAGAGGTTCGCACTTCTAGGCGGGGTTCGGAGGTACCTGGCAACAGAAACCTCCACCTTCCCCCTCGCCTTCTTTCCAAGTCAAGTGAACGGCCAAGCATGCTTGGCGCGCATGCTGCGGTCCTGCCTAGGCTGAAAAAGGCCGGGCAATCCCGGCCTCGGGCAATCCCGGCCTCTTCCAATTTCTATCCGCGTCTTACTCGGCAGGCGCCTCGACCGCTTCGCGCGCACGGCCGAGCGTCAGCTTGGCCAGCATGAAGGAAATCACCGCGCAGAGCGTGATGCCGGCCACCATCGGCAGCGGCGTGCCGTCGAAGAAGAGGCCCGCCACGCCCATGGCCAGCGCGCCGATGGCGAAGTGCAGCGTGCCCATCAGCGCCGATGCCGTGCCGGCGATCTCGCCATGCTCTTCCATCGCCAGCACGGAGGTGGTCGGAATGACCAGGCCAAGGAAGCCGTAGCCGACAAAGAGCAGCGCCGCCATCACGTCGAGCCGGTCGACACCGGATGCCATTATCGCGAACAGCGCCACCATCACCGTGGCATAGCCGGTCACCGCGACCCACACGACCCGCTTCAAGCCGAAGCGATCCGCCAGCATCCCGGTCAGTTGCGACATGCCGATGAAGGCGACCGCGTTGATCGAGAAGAACACGCTGTAGACCGACGGCGACAGGCCGTAGTGGTCGATCAGGATGAAGGACGAACTCGACAGATAGACGAAGAAGCTCGCAATGCCGAAGCCGGCGATCGCCGTCAGGCCAAGGAAGTTGCGGTCGCTCATCAGGTAGCGGTAACCGGCAAGTGCCGTGCCGAAGGACGAGTTGGCGCGCTCCTCCGCCGAACGCGTCTCTTTCAGCGAGGTCGCGAGCAGGATGGTGGCTAAAGCGGCGGCGCCCGTCACAGTCCAGAACACGGCACGCCAGCCGAAGCTCTCGATGATCTGGCTGCCCGTGAGCGGCGCGAGGATAGGCGACACCGAGAACACCAGCATCAGCAACGACATCAGCTTGGCGGCCTCGTTGCCGGTGTGGAGGTCGCGCACGATGGCGCGCGGCACTGCCATGCCGGCGCTGGCGCCGAGCCCCTGCAGGAAGCGGAAGGCGATCAACCACTCGATATTGGGCGCCATAGCCGAGCCGACGCCGCCAACCATGAACAGCGCGAGTCCGACGTAAAGCGGCAGCTTGCGCCCGACCATGTCCGAGATCGGTCCGACGACGATCTGGCCGAAACCCATCGACAGGAAGAAGATCAAAAGGCTCATCTGCACGGCGGCGGTGCCAGCCTTCAAATCCGCACCGATCGAAGGCAGCGCGGGAAGATACATATCGATGGCGAACGGGCCGATTGCGGACAACAAGCCGAGCACGACCGCGATGCGGAGGAATTTGGGACTCATGATAAGGGCTTCTTTCGGATCTGGTTGCCGCCGTGGTACGGCGTCTACCCGAGGACGTTCCATCCCGTGGAACCCCGACATCCGGGATGTGAAATCATCGCCGCTTCAAAGCGCGATTCTGTCGTTCCCGGGAGCGGGCTTCGCTTTATTGTGTCTACAAATTTAGACAGGCTTGTCCAATTCGTCAATCATCGCTATATAGTTTTTTATGAAGGTCGGCGTTTCTCCTGACACTTTCCCGCCACGCAGCCACGAGGCCAAGCGCATATCGGTGGTTGATGCTGCCGCTTCGGTCTTCTGCCGCGAAGGCTATGCCGGCGCCAATATCGACCTGATCGCGGCCGAGGCCGGCGTTTCGCGCCAGACCGTCTACAATCACCATGGCGATAAGGAAAAGCTGTTCATGGCCATTGTGCGCGACCTGACGGAGCGCTGCAATGCCGGCATCTTCGCCACCATTGCCACCTTTCCCGACCAGCCCGCCGATCTCGAAGCCGATCTTGTCGCCTTCGCGGTGCGCATGAACCGCAACTGTATCTGCAACCGCGACGGCCGCTTCCTGCGCAAGCTGATCCAGGCCGAGGGCGAGCGCTATCCCGAGCTTTTTGCCGAGTGGCGCGAACAGGGGCCGGGCCGCACCTGGTCGGCGCTTGCCGCCCGCTTCGCGCGGCTGGCCTATGCCGGGCACCTCTCGATCGACGATCCGGACGTGGCGGCGCGGCAGTTCCTCGCACTCGTCAACGCCGAGTTGCAGACAACCTTCATGCTCGGCGGCATACCGACGGAGGAAGAGGTGTTGCGCTCAGCGACCAATGGCGTGCGCACCTTCCTGGCCGCCTTCGGCAGGAAGAAAGCGGCAGCCGCCCGGCAGGCCGCCCTCGCCCACGCCTGAGCGATCAAATCGCCGCCAGCCCTCTTTGCCTTAGCTTTCGGCGCCTATATGCGGTTTACGCCGCGCCCAAGCTTGATTACAGCTATGCGGACGATTCAACGGAACCCGACCGTCACATGGCCGACGACCACATCCGCTACGACATTCTGGCCCAGGAGGCATTGCGCGGCGTCATGCGCAAGGTCCTGGCCGAAGTCGCGCGCACGGGCCTTCCGGGCAACCATCATTTCTTCATCACCTTCCTGACCGGTGCGCCGGGCGTGCGCATCTCCTCGCGGCTGCGCGAGCGTTATCCGGAGCAGATGACCATCGTCATCCAGTTCCAGTACTGGGACCTGAAGGTGACCGACACCGGTTTCGAGGTGGGACTCTCCTTTTCCGACGTGCCCGAAAAGCTCGAAATCCCCTTCTCCGCCGTGCGCGGTTTCTATGACCCATCGGTGAATTTCGAACTCGAATTCGACGTCAAGGCGGACAATGCCGCGGAAGACGACGACGCCGCGCCGGCCCCGGAGCTACCGATCGCGGTCGTGACCGAAAAGAAACCGGAATCGAAGAAAAAGGCCACCGAGGCCGAGAAGAAGCCGGCTGCCGCCGATACCGGCGGCAAGGGTGCCGAAGTGGTTTCGCTCGACGCCTTTCGCAAAAAGTGAGCCGGGGAAATGGGCGAGGTCGTCAATCTCCGCCAGGCCCGCAAGCAGAAAGCGCGCATCGAGAAGGAACGCCTGGCCGGGAAAAACCGGGCATTGCACGGCCGTTCCAAAGCCGAGCGCCAGCGTGACCGGCTGACGTCCGACATGACGGAAAAATTCATGGACGGCCATCGCCGCGAAAAGCCCGGCGATCCGGACCGGCGCTGAGCGCCCGGATGGCCGCTGTCGAAAAACGCTCGGTGACGATCCGCGGCCACCGCACCAGTTTTTCCCTGGAGCAACCCTTCTACGACGATTTGGTGGCGATCGCGACGCAGCGCTCGCTGTCGCTCGCGGCCCTCGTTGCCGAGATCGACGAAACGCGGACCCGTGACGCCAACCTCTCCTCCGCGCTCAGACTCTACGTGCTCGCCTGGGCAAAGCGCGGCGGCAGGGCATCTTGACCGGCCTCAGACCGGATCGCCGAGGCTTTCCTGCGCCTTGCGCTTGGCGCCGAAGCTGAGCAGGGCCGAACGGTCGCGTTCCTCGGCCTGCTTTTTCGACCGCACCCGCATCAGGTCCTTCCAGCCGATATAGCCGACCATCCGTGCATCCTCGCGCGAAACGACCGGCAGATGCGAGACGTTGGCCAGGAGCAGCTTGTCTGACAGTCCTTCCAGATATTCGTCGGGATAGGCGAGCGTGACCTTGCTGCCGGCCAAAAGTTCGCCGAGCGTCGTCTTGCGGTGCTTGCCGGCGCGGCGCCAACGCAGGATCGCCGGCGGATCGATGAGGCCGAGCACATGGCCTTTCTCGTCGATCACAGGAAAGCTCGGATGGCGCGTGTCCGGCGCGGTCAGGAATGCCGCCGCGCCGTGCAGCGTCATCGTCGCCGGCACGCTTTCGACCTTGGTTGTCATCACCTCGCGCACCCTGGTCAGCGCGAAGGGATCGACGCGATATTCGCGAACGAGGTGGTGTCCGCGCCGCGCCACCTTTTCGGTCAGGATCGATCGCTTCATCAACAGCACGGTGACGGCATGGGCGGTGGCGCAGGCTGCGATCAGCGGCACCAGCATGTGGGTGTTGCCGGTGAGTTCGACCGCGAAGAAGGTCGCGGTCAGCGGCGCGCGCATGGTGCCGCCCATGGTCGCGGCCATCGCCAGCAGCGGCCAGAAGCCGGGCGTCGCCTCGGGCAGGATACCGGCAAGCACCGCGCCCATCGCACCGCCCATGATCAAGAGCGGCGCCAGCACGCCGCCCGACGTTCCCGAACCCAGCGCCACCGACCAGACAATGGCCTTGACAACCAAAAGCGTCAGCGCTGCCGCCGCCAGCACATGGCCATCCAACATGTTGGCGATGTTGTCGTAGCCGACACCGAGCGCCTGCGGCTCGATCAGTCCACCGATACCGACCACCAGGCCACCGATCATCGGCCACCACATCCAGTGTATCGGCAGCTTCTGGAAGGCGTCCTCGCAGGCATAGACCATTTGCGTCAGCAAGCCGGAGAGCAGGCCGGCGGCAATCCCGACCAGCACCCAGCCACCCAATCCGGCGATCGACGCTTCCATGCTGCCCGAGAACGGGAAGATCGGTCCGGGCAGGTGCAGCAAGGTGCGTTCGACCTCGGCGATGATGGCGGCGACGGCGACCGGGATGAAGCTGCGCGGCGTCCATTCGAACAGCAGCAGCTCGACGGCAAGCATGATTGCCGCGATCGGCGTGCCGAACACGGTCGTCATGCCGGCCGCCGCGCCCGCAACCAGCAACGTCTTGCGTTCATTGTCGCTGACCGGCAGCATCTGCGCGATCAGCGAGCCGATCGCCCCGCCGGTCATGATGATCGGCCCCTCGGCGCCGAACGGTCCGCCGGAGCCGATCGAGATCGCCGACGACAATGGCTTCAATACCGCCACTTTTGCGTCGAGCCGCGAGCGGCCGAGCAGGATTGCTTCGATGGCTTCCGGAATGCCGTGGCCGCGGATCTTTTCGCTGCCGAAGCGCGCCATCAGCCCGATGACCAGCGCGCCGATCACTGGAACCAGCACGGCGGCATAGCCGAGCGGCGTGTCCTCGAGCCTGAGCTCGGCCAGTGTGAACTGGCCGAAATAGGCGATGTTGGTGGCGAGCCTTATCAGCTTCAACAGCGCGATGCCGGCAAACAGCCCGGCGGTCGCCACAACGACTGCGATGGCGGCGATGATGAGCACCCGCGGATCGGTGGTGAAGTCGCGGAGATGGCCGTTTCCGGCATGAGCGGATTTCATTGGGGAGCCTGAGCTTTCTGGCGGCGCGGTACCGTCCGGTTGTCGGCCGGCTACATATCGTAACACGATATAATTCTACAAGGCCGTTTTTGGTGGTTGCTCCGCGTCATTTGGTCATGGATGCGCCAGGCTTTCATAAGAGTTGAGCTTTGGCCGGAAAGGGCGATAAGTCGTGGCATGACGCATCCGAAGAAACCACGTCCCCCCATCAGCCAGGCCGACTATCAGCGGCTTTCGGAGTTCCGCTACCTGATCCGCCGCTTCCTCGAATTCAGCCAGTTGCAGGCGAATGAGGCGGGCTTGACCCCGCGCCAGCACCAGGCGCTGCTGGCGATCAAGGGCTATCCCGGCGGCGGGCCGGTGGCAGTGGGCGATTTGGCGGAGCGGTTGCGCATCCGCCACCACAGCGCCGTCGAACTGGTGAATCGGCTGAGCGAGGCCGGATTGGTCGCGCGGGATCAAGACAAGGCCGACCACCGCCGCGTCCTGCTGCAACTCACCCCGCTCGCCGACGACCGTCTCGCCGAATTGTCGGCCGCCCATCTCGACGAGCTTGCCCGCATCGAGCCTATGCTCAAGCGCCTGCTTTCGCGGCAGGAGCCGGTTTGAGCGCTACATCCAGCGCTGTCCTTCGCGACGTCTTGGGTGTTTTGTTCGCCCGCGATTCCGGGCGGAACCGCTATGCAGTTTTCCTGGAATAATGGGTTTCAACCGCCGTCCAGCGACTTCAGGAGGTTGTCGATCGTGAACGGATTGGACTTAGGCTTCGGCGGCTCTGGAACGGAACCGTCGTTGACGCCGGGAAGCGACCGGTCGACTTTTGGCGCCTGCTCAGCCGCCCTGCGTTCAGCTTCCAGCCTCGCCTGCTCGGCACGCTTGCGATCCGCCTCGGCCTGGGCTTTCGCGGCTGCGGCCTGTTGCTCGGCCTGAGCCTTGGCGTCGGCTTCCGCTTTTGCCCTTGCCTCTTCTTCCGCTTTGGCTTGCGCCTCGGCTTCTGCCTTCGCTTGCGCCTCCGCCTCGGCTTTCGCCCTCGCTTCAGCCTCGGCTTTCTGCCGCGCCTCTTCCTCTTGCCGGCGCCGTTCCTCGGCCGCCCGGTCGCGCTCCGTCTGCAGCGCAGCGTAGTAGCGCACCTCGCGCCGCAGCCTCTGCTTCTCGAGCAGCGCCGCCTGCATCGCCTCGACGCGCTGCTGCTCCTTCTCCAGCGCGCGCTGGGTCAGGAACTGCGCCAGCGGCGCGCTGTCGAACTGGAGCGACGTCGCCCCGATCTGGCCTGCAAGGCTGAAGTTCACAGCCGGTTCGGAGCCGACAAGCGCCTCGTCGCCCGGTCGATAGGTGATCGCCCCCTTGGCGGCCACCGTACTCGCATCGAGGTCGGCGGTGACGTCCGCAGACAGCGTCGCCGCCGGATTGTCGAGGCTGATCGGCGGCGCCCGCAGCGTGCCATTGGCAACGGTGAAGGGGATATCGATATTGCCGGCCGCGAAACTTCCCTGTCCGGCGATTTCAGGCGCGAAGCCGGCGGTCTTGGCGGCATCGATGTCGCGTCCGATTGCATCGGCCTTGGCGATGACGGGGGCAAAAGCATCGGGATTGATGCCGGCGATGGTCAGTCCCTTCAGCGCCGCCGTGCCGGACCCTGACAGGGCGGCGATCATCGCATCGACAGACTTGCCGCTGGTCGACAGCGCGGCCGAAATGTCGCCGCTGCCGCTGATTCCGGCGCCAGGCAGCACTGCGGTAAGATCACTGCCCGCCAGCTTCAACTGACCCGATAACAGGCCGGTGCCCTCCGTGTTCTTGAGCTCGAACAGGCCGGTCAGCGTGCCCTCATAGAGCTTGGCTTTGAGGTCCGAGACACGGATGCCTTCCCGGTCGAGCTTCAGCGACAGCGTCGCGTCATGCGCAGTCGCGAACGGTCCGGCGGCAAGGGCCGCCGTGTTGAGGTCGAGATCGGCGCTGAACGGCAGGGTCGATTTCCGGCTGAACGGCGTCGTCGGCCAGCCACCGTCCTTCCCGGCGAGGAAGGACTGGTCGCCGAACAGCGACACCGCCAACGGATCGAGGTCGAGCTCATCAAGCGCCAGCGCGCCGGCAAGATGCGGCAGTCCGTCTTTCATGTCGGCGTTGACGTCGCCGGACACAGTCGCCTTGTTGATGGCGCCGCTGAGCCCGCTCAGCACCAGAAGCCCATTGCCGAAGTCGGCATCGCTGGCGAGCGAAGCCGACGTGCCGGTGCCCATGCCGGGCAGCCCGACACCTGTCGTCATCAGCCATGGCTCGATATCGGCGGCGTCGAGATTGACCTTGCCCTTGGCAGTGGCGCCTTGCCCTGTCTCGGCGATGGTCCCGTCAAAGCTCGCCCTGAAATCGTCGGCCGTCAGGTTGAAGCTGGTTGCCAGACCGCCGCCCAGCGAGCCTTTGGCCGTGATATCGGTGGTGGCCTGTCCAAGCATGCCGAGCGGCAGCGCCGGCAGGCCGTAGAGTGCAAGCAGCGTGGCGGCGTTCTGGTTCCTGGCATTGAAGGTGACCGATACCGGCGCATCGGGAAGCCGATCCCGCGTCCCCCTGCCCGAAAGCGAAGCCGAGAAGGCGGAACCGCCGGCCTTGCCTTGCGCGGAGAGCGCGAGTCCGGTGGTGCCGTCGCCATTGTCGGCGGCACTTGTCACCAGGTCGATCCGGGCGTCCTGGAACAGCTCCGGATAGGCAGCAACACGGGCAGCCAGGCCTTTCAGAACCTGATTGTCCGGATAATGCTGGGCTGCGACATCTATGAGCGGTTTGAGATCGACGGCCACCACGGATGCGTCGAGGTTGCCGGTCGGGCTTTCCGGAAAATCCTTGATGCGCCCGGTGGCGCTGATCGAAGCGCCGGCGAGCCCTCCGACCGAGAGCCGGTCGATCTCGAGCAGGCCCTTGCGCAGCCTCAACGCCGTATCCACTCTGTCGGCGGTCAGCCCGGCGGCGCTGACCGGGCCCGCCTTGATCTGGAAATCGAGGTCGCGGTCGGAGAAGCGGTTGGCGCCCTTGTCGCTGACGAAGATCGAGGCGAAGGCCGCCAGCCCATCGACGTCGAGCTCGCCGCCCTCCAGCTGCATCAGCACCGAGGGCCTGGCGCCATCGGGCTGGCTGGAATCGATGCGGCCGGAAAATTTCGCCTTGCCGAGGATCAGCTCGAGGTCGCTGAACGACTGCCGGTTCTCGCTGAGATCGACCTTGGCCTTGAAGCCCGCCGCCGGCAGACGGCGGATCGCGTCGTCGACATCCTTCGACAGCCAGGCGGCGAAACCGGACGGCTGTCCGACGGCAAGCAGCAGGGATCCGGTGAAGCCGAAATGGTCCTCGACGTTCAGCATGCCGTCGGCTTCAAGCGTCGCCCGCCCGGGCAGTGTCGCGGCGAGCGACTTCACCGACCACCCGCCTTCGGCCGGCTCCGCCGAGAGCCGCACGTCGCGAACCGTGGTATCGCCCGCCACCACGGCCGGCAGCCTGACCTCGACCGTGCCCGGTATCGTCGGCTTCGGCATGTGCTGAAGCGTCTGCTCGAACGCCGCGATACGCTGGTCGAGCGTCAATCCGGCACCTGCGGATGCGCCCACCGCCTCGTCGAACTGCACCTGCGCGCCGTTCGCTTCGATCGAAAAATGCGGTTTCAGGCCGAGATCGACCGAGGCCTTGCCGTCGGCGGTATAGGGGTTGTCGAGCGGTCCGGTCTCGAAGCGGAATTCATCGACACCGAGCTTCTGATGGTCGAGCGCGAATTTGCCGTTCAGCCGGAAGCCGGGATCGGGCTTGCCGGCGCTGACCTTCACGGGCTCGCCGTCAGTGCCGCGCAATTCGGCCGAGCTCCTGTCGGCCCCATTCTTGTCAGAGGCCGAAACCTTGAACTGACCGGAATAGACCGCCGCGCCTTTGACGATGCCGGCGTTGCCGTCTGTCTCGATGATGAGCGGATAGGCATCCGGGTCGGCTTTGAGTCTGACCCGCATCTGGCCGTCGGCTTCCGCTCTGCCGGTTGAGGCCGAGACTTCCGCGCGCAGGCCGTCGAAGCGCAGCGAGCCGTCCATCCGCCATGGACCGGCGAGCGACTTTGCCGAAACGGTCGAGTTGATCTCGGAGATAAAATGGCTGCGCCCGCCGGCGGCATGGCGCAATTCGATCTGCCCTTCGGTCACCGTCAGCTTCTCGATCGCGATCTGTCCGGGATCGAAGGGCGTCGACGGCCGAATCGCCCAGTCGACCGTGCCGTCGCCGGCAACATCGATGGTCGCCTTCGGATGCACCAGCCGCATGTCGAAGATCAGCAGTTCGCCGCGCAGGAACGGCGCCAGCTCCGCGTCCATGGAGAAGGTCTCCATCGTCATCGCCGGCTGTCCCCCAGGGCCGCCTGCGACCTCGACATTGGAGAAGGTCACCGAAGGGAATGGCAAGAGCCGCGCGGTCGCGTCGCCTTTCACGGTCACCTTGCGGCCGAGGATGGTGCTCGCCTCGCGCTCGAAATCGGCGCGGTAGCCGGTCCAGTCGATGAAATACGGCACCACCAGCGCCGCGCACAGCACCAGCACGAACAAGCCACCGAAGATCACGAACAGGCGAGCGAGCATCGGCCCCAAAGCCTAGGATTAAAGTCAGCCGCACTCTACCCGCATCCGCGCGGCGATAAAGAGGCAATTCGGCTGCAACCCTCGGCTTCTAGGCTCTCGGCAAGATCTTGCCGGGGTTCATGATGTTCAGCGGGTCGAGCGCCTGCTTGATGGTGCGCATGACGTCAACGCCATGGCCGAGTTCATGGCGCAGGAAGCTTACCTTGCCTTGCCCGATGCCGTGTTCGCCGGTGCAGGTGCCTTCCATGGCGATCGCCCGCATGTTGAGCCGCGCGACGAATTTTTCAGCGAGTGCGATCTCCTGCGGGCTGTCGACATCCATCAGCACCAGCACATGGAAATTGCCGTCGCCGGCGTGGCCGACGATCGGCGCGATCAGGCCCATTTCGGCAATGTCGGCTTCGGTCTCGGTGACGCATTCGGCAAGCCGGGAGATCGGCACGCAGACATCGGTCGAAAGCCCCTTGGCGCCGGGGCGCAGCGTCAGCGACGACCAGTAGGCGTCGTGCCGCGCCTTCCAGAGCTTCGTCCGCTCCTCGGCGACGCTGGTCCACAGGAACGGTCCGCCGCCATTCTCCTCGGCGATCATGCCGAAAGTCTCGGCCTGTTCGGCAACGCCAGCGTCGCTGCCGTGGAATTCGACGAAAAGGCACGGGCCCTCGGGGTAGTCGAGCTTCGAATAATTCTTCATCGCCCGCATCTGCAGCGCGTTGACCAGTTCGATGCGCGCCACCGGGATGCCCATCTGGATGGTCGCTATCACTGCGTTGCATGCGGCCTCCAAGGTCGGGAACGGGCAGACGCCACCGGAGATCGCCTGCGGAATGCCCTGCAGCCTGAGCGTCAGTGATGTGATGATGCCGAGCGTGCCTTCCGAGCCGACCAAGAGCCGCGTCAAGTCGTAGCCGGCCGAGCTTTTCTTCGCCCGTTTGCCGGTCGTCACTGCCTCGCCGTCGGCCATCACCGCCGTCAGCGACAGCACGTTCTCGCGCATCGTGCCGTAGCGCACGGCATTGGTGCCCGACGCCCGTGTTGCCGCCATGCCGCCCAGCGAGGCATTGGCGCCGGGGTCGATCGGGAAGAACAGGCCGGTGTCGCGCAAATGGCGGTTGAGATCCTCGCGTGTCACTCCGGGCTCGACCGTGCAGTCGAGATCCTGCGGATTGACCGAGAGGATGCGGTTCATGCGAGAGGTGTCGATGGAGATGCCGCCGCCCGGCGCATTGGTGTGGCCCTCGAGCGAGGAGCCGACGCCGAAGGCGATGACCGGGACGCGGTGCGCGGCGCAGGTGCGCACGATCTCCTGCACCTCCGGCGTGGTTTCGGCGAAGACGACGCCGTCCGGCGCCTGGGTCGGGATGTAGGTGGTGGTGTGCGCATGCTGGTCGCGGATCGCCTCGCCGGTCTGAAAACGCTCGCCGAACCGCTGCTTGAGGATGCCGAGCACGGCGGCGATGCCTTCCTCGTTGCGCTCGACGGGGTTGAGGTCGCTCAAAGCCATGAATTCCTCCGCGAATGGACCAGCGGCCACTCTTGTAATGCAGCTATGGATGATGCCTAAAGCAATTCCAGGAAAAGAGTGAAGCACCGGAATTGCGCCAGAACAAAGTGAACCTCACCAGCCAGGCCCTGTCCAGACGATCAAGGAAAGCCAGATGACGATGCCCGCGCCGATCATTTCCAGCCCGATGGCGATCGAGAAGGACTGGATCGACTATAACGGCCATCTCAACATGGCCTATTACAACGTGCTGTTCGACCGCTGCTCGGACGAAGCGTTCGAGCTGATGGGCATGGGACCGAACTATGCCAAGGACCGCCGTCTCACCATCTACACCGCGGAAGTCCATGTCTGCTACGTGCAGGAGCTTCACCTCGACCACAAGGTGAAGGTCTCGTTCCAGCTCATCGACCACGACGAGAAGCGGCTGAGGGCCTATCAGGAGATTCGCCACGTCGATGGCTGGCTGGCCGCGACGTCCGAGCAGCTTGCGCTGCATGTCGACATGGCCGGGCCGAGGGTCGCGCCCTTCCCGGCCGATGTGATGGCACAGGTTGAAGCCATGCGCGCTGCCCACGCCGCGTTGCCGATGCCGGAGCGTGCCGGCCGTTCGATCGGCATCAAACGCAAGAGCGCTTGAAAAGCCGCACACCCGCGTTAACCTTACCAAGGTTTTAACGTGAACAAGCCGATTGAGTCTGTTGAACGACTCAGTGGCGCGTTCGAAAACCGCCGCACCGGGTTTACGCGCGGGCGGCAGGCGGAATGCGGTGCGAGGACAGTGCATGAAAACCGACATCAAGGTCGAAGTGGAGCGGTTGGCGGCCGATCCGCGCATCACCGACTATGATTTCTGGCGATCGTTGAAGAACGTCAACAACGAGATCTTCCACATCGCCAACAACAACGAGCCCATCCCCTTCGACATGATCCGCTGGCGCGCGATTCTCAAGCAGGCGCGTATGAGACGCGGTCACACTGAGCCTTCAGTGCTCCCTTAAACTGCCAAGCGGCGAGCGCGCCTCGACCGGCGACGACTGTATGATGGCGGTGTTGGTCATCGCATAGGGAATAATTTTGTCGATCACCCGCTCCAACTCGGCCACCGAGCCGACATGCGCGAGCGCGATGAAGCAATCCTCGCCGGTCACTCGGTCGCATTGGGCGATTTCCGGCAGGTCGCGGATGATCCCGGCCACCACGGCAAGCTGCCCCGGGACCGGCCTGATTCGCAGCCATGCCGACAGCTTCATGCCGAGCGCCGCCGGATTGATCTTCACCGTATAGGCTTCGATCACGCCATTCTCCTGCAGCTTGCGAATGCGTTCGGCCACGCTCGGCGCCGAGAGCCCGACGGCGCGCGCCAGCTCCGCCGTGCTGGTGCGCGCATCCTTTTCCAGGAGTCGCAGGATTTTCAGGTCCGCCGCATCCAGCTCGCCATTTTCATTTCGAAGGCGTTTCAAATAATTCTCTTTTCTTCAGAAGGTGAACGGCGATCGGAGCCGTGCATCATCCATATAAGTCGCGAAGTTCGCCTGCGATAATGACCCTATGAATTCTGAAGCGCAAGTTCGTCCGACAAACCGGGCCGGCAGCGACACCGACGCTGCACGCCCTGCCCTCGCCGGACTGGCCGATGCGGTGCCGCCGCATGTCTGGTTCTGCGTCAGCGCGATCTTCCACTATCTTGGGCCGGCCTTCGCCGCGCTGCTGTTCGCTCAGGTCGGCGTGCTCGGCATGGCCTGGCTGCGCATCGCCACGGCCGCGCTCGTCTTCGCGCCGCTTACCAGGCCATGGACGGTTTTCACGCGCGCCGACCGCTCGGCCCGCCTGCTGCTGTTGGCCTTCGGCGCCTGCCTGGCGGTGATGAACTGCGCCTTCTATCTGGCTCTAGACCGCCTGCCGATCTCGCTGGTCGCCGCGATCGAATTTGTCGGCACCATAGGCGTCGCGATGGTCGGCCTCAGAACCCCGCGCAATTTCGCGGCGCTCGCCATCGCTGTCGCCGGCACGTTGCTGCTCATCGATGTCAAATGGTCGAGCGATCCCGTCGGCCTGTTCTGGGCTTTTCTCAACGGCGCGCTGTTCATCGGCTATATCGTTTTGGGCCACCGCATCGCCCGAACTGGCCTCGGCATCGCCGGCCTCGGCACCGCCATGGCGATCGCCTTGCTCGTCGTGCTGCCGGTCGGCTTCAGCGAGGCGCTGCCAGCCTTCTCGGCGCCGCAACTGCTGATCGCCGGTATCGGCGTCGGCCTCTGCTCCTCCGTCATCCCCTACATTTGCGATCAGCTCGCCATGGCGCGGCTGCCGCGCGCGAGCTTCGCGCTCATGCTATCGCTCTTGCCGCTCACCGCGACCCTGATCGGCGTGGTCGTGCTCAGGCAGGTTCCGAGCCTCACCGATTGCCTCGGCATCGCGCTGGTTGTGGCGGGCGTCGCCATGCACAAGCCAGCGCCGGAGTGATCCGCCGCCGTCGAGGTGTGTTGAGATTCAGGTCAGGCCGAGCCGAGAATGGTGGATTCCGAGAACCGGAGCGGAGCGTACTTTGAAGTACGTGAGCACCGGAAGCGCAGGAAGCCGCCATTCGCAGGCCGGGCTCACCTGAATATCAACACACCTCAGGCCAGTTTCTCCTTAAGGAAGGCGACCGTCCTCCCCCAGGCCAGATCGGCCGCCTTCTTATCGTAGCGCGCGGCCGAGGTGTCGTTGTTGAAGGCGTGGTTGGCGCCGTCATAGACATAGACGGTGTATTCGATATGCGCGGCGTCGAGCGCCTTCTTGTAGGCGTCGATGCCGGCATTGATGCGCTCGTCCAGCCCAGCATAATGCAGCAGCAGCGCCGCCTTGATCTTCGGCACATCGTCGGCCTTCGGCTGCATGCCGTAATAGGCGACGCCGGCGCTGAGGTCCGGCGCATTGACGGCCAGCGTGTTCACCGTGCCGCCGCCCCAGCAGAAGCCGACCGCCCCGACCTTGCCGTTGCTGTCTTGGTAAGCCTTGAGATAGGCGACCGTGGCTACGCCGTCGGCCGCGACTTGGGCAGCATCGAGCTTGCTGAACATGTCGCGCGCCTTGTCCTCGTCGGCTGGCGTGCCGCCGAGCGGCGACAGGAAGTCCGGCGCCAGCGCGACGAAGCCTTCCAGCGCCACGCGCCGGGCGACGTCGCGGATATGCGGATTGAGCCCCCGGTTCTCATGGACGACGATCACCGTGCCGAGTTTGCCGGAGTGATTCGCCGGCTTGACCAGATAGCCCTTCATCTCGCCGCGGCTGCCGGGATAGGTGATGTCCTCGCCCTTCACCCTCGGATCGTTCTCGGCGACGATCGCCGCCTTGGCCGAATTCGCAGCCAGCATCGGCGCGATCGCGGCGGCCGCGGCGCCCGATCCAGCGAGCCGGGTCAATTGCTCCATGAAGCGCCGCCGGTCCAGCGTCAGATGCGTATATTCGTCATAGGCATCGATCATTGCCTGAGTGATGATGGGCTGTGTGACGACAGGCTTGGCGACAGGTTCGGTCATGGCTCTCCTCGACGACTGTTTGACGCGCAAGATAGGGTTAGAACGCGCATGGTCCAGTCATCCGCCGGCGGCGGCGGTCCTCGGACCCAACTTCGACCAATGACGATTGCCGGTGGCTTCTGCATCCATCACATTTTGGTCATTTCCGAAAGCCTTGGTGGTGCTGTCACAATGGACGGGAAACTGCGGACACGGCCCCGCCCGGTCCGAACGGCAAAAAGGGGAATGCCGTGAACGTGATGGCCGCCGGCGCAGCGCCTGGCTGAGGCGGCGGCTTGCTGTCGTCCCGCAGGGAGCGCTTGGCGGCGTGCTCGGCGAAAAGGCCGGCGCGATTGGATGTCCTCGTCTACTTGGGCAGCGTGTAAGCCATCACATAATCGCCCGGCCTGGTACCGACCGAGCCGTGGCCGCCGGCGACGATGACCACGAACTGGCGGCCGTCGGCAACCGTGTAGGTCATCGGTGTCGACTGCCCGCCGGCCGGCAGCCTCGCGCGCCAGAGCTGCTTGCCCGTCGTAAGGTCATATGCGCGCAGATAGTCGTCGACCGCGGCCCCGAGGAAGGCGACGCCGCCGGCCGTGATCATCGGCCCGCCGATGCCTGGAACGCCGACCTTGAGCGGCAGGGGCAGCGGCGTCATGTCGTAGACGGTGCCGTTGCGATGCTTGTAGGCGATCTGGCCGGTTCTCAGGTCGACGCCGGCGACATAGCCCCAGGGCGGCGCCTGACAGGGAATGCCGAGCGGCGACAGGAATGGCCCCATCACCACCGCGTAAGGCGCGCCCTCATTGCGGTTGAGCCCCTGCTCGCTGCCCTTGGTGTCGCCGGGCGGCGGCACGTCCGCGCGCGGAATGAGCTTCGACGTGAAAGCGAGATAAGTCGGCATGCCGAACATCACCTGCCGCACCGGGTCGACCGCGACCCCGCCCCAGTTGAACACGCCGAAATTGCCGGGATAGACCAGCGTGCCCTGCAGCGAGGGCGGCGTGTAGCGTCCCTCGTAACGCAGTGTCTTCAGTTCGATCCGGCACGCCAGCTGATCGAACATGGTGATGCCCCACATGTCGGCGCCGGTCAGCGGCTTCGGGTTGAACGACAGGTCGGACGACGGCTGCGTCGGCGAGGTATGGTCGCCTTCGATCGCTCCGCCCGGTGCCGGCACTTCCTTCACCGGAATGATCGGTTCGCCATTGCGCCGATCGAGCACATAAAGATCGCCCTGCTTGGTCGGCCCTACCAGTGCCGGCACCACGCCGCTCCCCGTCGTGATGTCGACCAGCGTCGGCTGCGCCGGCACGTCCATGTCCCACAGGTCGTGATGCACCGTCTGGCGCACCCAGCGCAACTGTCCGGTGTTGAGGTCGAGCGCAGTGATCGAGGAGGAGAATTTTTCGACATCGGCGCTGCGGCCCATGCCGAGCTGGTCGGGCGTCTGGTTGCCGAGCGGCAGGTAGAGCAGGCCAAGCTTCTCGTCGGCGCTCGCCGTTGACCACATGTTGGGCGAGTTGTTGGTGTAGTTCTGCCCCGCCGGCAGCGGCGTCGTCTGATCCGGTTTGCCGGAATCCCAATTCCACAACAGCGCGCCGGTGCCCGCGTCATAGGCGCGGATGACGCCCGACGGCTCCTCGGTCGAATAATTGTCGTTGACCGCGCCCCCAACGATGATCTTGCCGGCGAGGATGAGCGGCGCCGAGGTCGAATAGTAATAGCCCGACTTCGGAAAGGGCATGTTGGCCATCAGGTTCAGCGTGCCACCTTCGGCGAAGGACGGACAAACTTGCCCGTTCGCGGCATCGAGAGCGATCAGCCGGGCGTCCGAAGTCGGCAGGTAGATGCGTGCCGCGCAGGGCTGGCCCGCCGCGATCTTCGCATCGGCGTAATAGGAAACTCCGCGGCAGGTCTGGTGCTGGCGGTTGGGATCGAGCTTGATCTTCGGGTCGTAGCGCCATTTCTCCTTGCCGGTCGCGGCATCGATGGCGATGGCGAAATTGTGGGGCGTGCAGATGTAGAGCGCATCACCGACCTTGAGTGGCGTTACCTGATAGGTCGTCTCGCCGATGTCGTCCGGACCCTTCATGTCGCCGGTGCGGTAGGTCCAGGCCGGCTGCAGCTTGGCGACATTATCCGGCGTGATCTGAGCGAGCGGCGAGTAACGCTGGCCGAACGGCGTGCGGCCGTAGAAATGCCATTCGCCCGCCGGCATGTCGCCGCCGAGATTGGCCGTCGGCGTCACCTTATCGGTGTTGAGCGTGCCGCCGATGTCCTTCGGATCGGCGGTCATCGAATAGCCGGCCACTGCAAGCGATGCGAGCACCGCCAGGATGAGCGGAGCGCGTCCGTCCGGACCGGTGAATCCCCGCCTGGCCCATGGCGTCAGCAGCCAGAGCGCGATGAGAACGATGATGCCGCCGCGCGGGCCGAGCTGCCACCAATCAAAGCCGGTTTCCCACACCGCCCAGCACAGCGAGGCGAGCACGATCGCGGCATAGAGCCAGAGCCCTGTCGATCTGCGGCGGAAAACGAGCCAGGCGGTGATCAGGAAGGCCAGTCCGGCAATCAGGTAGTACCAGCTGCCACCCAACGTCACCAGCCAGATGCCGCCGCCGCCGAGGACCAGGCCGATAAGCAAAAGGACGAGGGAGGTGATGGTGACAGCCAAGACGATACTCCTTCGACTGTTGCGCGCTTGCGGCGCCTCTGAGGCAACGGCTTGCCGTCCCTGCCCTGTTGGCAGCTTTCTCTCGCAAGTTGCGCCTGTCAAGGCGGCCCCGAACAGGAACAACTAGAACAAAACGGAGACACTTCTGGCCTTTCGCTGCCGAATCACTACATTCGGGGGCGATGTCCGGCTTTTCGGAAGACATGCCCTTTTTTGACGAACCGAATGCGCGGCCCGCCGCCCCATCCGGTCTTGCCGCGCGCGCCATGGCCGCACGCAACGCGCAGAACCGTGCGCCCGATTATCTGAACGGCCTCAATCCCGAACAGCGGCTCGCTGTTGAAACGACCGAAGGCCCGGTTCTGGTGCTGGCCGGCGCCGGCACCGGCAAGACGCGGGTGCTCACCACGCGAATCGCCCACATCCTTGCCACCGGCAGGGCCTTCCCCTCGCAGATTCTCGCCGTCACCTTCACCAACAAGGCCGCGCGCGAGATGAAGCAGCGCATCGGCTTGCTGATCGGCGAGCAGAATGTCGAGGGCATGCCCTGGCTCGGCACCTTCCACTCGATCGGGGTCAAGCTGCTGCGCCGCCATGCCGAGCTTGCCGGATTGAAATCCGATTTCACCATCCTCGATACCGATGACGTGGTCCGGCTGATCAAGCAGCTGATCCAAGCCGAAAGTCTGGACGACAAGCGCTGGCCGGCCAAGACCTTCGCGCAGATGATCGACAACTGGAAGAACAAGGGCCTTGGCCCCGACGAGATTCCGGAAGGCGACGCGCGCAGCTTCGGCAACGGCAAGGGGCGCCAGCTCTACAAGGCCTATCAGGAACGGCTGCAGACGCTGAATTCCTGCGACTTCGGCGATCTCCTCTATCACCCGATCCGCATCTTCCGCGCCTATCCGGACGTGCTGAAGGACTATCACCACAAGTTCAAATACATCCTGGTCGACGAGTACCAGGACACCAACACCGCTCAATACATGTGGCTGCGCTTGTTGGCGCAGAGGCCGCAATCCTCCCCCCTTGAGGGGGAGGTGTCCGCGAAGCGGACGGAGGGGGTCGCCGCGGAAGGCGCCGCCCAGTCATCAGGCGCCGGAGCGTCGAGCACTGCCGCGAGGACCCCTCCCGACCGGGCTTCACCCGGCCACCCTCCCCTCAAGGGGGAGGGAAACCGGCGTCAATCCACTGTCAACATTTGCTGCGTCGGCGACGACGACCAGTCGATCTATGGCTGGCGCGGCGCCGAGGTCGACAATATCCTGCGCTTCGACAAGGATTTTCCGGGCGCCACCATCATCAGGCTGGAGCGCAACTACCGCTCCACCGCGCATATACTGGGTGCGGCTTCGCATCTTATCGCCCACAATGAGGGCCGCTTCGGCAAGACGCTGTTCACCGACCGCAACGACCCCGAGGACGATAAGGTGCATGTCCATGCCGCCTGGGATTCGGAGGAAGAGGCGCGCGCCATCGGCGAGGCGATCGAGGCCTACCAGCGGCAAAAGCACAACCTCAACGATATGGCGATCCTGGTGCGCGCGTCCTTCCAGATGCGCGCCTTCGAAGACCGCTTCATCACGCTCGGCTTGAGCTACCGCGTCATCGGCGGCCCGCGTTTCTACGAACGGTTGGAAATCCGCGACGCGCTGGCCTTCTTCCGCGTCGTCGCCAACAGCGGCGACGACCTTGCCTTCGAGCGCATTGTCAACGTGCCGAAGCGCGGGCTCGGCGAAGCCACCATCCGCCAGATCCACGACACCGCGCGCGCCATGCAAATCCCGATGCTTGAGGCCGCGGCGACGCTCGCCGAAAGCGACGAGTTGAAGCCGAAGCCGCGCGCCGCGCTGCGCGAGGTCGCGGCCAATTTCGAGCGCTGGCAGAAGGCGCTGGAGACCACGCCGCACACCGAGCTCGCCGAGACCATCCTTGAGGAGAGCGGCTACACCGACATGTGGAAAAACGACCGTTCGGCGGAAGCGCCCGGGCGGCTGGAGAACCTCAAGGAACTGATCCGCTCCATGGAGGAGTATGAATCCCTGCGTTCCTTCCTCGAGCATGTCGCGCTGGTCATGGAGGCCGAGCAGGGCGAATCGCTCGATGCGGTCTCGATCATGACGCTGCATTCGGCGAAAGGGCTTGAATTCGAGACCGTATTCTTGCCCGGCTGGGAGGAAGGTCTGTTCCCGCATCAGCGCGCGCTGGACGAAGGCGGCCGCTCCGGCCTCGAGGAAGAACGCCGCCTCGCCTATGTCGGCCTGACTCGCGCGAAAAAGAACCTGCACGTCTGGTTCGTCTCAAACCGCCAGATCCACGGCCTGTGGCAATCGACCATTCCGTCGCGTTTCGTCAATGAATTGCCGGAAGCCCATGTCGATGTCGCCGACGGCGGCAATTCCTATGGCGGCTACGGCAATCCCTATGGCGGCGGCTCCTTCGCCTCGGGCCGCGGCGGCGGCCGGCAGAATCCCTACGGCGCTTCGCGCTTCGACAATATCGGTGCGGAAAAATCCGGCAGCTTCTCCAACACCTATGCGACGCCCGGCTGGCAGCGCGCGCAGGCGAACCGCACCGAAGCGACCGACCGCAACTGGGGCACACGCTCCGGCCACCAGGTCGAACGCATCGGCTATGGCGAGACTGACAGTGGCTATGGCGCCGGCCGCACCTCGGTGAAAGGCCGCACCATCGAAGGCGAGCTGGTCGCCAAATCGGTCGCCGACACACCTTCGCCATTCAAGCTCGGCGACCGCGTCTTCCACCAGAAATTCGGCAACGGCAACATTGCCGCCATCGATGGCAACAAGCTGACCATCGACTTCGACAAGGCCGGCCAGAAACGCGTGCTGGACGGGTTTGTCACCAGCGTTTGAGCGCTCTCTGGTGATCTAGGTCAGCTTCACCAGCTCGGCATGGTCCCTAAGCGGTTCGGTAGAAAACTCGTCAAGAGTTAGAAGCGTAAAATCAACGCGACAGTTGATCGAAAGAGAAAGATCGCTCATTTTTGAACATATTGCCCGATGCAGATCGGGAAGTGTTTCAATTGAAATATCCGTTGTGAAAACGATATCTATGTCGTTAAAAAATTCCCCTCGAAAAAAAGATCCAAATCCATAGGCTGAGCATACATCAAGATTTGATACTATAGCTTCGATTTCCGTCTTTATCTTTTTTCGCATAGTCCCAATATTTTGTCGCCCACAATCCGCCAGAAAGTTCTGAGGAATTGTAGAGACCGATACGATTCTGCTGGCAGTAATCTTTGGCTTGTGCCGAATAGCCATTCCACAATCCTCCCACGCAGATATACTGAAGCGGTCCAAAATCCTGCAGGGCGCGCATTACCAACGCTAGGCTAAATGCATACTCGTCACCGCCGAGCATTCGCATTTGGTCACCTTGTTGTTTTCGCTCGAACAGAAAAAGTATATCCTGCTCTCTGCGCAAGTTCTTCACATTTTCATGATTAGAAAGGACCCTTATTAGAAACGACGTTCTTGAGAAAGGTATATTCCAAGGGTTACTCGGATCACTCATATCCGAACCTTTCAGAGAAGATGGCAGGGAACTTTGGATAGAATTCCGTACGACCAAATTGCTGCTGCTCGTAGGCCAATGCATGCCCCTTGAAGGCGAGGAAGGCAATTCTGTCTTCCCTTGACAGCAGGGACATATTTCTCTCGATCGAATTTATAATCCTTTTGTTATTCGGCAATATGGTATCCAACTTTCGGGCCGTCCAAATTTCTACAGCATCGGAACCAGGATCCTCGTTCGCTATCGAAGAGTGCGGACCAACATTCAAAAAAATTCCGTGATTCTCTGCGAGCAGTAGGCCGATATGTTTCTTTAAATCCTCAATATGTTCAAACGCAATATCAGAGCTAGCTCGTTCAACCTCCTCTTCTCGGCCAGCTTTCCATTTTCGTAGCAGCTCTTCAGAATATGCTTCTGGAGCCTTGTCGATTGCAGTGTGGCAATTCGGGCACAACAAAATCAGGTTTTCATATGTATCAAGTCCTCCTCCTGCCTGACCACGAGGGCCATCCGCGCTGTGCGCAATGACGTGAGCCATTTCCCCGATATGAAAGGCTGGCGTGCCACCAACTACTTTGGTCAAGTCAGCGCGACATTTTGGATTTGAGCACTTTCCGCCCGCTCTTCCCCAGAGAATTTTTGTATCTGACAACGCAATCGGCATAAGCCTAGAATGTCGCATACAGCGATCTTCTACCAGCCCGTGTAAGTGCCCTTATTATTTCTTTTGTGGAAACCGCATGGTGGCGTGTGAGCAGTTCCCTACCGATACCTTGCCTGGTTCCACTTATGGCCGAGCAGCGACAGAATGATGATCAGCCCGTTGAAGAACTGCACGTAGAAGCCGCTCAGGCCCGCCGCCACCACGCCGGTCTGGATGAACGACACCGTGACCGCGCCGATCGCGCCGCCGACCACAGTACCGATCCCGCCCCAGGTCGGAGTGCCGCCGACGAACACCGATGCCAGCACCGGCAGCAGATAGCCGTCACCCGCCGTCGGCCACCAGGTGAAGTTGATCATCACCGAGAAGGTTCCGGCGATCGCCGCCCCGATGCCGGTGAAGACGAACACCTTGACCCGGACGCGCTGGACGTCGATGCCCATCTGCTTGGCACTGTCCGGGTTATCGCCGACCACCTTCACCTGGGCGCCGAAGCGATGGCGGTTGTAGAGCAGCGCCGAAAACACGACGAAGGCGATCGCCCAGAAGATCTGCACCGGGATGCCCCAGAGCTGGCTGGAGAAGATCGCGTAAGCTGAGCTGTCGGCCAGATTGGTCAGCGCCGTCGACTTGCCCTCGTTGATGATCTGGATCAGCCCGCGTAGCAGGAAGTTCATGCCGAGCGTGGCAATCAGCGACGACAGGCCGCCATAGACCACCAGCGATCCGACCAGGAAGCCAAGCAGCGTGCCGGTGAGAAGCGCCGCGGCGATGCCGAGGAACGGATCGTAGCCGGCCTGCACGACGATCGCGAAGGCCCATGAGGCGAAACCCATCGTCGCCGGGAACGATAGGTCGATCTCGCCGCAGGTGACTACGAAGACCAGCGGCACGACAACGAACAGCGCGACGGGAAGCGTCGTCAACACCGAGCTGTAAAGATACCAGGTGGTGAAGACGGTCGGGTTGGCGATCATGAAGATCGCCATCATGACGATGAACACGGCGAGCGTGCCTAGCGCCGCGCGATTGTCGAGGACGAAGCCGCGCAGCCAGTGATCGGAAGGATGACTCCACTGCTTGCCTGATTCTGTCGGGCCGCTTGCCCTTCCCAGAGGTGTTTGCAGATCGGGTTCCATGGCCTTGCTCATCACGCTCTCTGCTCCGCTCCGCGCGCCTCGTGTAGCCCTGGCAGGCCACCCGGATGCGCGATCTCTTCCATGAAGTTGATGAGGTCGTCGGCTGACTTGACCTCGCCGCGGTCCGCCGTCAGCGCCACCTTGCCGCGGTCGAGCACCACGAAGCGGTCGGCGATGTCGAAGACGTGGTGGATGTTGTGGCCGATGAACAGGATCGAGCGGCCACTCGCCCGCACTTGGCGCACGAAATGGAAGACCTTGGCGGTCTCGGTCAGCGACAGCGCCGTCGTCGGCTCGTCGAGGATGATCAGCTCCGCCTGCTTGTAGATGGCGCGCGCGATCGCCACGCCCTGACGCTCGCCGCCCGAAAGCTGGCCGACGATGGAATGCGGCGTGAACACTTTCGAGGTGAAGCCGATCTCGCGCATCAGCCGGCTTGCCTCCTTGATCTCCTTGTTGACCTTCAGCCAGCCCATGAAGCCGGTCAGCTCGCGGCCCATGAAGATGTTGCGCACGATCGTTTGCTGCACGGCCAAAGCGCGGTCCTGGAAGACCGTCTCGATGCCGGCATCGCGCGAGCGGGCGGCACTCCATCCGGTCACCGGCTTGCCGCGTACGAGGATGTCGCCGCTTGTCGGCTTGACCACGCCGGATAGGATCTTGATCAGCGTCGATTTGCCGGCGCCGTTGTCGCCGATCAAGCCGACCACCTCGCCGCGATCGACGCTGAGGTTGACGCCGCCCAGCGCATAGACCTGGCCGTAGGATTTCTTGATATCGCGCAGTTCGATGATGCGTTCGCCCATGCGATCCTCGCTTCCAATTGTGTTATCGGCCGCTTGCCGGCGATCCGGTCGGCCGGGCCCAACCCCGACCGACCGCCTGGGAGGTCAACGCAGCGCCTGCTTGGCCAGCTCGGCGACGATCTCGTAATTCTGCGGCGTGACGAAGCCGGCCCCGGTATCGACATTCATCGGCGCCAGACCCAGCACCACCTGCTGGCAAAGGCTCAAAATCGGCAGATAGCCCTGCAGGAAAGGCTGCTGGTCGGCCGTCAGCTGCACCCAGCCGCCCTTGAAGCCTTCGACGATCTGCGGGCTGGTATCGAAGCCGAAGTTGAAGATGTCGCCGGGCTTGCGTCCCGCCGCCTGCATATAGGTGGCGACGTTGCCGAGCATCTGTCCGCCGGGATAGCCGACCGCCTTGACGTCGGGGTGGTTGAGCAGAGCCGCCGTGATCACCGGAATGGCAAGGTTCGGGTCGGACGCCCATTCGCCGCTCGGCGGCGAGGACAGCTGGATCACCTCGACGCCCGCCTCCTTCAGCGCCGCGACCGTGCCGCGCTCGCGCGCGCCGCGATTTTCGTTCTCGAACGGGCCGATCATGATCGCCTTGTCGCCGGCCTTGAGCTTGCCGAGCTTGAACGCCTCGGCGCCGAGCGCGCGGCCCTGCTGCTCCTGCTGCGCGCCGACATAGCCGCCGCCGAACGCTTCCACCACCTTCGGCACCGGCACGTTCTGGTACATCATCTTGATGCCGTCCTTATGCGCCTGTTCGGCCAGCGGCATGATCGCGGCATCGCCCGGATGGCCCATCATGGCGATGCCTTGCGGCTTGACCGCGACCGCCTCGCGCAATTGCTGCACCATCTTCTCGACATCCCACTGGGAGAAGATGTAGTCGACCTTCGGCCCAAGATCGGCCGCCGCCTGCTTGGCGCCATTGTAGACGATGGTGCCGAAGGCGTCGCCCTCGGCGCCGCCGACGAAGAAGCGGATATGGACATCCTTGCACCATTGGGCGTCAAGCGCCTTTGCCGGCAAGGTGGAGATCGAGGCGCAGAGCGCCGCGGCAGCCGCCACGACGGTCGAGCGCAGAACAGTCCTTCTGGTCGTGATGCTCATGCACGTTCCTCCCTTTTGGTCCCTCGCAACAGAGGGTTTCGACGATTGCTTCGGCCGTAGTCTTGGTGGCCGGCTCCTCCCGCCGGCCGGTCCTCACACCGGATTGGGCAGGTAGCTGGCTCCTCCCCTGCACTGCTTCAGATAGCCCAGCGCCTGCGCCTGACCGGTCATCTCGAGGTCGCCGCGATAGACCGGGTCGTGCCAGCCTTCGATGTCGATGGCGCCCTTGTAGCCGGCCAGCCGCAAATCGCTGATCACCCGGGTCCAGTCGCTGTCGCCGAAGCCGGGGCTGCGCATCTGCACGAAAGGCAGGCGTCCGAACACGCCGTGCTCGCGGATCACGTCCCAGCGCACGGTCGCGTCCTTGCCGTGGACGTGGAAGATGCGCGGCGCCCATTTGCGGATCTGCGGAATCGGGTCGATCAGATAGACGAGCTGGTGGCAGGGTTCCCATTCGAGCCCGAGATTGTCGTCGGGCAATTCGTTGAACATCAGCTCCCAGGCGTCCGGGTTGTGGGCGATGTTCCAGTCGCCGCTCGCCCAGTTGCCGTCCATCGCACAGTTCTCGAAGGCGATGCGCACGCCCTTGTCGGCGGCGCGCCTGGCCAGCGGCCCCCAGACCTCGCGGAAACGGGGCAGGCTGTCGGTCAGCGGTTTGCCGCGCAGCCGGCCGGTGAAGCCGCAGACCATCGTGGTGCCGAACAGATGTGCGTTGTCGATGACGGTCTCCCACGCCGCGAGCACGCCGCGGTCGACCTCGCCGTTCTCCAGCGGATTGCCGAACACGCCGATCGATGAGACGGCGACGTCCGCATCGCCGATCGCTTCGCGGATTTCGCCCGCCAGGCGCTTTAGGTCCTTGCCGCCCAGCGTCTGCCAGAAAAAGGGCTGGATGCTCTCGAAGCCGAGCGGCAGGATCTGTTTCACATAGGCGGCCGGGTCGTCTAGATTGGCTCGCACCATGGTGCCGATCCTGATGTCGAGAAGCGGGTTCGGCATCACGGCGTTTCCTTTGCGATTGCGACGCGGCGTCCGGTCTCTGCGCTTTCGATGGCGCCAAAGACCATGGCTAGGCTTTTGATGTTGTCGGTGCCGCGCGTCTCCGGTTCGGTGCCGGTCTCGATCGCGCGCATGAAATCCTGGATGATGCCGAGATGGCCGTCGACTCTGTCGGCCGCGTCGAGCGCCGGCACCTCGATCGACTGGGTCTTGTCGATGATACCGTCGCGGCCGGACGCAACCACCTCGGCCTTCAACCCGTCATGCCCGTCCCACAACAGGCTGCCGCGCTCGGCGACGATGCGCCAGCTGCCTTCCCAACTCGTGCGGAAACCGTCCGCGCACCAGGAGCCGGCATAGGTGAAGACCTTGCCGCCGCCGAAATCGAACACCGCGCTGGCCGACGAGCCCTGACGGTACCAGGAATTGGCAGGCTCCCACTCCTGGCAATAGACGCCGGCCGGTTCGCCGGCGACCATGTAGCGGGCGGCGTCGAACGTGTGGATCGCCATGTCGAGCAAAAGCACGTGGCGCATCTCCTCGCGAAAGCCGCCGAAGTGCGGCGCGACGAAGAAGTCGGCATGGATGCTGGTCGGCTTGCCGATGGCGCCGGAGGCCAGGAACCGCCGGATCCGCCTGACATTGGCGACATAGCGCCGGTTCTGAACCACGGCATGGACCCGCCCCGCGCGGCGCGCCGCTTCGATGATGGCGCGCGCATTTTCTGGGCTGTCGGCAAGCGGCTTTTCGGTGAGCAGATGGCAGTTATGGGCAAAGGCCGAAAGCGCGACCTCGCGCCGCGCAGCAGGAACCACGACATCGAACACGGCATCGGGCCGGGTCTGATCGAGAACGGCATCGAGGCTGGTGCCGATGACGGCACTGGGGAGCTCGTACTCGCGCGCCCTCGCCTGCGCCCGCTCGGCATCGAGATCGACAAGGCCGGCAATGGCAAGCCCGTCGATCTGCCTCGCGGCATCGAGCCAGTGCCTGCTCATGGCTCCGCACCCGACCAGGACGACCTTCATCATCCAGCGCTCCTCCTCCGCTCGGCCCCTCCAGGCCGAGTATCACGGCATTTGCGGCTTCACCGATTTCCGTAAACGTTTACGAGAACACACCCGATGGCGTAGAATGTCAATCACCTGCTCGCGAAAATCGACATGCACTGCTTGGCCTGAAGGACGGCCGGTGCTAGCGAAGTCAGGGGGAGAACCTGCCTTGGCGTCCAGCATCCACGATCTCGCGCGTCACCTGAACATTTCGATCGGCACCGTGTCGCGCGCGCTGAACGGCCGCGCCGACGTCAATGCGGAGACGCGCCAGCGCGTGCTGGAGGCTGCCAGGAAGCTGAACTATTCGCCCAACCAGTCGGGCCGCAGCCTGCGCCAGGGCGCCACCCGCTCGATCGCCTTCATGCTGCAACCGCATCCCGGCGACCAGCAATATGGCGAGCCGTTCTTCATTCCATTCCTGACCGGCCTGCAGGCGCGGCTCGCCGAGCATGACCTGGATCTGATGGTCGTCATGGGCGAGCCCGGCCAATATCAGCAGGAGAGGCTGCGCCGCGTGGTTGAGACGCGCCGGGCCGACGCGGTCGTGTTGGCCAATACACGGCGGGAAGACGATCGGATCGACTATCTGAGCAAGGCCGGCTTTCCCTTCGCCACGCTTGGCCGAAGTCAATCCGGCGGCGACACCTATCCTTCGCTCGATATCGATTTCGAGAGGGCGGGTGATGAAGCCGTCGACCGGCTGGTCGCGCGCGGCCACCGCCGCATAGCTGCCATCCGCCCTTCGCTTGATCTCAACTTCGGCTACCTGTTCCTCGACGGCTACCGCAAGGCTCTGAAGCGGCACGGCATCGAAGTCGACCCCGGCCTGATCGCCGACGGCTTCATCAACGAGACCGGCGGCTACCAGGTGACGCCGCGTATCATGCTCTCCAAGGACCGGCCGACAGCCATCATCTTCAACAATGACGCGATGGCGCTCGGCGGCTGCAAGGCACTGGCCGAGATGGGCATCAGGCCCGGCCACGATATCGCGGTGATCGTCATCGTCGACACGCCGCTCTGCCGCTATTTCTCGCCGACGCTGACCGCCTTCCGTCCGGCGCTGGAGCCGATGGGCCGGCGGCTGGCCGAGATGCTGCTGGCGTCACTCCCGGCCCATGCCGGTCCGGAGGGGCCACGCACAATCCGCGAAGTCTGGCCGCTGGAGCTCGTCGCGCGCGAGAGCGATTGAGCACCCTCTCCTTCTCCCCTTGCGGGAGAAGGTGTCGCCGAAGGCGACGGATGAGGGGTGCTCCAGGGAAAGCCAACGTCTCGCTCCGCTGGAACACCCCTCATCCGTCTCGGCGCTGCGCGCCGATCCACCTTCTCCCACATGGGGAGAAGGAAGGAGCCCCACTCCTGTCACGCAAGTATCATGTTCGCGTCCTAGACCCGATGTCTTGCCATTCCGGCTCTGCTCGTCACATGGGGGACATCATGAAGCACCTCAACCGAACCGTCGCGCTTGGCGCGGCACTCGCCCTGTTCACCGTCCTCAGCCCTGCGCTCGCCGAGGGTGTTGGCTATGTCAACAAAGGGCTAGTCGGCGTTGGCCGCATCCCCGCCAGCCAGAAGGACAAGCTCGGCGAGACCTTTGGTTCGGGCTCCGGCATGGCGATCGACGCCGAGAGCTGGGCGCGTGACGGCGCCGGCTACAAAGGCTCGCTCTGGCTGCTGCCGGACCGCGGCTACAACGTCGCCGGCACCACCGACTACCGGCCCCGCTTGAACACCATTGCAATCGAGCTGACCCCGACCGCTCCGGGCGCGGCGCCCGCCGCCGGCCAGGAACAGTCGGGCGTCAAGACAACGCTCGCCGACACCATGCTTCTGACCGACGACAAGGGCGCCGACGCCACCGGCCTCGACCCGCTCAACGGCGTGCGCCCCGCTGCCGGCGACATGCCGATCCTGCCGCAGGCCGACAACGGCAAGCTTTCGCTCGACGACGAGGCGATCGTGCGCCTGCCCGACGGCACCATGTTCATTTCCGACGAATATGGCCCCAACATCTATCGCTTTTCGGCCGACGGCCGCCTGATCTCGGCGACGCAGCCGCCGGCGGCCCTGGTGCCGATGCGCCATGGCAAGCCGAACTTCGCTTCCGACAATCCTGGCCCGGGTGCCGCCGAGCCGGATCCCAAGGATCCCGAGACCGGCCGCCAGAACAATCAGGGCCTCGAAGGCATGTCGATGACGCCGGACGGCAAGTTCCTGATCGTCGTGCTGCAGTCGGCGCCGCGCCAGGATGGCGGCGATTCCGGCTCGACCCGCCGGCATGCCCGCGCGCTGGTCTATGACGGCTCCGACCTTGCCCACCTCAAGCTGGCGCACGAATATGTCGTGCCGCTGCCGGTGTTCAAGGACGCCAAGGGCAAGACCAAGGTGGCCGCGCAGAGCGAGATCGTGGCGCTGTCCGACAAGAGCTTTTTGATGCTGGCACGCGACAGCGGCAACGGCCAGGGGCTGAAGGACGCCGAGTCGGTCTACCGCAAGATCGAGATCGTCGACCTGTCCGCGGCCACCGATATCGCCAACGGCCCATTCGACGCCGCCGACAAGCCGGTTGCGCCGAAAGGCGTGCTCGATCCGTCGGTGACGCCGGCCAAGCTCACCTCGTTCATCGACATCAACGACAAGGGCGAACTCGGCCGTTTCGGCCTGCACAACGGCGCGCCGAACGACAGGAACAACCTCTCGGAGAAGTGGGAGGCGATGTCGCTGGTGAGCGTGCTGGACCCGAAGCTGCCCGACGACTATTTCCTGTTCGTCGCGAACGACAACGACTTTCTGACCCAGGACGGCTTCCAGGTCGGCGCCCCGTACAAGGCCGAGGATGGCGCCGATGTCGACACCACCTTCCTGGTCTATCAGGTTACCCTGCCCGGCCTGTCGGGGAACAGTCTCGCCGCAAACTAGTTGCGAAGGCATCTGGCCCAGCCCCAACGGATGCAGAAGCATCAGGCTGCGATACCATCGCGGGCCTGATGCATCTTCGGTGCCCGCCATGGACGACAACAAGCCCGCTCGCCGGGGACCGGCGACCTGACAAGCGGCCCCATCTCCGAAGACCCTCCGGCCGCAGGCGAGCCGCTGGACACCGGGTTCGGCGTGCCGCGCCGGCGCGCCAATCTCGTCGAGACACCGAAAGGGTGAACTATCGCGCGTATCTGGCGCCGAACCCGAGCGCCACCAGCGAGAAGATGGTGATCATGCCGGCGAAGGCCAGGCTTGCCACCGTCGCGCTCGTCCAACCCGACAGCACGCCGATGCCGATGACCGGCAGCGCATTGCCGCAGAAGCAGCAGATGAAGAAGGCCGAGACCACTTCGGCGCGTCGGTCGCCCGGCGCGATCTGGTTCACCACCTGCAGGCCACCGCGATAGCCGAGTGCCGCCGCCACGCCGCAAAAGCCTGTGGCAACGATCATCATCGTCATGGAGGCGAAGGCCTGCGCCGCGACGATCAGCGCCACGGTCGGGACCATCAGAACTAGCGCGGCGAGCATCGTGAAGCGACTGGACAGGCGCGCTGTCGCCAGGATCGCCGCCGCTGCCACGATCGACAGTTCGAAGAACAGCCCGCCGGCCTCGGCGTGGTTGGTCGCATGGAGCTGCTGTGCCAGAATGCTTGGCGCGAGCGCGGCGTAGAAACCGACCAGCGCCATGGCGCCGAAGCCGGTCACCGCCGGCGCCACGAATTGCGCGCGGATTTTGTCGGGGACCGAAAGCCGCGGCTGCATTGAGACGTCGGAGAGTCGTCCGGGCCTGGAGACTGTTTCCTGAGTGCGCCAGATCAGCAGCGTGATCAGCGCAAGCAGGACCAGATAAACGGCAAATGTCAGCCTGAGCGGCCAAGGCGCGTATTGGGCGAGCAATCCCGACATCAGTGCGCCGGCCCCGAGACCGACGAAATTGGTGCTGGTAGCGATGACAGCCGCGCGTGACTTGTCCTCCCCTTCGATCAGCTCAGCGAGCCAAGCGGTGCCGGTTCCCGCGCCGATCCCGATGCCGAGCCCGCTGAGGATACGGGCGATGTCGAGCCACATCAGGTTTTCAGCCAAGAGGAAAAACAGCGCGCTGACCACGGCCACGCCCATCGCCGCCATGGCTGCCGGACGGCGACCGATGACATCCGACAATCGGCCGAAAAACAGAAGTGCGGCCAAATTGCCGACCACATAGACGGCATAGACCAATGTCAGGGTGATCTGCGAGAACCCGAAGGCTTGTTTATAGATGACATAGAGTGGCGTCAGAGCCGTGCTGCCGGCAAACAGTGCAGCTATCATAGCGGCAACCGCGGCTCTTGCGACACCGCCGCCAAGTTCGTTGTCGCGCTTCATGGTTTGAGTGTAGCCGGCCATCGCGACCTCCGCTTGGTTGCAAGCCCAACGTCCGCGCAATTGCGGCTGTTCCGAATGCCGAACGCTCTCCTGACAGTTATGGCAGTATGGTCTCGCGCGAAATCCTCCCGTAACGTTCGTTAAACGAGGAGGGAAGAACCATGGGCAAGGGCCGGGTCGAAGCCTTCACCGATGGCGTTGTCGCTATCATCATCACGATCATGGTGCTGGAGCTTAAAGTGCCGCATGGCGAGGACCTTGCCGCGCTGGCGCCGCTTTGGCCGATCTTCTTCTGCTACGTCTTGTCCTTCATCAATGTCGGCATTTACTGGAACAATCTGCACAACATGTTCCATACCGTGCAGCGTGTCGACGGCCGGGTGCTGTGGGCCAACCTCAACCTCCTGTTCTGGCTGTCGCTGATGCCGGTGACGACCGCCTTCATGGGCGAGAACCACTTCGCCCCGGTGCCGGTCGCCGTCTACGGCATCGACCTCGCGCTTTGCGCCGTTGCCTATACCATCCTGGTCTTCAAGCTTCGCCACCTGCACGGTGCCGACACTACCTTCGCCAGAGCCGTGGGCCATGACCGCAAGGGTAACATTTCGCTGGCGTTCTACATTGCCGCCATTCTGCTGACCTCGTTCAGCCAGTGGATCAGCGTGGCGATCTACGTCCTGGTGGCAATTATCTGGTTCACTCCGGACAGGCGGTTCGAGCGTCTCGTGGAAAGATAGCGGGTTCTTACTGCCGCATCGCTTTCAGTTTTTCTGCCGCCGAGGCGGCAAGGTCGGCATAGCGCTCTTCCAGCCGCTCTGCGGCCTTGATGACGGGAAAGTCATGGCCGAACTTCTCCAGCGCCAGGCGCAGCTTTTCCGCGAAGTCCGCCTGTTGCTCCAGTGCCGAAAACAGGGTCTTGACCTGCGCCTCGCTGATATCGGGGTTGGCGAGCATCTTCGGCACATCCCGGCCCATCTCTTCGCCGGTGGCGGTCTGCTCCTTCAGGATTCTGATCCAATCGGTCAATGCCGAACTCCTTTTCCGGCAGCATGCGCGGGGCAAGCTGCTGCGGTCAACCCATTGGCGGTACCGCCGTCGATCATTGCAGCGATCAAGGCTTGCCTCGCCCCTGACCGGCGTTAAGTTCGGCTCGACCCGGAATAAGGACATCAACCATGACCAGCGACGCCGAAATCCAGACCGCCCTGCCCGCTTTCGCCTCCGGCAATGTCGCCGTCATCACCGGCGGCGCCAGCGGCATAGGCCTGGCCGCCGCGAAGCGCTTCGCGGCCATGGGCATGAAGACCGTGCTTGCCGACATAGGCGGCGTGCGCCTCGACCAGGCCCGGCAGGCGGTCGCCGTCATTGCCGGGGACGATGCCGTTCTCCCTATCCCCACCGACGTCTCCAAGGCCGAGGAAGTCGACCGGCTCGCGGACCTCGCCTACGGTGCATTCGGTGCGATTTCGGTAATGATGAACAATGCCGGCGTCGGCAACAATCCCGGCAAGCCGTGGGAAAATCGTGAAGCCTGGAAACGGCTGCTGGACATCAATTTCTGGGGCGTCGTGCATGGTGTCGAGGCCTTTGCGCCGCGCATGCTGGCTGCGGGCGAGCCCGGCCTGATCATCAACACCGGATCCAAGCAAGGCATCACCACGCCGCCCGGCAATCTCGCCTACAACGTCTCCAAGGCGGGCGTGAAGACCTTCACCGAGGGCCTGGCCCATGCGTTGCGCAACGAGCCTGGAGCGAAGCTTTCCGCGCATTTGCTGATCCCCGGCTTCACCTATACCGGCCTGACCGAGGGCGCGACGGAAAAGCCGGCCGGCGCCTGGACGGGCGAGCAGGTGATCGATTTCATGCTGGCATCGCTCAAGCAGGACGACTTCTACATCCTTTGCCCGGACAACGAGGTCGCTCGGCCCATGGATGAAAAGCGCATGGCCTGGGCGATCGGCGACATCATCGAAAACCGCCCCGCTTTGTCGCGCTGGCATCCGGATCACAAGGACGCTTTCGCCGCCTTTATGAACCGCTGACGGGCCGTTCAGGCGGCGCCTTCCTCTTAGAGCTTGCCTTCCGTGGCACGGTCTTGTTGGCGGCCGCCTCAGCGATCTTGCGGTCGCGCCCGGAACCGTTTTTTATCGTCATAGCCTGCTTGGCCGCTGTTTCGGCGATTTTGCGGTCGTGCCGTTTTGCCGCCGCTTCGCATTTGGCGCGGATCTCCTCGACCTCCGATTCCGTCAGGTGCTCGATGCCGATGAAATGGTTGTGGGCCTCGCTGACGCGAATCAACTCGTCGAGCTTGGTCTGGATTGCGGCGCCATCGCGGTTCTGCGTGTTCTGGATCAGGAACACCATCAGGAAGGTGATGATGGTTGTCCCGGTGTTGATCACCAGTTGCCAGGTATCCGAGAAGCCGAAGACCGGGCCAGTCGCGGCCCAGATCACTACGATCAGAACGCAGACGGCAAAAGTCAAAGGCATACCGGCCAGGTGAGCCACCCAATTGGCAACCTTGGTGAAAAGCTTTTCGATCATCCAGTCCTCACAAAACGCAAGAGCGCGGCATTTCGAGAGAAACAAGGGCCGGCCTCTCCGGTTCCCGCCGACCCGATTTTCCGCCTGCAATCGCATACACGCGAGAGGCGCATGCCGACGAAAAAACACCTTATGCGTTGTTGCCATGGTGCCGGTGCAGGTCGAAAAGCCTGCTCGTTCCGCTTCACGGCGGCTTACCTCCGGCCCCTTCAGCTGCTCCCCCCGCATGGCGGAGGGGCGCTTCACGGGTTCAGGTCGCGGCGTTTTCCCAACGATCGAGGAAGGCCTCGATCGGCAACGACTGCATGTCCGGGATCGCCCTGGCGAGTTTTTCCGGCGTCCAGTCCCACCAGGCGAGGTCTTCAATGCGCGCCGCCACGTCGGCGCTAAAGCGCTGGCGCAAGGGTTTGGCCGGAACGCCGGCGACGACAGCGTAAGGCGGCACATCCTGCGTCACCACCGCGTTGGCACCGATGACGGCACCATTGCCGATCGTGATGCCTGGCATGATGACGGCGCCATGGCCGATCCAGACATCGTGCCCGATGCTGACCGGCTTTGCCTGCCGCCGCTCTCGAAATGCCGCGTCGACGCCAAGCCAGCGGAAATATTCGTTGGGCCGGTAGCTCACCTTGTGCTGGGTCAGCCGCTCGATCGGATGCTCGAGCGCGTTGATACGGCTGTTGGCGGCGATGGAGCAGAACTTGCCGATCGTCGTGTAGATCGCTTCCGAATGACGCTCGAAATAGGAAAAATCGCCGACCGTCACGTCGCGCAGGATCACCCGCTCGCCGACCGATGCATAACGGCCAAGCTTGCACCCCTTCAGCTCCGCGGTCGGATGGATGCGCGGCTCGGGATCTTTCGCGACGAGATGTTCAGGACGATCCATGGCGCGGCTTTACGCCCGAGCGATTGGCCCCGCAAGCGTGACCAATCATCCGGGCGGATCGGAGCCTATTGCGGCTTGCCCTTGGTCCACACGACGTTCTGGCCATAGAGCGGCACGGTCGTGACCGACATCTTCGCCGAGCCGTTCTGCACCTGGCGCGAGTGCGAGAGATAGATCAGCGTCTCGTTCTTCTTGTCGTAGATGCGGTTCACCACCTGTTTCTTCCAGATCAGGCTGAGGCCCTGCTTGAACACCTCTTCGCCGCGCTCGCTCATGTCGATGTCGCCGATGGTGATCGGTCCGGTCTGGCGGCAGGAGATCGACGAGTCCGACGGATCCTCGAACCAGTTGCCCTTGTGCAACCGATCGATGATGCTGCGGTCGAAATAGGCGACGTGGCAGGTGACGCCGTCGACCTTTGGATCCTTGATCGCGTCGATCATGATGTCGTTGCCGACCCAGTCGACGCCGACCTTGCCGACCTCGTCCGCCATCGCTGCGCCGGCGCCGAGGGCAATGCAGGCGGCAATCAAGCCGATCAGTTTTCGCAAGGCAGCCTCCTCGGGTTTGCGTTTAGCCGATGTCAGGTGGGATAAGACTGCCCAGTTTGCAACCACGTTCCCGTGTCATTGGAGCAGCGTTCGACATTTGTATTGCGACGCGCCTCATGCTTGATACAAGCGCCGGTATCCTTGCGGCATCGCGACACCTTTGAGTCATTCTTTCAAATAACTATGGTGATACGAGCATGAACCGCGGTTTCAATAAACCATCGACAAGCCGCTGTTCCGAACACTCCTCTAGCTCGCCTTCGGCAGACAGACATGGCTAACCAACCCTCGCCCATAATGCGATTCATCCTCGTAGGCATCTTGGTGCTGATGGTTGCGATCACTGGCGTTATGACATTCCAGTGGTACAGGAAATTGTACAGTAGCGAGCCCTACGGCGCACCGTTCACACTGATCGACCAGAAGAACGCGCCGATCACCGAGGCCGCGTTCCGGGGCCACCCAAGCGTGGTCTTCTTCGGCTTCACGCATTGTCCGGAAGTCTGCCCGACAACGCTGTTCGAAATGGCCGGCTGGCTGAAGACGATGGGCGACAGCGGCAAGAACCTCAACGCCTACTTCGTCACGGTCGACCCGGAGCGGGACACGCCGCAGATCATCAATTCCTACGTCGGCAACTTCTCCGACCGCATCACCGGCATCACCGGCGATCCGGACAAGGTGCATGCAATGGCCAAGGCCTTCGGCATCTATTGGAAGAAGGTCGACACCGGCGACGGCGATTACACGATGGACCACACGGCCTCCGTGCTGCTCCTCAACGCCAAGGGCGAGTTCGCCGGCACCATCGCCTATGGCGAAAGCGCCGACACGGCTATTGCGAAGCTGAAGCGGCTCGCAGCAGGCGGCCAGGCGTGATCCCGAACCGAAGGTTTGCGTAGTAACAAGTGGAACCGGTTCTCGGAAATGATCACGCTCAAACATGATTCGCCCTGATGGGGCAGACCAGGTTCCATTTCACCGCGGGCAAGGCCGAGGCTGACCGCATCTTCGCGGCGCTTGATGCAGCCTTCGAGGACGAAGGCCTGCCGCTTGCCCTGCTGGAGGTCGACGAGGCCAATGACATCCACGAAGTGTCGCTCTATGCCGATGGCAATGTCGATGCCGTCGCAGTCCGGATCAACCGCATACTCGCGGACCTCGCCCTGCCGAAGCCGGTCGAGCGCGAGGCGCTCCCCGACATCGACTGGGTTGCACGCTCGCTCGAAGGACTGAAGCCGGTCCGCGCCGGGCGTTTCTTTGTCCACGGCGCGCATGATCGCGACAAGCGCCGCAGCGGTGACCTCGCCATTGAGATCGAGGCGGGTCTTGCCTTCGGCACCGGCCATCACGGCACCACGGCCGGCTGCCTCGAACTGCTGGAACAGGTGGTGCTGCGCGAACGCCCCGGCAACGCGCTCGACCTCGGCACCGGCAGTGCCGTGCTGGCGATAGCGCTGGCCAAGCTCGCGCACATTCCGGTGCTGGCGACCGACATCGATCCGGTCGCCGTTCGCGTCGCTGCGACCAATGCGCGACTCAATCACGTGAAGGCGCTTGTCGAGACGGTGACGGCGCCCGGCTTCCACCATCCGATCTTCGCCAGGCGCGCGCCCTTCGACCTCATCGTCGCCAATATCCTGGCGCGCCCGCTGATGCGGTTGGCGCCCGAGATGGCCAGGCACATCAGGCTCGGCGGCTCGCTGGTGCTCTCCGGCATTCTCGACCGTCAGCGCGATGCGGTGATCTCGGCCTATGTCGGCCAGAGCTTCCGCCACGTCCGCACCTTGCACCGCGAGGGCTGGGTGACCATCCACCTCAAGCGCTGAAAACCGGACTGTTCAAAACTGGCCCTGTCGAAATCGATTCCGGTTTCGAAGACCTTGAGCTACGGTCGCACGAGCCATTCCAGGAGATGCGGCAAAATGTTCCAGACCTTTGATTCCGCCGGCGATCCGGCTGTCGGCAAGCCGCGCGTGGCGACGCTGCGCCAATGGCTGGCCGAGAACAAGCTGGACGGCTTCATGGTGCCGCGCGCCGACGAGCATCAGGGCGAATATGTCGCCGACCGCTCGGCCCGGCTGAAATGGCTGACCGGCTTTTCCGGCTCAGCGGGCGTCGCCATCATACTGCGCGACCGCGCCTTCATCTTCGTTGACGGCCGCTACACGCTGCAGGTGCGCAATGAGGTCGATCTTTCGATCTTCACCGTCGAGAGCCTCGTCGACAATCCGCCGGCCTCCTGGATCAAGGACAAACTCGGCAAAGGGGCTAGGCTCGGCTTCGACCCTTGGCTGCACACGATCGGCGAGATCAAGGCATTGAAAGCCTCGGCCGAGCAGTCCGGCGCGACACTGGTGCCGCTCGACAAGAATCCGATCGACATCATCTGGGAAGATCAGCCCGAGCCGCCGCGCGCACCCGTGGAACTCCATCCGATCGCCTTCGCCGGCGAACTCGCCAAGGACAAGCTGGCGCGGCTGGCGGGCGCGATCGAAAAGGAGGGCGCGACGCACGCCGTGCTCACCGACCCTTCTTCCATCGCCTGGGCCTTCAACATCCGCGGCGGCGACGTGGCGCATACGCCGCTGGCGCTCGGCTTCGCCATTCTTGCCGCCGACGGCAAGCATCAACTCTTCATGGACCAGCGCAAATTTTCGCGCCAGGTCGCGGCCTATCTCACCCAGCTCGCCGATCCGTACGATCCCGGCGCGTTCGAGGCAGCCGTCGCTGAGCTTGCCAAGGACGGCGCAAAAATCGCGCTCGATCCCGTGCTGGCGGCGGAAAAGCTCAAGATGCTGGTCGAGGGCAATGGCGGCACCGTTGTCCCTGCGCCAGACCCCGCCCGCATTCCGCGCGCCACCAAGAACCAGGCCGAGGTCGCCGGCAGCCGCGCCGCGCATCGTCGCGACGGCGCCGCAGTCGCCAAGCTGCTCTGCTGGCTCGACCGGCAGAAGCCGGATACGCTCGACGAGATCGACGTCGTGACCAAACTCGAGGAGGTGCGGCGGCAGACCGGCGAGGAAACGCAGATGCCGCTGCGCGACGTCTCCTTCGACACGATTTCCGGCGCCGGCCCGAACGGCGCCATCATGCACTACCGCGTCTCCCGCGCCACTAGCCGCAAGCTCCAAAGCGGCGAGCTGTTCCTGCTCGATTCCGGCGGACAATACCAGGACGGCACCACCGACATCACCCGCACCGTGCCGATCGGCCTGCCGACTGAGGAGATGCGCGAGCGCTTCACGCTGGTGCTGAAGGGCATGATCGGCATCTCGACGCTGCGCTTTCCGGCTGGCACGCGCGGTTCGGAAATCGATGCCGTTGCCCGCGTGGCGCTGTGGAAGCACGGCTGCGACTTCGCCCACGGCACCGGCCATGGCGTCGGCTCATACCTGGCCGTGCATGAGGGCCCGCAGCGCATTGCCCGCACCGGCACCGAGAAACTGCTTGCCGGCATGATGCTGTCCAACGAGCCGGGCTATTACAAGGAAGGCTCCTACGGCATTCGCATCGAGAACCTGATCCTGGTCACGCCTGCCGAGCAGATCGAGGGCGGCGACATCGCCATGCACGGCTTCGAGACGCTGACGCTGGCGCCGATCGACAAGCGCCTCATCCGCAGCGACTTGCTGACCCGCGACGAGTTGCACTGGCTCGACCAGTATCACGCGCGGGTTCTGGCCGAGATCGGTCCGATGGTGGACGGCGAGACGCTGGCCTGGCTGGAGAAAGCCACGGCGCCGCTGCCGCACGACGCCAAGATCTGACTTCTAGCCGACGAACTGCCTGGCGACGATCAGCACCGCCGCGCCGCCCAGAAACATCGCCATCAGGCCGCCGCGCAGCGACACCAGCGCGGTGACGATCAGCGCTGCCCATTCGGCCGGTCCGGCGCCGAGCGCGGCAGGCGCCACAAGTGTCGTCAGCACAGCGGCCGGCACGGCGTTGAGGCCGGCCTCGACGCGCGGGTGGACGGTCTCGAAGCGCGAGATGACGAGATGGCCGCCAACACGGGTGAGATAGGTGGCGACGGCGCCGGCGAGGATGATCCAGAAGGTCGTGCTCATGTGCGCTTCCCCACGCCGCTATGATGCGGCGGCAGAATGACCGCCAGAAGGACGCCGGCAATGGCGCCGATCGAGACATGCCACGGCGAGCCGACCGTCTTGTAGGCGACGATCGAGGCGGCCGCGCTGGCGACGACCACCGGCAGCCACAGCGGCCGTTTGCGGAAGCCGAGAACCAGGCCGAGGAAATAGATCGGCAGCAGGAAATCGATGCCCAGCGCATGGGTATCCGGGATCATCTTGCCGAAGACCGCGCCGAGCGCGCTTTCGGCCACCCAGAACACATAGACCGGCAGGCCGAGCCCGAGATACCAGACGAACCCGACCGATCGGCCGGAGGCCGCGCGCGCCTCGGCCACGGCATATTGCGGATCGGTCAGGATGAAATAGCCTAGCGCCTGCTGCAGCAGCGGCCAATGCGCCATGCGCCGGCCGATGCCGGCGGAATAGAGCACGTGACGGAAATTCACCGCGAAGATCGAGAGCACGATCAGCCAGGGCGCGACATGCTGGCCGAACAATTCGATGCCGACCATCTGGCTGGCGCCGCCGAAGATCAGCGCGCTCATGAGGAATGCTTCCAGGACCGAAAACCCGTTGTCCACGGCAATCGCGCCGAACAGGATCGCGAACGGCGCTGAGGCGACCACGACCGGCATCGACAACCGCACGCCGTCCCAGAAATCGCTCCTCGCACGGCTTTCGGAGATTGCTTCCGCCGTCATCCAACTGCTCCCTTGAACGGCTTGATTTAGGGAGCGTCGCCCCGCTTGTCACACCAATTCGCTTGAGCCGACGATCAGCGGAACTGATTGCCGGGCTTGAGCGCTCAGGCAGCCTTGCCCTGGATCGCCCTGCCCCAATCGAGCAGCGGATTGGCGCACAAGGTGAAGCCGACGAGATCGTCAACCAGCGCCGCCATGTAGATGGTTTCGGGATCAATATCATGCCGCACGACGAAATGGCGGTTGCGGACGGCTTGCGCGAGATCGGCTTCGCTGACGTCCTCGAAACCGCGCGGCGCCCGCTTCAGGCAATCTTCCCTATCCAGCTCCAGCCCAGCCTTTTTCAGCGCTGAAACCATGGCGCGGAAGGCGGCCGGCTTCGTCACGATCGCCTTGCGCATCGCCTGCAGCAACTCCGGTCCGGGCTGCCACCAGGCGACGCCGGCAAAGCAGCGCTCAAGCCCGATATGCACATAGAATACGCCCTGCTCCATCTTGGTGCCGTCGGGCGACAGGATTGCCGACAAATGCCGATTGTAGGGGCGCTTGTCCTTGGAGAAGCGAACGTCGCGATTAATGCGGAACAGCGACTTCTTGCGGTCGCCGCGCAGGCCAAGCCTCGCCGCGGCGAAACGCTCGCTGAGTGCCTCGATGAGATCGCAGAACGGTTCGTGCAGCTCACTCTCGTACAGGCCGCGGTTTTCCTGGAACCATTCGCGGCTCTGGTGGAAGTCGAGCGCCTTGAGGAACGGAATGGCCTTCTCGCCAAAACCCTTGAACGCTCCGGCCATCAGCCGCCCCTGCCGATGCGCTGCAGCCAGGTGTCCTCGTCGATCACCTCGATGCCGAGATCGCTCGCAACCTTGAGCTTGGACCCGGCGCCCGGACCCGCCACCACCAGATCGGTCTTGGCCGAAACCGAGCCGGCGACCTTCGCCCCCAGGCGCTCCGCCATCGCCTTGGCCTCGGAGCGCGTCATCTTTTCCAGCGTGCCGGTAAACACCACCGTCTTGCCGGAAACTTCGCTGCCGGTCGAGATCTCGACCACATAGGGCTTAGGATGGACTTGCGCCAGCAGCGCATCGAGCACGTCGTCATTGCGCTCATTGCCGAAGAAATCGCGCAAGGCGTTGATGACGGTGTCGCCGATGCCGTTGATCGACGGGAACACGTCATGCGGATCCTGCGCCTTCGCCGTCTCTTTGCCGACGCGGATCAGTTCCTCGATGGTCGAGAACTGGCGGGCAAGCACCGCCGCCGTGGTCTCGCCGATATGGCGGATGCCGAGCGCGAAGATGAAGCGGTCGAGCTCCGGCTCGCGGCGCGCGTCGATGGCTGCGAACAGCTTGTCGAGGCCTTCGTAGTTGCGATCTTCGACGCTGCGCACATTCTTGCGCGTCTTGCCCGATGCGGCCTCGCGCAGTCTCGCCTGCTCCTCACGCCGCTCCGCCAGCGCCTTGGTGACGGCCGGCCGGCGGTCCTTCAGCGTGAAGATGTCGGCGGCGGTCTTGACCAACCCGGCATTGAAGAACAGGTCGATGTTTTCGGCGCCGAGGCCCTCGATATCGAGCGCGCCGCGCGACACGAAGTGGCGCAGCCCCTCCACGGCCTGCGCTGCGCAGATCAGCTCGCCGGTGCAGCGGCGCCGCGAATCCTCCTTGCCGGTCTTCTCGTTGATCTCGCGCGTCGCCGGAGAGCCGCAGACCGGGCAGGTGTGCGGGAACTCATACGGCACCGCATCGGCCGGCCGCTTGTCGACGACGACCCTGACGATCTGCGGGATGACGTCCCCTGCCCGCTGGATCACCACCGTGTCGCCGATGCGAACGTCAGTGCCATCGCGGATCGGCTGCCCATTGCTGTCAAAACCCTTGATGTAATCTTCATTGTGCAGCGTGACGTTTTCCACCACCACGCCGCCGACCGTCACCGGCGCCAGCCGCGCCACCGGCGCCAGCGTGCCGGTGCGGCCCACCTGGATGTCGATCTTCTCGACCGTCGTCATCGCCTGTTCGGCCGGGAATTTGTGGGCAACTGCCCAGCGCGGCTCGCCGGTCACAAAACCCCAGCGGCGCTGCAGCTCGAGCTGGTCGACCTTGTAGACGACGCCGTCGATGTCGTAGCCCAGCGAAGAACGCTGCTCCTCGATCCGATGATAGTGCGCGATGAGGTCGTCGATCGACTTCGCCCGCACCATCAGCGGACTGACCTGGAATCCCCATTCCTTGAATTTCTGCACGGAATCGTACTGGGTCGGAGCGGGATCCGCCGTCGTGTAGCCCCAGGCATAGGCGAAGAATTTCAGATTGCGGCTGGCGGTGACGGCTGGATCCTTCTGGCGCAGCGACCCGGCCGCCGTGTTGCGGGGATTGACATAGTCCTGGCCGCCAATAGCTGCCGAGCGCTGCTTCAAAGCCTCGAACTCCGCGTAGGTCATGTAGACCTCGCCGCGGATTTCGATGACCTCCGGCCAGCCCGAGCCCTGCAACTTCTTCGGGATGTCGGCGATGGTCTTGAGATTAGCGGTGATGTCCTCGCCGACCGCGCCGTCGCCGCGCGTCGCGCCTTGCACGAAGATGCCGTTTTCATAGCGCAGCGATGCCGACAGCCCGTCGATCTTCGGCTCCGCCGTGAAGGCGATATCGAGGTCCTTGTCGCGGTCGAAGAAGCGCCGGCCACGCTCGATGAAATCGGCCACGTCCTGGTCGGTATAGGCCTTGGCGAGGCTCAGCATCGGCACGGCATGCCGCACCTTGGTGAAGCCTTCCGCCGGCGGCGCGCCGACCCGACGCGACGGCGAATCCTCGCGAACGAGATCGGGAAAGCGCCCCTCGATGGCAAGGTTGCGCCGCGCCAGTGCGTCGTATTCGGCGTCCGAAATCGTGGGCGCATCCTCCATATGGTAGCGCCGGTCGTGCTCGGCGATCTCCGCCGCCAGCCGCTTCAGCTCCTCCGCGGCCTCGCTTTCGCTCAGCGAATCGACTGGTTTTTCAGACATGAAGCGCGGTCCTCGAATTGTGGCGGGCCACTATAAATCAGGATTCGGTATGGAGGAGTCCGCTTGCGCAAAAATCATTGCCGAACAGCAGGATGCAGCCACCTGCTGACTCGGCATTCCAGCCGGGGAATCAAGAAGCCTAGGCTGCCGCCGTGTTCTCGCGCAGCAACCGCTCGGCGGCGGCGCGCGCTTCATCGGTGATGGTGGCGCCGGCCAGCATGCGCGCGATCTCTTCCTGGCGCGCCGCGCGATCCATTTCGGCAACGCCGGTTGCGACACGGTCCTTGCCGCCGGACTTCGAGATTAGAAAATGCGTCGCGGCGCGCGCCGCCACTTGCGGCGCATGCGTGACCGAAAGCACCTGCACCCGCTTCGACAGCCTCGCCAGCCGCTGGCCGATGGCGTCGGCCACGGCGCCGCCGACGCCGGTGTCGATCTCGTCGAAGACCAGGGTTGGCGCCGAGCCGCGGTCGGCAAGCGCCACCTTCAGCGCCAGAAGGAAGCGCGACAGCTCGCCGCCGGACGCAACCTTCATCATCGGCCCGGGCCGTGTGCCCGGATTGGTGCGCACCCAGAACTCGACCTGGTCGATGCCTTCTTCCATGCGGCTTTCGGCATCGCTCACCATCTCGACGATGAACTCCGCCCGCTCGAGCTTGAGGGCCGGCAGCTCGGCCATCACCGCCTTGGTGAGGCCCGCCGCCGCCGCATGGCGTAGCGAAGAGAGCTGCGCCGCGGCTATTTCGTAAGCTTCGCGCGCGGCGGCGGCTTGTTTTTCAAGCCCGTGCAGGCGTTCCTCGCCCGCATCGAGATCGGCAAGGTCGGCCGCCATCGTGTCGCGCAGCTGCGCCAGATCGTCGACGGCGACATTGTGCTTGCGTGAGGCCGCGCGCAGCGAGAACAGCCGCTCTTCCGCCTTTTCCAGTCGCTGCGGATCGTATTCGGTGGCGCGTAGTGCTATCTGGACGCCGGACTGCGCCGCGTCGAGCGAGATCATTGCCTCGTCCAGCGACTTCACCACATCGTCGAGCAGGCCCGGCACCTCACCCGATTTGCGCTGCAGCCGCCTGAGCAGGCTGGCGAGCTGCGGCAGGGGCGAAGACGGCCCCGACAGCACATCCTGCGCATCGTGGATCTCGGACGCGATCTTTTCGGCGCGCATCATCTGCGCGCGCAATTCGGCAAGCTCGGTCTCTTCGCCCGGCTGCGGATCGAGCTTCGCCAACTCGGCGACCGAGGCCCTGAGATAATCGGCCTCGCGCGCCGCCGCCTCGACCTTGGCGCGGTGCCGCGTAAGTTCCTGCTCGCAGTTCCGCCAATAGCGCCAGGCTTCGCCCGCGCCGCGCACGGCGCCGAGATGGCCGCCGAAACTGTCCAGCAATTCGCGGTGGGCCCCGGGATCGACGAGCGCCCGCTCGTCATGCTGGCCGTGTATCTCGACCAGCGCGCGGCCGACGTCGCGCATCAGGGTCACGCTGGACGGCTGATCATTGACGAAGACGCGGGTACGTCCGTCGGCGGTCTGCACGCGGCGCAGGATGATGTCGCCATCATCCTCGATGTCGTTGTCGGCAAGCAGCGCGCGCGCCGGGTGGTTGCGCGGCACGTCGAACACGGCGATGACCTGGCCCTGCGCCGCGCCATGGCGGACGAGCGAAGCGTCGCCGCGCGCGCCAAGCGCCAGCGACAGCGCATCGAGCAGGATGGATTTGCCGGCGCCGGTCTCGCCGGTCAGCACCGAAAGCCCCGGCAAGAAGTCGATGTCCAGCTTCTCGATCAGGACGATATCGCGGATCGACAGTCTGGACAGCATCAGAAGTGTCAGGCGCCGGTGATCAGCTTCCCGGCCTTGGAGATCCACGACCCGGCATTCTCGCGCGGTTCAAGCCCGTTGCTCTGCAGGAGCTTGTAGGAATCCTTGTACCACTGGCTGTCCGGATAGTTGTGGCCGAGCACCGCTGCGGCTGTCTGCGCTTCCGAAGTCAGGCCCATCGCGTAGTAGGCTTCGGTCAGTCGCGCGAGCGCCTCCTCGACGTGGCGCGTGTTGGAGTAGTTCTCGACCACGGTGCGGAAGCGCTTGACGGCGGCGATATATTCGCGGCGTTCCAGATAGTAGCGGCCGATCTGCATCTCCTTGCCGGCGAGCTGGTCGGTGGCGAAGCGGATCTTGTCCTTGGCGTCGTCGACATATTCGGAATTCGGCCAGCGGGTCACCAGGTCCTGCATGGTCTGCACCGTCTGGCGCGCTTCCTTCTGGTCCTGGGTGACGTCCTTGATCTGCCGGTAGTAGCTCAAGCCGATGATGTACTGCGCATAGGCGGCATCGTCGGTTGACGGATAGAGCGTCAGGTAACGTTTGGCGGAACCGATCGCCTCGTCATAGTTGCCGGCGCGATAATCGGCGAAGGCGCCCATCACCATCGATTTGCGGGCGAATTCCGAGTAGGGATGCTGGCGGTCGACGGCGTCGAACTTCTTGCTCGCCTCATCGAGGCGGCCGGCATTCAGATTCGCGAGGCCCTGGTTGTAGAGAACGTCTGCGGGTTCGGTGTGGTCGACATAGGTCGCCAGATTGACGTCCTTCTCGGACGACATGCAGGCCGACAGCATGAGCGACGGGGCGACCAACGAAAACGCCAGGAAAACAGCCCGATACGGCGCCTTCGATTGACCAACTCGCGAAAAAAACATGTTTGGATTCCGCCCTTTCGGCGTCGTTTCGGTCCCGGCCGCAGCCATAAACCATTATCCCCTTGCCCGGCAACGCTATGTCCGGCTAATCGCACATTTTTGTGGCGGTTTGGGACCGTGCCCAAAGCCGCTCGATTTCACGGGTTTGTGATGCATTTGCGCAACACCGGCTTCGCTACAAAGCCAGAAAATCGTTAAAAATCAGATGACCCAGGGCGCGTAGACCGGTCCGCTGACGGCGATCATTTCGGCGACCCGGCCGCGCTCGCGGCGCCGCGTCTCGACGATCTCGAAGGCCGTACGGTCCGAAAGCAGGCGGCGCAGCGCCGCCGCGTTCATCCGATGGCCGCCACGATAGGAGCGGAAGCAGCCGATGAAGCGCGCGCCGGCAAGCGCCAGGTCGCCCATGGCGTCGAGCGTCTTGTGGCGGGCGAATTCGTTCGGATAGCGCAGTCCGCCGACATTGATGACGCGGTTGTCGTCGCCGATGACCAGCGAGTTCTCCAGCGACGACCCGAGCGCGTAGCCGGCGGCCCACAGCCGCTCGACATCCTTCATGAAGCCGAAGGTGCGGGCCCGCGCGATGTCGCGGCGGAAGATGTCGGGGTTGATGTCGGAGGCGAAGAGCTGGCGGCCGATGGCCGGGCTCTCGAAGTCGATCTCGACCTCGAATCGCGTGCCGTCATAGGGGCGGAACTCGGCCCAGGATGCACCGGCTTCGACGCGGATCGGCTTGACCACGCGGATATAGCGGCGCTTGACCGAAAGCGTGTCGATCCCCGCCTGGTCGAAGGCTTCGACAAAGGCCACCGCGCTGCCGTCGAGAATGGGGACTTCCGGACCGTCGATCTCGATGATGAGATTGTCGATGCCAAGTCCGAACACCGTCGCCATGAGATGTTCGACGGTTCCGATATGCTCGCCGACCGGATCGCCGAGCATGGTGCAGAGGTCGGTGGCACCGACCTCGGAGACCAGGGCGCGGAACTCGCGGAACTCGCCGCCATTCGCGAGGTGGAACACGATGCCGGTATCGGCGTCGGCGGGCAGGAAATGAACGGTGACGGGCTTGCCGCTGTGGACGCCGGTGCCGGTCAGCGTCACGCGCGCCTTAACTGTCGTCTGATAGTCGTGCAAGACAAACCCCATAAGCCCAAACCGCCTGTGTCCGCTTGTCAGCCTTAGGCATTATCGGCCCGACGGATCATCTGGCCTGCGCGCAAAAGCGGCGAATGAGCAAGGCAGCGGCTCTGATAATATCGGCAGGCAGGGCCAACTCCCCGAATCCCGGCAAACCGACTTTAGTCCGACGCGAAGATAGTGGCCCGTCCAGGAGACTCCAAATCACGGTTTCTTACCCCGTGTAACCGCTGCCCCGAACGAAGAAACACTCGTAATCCGTTGTTTCTCCACAACTTTTGAAGGCAACAGGCAGACGATCTCTCGCCCGCCTGTTAACAGCTGTTATATATCGTTAGTGCATGTTCTGCCCGAAAGTGCGCAGCGGTTTTGGGAGAACGACATTATCAAACATTGCTTAAAGCGCGGCGCGTAGACGGCGCGCTTTAACGATTAGTTCGCCTGGCGACGCAGGAACGCTGGGATCTCCAGCTGGTCGTCTTCCTGCACCGTGCGGCTTTGAGGCGTGAGGCGCCCCTGGTCGTCGAGTTGGCCGCGGCGCGGCGCATAGACCTGCGGGTCCTGGCTGGCGAGGCGGCGCATTTCCGGTGCCGCCTGGCGCAGTTTCGGCTCGCGCGGCTGCGCCGGCTGCAGCCGGGCCGGCTCTTCCTCGCGGCGGGTCAGGCCGTTGGTCAGCCGCTTGATCAGCCCCATCGGTCCGCTGTTCTCATGATCCGCAGGGCGGCTCTTGGCCTCCACCTCGGCCCTCACGACCGGTGGAAAGTCCTCGACGCGCGGCATGCGCTGCGGCGCCGCCGCCATCGGCTGCGGCATCTCGCGCTGCGGCGCGGGCTGCATGACCGGCTGCTGGGCGATCGGGTGCGGCTGAGGCTGGGCCGGCGGAGCCTGGAAGATCTTGCTCTGCGGGCGGAAGTCGTCGACCGGCGCGGGGCGCGGCTGTGCCATCGCGGCGGCGTTCGCCTCTGCAAGCTGGATCGCCTCGGCAACCGGATCGACGGCCCGCGGCTCGTAGGCCTGCTGCTGAACCGGTGCGGGACGGCTTTCCTGAACAGGTGCCGCGGGACGGGCGACCGGCTTCTGCGGCGCGCGGATGGAGATTGGCGCCGCGGCGATTTCGGCTGCCGACTTGTCGATGCCGGTAGCGACCACCGAGACGCGGATCACGCCTTCCAGTTCCTCGTCGAAGGTGGCGCCGAGGATGATGTTGGCGTCCTGGTCGACCTCCTCGCGGATCCGGGTCGCGGCTTCGTCGACCTCGAACAGGGTGAGGTCACGGCCGCCGGTGATCGAGATCAGCAGGCCCTTGGCGCCCTTCATCGAGGTCTCGTCGAGCAGCGGGTTGGCGATCGCGGCCTCGGCGGCGGCCATGGCGCGGCCCTCGCCCGAAGCCTCGCCGGTGCCCATCATCGCCTTGCCCATCTCGCGCATCACCGAACGGACGTCGGCGAAGTCGAGATTGATCAGGCCTTCCTTGACCATCAGGTCGGTGATGCAGGCAACGCCGGAGTAGAGCACCTGGTCGGCCATGGCGAAGGCATCGGCGAAGGTGGTCTTGTCGTTGGCCAGCCGGAACAGGTTCTGGTTGGGGATGACGATGAGCGTATCGACGCATTTCTGCAGTTCCTCGATGCCCATGTCGGCCGTCTTCATGCGGCGCTGGCCCTCGAAATGGAACGGCTTGGTGACGACGCCGACGGTGAGGATGCCCTTCTCGCGCGCCGCGCGGGCAACGACAGGTGCAGCGCCCGTGCCGGTGCCGCCGCCCATGCCGGCGGTGACGAAGCACATATGCGTGTTGGACAGATGATCGATGATCTCGTCGATGCATTCTTCCGCCGCCGCGCGGCCGACTTCCGGCTGCGAGCCGGCGCCGAGGCCTTCCGTGACATGCGCGCCAAGCTGGATCAGCCGCTCAGCCTTCGACATCGTCAGCGCCTGCGCGTCGGTGTTGGCCACCACGAACTCGACGCCGCGCAAGCCGGCTGTGATCATGTTGTTGACCGCGTTGCCGCCGCCGCCGCCGACACCGAACACGGTGATGCGTGGCTTAAGCTCGGTGATGTCCGGCTTCTTGAGATTGATGGTCATAGTCTCCGTCCTTTGCCTTTCCCGCCGCCTCGCCGCTGCGGCCGCCTTTGGGGCTGTCCCCGTCAAATTAAAAACTGTCTCTCAACCACTGACTCATGCGATGCAGTTTTCCGCCCGTTCCGGTCATCCTGAAACCGGAAAGTCCTTTCGCCGAATGGCTCTCGAAGCTCGCCATTTGAGGATAGATCAGAAGCCCGACCGGGGTCGAAAACGCCGGCCCCTTGGCCGCTTCCGGCAGGCCTGCCACGCCGAGCGGCCGGCCGATGCGCACGTTGCGCCCAAGAATGCGGCGCGCCGCCTCCGGCAGGCCCGCCAGTTGGCTGGCGCCGCCGGTGAGGACGACCCGTTTGCCAACGGCGTTGCCGTAGCCCGATTTGTTCAGCCGGTCGCGCAAAAGCTCGAGCGTCTCGTCGATGCGCGCCCGGATGATCCGCGTCATCACCGAGCGCGGGATCTGTAGCGGCAGCTCGCCCTCCTCGCCGATCGGCTGGATGGAAACCAGGTCGCGGTCGTCCGCGCTGCCCGGCAGCGCAGAGCCATGCATTACCTTCAATCGCTCGGCGGCGTCGAGCGAAGTCGACAGCCCCTTGGCCATGTCGAGCGTCACATGATTGCCGCCGATAGCGATGGCGTCGCCATGCACGAACTTGCCTTCCGAGAACACCGAAATCGTGGTCGTGCCGCCGCCCATATCGATGCAGGCCGCGCCCATTTCGAGCTCGTCGTCGACCAAAGCCGCGAGACCGCTGGCATAGGGCGTCGCCACCATGCGCTCGACCGACAGATGCGAGCGGTTGATGCAAAGCTCGAGATTGCGCATCGGCGCAGCATCGCCGGTCAGCACATGCATATCGACGCCCAGCGTCTCCCCGACCATACCGCGGGGATCCCGCACGCCGCGCTCGGCATCGAGCGAGAAGCCGACGGGAAGCGAATGAACCACCTCTCGCTCGGCCCGCAGCGCCTGCTTGGCGCCGGCAGCGAGCACGCGCTTGATGTCGGCTTCCTCGACCTGATGGCCGCCGAGATTGATGGTTGCCGAAAAGGCCTCGCTCTTCAGCCGGCCGGCCGTCATGTTGACGATAAGGGAATCGACGGTGAGCCCCGCCATGCGCTCGGCGGCGTCGACGGCGAGACGGATGGCATGCTCGGCGCGGTCGAGATCGACCACGACGCCCGACTTAACTCCCTGCGACTTCTGATGGCCGATGCCGATCACCTGGATGCGATGCGAGCGTCCGCGCAACAGCTTGCCGTCCTCACGCGGCTTCAGCTTCGCCACCACGCAGCAGACCTTGCTCGAGCCGACATCGAGCACCGTCAGCGTGCCCGACCGGCGCGAAGAGGCATCACCGCCGCCGCCAAGCCAGCTCATATCTTCGTCTCCGGCTTGCGTTTCGTCAGGGTCTTCGGCTTGTCGCTGAGCGCGGCTTCGCGCTGCGTCGCCGCTTCCGGCGAGAGCTCGACGACCAGGCGATCGGACAACCGCATGTCGACGGCAGCGATGTCGCGCGTCAACAGTCCGTTATCATGGTCAAGCTTGACGAGCTCAGCGATCGCCTGATCCTCGCCGTCTTCCGGCAGCTTCACGGTGATGCCGTTCTCCAGCTTGAGATCCCAGCGCCGCTCGCCGACACGGATATAGCCTTTGACCCGCGCCGCCAGCTCGGGATAGCGCTTGATCCTCTCCAGGAAATCCGGCGCCTTGGCCGGCGCGCCCGTGCCGATGATCAGCGGCAGCAAAGCCTGCTTGCCGCCCGAGAACGGAGCGATCACCTCGCCCGACCGCTCGATGACCGAAAGCGAATTGCCCTGCTGCCAGAGCGCGAAGGGCTCACGCTCCTCGACACGGACCTCCAGCGTGTGAGGATAGATCTTGCGCACCGCCGCAACCTCGACCCAGGGCAACGTCGCGATGCGCTCGCGCGCAGCCTCGGCATCAAAGCCGATCAGCGACGTCCAGCCATCGAGGCCGAGGCGGTCCAGGATATCGATCTCGGAAGTCTGGCGATTGCCGACGACCTTGATCTGGTCGACGGCAAAACCGGTTCGGGCCGTCACGCCCTGCACGATGCTGTCGGCGTAGCCGCCGAGATAGGCCCCATAGGCTCCGGCGGAAGCCAACAAGGCAGCCGAGAGGATCGCAGCCGAGAAGCGCGGCGCCTCGTACTCGCCATCGCAGAGACGGGCAAGCAAACGCACCGGCCGCCGCAGCTGGCGCGGCAACACGAAATTGTCGAACGATAGCGGCACGCCGAACAGCGCGGGCCCAGTCCCGCGGCCCTTGCCCTGGCCCCACCTCAACGCAGACACGAAGCGTCCTCCACCATCCAACTCAACAATTCGCCGAACGAATGCCCCGCTTGCGCGGCGATTTCAGGCACCAGAGACGTCGGCGTCATGCCCGGCTGGGTGTTGATCTCGAGCCAGACAACCTCGCCGTTTTCGGAGTGACGGTCGTCGTAACGGAAGTCCGACCGGGAAACGCCCCGGCAACCGATAGCAAGATGAGCCTTGAGGGCCAGTGTCTGTATTTTTTGGTAAATATTCGGTGAAATTTTTGCAGGGGTTTCGTGTTTTGATCCACCCGGGACGTACTTTGAATCGTAGTCGTAGAAGGAATGACCGGTCGGGATGATTTCACAGACCCCAAGCGCCACGTCACCCATCACCGCGCAGGTCAACTCGCGCCCGCGGATGTAGCGCTCGACCATGACGATCTCGCCATACTTCCATTCGGACGAGCCGATGACTTGCGGCGGATGCGACTGCCCCTCATGCACGATGACGACGCCGAAGCTCGAGCCTTCATTGACCGGCTTCACCACGTAAGGCGGCTTCATCGGATGCTTGTTCTGGACGGAGAAGCGGTTGACCACCTTCGATTCCGCGACGGGAATGCCGGACGCCTTGGCGACCTTCTTGGCCTGCTCCTTGTTCATGGCCAGCGCCGAAGCGAGCACACCCGAATGGGTGTAGGGAATTCCGAGATATTCGAGAATTCCCTGGATGGTGCCGTCCTCGCCGAACGGGCCATGCAGGGCGTTGAAGGCGACATCGGGCTTGAGATCGGCAAGCACAGACCCGACATCGCGCGAAACATCGACGCGGGTGACCTGATAGCCTTCATTCTCGAGCGCATCCGCACATGCCTTCCCCGACGACAGAGACACGGGCCGCTCCGAGGAAAATCCCCCCAGGAGAACAGCCACATGCTTCTTCTTCATCCCGCCTTCCCCTTTCACGCCGGGCCTGCAACCAATATTTCCGCACGCAACATTTTCGCACATTGAGTCCGAGTCTTCCGGCAGGTTGCCCCCCCAGACGGAAAACGCGGGTAACGCGTCAAACGACTCAAATCAGGAAACGCTTTAGAGCAGAGAATCAGAGAGTTGATTCCCTGGCAAGTACCTATGATTCCGAGAGATTCACTTTCCGCGAAAACGGGCGAGAAAAGTGTGTTGTTGAGTCTTTGCGGTAACGCTTGACGGCGTCGCCGACGACGCAAGTTCAAGCACTACTTGAACATCGCAGCGAGCTAAAGAAGCTGGCCCAGGAACTCCTGCACCGCGTGACCCGGCCGGAAGTTGCCCAGCCGCTTGATCTCCCAATGCAGGCGGATGCCCGAATTTTCCAGCACCCGCGCGCGCACCGTCTCGCCGAGATATTCGAGATCGTAGCCGGTCGCCGTGCCGGTGTTGATCATGAAGTTGCAGTGCATGGGAGACATCTGCGCGCCGCCGATCATCAGCCCGCGGCAGCCGGCCTTGTCGATCTCTCTCCACGCCGACGAGCCTTCCGGGTTCTTGAAGGTCGAACCGCCGGTCTTCTCGCGGATCGGCTGCACCGTCTCGCGATGGTTCTGCACGGCATCCATCGCCGCCTTAATCGCAACCTTGTCTTGCAGGATGCCCTCGAAGATGGCGGAGGTAAAGATCAACCCGCCAGGCGCCGACGAATGGCGGTAGGCATAGCCCATATCCGCATTGCTCAGCGTATGGACATTGCCTGCGCGATCGAGCGCCTGCACCTCGACCACGCGCTCGCGCGTCTCGACGCCATTGGCGCCAGCGTTCATCCTCAGCGCCCCGCCGACAGCGCCCGGAATGCCGTGATAGAAATGGAACCCGCCGATGCCGGCTTCATAAGCCACGGCGGCCAGACGCTTGTCCGGCGTTGCCGCGCCAGCCTTAATGGTGGTCGATCCGGTGACTTCGGCCTCGCCGAAGCCCTTGGCGGAGAGCCTCACCACAAAACCGGGGATGCCGCCGTCGCGCACCAGAAGGTTTGAGCCGACGCCGACGACCGTAATCGGGATTTCCTCCGGCACCGCGCGCAGGAAGGCCGCGAGGTCCTCCTCGTCGGCCGGCTGGAACAGCGCTTCCGCCAGCCCACCGGCACGGAACCAGGTGATCTTGTCCATCTCGGCATTGGGCGTGACGCGGCCGCGCAGGCCGGCAAGCTTGTCGCCGAGCTTGTCGATCAGGTCCTGGCCGCGCATCATGAGGTGCCCCCACCGAGTTCCTTGGGCAGCGCATAGGCCCATTGCGTGATGTTGCCGGCGCCAAGGAAGATGACGAAGTCGCCGGGCTTGGCAAGTTCGCGGACGGCCGGCGCGACCGCCGTCGGGCCTTCGATATAGCGCGCGTCGCGATGGCCGCCGGCACGGATGCGCGACACCAGCGCGTCCGAGGTCACGCCCTCGATCGGTTCCTCGCCGGCCGCGTAAACGGGCGCCACCATGACCGTGTCGGCATCGTTGAAGCAGACGGAAAACTCATTGAACAGGTCGTGCAGCCGGGTGAAGCGGTGCGGTTGCGCGATCGCGATGACGCGGCCCTTTGTGGCCCCGCGCGCGGCCTTGAGCACCGCCGCGATCTCCACCGGGTGGTGGCCGTAATCGTCGAAGACCTCGACGCCGTTCCAGGAACCGGTGTGCGTGAAACGCCGCTTGACGCCGGCGAAGGATGACAGGCCTTTCTTGATGGCTTCGGCGGACAGACCGAGCTCGTGCGCGACCGCGATCGCCGCCGTCGCGTTGGAGACATTATGGCGGCCGGGCATGGGCAGTCGCAGACCTGTGATCGTCGTCGTGCCCCGTCCCTTGCGGTCGCGGATCACCACGTCGAACTCGGATGTAGCTCCGTCCATGCGATGATTGGCGAAGCGCACGTCGGCCTGGGCATTCTCGCCATAGGTGATGACGCGCCGATCCTCGATGCTGCCGACCAGCGCCTGCACCTCCGGATGGTCGGTGCACATCACGCCGAAACCGTAGAACGGAACGTTCTCGACGAACTGGCGGAAGGCCTCGCGCACCTTGTCGAAGCTGCCATAGTGGTCGAGATGCTCGGGGTCGATGTTGGTGACGACGGCGATGTCGGCCGGCAGCTTGAGGAAGGTACCGTCGCTCTCGTCGGCCTCGACCACCATCCACTCGCCGTCACCCATGCGGGCATTGGTACCATACGCGTTGATGATCCCGCCATTGATGACGGTCGGATCGAGCCCGCCGGCTTCGAGCAGCGTCGCGACCATGGAGGTGGTCGTCGTCTTGCCATGCGTGCCGCCGATGGCGACCGCCTGGCGGAAGCGCATCAGCTCGGCCAGCATCTCGGCGCGGCGCACGACCGGCAGCAGTTTCTCGCGCGCCGCCTTGAGCTCGGGGTTGGATTTCTTGATGGCGGTCGACACCACGACCACCTCGGCCTCGCCGATGTTCTCGGCCTTGTGGCCGACGAAGCATTCGATGCCCCTGTCGCGCAGCCGCTGCACATTGGCGCCGTCCGCCTGGTCGGAGCCCTGCACCTTGTAGCCGAGATTGTGCAGCACCTCCGCAATGCCGCTCATGCCGATTCCGCCGATGCCGATGAAATGCACGAGGCCGATCGTCTGCGGCATCTTCATGCGCGCGTCCTCCTGTAGTCGGAAACCGTTTTGCCGGACGCAATAGCCTCTGTGAGATCGCCGAGCAACCGCGCCGCGTCGGGTTTTCCGGCCGAGCGGGCAGCCGCGGCCATTGCGGTCAGCCGGCCGGGATCCTCCATCAGCCCGCCGACCAACGCGGCGATCCGCTCGGCCGAGAGCGTCGATTGCTGATGGACCTCGGCCCCACCGGCGGAGGCAAGTGCCGCGGCATTCGCCGCCTGGTCGTGATCGAGCGCATGCGGGTAAGGCACCAGCAGCGCCGGGCGTCCGATGACCGCGATCTCCGATAAGGTCGAGGCACCGGACCGCGACATCACCAGATGTGCGGCCGCCATGCGCGCCGCCATATCGGTGAAGAAGGGCGAGACCTGCGCGTCGACGCCGAGATCGGCATAGGCGGTCTTCACTCGCGCCACGTCTTCCGCGCGCGCCTGCTGGGTGATCGCCAGCCGCTTGCGCTGCGCTTCGGGCAAAAGCGCTATCGCCGCCGGCACAGCATCGGAAAAGAACTGCGCACCCTGGCTGCCGCCGAAGACCAGGAAGCGGAACGGCTCGCTGGCATCCGACGCGACATAAGGCGATTTCGCCGCTTCAAGTATCTGCGGCCTCACAGGATTGCCCGTGGTCACCGTCTTAGCGCCGGCCGCGCTTTCCCCCTCCGGCAGGAAACCGCCGGCAATCGCATCGACCCGGCTCGACAGCGCCTTGTTGGCACGGCCCATGACGGCGTTCTGCTCATGGATCAGCGTCGGCACCTTGCGCCGTGTCGCCGCATAGAGCGGCGGCAATGTCGGATAGCCGCCGAAGCCGACGACGACGTCGGGCTTGATCCTGGCGATGACACGCCCCGCTTGCCGCACGCCTTGCCAGATCGCCCAGAAGGCGGCGAGCACGGCGAAGGGATTCTTCGAGCCCAAAGTCGCCGAGCGGATGGAGTGGATCGCGGCGGCGGGAAAGTGGCCGGAGTAGCGCTCCGCGCGGCGGTCGGTGGCAAGATGCACCTCCCAGCCCCGCTCGATCAGCTCATGCGCAAGCGCCTCGGCTGGGAACAGATGTCCGCCCGTTCCGCCGGCCGCCAGCAGGATGACACCCCTCGACATCCCGCCTCATTCCGCCGGCATGGCGCGCTGCGAGAAGGCGTAGCCAATCTGCTTGCGCTTTTCGGGATGCCTGCGCGTCAGCGCCAGCACCATGCCCATCGAGACGGCAATCGCGATCTGCGAGGAGCCGCCATAGGAAATGAAGGGCAGCGTCATGCCCTTGGCCGGCATCAACTGTAGGTTCACGCACATGTTGATGGCCGACTGCAGGCCGAAAATGGTGACGAGCCCGCCGACGGCGTAACGGGTGAAGTCGTCATGCTCCTTGAGCGCGATGCTCAATCCTCGCAGCACGATGAAGGCGAAAATCGACATGATGAAGAAGCACATGATCAGCCCGAACTCCTCGCCCGCGACCGAAAACACGAAGTCGGCGTGGCTGTCGGGGATGACCCGCTTCACCGTGCCCTCGCCTGGGCCGACGCCGAACCAGCCGCCATTGATCAGCGCCTCGCGGCCCATGTCGACCTGGAAAGTGTCGCCTTCGCCGGTGAGGAACTTGTCGATGCGGGCGGCCACATGCGGAAACACCGTATAGGCCGCGAACACGCCGCCGACGCCGGCAGCCCCAAGCGCGACGATCCAGAACCACGGCAGGCCGGCCATGAAGAACATCACGCCCCAGGTGCCCAGCACCAGCATGGTCTGGCCGAGATCCGGCTGCGCGATCAGCAGCGAGATCACCAAGGCCAGCAGCAGCATGGCGAACAGATTGCCGGGAATGTCGGGCTGGCGCTTGTGCTCGGCAAACAGCCAGGCGCAAATGATGACAAAGGCCGGCTTCAGGAACTCGGACGGCTGGATCGAGAGCCCGGCCAGCGATACCCAGCGCCGCGCGCCCTTCACCTCGACGCCGATATAGAGAACCGCCACCATCAGCACCAGCATGATGCAGATCATCGCCAGCGACATGCGCCTTATTTGTCGCGCTTCCAGGAAGGAAACCGCGAGCATCACGACGAGCGCCGGGATGGTGAAGATGATCTGTCTTGTGGCGAAGTGGAAGCTGTCGAGACCGATGCGCTCGGCGACCGCCGGGCTTGCGGCGAAGGACAAGACGATGCCGAGCCCCATCAGCGACAGAAATGCCGCCAGGAACCAGCGATCGATCGTCCACCACCAGGTTGCGACCGGACTTTTGTCGAGACGGCTTTGCATCAACGTGGCCCTCCGATGGGTTTCACCCCATCAATAGCAGTCGCAGCTTGCCTGAAGGCTTCGCCGCGAACCTCGAAATTCTTGAACTGGTCGAAACTGGCGCAGGCCGGCGAAAGCAGGACGACGGCCTCGCCGCCGGTGTCGCCCGCGGCGTCATGGGCGGCGTGCTCGACCGCGGCCGCCAGCGTTCCGGAAATTTCGTAAGGCACCGCCTCGCCGAGCGTGGCGGCGAAAGCGGGAGCGGCCTCGCCGATCAGATAGGCCTTGGCGATGCGTGGGAAGAAACCGCGCAGCGGCTCTATCCCGCCTTCCTTGGGCAGGCCGCCTGCGATCCAATAGATGCGGTTGAAGCTCGACAGCGCGGGAGCCGCCGCATCGGCATTGGTCGCCTTGGAATCGTTGACGAACAGCACATGATCCTTGCGGCCCACCTGCTCCATGCGGTGCGCCAGCCCCGGGAAGCTTTCCAGCCCCGCCTGGATCTCGCCGAGTTCCAGCCCGACCCTGAGGCAGGCGGCCACGGCGGCGAGCGCGTTCTGCGCATTATGCTGGCCGCGCAGCGAGCCGATGCCTTCCAGGAATGCGATGCGGCTGTAGCGACCGTGCACGGCTTCCATCAGATTCGTGCCGTCAGCGAAATAGCCGTCGGTCAGCGGCAGGCGCTTGGAAATGCGGATCACTTGCCGGCCTGCCCGCTCCAGCCGGTCGGCGATCTGGGCGCACCAGGAATCGTCGACGCCGATGATCGCGGTGTCGCTGCCGGCGACCAGCCTTTCCTTGATCGAGGCGTAATGGGCCATGGTGCCGTGGCGGTCGAGATGGTCGGGCGTCAGATTGAGCAGGATGCCGGCGGTCGGATTGATCGAGGGCGCGAGATCGATCTGGTAGGAAGAGCACTCCACCACATAGTGCCGTTCGGCCTCGGGCGGATCGAGCGTCATGATGGCGCGGCCGATATTGCCGCCCATCTGGGTGTCGCGTCCGGCCGACTTCAAGATATGCGCCGTCAGCGCCGTGGTCGTCGACTTGCCGTTGGTGCCGGTGATCGCGACGAAGGGTGCGGCCGGCGCGCGCTGGATGCGCTCGCGGCAGAACAGCTCGATGTCGCCGATCACCTCGACGCCGGCGCCGCGCGCCAGTTCCACCGTCCAGTGCGGCTTCGGATGCGTGAGCGGCACCCCGGGCGACAGGACGAAGGCCGCAAAGCGCGACCAGTCGGCGCCGCGCAGGTCGCCGGTCGCGATCCCGGCGGCTGCCGCCTTGGCGACGCTGTCCGGATTGTCGTCCCAGGCGAGGATCTCGGCGCCGCCGGCGATCAGCGCATGCGCGGTCGCAATCCCCGATCCGCCGAGCCCGAAGAGCGAAACGCGTTTGCCTGCAAAGGAAGCGGCGGCGATCAAGCGGGCATCCTATCTGAGCTTGAGGGTGGAGAGGCCGACCAGCGCCAGGATGACGGCGATGATCCAGAAGCGGATCACCACCTGGCTCTCGGTCCAGCCGAGCTTTTCGAAATGGTGATGGATCGGTGCCATCAGGAAGACGCGCTTGCCGGTCATCTTGAAGTAGCCGACCTGAATGATGACCGACAGGATCTCCACCACGAACAGGCCGCCGACAATGACCAGCACGATCTCGTGCTTGGTGGCGACAGCGATGGTGCCGATCAGGCCGCCCATGGCAAGCGAGCCGGTGTCGCCCATGAAGATCGCGGCCGGCGGCGCGTTGAACCACAGGAAGCCGAGGCCGGCGCCGATGACGGCGCCCAGCACGACCGCCAGTTCGCCGGTGCCCGGAACGAAATGGATCTGCAGATACTCGGCGAACACCGCGTTGCCGGAAAGATAGGCGATGACGCCGAACGATGCCGCAGCGATCATGATCGGCACGATCGCCAGCCCGTCCAGACCGTCGGTCAGGTTCACCGCATTGCCGGCGCCGACGATCACGAAGCAGGAGAACGGCACGAAGAACCAGCCGAGATTGATCAGGAATTCCTTGGCGAACGGGAAGGTCAGCGACGACGAGAACGGCGCCTGGCCATTGTGCATGATCACCCAGGCCGCGATGCCGGCGACAACGAATTCGATCGCCAGCCGCGCCTTGCCGGAGAAGCCCAGATGCGACTGTTTCGTCACCTTGAGATAGTCGTCGTAGAAACCGATCGAGCCGAAGCCGACGGTGACCAAAAGCACCACCCAGACATAGATGCTGGAGAGGTTTGCCCACAGAAGCGAGGAGCCGATGATGCCGGACAGGATCATCAGCCCGCCCATCGTCGGCGTTCCGGCCTTCTTGAAATGTGTCTGCGGTCCGTCGGCGCGGATCGGCTGCCCCTTGCCCTGGCGAAGCCGCAGCGAATTGATGATGGTCGGTCCGAATATGAAGACGATCAGCGCCGAAGTGATCAGCGCACCGCCGGTGCGAAAGGTGATGTAGCGGAAGACATTAAAGGCCGAGATCTTGTCCGCGAAATCAACGAGTAAAGTGAGCATCGGTCCCCCGGATCCCGACCTCAGGTCGGTTCAATGGTTGCGGCTTCCGCCGGAAATTTGCCGAGCAATGCCTCGACCAGCTTTGAAAAGCCGATGCCTTTCGACGACTTGACCATCACCACGTCGCCCGGCCTGATCGCCGACATGACGACGGGCTTCAGCTCTTCGGCTCCTGGCCGGTACTCGGTTTCGACATCCGAAGGCAAAACCTCGGCCAGTGCCCGCATCTCCGGGCCGCCGAGAAAGACGTTGCGCGTTTCTGTGCCGACAATAAGTTCGGCAAGGGCCGCGTGGAGCTTCGCCGAATGGCTGCCGAGTTCCAGCATGTCGCCAAGCACGGCGATGCGCCTGCCCTCGCCCGATACCGGCGTGGCGTTGAGCAGCGCCATGGCTGCCGCCATCGACGCCGGATTGGCATTGTAGCTCTCGTCGATCAGCGTGATCGGACCGTTCGGATGGCGCAAAATGTGGCGCCGGCCGCGCCCGCGCTCGGCCGAAAGATCGGCGAGCGCCGCCGCGACCTTGTCGAGATCGGCGTCGACCAGCTGCGCGGCGCCAAGCACCGCCAGCACATTCTGCACGATGTGGCGGCCGGGCGCCCCCACACGGGCCGTCACGTCCCTCTTGCCGATCTTGACCGCGATATCGGAGTGATCGGCATAAAGGTCGCAGCCAATAAGACGAAAGGCCGAGCGGGCGTTCTCGCCGAAGCCGAAGACATGCTCGACACCTGCATCCTTGGCCACTTTCCCGAGCAGCTTCCAACGCGGATCGTCGCGATTGAGCAGCGCGGCGCCGCCGGCCTCTATGCCCTCGAAAATCTCGGCCTTGGCCATGGCGATCTCGTCGAGATTCTTGAAGAAGCCGAGATGGGCGGCCGCGATCAGCGTGACGATCGCGACATGCGGCCTCACCATCTTGACCAGCGGCCTTATCTCGCCCGGATGATTCATGCCGATCTCGAAGATCGCGTAGTCGCAGTCTGCGGGCATGCGCGCCAAGGTAAGTGGCACGCCCCAGTGATTGTTAAACGACTGCGCCGAGGCGTGCACCTTGCCCACCGCCGACAGCACATGGCGCAGCGCTTCCTTTGTGGTCGTCTTGCCCGCAGAGCCGGTCACCGCGATGATCTTGGCCCGTGAGCGAGCGCGCGCCGCAATGCCGAGCTTTTCCAGCGCCGCAAGCACATCCTGCACGACGATCATCGGCGCCGTCAGCCGGCCGAGCGACGGCAGCTTGCCCTCGGCGACGACCAGCACGGCAGCGCCCGCCTTCACTGCGGCGGTCGCGAAATCGTGGCCGTCCATCGTCTCGCCCTTGATGGCGAAGAAGGCGTTGCCCGGTTCGAGGCTGCGGCTGTCGATCGAAATGCCGGTGATGCCTTCCGGCAGCGAGCCGATCGGCCTGCCGCCCATGGCCTCGACAAGCGCTTGCGACGTCCACAGCAAGCTCATGCGGCGCGCTCCTGGAGCGCCTCGCGCACTTCCTCGTGATCGGAAAAGTGGAAGGTTTCGGTGCCGATCGTCTGGCCTTCCTCATGCCCCTTGCCGGCAACGATCAGCGTATCGCCGGCATGGAGCATGGCGACGGCCTCGTGGATCGCTTTGCGGCGGTCGCCGATCTCGATGGCGCCGGGCGCCGCGGCAAGGATTGCCGCGCGGATGGTTTCGGGGATTTCCGTGCGCGGATTATCGTCGGTGACGATGACGACATCGGCGAGCCGGGTCGCGATCTCGCCCATGATCGGCCGCTTGCCGCGATCGCGGTCGCCGCCGCAGCCGAAGACGACAACGACCCGGCCCGTGGTGAACGGACGAACCGAGGTCAGGACATTTTCCAACGCGTCGGGCTTGTGCGCGTAGTCGACATAGACCGGAGCGCCGGCGGCCGTCGTGCCCACAAGGTCGAGGCGGCCCGGCGCACCTTTGAGTTTCTCCAGTGCGGCCAATGCCTTATCAACGGATGTTCCAGTCGAGATGGCGAGGCCGGCCGAAACCAGGGCGTTGGCGATCTGGAAATCACCTGCCAACGGCAGGTCGATCTCGTGAAGCACACCATCGGCCTCCACCTCGGCACGCTGGCGCCGCCGCTCATGCTCGACGCGCTTCAGCGTCAGGAATTCGCCGTGGCGGCCGACGGTCAGAACATTGAGGCCCGCTGCCCGCGCGGCATGAACCGTCGGCTGCGACCAGGGATCGTCGGCGAAGATCACGGCCGGCGCCCCCTTCGGCAGCAGCGTGTCGAACAGACGCAGCTTGGCACGATGATAATCCTCGACCGTCGGATGGTAATCCATGTGGTCGCGGCCGAGATTGGTAAAGCCGCCGGCGGCCAGTTTGACGCCGTCGAGCCGACGCTGGTCGAGACCATGGCTGGAAGCCTCCATCGAGGCGTGCGTCACCCCTGCCTCCGCCAGTTCCTTGAGCAACTCGTGCAGCGCGACCGGATCGGGCGTAGTCAATGAGCCATATTCGTTGCGGCCCGGCGCCACCACGCCGGTCGTGCCGATCGAAGCGGCGGCAGAACCTGCCTGCTCCCAGATCTGGCGGGTGAACGCGGCAACCGATGTCTTGCCGCTGGTCCCGGTTACGGCGACCATCGTCCGAGGCTGCTTGCCGAAGAAGCGCGCCGCGCTCAGCGCCAATGCCAGACGGGGATCATCGACGGCAAGAACCGGGATCGACAGACCGGAGATTGTATTGCCTTTGGCCGCCACGATTGCGGCAGCGCCGCGGCCGGCGGCATCGGCGGCATAGGTCGAGCCATCAGCCTTGCTGCCGGCGAGCGCGAAAAAAACGACGCCCGGTCTTACCTGGCGGGAATCGGAGGAGAGACCGGTAACCTCCAGATCGGGGGAAGCTGTTCCCTCGACAGGCAGGATACCGGCTAGATTTTTCAGATACATTGAGTCCCGTTCACCGCAACAAAATAGCGCGCAGTTGCCGGCGCGCCCCAAGAATCACTGATAGGAAACCAGCGTTGCACCATTTTCATGGCTGAAATCTGGCTTCACGCCAAGCATCGAAGCCGCACGCCTGATGATGTTGCCTGCCATGATGCCGGCATTCGAGGCGGCGGTGGCGCCCATGCCGGGCTTTTCCGGCTTCGGCTCATCGGCGATGGTCAGCACGATATATTGCGGATCGTCCATCGGAAAGGCGGCGACGAAGGCGTTGAAATTCTTCTCTTTCGAATAACGGCCGTTGACGACCTTTTCCGCCGTGCCCGTCTTGCCGCCGACGCGGTAACCCGGAACCCTGGCGCTCTTGCCCGAGCCTTTCTCGGCGTTGAGTGCGTAGAGATAGCGCATCCCTTCCACGGTCGTGTCCTTGACCACCCTTTTGGCCACCTCCATCGCCTGCTCGGCCGTGCGCGGCAGAAAAGTCGGCTCGATCAAATAGCCACTCATCAATGCGGCGCAGCCGACGGCAGTCTGCAGGGGCGTTGTCGAGACGCCATGGCCGAAGGCGATGGTGATCGAATTGACCTGCTTCCATACTTTCGGTTCGGTCGGGCGCGCCACTTCCGGCAACTCCGTCTGCATCTTTTCGAGCACGCCTAGCCGATGCAGGAACTCGCGATGCCCTTCGATGCCGACAGCCTCGGCTTCTTTGGCCGAGCCGATGTTGGACGAATAGATGAACACTTCGGGCACCGAAAGCACACGGCCTTTGCTGTGGAAGTCATGGATGGTCTGGCGGCCGATCCTGATCGGGCGCGACGCATCGAAGCGACTCTCCAGCGTCACCTTGCCGGAATCGAGCGCCATGCCGGTGGTGAAGCTCTTGAAGGTCGAGCCCATCTCGTAGAGCCCTGCCGACATACGGTTCAGCCGGTCCTTTTCCTGAGCATTGTAGGGATTGTTGGGGTCAAAATCCGGCACCGAGGCCATGGCCAGGACTTCGCCGGTCTTGATATTGAGGACCACCGCGCCGGCCGCGATCGCGTGGAACCGCTCCATGCCGGTCGCCACCTCGTCGCGCACCACATGCTGGACGCGCAGGTCTATCGACAGCTTCACCGGCTTCAGATCCCTGGCCACCGCCAGTCCTGACGCCTGCAGATCGGTCAGGCCCTGGTCATCGATGTACTTCTCCATACCGGAGATGCCCTGATTGTCGATGTTGGTGAGCCCGACAATGTAGGATGACGTTTCGCCGCTCGGATAGAAGCGGCGCTTTTCGGTGCGGAAACCGAGACCCGGGATGCCAAGCGCCATGATGTCGGCCTGCTGCTTCGGCGTCAGCTGCCGCTGCAGCCAGACGAAGCCGGCGCCGCTCTTCAGCTTGTGATAAGTCTGCTCGTAGTCAATCTCGGGAAGCACGGTCGAGAGCTTCTCGATCGCCTCGTCGGCGTCGACGATACGGCGCGGCTCGGCGAACAGCGACGCCGTCTTGATGTCGGTCGCCAGCACCTCGCCGTTGCGGTCGACGATGTCCGGCCGCGATGCAGTGACGCGGCTCTGCGGACCACCCGAATTGTCCGGATTCTGCAGGCCGAGATAGACCAGTCGGCCGGCAATCGTCGAATAGATGGTGAAGAACACCGCCATCGTCATGACGATGCGGGTCTTGGCCTTGCCGCCGGTTGCCTTGCGGGCGGCGTCGACGACGATCGAGCCGTCCTCAGCTGCCTTGCTTCGGCGCTTCAGCAGGTTGCCGATCCCTGGAAGCCTGCTGATCATTGCACGGTGCTCCCGGTCACCACCGGATCCTTGCCGTCCGACGGCCCTTTGCCCGAATTGTCGGCCATGCCGCCAAGCGGCTGCGACGACAGGTCCTCGATATTGAGCGGCTTCATCGGCACGTCGTCGAGCCCGCCGATTTGGTGGGCGTTGAGCGGCTCGAGCCCGAGCTGCGACTTGTAGATTTCGGCAAGCTTCTGCAGCCGCGCCGGCTGGGTGAGCAGGCTCCAGTCCGCCTTGAGAAGATCGATTGTGTCTTCCTCGTAGCGGATCTGCGCCTGCAGCTTCTGCACCGCCGCCAGCTGGTCCTCGGCCTCGCGCTTGGTCTTGTAGGTCAATGCCGCCGCCGAGACCATGACGGCGATCAGGACTATATCGCTGGTGCGAAACACGTGCTTACCTCTCCCCCGGCCGCTCGACGGCGGGAAGCTTTGGAAGGCCGAAAATCGAAAAGTCGCCGGCGCGCGCAGGCGCGCCGGTGCGGATTGCCGCGCGCAGCCTCGCCGAGCGCGCCCGCGGATTGCCGGCGATCTCGGCCTCTCCCGGCGTCACCCCGCCGCCGGATTTGCGGAAGGTCGCCAGCCGCGCCGGCGCGTCCGGCATATGACGCGATCCGCTGGCCGCATCGGCGCGATCGGCGATGAAGCGCTTGACGATGCGATCCTCCAGCGAATGAAAGGTCACGACGGCGAGCCTGCCGCCCGGCTTCAGCACCCGCTCGGCGGCGAACAGCGCGCTCGCCAACTCGCCGAGCTCGTCATTGACGAAGATGCGCAGCGCCTGAAAGACGCGGGTGGCGGGATGGATCTTGTCCTTCGGCGCGCGGCCGACATGGGTGGCGATGGCGTCGGCAAGATCGAGCGTGCGCTCGAAGGGCCGCTTCTCGCGCCGGGCCTCGATCATGCGGGCGATGCGGCCGGCATGCCGCTCTTCGCCGAGAAAGCCGAAGATGCGGGCAAGGTCGCCCGCCTTGAAGGTGTTCACGACGTCGGCGGCGCTCAGGCCAGCCTGCGCCATGCGCATGTCGAGCGGTCCGTCGGCGCGAAAGGAAAAGCCGCGCCCGGCCTGGTCGAGCTGCATCGACGAGACGCCGATGTCGAGCACGACGCCGTCGGCGCTTTCGACATGCTTGTCCAGGGTCGAGAACGGCTCCTGAACGAGCTTCAGCCTGCCGCCGGCCTGCTGTTCCAGAGCCTTGCCCGCGGCGATCGCATCCGGATCACGGTCGATGGCCACGACCGAGGCGCCGCGCTCGAGGATGGCGGTGGTGTATCCGCCGGCGCCGAACGTGCCGTCGACGATCGTCTCGCCCGCCTTGGGTTCAAGCGCCTCCAGCACTTCGGCAAGGAGGACCGGAATGTGACGGACCAGTCCGCCAACGGCGTGAGGATCATCGCCGTGGCCAGTCATCATTCCGGTCGCTCCCCGGGCTTCGTCCCCTGCCGAAGCTGCAAAAGCCTGGCTCGAGCCTGCGCCCCATAGGCGGCAAGCCGGCCCGGCTCCCAGATCTGGAAGAAATTGCCGCGGCCGACAAAGGCCACCTCGTTCGAGATGCCCGTGTGCTCGCGGATGAAATCGGTCATCGTAATGCGGCCGTCCTGGTCGAGTTTCAGGAACGTCCCGTCGCCATGGCAGAAGAAGGACATATCGTCCGCCGTCTGCAGGAAGGGATCTTCCAGCGCGATCCGCTGCTCGTAGCGGTCGAGCAGATCGAGCCCGCCGACGTCCATCGCCGGAAGGTCGAGGCAGCGTAGCGCATAGAGTTCCGCATAGCCACGTTTCTGCACGACCGAACGGAAATGCGCCGGAACGGATACCCGCCCCTTCGCATCGATCCTGTTCACTGCGTTTGACAGAAATCGGTCCACTACGCCTTACAGCCGCTGTCGCCGCCGCACCCCTGCCCATGTTTTTCTCCGCGCCGCCGCCGCGCATCGCCTCGCGACAAATCGCTTCATTCACCAAGGCGAAAACCGGCAAACGCGCAGCCGCCGCGACTGCCCGATTGGCGTACGCTTCACCCTGACGCGGAACGAAAGCTTGATGAGAATGGGATATCATGGGGTAATATGGGCGTCAACGGGAAGAGGCATCACAAACACGCATGCCACAACCTGAAAGCGCAGGCTTGCGGCACGTCTCGTCTTTATCGTCCATTAAGCCTAACGAAGCGTTTAGAAGGCTCTGGCCCAAAAGGACGCGGCTTGCCGCGAAGGCCCGGCACGCCTAGCGTTCGGACGTCAGTTCAGTGAAGGAATGCGCCCAATGTCCGAAACCGCGAAGTCACGCGCCGCGACACTTGCCCATCTGCGCAGCGGCGATTTCGCCAAGGGCGATCCCATCCCTTTGCCACTGACCATGGCCTCGATCTTTCATTCGCCGGGGGACGCGACGGGCTTCGATCAATACGGCCGCTTCAGCAATCCGACATGGCACGCGGTCGAGCATGCGCTTGGTCATCTCGAAGATGCGCAGTGCATCGCCTTTCCGTCGGGCATGGCGGCGATTTCGGCAACGTTCTTTGCGCTGGTCAAATCTGGCGACCGCATCCTCTTGCCCTCGGACGGCTACCACACGACGCGAGCTCTGGCGGAGCGTTTCCTGAAACCGCTCGGCATCGCCTATGACGTGAGGCCGACATCGAGCATGCTCGACGGCGGCTTCGCCGGCTACCGGCTGGTCTTCGTCGAAACCCCCTCGAACCCAAGGCTGGATATCTGCGACATCGCCGCCGTCGCCAAGACCGCCCACGAACAAGGTGCGCTCCTCATCGTCGACAACACGACGATGACGCCCTTCGGCCAGCGCCCGCTCGACCTTGGCGCCGACATCGTGGTCTCGGCCGACACCAAGGCGATCAACGGTCACTCGGATGTGCTGTTCGGCCATGTCGCCAGCCGCGATCCGGATATTATCGCCAAGGTCAGGGACTGGCGAGAAACCGCCGGCGGCATTCCCGGGCCGTTCGAGGCCTGGCTCGTGCATCGCGGCTTTGAAACACTTGAGGTGCGGTACGATCGCATGTGCTCCTCGGCGGAAACGATCGCCCGCCGGCTCAAGGGGCATCGCGCCGTGAGCGGCTTGCGCTTTCCAGGCCTTGAGGGCGACCCCTCGCACAATCTGGCGCGTGCCCAGATGGAGCGCTTCGGCTTTCTCATCTCGTTCGAACTGGCTTCGGAAGAGAAGGCCGAGGATTTCATCAACAACTGCGCGCTGATTGAATCGGCGACCTCGTTTGGTGGCGTCCATACATCGGCCGAGCGGCGATCGAAGCGCGGCGATGCCGTGCCGCCCGGCTTCGTGCGGCTGGCCGTCGGCTGCGAGCCGGTGGAAGAGCTCTGGCAGGCGATCGAGGCGTCTTTGGACCGGCTTGGCGGCTGAGCGGCTCGGAGCGCTGTGGAGGAAAATGCCAGCTGGCCTGTAAGCCGGGTTCTGTATGGCCCCCACGCCTTGCGGCGCGGGAACGTGGCGGCCATTCATCTTGGGCGCATGTCGCCATGCGCCTCACGCAACCTACCCGGGCGGTGGGCCGGAAACAGCCCTCGAAGGTTTCCCTTCGCACCGCCCCTATTCGGTCTTGCTCCCGGTGGGGTTTGCCGTGCCGCTTCTGTTGCCAGTCGCGCGGTGGGCTCTTACCCCACCCTTTCACCCTTGCCGCGGCAAATGCCGCGGCGGTTTGCTTTCTGTGGCACTTTCCCTGGGGTCTCCCCCGCCGGCCGTTAGCCGGCACCGTGTCTCCATGGAGCCCGGACTTTCCTCACCCGCAGCCTTTCGGCTCTTGCGGGCGCGGCCGCCCGGCCAGCTGGCAAGGGCGTATAAAGGGATTCGCGCCTGAAAACGCAACAAAAAAGACAACTGTCCCGCTTAGACAGGCGAACCGAGCGCCGCCATCTGCACCTTCACCTTGCTGCAATAGGCGGCCGAAATCGGATTCATCCGCGTCGCCCCATGGCCGGCATTGTATTTGAGGATTGTGCCGCAGGTGGTGCCGCCGCCTAGCCCCTGCGCCATGGCGAGGTACTTCATGCCGTATTTGATGTTGGTGTCGGGATCGAACAGTCCCTTGACCGAACCGGTATAGCCCATCATCCGGGCCGTCGCCGGCTTGATCTGCATCAGGCCGATCTCGCCGGCGCCGCCGACCATGTTGGGCCGGAAGTTGCTCTCGATCGTGATGACGGCCTTGGCCAGCGACACCGGCACGCCGTAGCTTGCCGCATAGCGGGCGATGATCGCCGAATATTGGCCGTCGCCAGTTGCCGAAGAAGACAAGGCGGGCTTTTCAGGACGGATGGAAGCTGTCGCGGTCAGGTCGATGGTTTGCCTGCTGCGCTTTGCGTAGCGTTTGACTCTTGATTTCGCGGACCGCGCTGCGGCGGCTTTCTGCACCTTCGCCGGGGTAGCTCTCTTGGCCGTCGAAGTCTTGGCGCTTGGCGCAGCCTTGGGCTTTGAAGGGGTCGCAGCAAACCCATTGTCCGCCGCCCGGAGGCTCAGGGGGGCGCTGTTCGCTGGGCTGAAGGCAAAAGTCATCACTCCGGCAGCAACGGCTGCCGCTACAACGGTCAATCTTTGCATGTATTCCTGTTCTGTTAGAACCGCGCGAAGAATTTCACGCGGCGGGGCCAATCCAACACCGGAGCATCTTGGAGGGATAGATGCCCGACAACTTGCGGGAGATGCGTTTGGAGACCGAATTGGCGCCAATAAAGGCGAGGCAATTCACTTTGTATGACAAATTGTAATTTAGACAGCTTGGCCGGCTATTTGGAAGAGGCTGCCTTTACCGCAGCCAACAGCCTTTGGAGCGTGCTGATCGTCGAACCGTCCGCCACGCCGTCGACGAGCCGCCGTCGAAAATGCCGCTGAAATGCCGCCACCACGATTTCCGTCTGGCGGTCGAAGACACCCGATATCTCGGCGCTGTAGCCGTAAAGCGCCAGCATCGATTGCAGGGCTTCCACGTCAGCACCTGCGTCGCCCGCCCTCAGCGCCGCGCCCGTCCTGATCGGAGCCGCGGGAACCAGATGGCCGACACCGGCGGCAAAGAGCGCCTTCCAGGGAAACTTCTCGCCCGGGTCGACCTTACGTCCCGGCGCCACATCGGAATGCGCAAGCACCCTTTGCGGTGGAATGGAATGCCGGCCCGCGATCCCCGCGCATAAATCGATCACGGCCTTGACCTGCCGCTTCGGGAAGGTTTTGTAGCCCAGCGAATGCCCGGGGTTGACGATCTCGATGCCGACCGAGCAGGAGTTGATGTCGGTGCACCCGAACCATGAACTCTTGCCGGCATGCCAGGCGCGGTCGCTTTCGCGCACCATTTGCACGATGCGGCCGTCCTCATGCACAAGATAGTGCGAGGATACCTCGCTTGCCGGATCGCACAGCCAGGCCTCGGCCCCGGGCCCCGTCGGCATGCCGGTATAGTGCAGCACGATCATGTCGGGCCTGACCGTCTCGCGTCGCGGACCGAAATTCGGCGATAGCCTGACCTCGGCACCCGGCTGGTCGGGCAAGAAACCGCTCATACGTGCCTGAGGCCCCGTTCGATCATCTCATAGGCGGCATTGATCGCGGCGACCCTTGTCGTGGCGATCTTGATGAATTCCTGCGGCAGGCCGCGCGCGATCAGCCGGTCGGGATGGTTGTCGGAGATCAGCTTGCGATAACGCTTCCTGACCTCCTCGAATGGCTTCCCGCGTTCGACGCCCAGAACCACATAGGGATCGGCGGCGCCGAGATTGACGTGGCGCGCCAGGATCGCCTGGTAATGCGCCTCATCGATCTGAAAAATCTCGGCGATGCGATGCAGGAATTGCCCTTCCCTCTCGTGAACCAGGCCATCCGCCTTGGCGATGTGGAACAGCCCGTCGAGTATGTCTTCCAGCATCTTGCAATTCGCATGACCGGAACCGCAAAGCTGCGACATGCGCTGGGCGTAGATTTCAAACCCGGCAACATCGCGCTTGGCGAGGTCATAGAGGCGCGCCACATTGCGCGTTTCGCTCGGCGGCACCTCAAAGATTTCCTGGAAGGCGCGCACCTCGTCCTGGGTGACGATGCCGTCGGCCTTCGCCATCTTGGCCGAAAGCGCGATCATCGCCACCGAGAAGGCCACGCGCCGGCGTAGATCCGGGTCGCCCGAGTACATGGTCCGCACGGCCTCGACGACATCGCCGACGCCCGAGGACGCCGACGACGAAACACGAGCGATGAAGTCGCCGAGGCGGTCCCAAATCGACATGCGGCTTCTTAGTGCGAACCGGGCACCGCTATCAAGCCGGGACGATGCCGCAGGGCGAACGACTTTGGGGACAGTCCCGCCAAAAGGAAGGCCGGCACAGGGCCGGCCTTCCTGATTTCAGTGGATGAACTTCTACTGCGCGGGCGCAGCAGGAGGTGTTGCCGGAGCCGGTTCAGCAGGCTTCGAAGGGTCAGGGGTGGCCGGCTTCATTGGCTGTTCGTTGGCCGGCGGGTTGGTGCTCTGCGTGGTGGTGTTGTCGGTGCTGCTGTCGCTGCAAGCCGCGACCCCCAGCAGGGCGAGCGCCGAAACAGACGCCAGAATAAGCTTCTTCATGGTATCTCTCCTTCAGCAAACGCTCACGTTTCGGTGAACGTCGCAGAAGAAATGCAGAAATCAGACCTGGGTTTCGTAACGTTGCGTTTCCATGTGTAACACCAGGCGCATGGTTGCCGGGGCCAAAACGGCGAACTAACAGAACGGGTTGTCGCAGATAACGGATAAGCAGCATGCAGGACGCCGCAGCCAACAAATGGGATTTCTGGATCGACCGGGGCGGGACCTTCACCGACATCATCGGCCGCGATCCGCAAGGCCGACTGCATCCCCGCAAGCTTTTGTCGGAGAACCCTGAGGCCTATGCCGATGCCGCTATCCAGGGCATCCGCGAACTGCTTGGACTGAAAACCGGCGCCGCCATTCCCGCGGAGCGGATCGGCGATATAAAAATGGGCACCACTGTCGCTACCAACGCGCTGCTGGAGCGCAAGGGCGACCGCGTGCTGCTGCTCATCACCAGGGGTTTTCGCGACGCGCTGCGCATCGCCTATCAGGCGCGGCCGGATATTTTCGCCAAGGAGATCATCCTACCCGAACAGCTCTATGAGCGGGTGGTAGAGATCGACGAGCGCGTGCGCGCGGACGGGTCCGTCGAGCGCCTGCTCGACATCGCCGCCTGCCGCCCGGCGATCGAGCAGGCCAAGGCCGACGGCATCGACGCGGTAGCCATTGTCTTCATGCACGCCTGGAAATATCCCGACCATGAAAAGGCAGTCGCGAAAGTCTGCCGCAAGATCGGCTTCAGCCAGATATCGGTCAGCCACGAGGTCTCGCCGCTGATCAAGCTGGTCGGTCGTGGCGACACCACGGTGGTCGACGCCTATCTGTCGCCGATCCTGTCACGCTACGTGCAAAGGGTAGCGGGAGAATTGGGCGCCGGCCCGCGGCTGATGTTCATGATGTCATCGGGCGGGTTGACCGCCGCCGACATGTTCCAGGGCAAGGATGCGCTGCTTTCCGGCCCGGCCGGCGGCGTCGTCGGCATGGTCGAGACGGCGAAGCTCGCCGGCTTCGACAAGGTCGTCGGCTTCGACATGGGCGGCACCTCGACCGACGTCGCCCATTATGACGGCGAATACGAGCGCGCCTTCGACACTGAAGTCGCCGGCGTTCGCATCCGCGCGCCGATGATGCGTATTCATACGGTCGCGGCCGGCGGTGGCTCGATCCTGCATTACGAGGCCGGTCGCTTCCGCGTCGGCCCGGACTCCGCCGGCGCCAATCCCGGCCCGGCCGCTTATCGACGCGGCGGCCCGCTCGCCGTCACCGACGCCAATGTCATGCTCGGCAAGCTGCAGCCCGACGTCTTCCCGGCGATCTTCGGCCCCGGTCAAGACCAGCCGCTCGACGTCGCCGCCGTGCGCGAAAAATTCGCGGCTTTAGCCGCCGAGATCGGCGATGGACGCTCGCCCGAAGCGGTGGCCGAGGGTTTCGTCACCATCGCCGTCGAGAACATGGCCAACGCCATCAAGAAGATTTCGGTGCAGCGCGGTTACGATGTCACCGAATATCTCCTGAACTGTTTCGGTGGCGCCGGCGGCCAGCATGCCTGCCTTGTCGCCGATGCGCTCGGCATGGAAGCGGTGCTCATCCACCACTTCTCCGGCTTGCTTTCGGCTTACGGCATCGGGCTGTCGACGGTTTTCGCCTCGCGCCAGCAGGCGTTACTGAAGCCGCTCGCCGAAGAATCCCGCTCCTCGATCGAGGACCTGATTGCGACCTTGCACCAGGGCGTCATCGCCGAGCTTGCAGTGCAAGGCATTGCGCAAGACGCCATCGCCTCAAAGCCGGTCCTGCAGATCCGTTATGACGGCACCGACACGGCTTTGCCGGTCAACTTCGAGCACGGCTCGATTTTTCGCGCCAGGAGCGATTTCGAGGCCGCGCACAAGGCGCAATTCGGCTTCGTCTACGAAGACAAGCCGATGATCGTCGAGGCAGTCGGCGTCGAAGGCAGCGATGTCGGGACCGCCGGCCGCGACGAAAGTGAATCAGGGCTCGAAGACCAGGTGGCAAGCCCCTGGCAGTCCCGGCAATTCTTCGCCGACGGAGCCTGGCGCGATGCCGGCATCTTCCGGCGCGAGGATTTGAAGCCCGGTCACAAGGTGGCAGGCCCCGCGCTCGTCATCGAGCCGAACCAGACCATCGTCGTCGAGCCGGGCTGGCAGGCCGAGATCACGGCCAGGAACCACGTGCTGCTGCGGCGTATAGAGAAAAAGGCGCGGCAGGCGGCGCTCGGCACCGAAGCCGATCCGGTGATGCTCGAGATCTTCAACAACCTTTTCATGTCGATCGCCGAGCAGATGGGCGTCACGCTGCAGAACACCGCCTATTCCGTCAACATCAAGGAGCGGCTCGATTTTTCCTGCGCCGTGTTCGACCGCCATGGCGCGCTGGTCGCCAACGCGCCGCACATGCCGGTGCATCTGGGGTCCATGGACCGCTCGGTCGAAACCGTCATCCGCCTGAATTCGGGCGATATCCATCCCGGCGACGTTTTTGCTCTCAACGCGCCCTACAATGGCGGCACGCATCTGCCCGACATCACCGTGGTGACGCCGGTGTTCGACGACGCACGCAAGGAAATCCTCTTCTGGGCGGCCTCGCGCGGCCACCATGCCGATGTCGGCGGCACGGCGCCCGGCTCGATGACGCCTTTGGCCACCACCGTCGACGAGGAAGGCGTGCTGTTCGACAATTTCCGCATCGTCGATCGCGGCTGCTTCCGCGAGGAGGAGCTCGAGGCGCTCCTCACCGACCATCCCTATCCTGCCCGCAATCCCGCCCAAAACATCGCCGACCTCAAGGCGCAGATCGCCGCCAACGAAAAGGGCGTGGCGGAGTTGCGCAAGATGGTCGCGCATTTTGGCCTCGCTGTCGTCGAGGCCTATATGGGCCATGTTCAGGACAATGCCGCCGAGAGCGTGCGCCGCGTGCTGGAAAGGCTGCCCGACAGTTCCGACTACGAGTATGCCACCGACACCGGCCAGGTGATCAAAGTGAAGATCACCGTCGATCGGCAAAGGCGCGACGCGACGGTCGATTTCACCGGCACCTCGAAGGTCATGAAGAACAATTTCAATGCGCCGGAGCCGGTGGCGCGGGCCGCCGTGCTCTATGCCTTCCGCGTCATGGTCGAGGACATGATCCCGATGAACGCCGGATGTCTCAGGCCGATCAACATCGTCATCCCCGACGGCTGCATGCTGAAGCCGTCCTACCCTGCCGCCGTCGTCGCCGGCAATGTCGAGACCTCGCAGCATGTCACCAACGCGCTGTTCGGCGCCATGGGCGCGATGGCCAACGCGCAAGGCACAATGAACAATCTCACCTTCGGCAACCGGCAATACCAGTATTATGAGACGATCTGCTCCGGCTCGCCGGCCGGCCAAATGAATTCGGGCCGCGGCTTTGCCGGTACCTCCGGCGTCCACACGCATATGACCAATTCGCGGCTTACCGATCCCGAAGTCCTGGAACTGCGCTTCCCGGTCGTGCTGGAAGACTTCCACATCCGGGATGGTTCCGGCGGCAAAGGCAAATGGAACGCCGGCAGCGGCACCAAACGCACGATCCGCTTCCTCGAAAAAATGGAATGCGCCATCCTCTCCTCGCACCGCAATCGCCCGCCGCAGGGTCTGAACGGCGGCGGCGACGGGGAGGCCGGCTCGACCAAGGTCAGACGCAACGACGGCTCGATCGAGGTGCTGAAGGCCTGCGACCAGACCACGCTCGACGCCGGCGAGGCCGTCATCGTCGTCACGCCGAGGCCCGGCGGATTCGGCAAGGCCTAAGCTTAACGTCGGCAGCCTGTCACCCGCCTGTCACAACGCTGCGCTACCCGCTTGCGCCAATGCAAACGGGAATCAGCTTGCCATGTCGGATGTATCGGGAGAACTCGTTTTTCGACGCGGCAAGGAGGTTGGAAAAGCCGTCTACCAGAACCGCGCCCTGTCGAAGGACGGCATTTCCGAGCGGCTTTTCGCCTTCCTGTTTTCCGGCCTCGTCTATCCCCAGATCTGGGAAGACCCGGAGGTCGACATGGACGCCATGCAGCTTGGCGCCGGCCATCGCGTCGTCACAATCGCATCGGGCGGCTGCAACATTCTGGCTTACCTCACCCGTTCGCCGGCCCGGATCGACGCCGTCGACCTCAACGCCGCGCACATCGCGTTGAACCGCATGAAGCTGGAGGCGGTGCGCCATCTGCCCTCGCAGGGCGATCTGTTCCGTTTCTTCGGCGCAGCCGACACCAGCCACAACTCGGAAGCTTACGACCGCTTCATCGCGCCGCATCTCGACCCGGTCAGCCGTCACTACTGGGAGCGCAGGAACTGGCGCGGCCGCCGCCGCATCGCGGTTTTCGACCGCAACTTCTACCAGACCGGCCTGCTTGGCCTCTTCATCGCCATGGGCCATCGTGTGGCAAAACTGTTCGGTGTCGATCCGGCCGGCATCATGAAGGCCGAGAACATCGGCGAGCAGCGCCGTTTCTTTAACGAGGAGCTGGCGCCGGTCTTCGACAAGAAGCTGCTGCGCTGGGCGACATCGCGCAAGGCCTCGCTTTTCGGTCTGGGTATCCCGCCGGCACAGTACGACTCGCTGATCACGTCCGGCGACGGCTCGATGGCGAGCGTCTTGAAGACGCGGCTGGAGAAGCTCGCCTGCGATTTCCCGCTGAAGAACAACTATTTCGCCTGGCAGGCCTTTGCCCGCCGCTATCCGCAGCCCGGCGAGGCAGCCCTGCCTGCCTATCTGGAACAGCGCAACTACAAGACGATCCGCGCCAACACCGATCGTGTCTCCATCCACCATGCCAACTTGATCAAATTCCTCGCCGGCAAGGATGCGGGCTCGGTCGATCGCTTCGTCCTGCTCGATGCCCAGGACTGGATGACCGACGACCTGCTCAACGATCTGTGGACCGAGATCACCCGCACGGCCTCGGTTGGCGCGCGCGTGATCTTCCGCACCGCGGCCGAGCCCAGCCTGCTGCCGGGCCGCGTCTCGGGTTCCCTGCTCGGCCAGTGGCGCTACGAAGCCGAGGCCTCGCGCGAATTCTCGGCCAGGGACCGCTCGGCGATCTATGGCGGCTTCCATCTCTATGTGAAGCGCGCCGCATGAGCACGACGGAGCTGCCGGTCCGCCATGCCGAACTGATGGATGGCGTCTATCGCTGGCAGCGCCATATCTACGACATCACCCGCAAATACTACCTGCTCGGCCGCGACCGGCTGATAGCGGGGCTCGACGTGCCGCAAGGCGGTACCGTGCTCGAGCTCGGCTGCGGTACCGGCCGCAACATCGTACTTGCCGCCCGGAGCTATCCGGACGCCCGCTTCTTCGGTTTGGACATCTCGGCCGAGATGCTGGACACGGCAAACGCGGCCATCGCTCGCGAAGGTCTCTCCGACAAGGTCAAACTGGCGCGCGGCGACGCCACGGATTTCGATCCCGCGGCGCTCTTCGGCGCACGGCATTTCGACCGTGTCTTCATATCCTATTCGTTGTCGATGATCCCCGGCTGGGAGAAGACCGTGTCGGCCGCGCTTGCCGCGCTCGCGCCCGGCGGCTCGCTGCATGTCGTCGATTTCGGCCAGCAGGAAGATCTGCCAAACTGGTTCCGGGCCTTGCTGCGCGGCTGGCTGCGGAAATTCCATGTCACGCCGCGCGCCTCGCTGCGCGACGTCCTTGACTCGGAGTCGGAACGGACCGGCGCAACCTTCCGTTTCAGAACGCTTTATCGCGGCTATGCCTGGCTCGGCGTCATCGGAGTTCGAATGTAGAGAGCCCTACTGATGTAAAGCTTTCACCAGCGCGGCCACCATCGCCTGCGGCCGATAGCCGAGCTTGGCAGGTGTCAGCCCGAGCCGCACCACCACCAATTGCTCCGACGGAACGATGGCCACCGTCTGGCCGTCATGGCCTTCCATCCAGTAGGTGTCCTTGGGCAGGCCGGCGGCAGCGCCCGCGCCCGGATTCTCCTCATCGCCCGGACCCTCGATCCACACCTGGCCGTTGCCGTAGACCTTCGAGGCCGGCGCCGGCTGCCGCATCCAGTCGACGAATCCGGCGGGCAGGATCTGCGCGCCGTTCCAGACACCGCCCTGCAGCAAAAACTGGCCGAAGCGGGCCCAGTCGTGCGCCGTGGCGTAGAGATAGGACGAGCCGACGAAAGTGCCTCGCTCGTCGGTTTCGAGCACCGCGCTGCGCATGCCGAGCGGCTCGAACAGCGCCGTGCGCGGCCAGCTCAGCGCCTTCGCCTTGTCGCCGATTGCCTCCTGCCACAGCCGCGACAGCATGACAGCCGTACCGCTCGAATAGGAAAATGCCTTGCCCACCTCGCCGCCGAGCGGCTTGGCCTCGGCAAAGCCCGCCATGTCCGGCTCGAGATAGAGCATGCGCGTCACGTCGGCGACGTCGCCATAATCCTCGTTGAACTCCAGCCCGCTCGACATCGCCATCATGTCGGCAAGGCTGATCGCCGTCCGACCGTCGGCCTTCCACGGCGAGAACAGGCCCTTATTGTCGAGCGCCATCTTGCCGTCCTTGACCAGCGTGCCGACGATCGCGGCGTTCACCGTCTTGGTCATCGACCAGCCGAGCAGCGGCGTCTTGGCCGAAAAACCCTCGCCATAGCGTTCCGCGACGATTCGGCCGTTCTTCACCACCACGACCGCGCGCATGCCGGTCCCGACCATCGCGGCATCGTCGACGATCTTCGTGACGGCGGGGTTTTGCAGGGCGTCCACCCTTTCGCCCTCCGGCCAGAGCGCGTCCTGCGAGGTCACCGCCAAAGGCTCGATATGGACGGAGGTCTGCCGCGCCCTGCCGGTGTCGCCATCCGGAACCGACGCGCAGCCGACCCCGTCGCGCTCTACGGCGACGCTCTTGCCAAGCATCCAAAGCAGGCCCGCCGAAACAAGGCCCCTTTCCTTGTCGACGGATACCTTCATCAGCTTGAGCAGCGGATGGCCCGGCGCCTGCACATCGACGGCCAGCACTTCATTCGGGTCGCGGCCGGCGATGAACACGTTGGAGCAGACGATCTTGGCCGCATAGCCCGAGCCGACACGGATCAGTTCGGGCGGCGCAAGATAGAGCCAGGCGAAGAGCGCGACCGCCGCCAGCACAATGAGGCCGAGCAGCCATTTGATGAACTTCACAACAGCCCGCATCTTTCCGCCCTTGGATTTTCCGGTTCGCTTTATGTCATCGATTTGCCGCCATTGCTTCTCCAAAATCATGGTCGATGTCGAGCGCCGTCAATGGATTATCAACCATGTTCGGCGATGAACGGAGAGACTGGGCGGTCCTGTGGGGCGATCGTCCGGAGGGGCGCGCGGAAGCGACCACCATCAGTGAAGGACCCATCAGCGGCCGGCTGATCCCGGCTCGGGGGATACCATGCGCCGTCTTGCGGCCATCCTGATGCTTACGCTGTTGAGCGCCTGCTCGACCGTGGACGATCTATCGCCGCTGGCGCCGTCATCGCAGACGGTCGCCCTGCGCGCGCCCCGTTTCGAAGATTCCAAGCCGCATGAATGGGACAGCGGCGCGCCGTGGAATTATGCGGTCCACGGCACCGACGTCTCAAAATACCAGACCTCTGTCGACTGGCCGACGGCCAAGGCCAGCGGCATCTCCTTCGCCTTCATCAAGGCGACCGAGGGCGGCGATCGCTTCGACGATTATTTCAACGAGCACTGGGCACGCACCAAGGCCGTCGGAATCCCGCGCGCGGCCTATCATTTCTTCTATTTCTGCACCCCGGCCGCCACCCAGGCGCGCTGGTTCATCGCCAATGTTCCGAAAGATCCGTCGGCGATGCCGCCGGTGCTCGACATGGAATGGAACCCGAAGTCGCCGACCTGCCGACTGCGCCCTGATCCCGCGACGGTGCGCAGCGAGATGACCACCTTTCTCGAGATCGTCGAGCGCCATTATGGCAAGAAGCCGATCATCTATACGTCGCTCGACTTCTTCGATGACAATAACCTGGCGACGTTCCGCCGCTATCCTTACTGGCTGCGTTCGGTCGCCGGCCATCCGCGCCAGAAGTATGGCAGCCATCCTTTCACCTTTTGGCAGTACACCGGAACCGGCATCGTGCCCGGCATGACCGGCAAGTCCGACATCAATGTTTTCAACGGCTCGGAAGCCGCCTGGAACAAGTGGCTGCGGCAGAACACCCGTTGACATCGGCCCCCTTGCCTGCTTTCGACATGGCGGGCGGTGATAGTTGCAACCGCTGGCGATGCGGAGCGGCGCACCCCACCGGGGTGCCGCACGGCGCTCCTGAATTTTGAAATCTACGCATGATGCGTCCGACCCGGCCGTGATCATGCCCCGGTCTCGTAAGGGAAGCGATGCGATTGCGCGTTGAAATCCTGGCGGCGCTGCTGGTCGGCGCTTTCGCTTGGCCTGCGGCGGCGCAGGAATGCGGCGGCGATTTCGAAGCGTGGAAACAGGGCGTGGCCGCGGAAGCCAAGGCAGCCGGCGTCGGCGCCGTTGGCCTGGAGGCGCTGGAAAATGCCGCGATCGACGAGAAGGTGCTGTCGCGCGACCGCGCTCAAGGGGTGTTCGCCCAGACCTTCACCCAATTCTCGAACCGCATGATCTCGGCCTATCGCCTGAAGCAGGGCGCGGCCAACCTCAAAAAATATGCCGACGTCTTCGCGCGCGCCGACAAGGAATTCGGCGTGCAGCCGGCCGTCATCACAGCGTTCTGGGGACTGGAGACGGATTTCGGCGCCGTACAGGGCGATTTCCACACGCTGGACGCGCTGGTCACCCTCGCGCACGACTGCCGCCGCCCTCAGTTGTTCCGACCGCAATTGGTGCCGTTGCTGACCTTGATCGACCGCGGCGTGCTGCCGGCCGATGTCAAGGGCGCCTGGGCCGGCGAGATCGGCCAGACGCAGATTCTGCCGACCGACTATCTCGCCCGCGGCGTTGACGGCGACGGCGACGGCAAGGTCGATCTCCGGAACAGCGTGGCGGACGTGATCATGACCACGGCCGACAAAATCCTGTCGCGCGGCTGGAAGCGCGACCAGCCCTGGGTCGAGGAGGTGCGTGTTCCCGACGACATGCCCTGGGACCAGACCGGCCGCACCAACAAGCTGCCGCTGTCGCAATGGGCCCAATGGGGCGTGACCAATCCGGACGGCACGCCGCTCGTCGACAACGGCCTGAAGGCCGGGCTCGCCTTGCCCATGGGTCGCAAGGGTCCAGCCTTCCTGACCTACGACAATTTCGACGTTTATCTGGAATGGAACCAGTCCTTCACTTACGCGCTCACCGCTGCGGTGCTGGCGACCCGTCTGGCCGGGGCGCCGCAATTCGACCCGCGCACGCCCGAGCCCGGCCTCAACGGTGACCAGATGAAGGCCCTGCAGACCAAGCTTGAGGCCAAGGGCTACGATGTCGGCACGGTCGACGGTATCCTCGGCACGAATACCCGCGAAGCGATCCGCAAGGAGCAGATGCGCCTGGGCATGGCCGTGGACGGTTGGCCGACGCCGGAATTGCTGGCGAAATTGTAGCGCCCTGTCCTTCTCCCACAAGGGGAGAAGGGGGAGCTCAATCCGCCATCGTCTCCAAGCTCGCGAAACCTTGCGGCGCGTCGCCCTCGTCGAACGGCGTCGTCACCTCCACGAACGTGTCGGGATAGAACCCGTTGAATCGCGTCCTCAGTGACAGCGAGTAGGCGCCGATATGGCCGATCTCGATCCAGTCGCCTGTGTCGACCGTTTCCGGCAGCCAGAATGGGCGCGACAGGATGTCGACGGAATCGCACGTTGCGCCGCAAACCTTGAACGGCACGACCGTCTTGTCGCTGCCATTGCGCGTGCGGATCGCCGGATCGGGAATGAAGCGCGCCGGCAGCGTGATCTTGCCGGTCCATGAATCCGAGAGCGACGCCCAGATGCCGTCATTGATGTAGAGCCTTTTGCCCTTGCGCAAGAGCACGCGCACGATCAGCGACAGGCAGCGCGCCACGATCACGCGGCCGGGTTCGGCGACCAGCGGCATCTCGTCGAACTGGTATTCCTTGAGGTCGCCGGCCAGCCGCGACATGAGCTGGCCGAGCGACGGCATCTCGATGTGCTTGCGGTTGGGATCGTGGCCGTACTCGGCCGGAAAGCCGCCGCCCACGTCAAGCCCGGCAATGTCGAAGGTCAGCCGGTTGCGCACCCAGTCGGCAGAGGCCAGCGCGCGCTCGTAGGTGTCGGGGTCCTCGATCTGGCTGCCGACATGGAAGCAAAGCCCGACCTTGTAGCCGGTACGGTTGAGCCGCTCGGCAAGCTCCACCGCATTGGCGGGACCGGCGCCGAATTTCTTCGACAGCTCATAGGCCGCGTGGCCTTTGGTCTGGATGCGCACGAAGACGGTGAGAGCGCCGGGATCGATGTCGAGCGCACGCACCACGCGCGTCAGCTTGGTGATCTCGTCCTCATGATCGAGCGAAATCACGCGGATGCCGTATTTCTCCAGCGCCAGCTTGATGTCCGACTGCGCCTTGATCGGATGCATGTAGAGCATTTCGGCCTCGGGCGAGACGGCCCGCACGGCCGCGAACTCGCCGGGCGAGGCGACGTCGAAGGCGCTCACGCCAGCCTCGACCAGCGTCTTCAGCACGATCTGCTCGCCATTGGTCTTGACCGCATAGGCGGTCTTGCCCGGGAACATGCCCATGAACTGCAAAGCATCGGCCTTAAGCACCTGCGGGCGGAAGCAATAGACCGGATCGTCCGGACGAAGCGCCAGTGCCGCCTCGCGGGCATTTTCGAATCGCTGCATGGACGAATCCTTGATCTCGGCGCGCACAATTAATCCTAGCTAGACGCCAAAGAAAACAGTTCTGTGTCTCGCCTTCGCCTGCGAGCGTCCGCACCCTTTGCGCCACGCTAAACCACTGGTCAGGTTTCGGGTGGCCCTTGCCACCGAACCGTATATCGATTGGAGCTGGTTCGGGGATTGAGGGAGCGATCGGCATGGGAGGGGTGACGACATGACGATGGCGGCTGGCGCCGCGCCGACACGCGGACCGATGACGCTCAGGGATTGGGCGCAGCTCCTGCTGCTCGGCGCGATCTGGGGCGGCTCCTTCTTCTTTGCCCGCATTGCCGTGGCGGAGATCCATCCTTTGGCGCTGGTGCTGTTTCGCGTCGCCATCGCGACGGCCGCGCTTCAGCTCTATCTGGCGATCCGCGGCCCGTCCTTCCGTCTCGCCTTTCCCCACGCCGGCCTGTTCTTCCTGCTGGCGTTGGCCAACAATGTCATTCCGTTTTCGCTGATCTTCGCCGGCCAGACCGAGCTCGGCGCCGGTATTGCCTCTGTGCTCAATGCCACGACGCCATTTTGGACGCTGCTCCTCGCCAATGCGCTCACCGCTGACGAAAAACTGTCCTGGAACAAGCTGGCCGGCATCTCGCTCGGCGTTGCAGGAACAGCTGTCATGATCGGTCCTGGTTTGGCTGCTGGCCTCGGCGAGCCGGCCTGGGCCAAGTTCGCGCTGATCGGCGCCTCGGTGTCCTACGCGATTGCCCTGATGATCGCGCGCCGCTTCAAGGGGGTGCCTTCGCCGGTCATCGCCACCGGGCAACTGACCGCATCGACCATCATCATGATCCCCGTCGTGCTGATTGCCTACGGCCCGGCCGGGCTGTTTTCGGTCTCGCCCCCGGTCTGGGCCGCGGTGCTCGGGCTGGCCCTGCTCTCCACAGCCTTTGCCTACATCCTCTATTTCAACCTTGTTGCCGCGGCCGGCGCCACCAACGCCTCGCTGGTCACTTTGATCGTACCGGTGAGTGCCGTGCTGCTGGGATTCCTGTTTCTGGGCGAGCGGCTGCAGCTCTTCGAACTGAGCGGCATGGCGCTCATCGGAGTCGGCTTGATCACCATTGACGGGCGCCTGTTCGGCCGATGGTAGCGGTGCCATGCCACGGCTTCGCCATAATTTATTCACAAACTCTTGGATCGATTTTTGCCGAAGACTTTCAATGGCTAACGGCAAATTCGAGGTCGCAAATTCCACAATCGCGTCGCAATGCAGCACATTTTCCGCTTGCCTGTGACCCAAATGACTCTAGATTCCGGCCATAGCTCTTAAGAGGAGGCTATGGCATGGGACTGACGAGGCCAATCAACGCATTGATGATTTGTGCTGCGTTTGCATTCATCGGCGCCCTGATCATGGGCGTTCTTCCCTGACCCGCCGAAGCCGGGAAGACCAGCACCGAGGATGAGTCCAACCGATTCGAAAGGCCGGGTTCGCCCGGCCTTTTCCGTTTCAATCATTGTTTTGAATGCATGTCGTTTCGCAAAACCGCTGCACACTTATCGGCGAGTTTGATCAGGCCGCGGCCGAGCCGGCCGCCTCCGCCTCATGCGAGCGGATGCCGATCATGTGGCAGACGGCGAAGACCAGATCGGCACGGTTCATCGTGTAGAAATGGAAATCGCCGACGCCGCGCTCGACCAGATCATGGACCTGCTCTGCCGCGACCGCTGAGGCCACCAGTGCATGCGTTTGCGGATCGTTCTCCAGCCCTTCGAAGCGCTCGGCCAGCCAGGCCGGCACCAGCGCGCCGCAGCGGGAGGAAAAATTGGCGACCTGGGTGAAGTTGTGCACCGGCAGGATACCCGGCACGATCGGGATGTAGATGCCGGCGCGGCGCGCGCGCTCGACATAGCGCTCGTAGAGGTCGTTGTCGAAGAAGAACTGGGTGATCGCCCGCGTCGCGCCATTGTCGACCTTGCGCTTGAGCATGTCGATGTCGGTGGCGAAGTCCGGGCTTTCCGGATGCTTTTCCGGATAGGCCGAGACCGAGATGTCGAAATCGCCGACGCTCTTCAGCGCCCCGACCAGTTCGGCGCCGTTTGCATAACCATCGGGATGCGGACGATAGGCGGTCCCCACGCCTGCTGCCGGATCGCCGCGCAAGGCGACGAAACGGGTGACGCCAAAGTCGGCGAATTCCTGGATGACGGCGTCGACCTGATGCCGGGCCGCGTCGACGCAGGTCATATGCGCCGCCGGCGTCAGCGTCGTCTCGTTGAGAATGCGCTTCACGGTGCGCGCCGTGCGCTCTCGGGTCGAGCCGCCGGCACCGTAGGTCACCGAGACGAAGCGCGGCTTGAGCGGCTCGAGCCTTGTGACGGTGTCCCAGAGCCTTGCTTCCATCTCATCCGTTTTCGGCGGGAAGAACTCGAACGAAACCCGGACCTTGTCGCCAATGTCGGGGCGGCGGGAAAAGCGGAACTGGTTCATCAGGCTGTTTCCCTTGCTGGAAGTGTGTCGTTGGACGGATCGGCGATCAGCAGGCGGCGATCGCGACCCAACCAGAGCTTGACGGTGAGTCTCGCCTCGGCCTGGCCGCGCGGCTCGAACTCCTGGCTCTCTTCGAGGTCAAGCCCAGCCTCCTCGAACCAGTCGGCGATCTGCCGGTCGGAAAAGCCTAGCCGCATATGCGCGTGCTGGTCGCGCAGGAACTCCAGATTGTGAGGCGCGAAATCGACGATCACCAGCCTGCCGGACGGACGCAGCAGCCTCGCGGCCTCGCCGATGGCGCGGGCCGGATCGTCGAGATAGTGCAGCACCTGGTGGATGGTGACGAGATCGAAGGCGTTGCGCTCGACCGGCGGCGAAAAGATGTCACCCTGGCGCACCTGCGCATTGGCGACGCCGGCTTTGTCGAGATTGGCGCGCGCTACGGTCAGCATCTCGCGCGACATGTCGATGCCGACGCCGCGCCGGTAGAGCGGCGCGAAGATCTCCAGCAGCCTGCCCGTGCCGGTGCCGAGGTCGAGCATCGACTGGAACGGCCGTTTGCCGACAAGCTTGAGCAGTGCCGCTTCCACCGCGCGATCCGGCACATGCAGCGAGCGGATGCGATCCCAACTGGCGGCGTTCTCCGAAAAATACTCCGCGGCCCGGTCCTGCCGCTTGCGCTTGACAGCGGCCAGCCGCTCCAGGTCGCGCACCACCTGCAGGTCGGCCTCGCGCACGCCCGAGACCAGGCCCTGAACGAAATCGCGCGAGCTGTCTGTGTCCGACAGCCTGAAAAAGGCCCAGGACCCTTCCTGGTAGCGGCCGATCAGCCCGGCATCGAGCAGCAACTTCAGATGCCGTGAGACGCGCGGCTGCGACTGGCCAAGGATTTCGGTAAGGTCGGAGACCGTGAGATCCCCGCGCGACAGCAGCACCAGAATGCGCAGGCGGCTGGATTCGGCAGCCGCCTTCAATGTATCTACCATCGTGTCGAGCGTGACATGCATGAAAGGTTCTCGCTGAAAGATATAAAGATATGTTTATGTCGAATTTGAAAGCCTGGCAAGCGCTATGTCGCTCCCTGACAAGAAAATGGCGCAGCCATGATCCGCGCATTGCAGGCCATGCGTCCGCGGATTGATTGAACGATGTTCGAGAGACGCGAGGACGAGACGCTCTTGGAAAACGACCCGGCCGATCTGCCGCCGGACGGCCATGTCGTCTTCATCGGCCGGATCGCCTCGCCTTGGACGAGCCGCGAGGATTGTCCCAAGAACATGCGCGCCGCCCGCGAGACCGGCCGGACTGCGGCCATCCTGATCGACAAGCCCTACCGCCGGGGGCTGCAGAACCTCGATCGCGCCAGCCACATCGTCATCCTGTCCTGGCTCGATCATGCCCCACGGAATCTGATTGTGCAGAAACCGCGCCATGCGGCTGAACCGAAAGGCGTTTTCTCGCTGCGCTCCCCTGCCCGGCCGAACCCTGTCGGCCTGCACATCGCGAAGCTCGTCGCGCTCGATATCGAGGAAGGCCGGATCGAGATCGACGCCATCGACGTGCTCGACGGCACGCCGGTCGTCGACATCAAGCCCTACTATGCGTCGACCGATGCCTTCCCTGAGGCGGCCATTGCCGGACGCGAGGAGAAATGAGCGCGCCGACCGGCCGTCGCCGCGCGATTGCCAAGGCGCTCACCGCGCTCTTGCCGCTCGCCCCCTATTCCGACATGGAAAAAATCCGCGCCGATGCCGGAGCCGTGCATATGAAGAGCTTGCCGCCGACGATCGCGGTGTGGCTGGCAACCATCGCGCATGTCCGCCACACCCATACCGACTATGACAAACTGCTGGCCGAAGGCTATGACCGCGACTCGGCACGCTTCTTTGTCATCGACGAGACCAATGAGGTGCTGACCCGCTGGCGCGCGACGCGGCTGCTGGAAGAGGATGACGAGGACGAGTAAAGCACAGGCTAGGCTAGACAGCGCCGTTGGCCTGGCTCTTACTTCATTCGAAGCGGGACGCTAGCCTGCCTTTCCACAACGACGAAGAAGGAGCGAAATGAGCCAAGCCGCCCCCGCGCCTGCCGCGCCACTACCCGTTCTGTCAGAGCGTCATCTCGATCCGCATGCCTATCCCAACGGCGTCGCTTACCTCGATGGACAATATCTGCCGATGTCGCAGGCAAAGGTGTCGGTGCTGGACTGGGGCTTTCTGCATTCCGACGCCACTTACGACACGGTCCATGTCTGGGACGGCCGCTTTTTCCGTCTCGATCTGCATCTCGACCGTTTCTTCGGCGGGCTGGAAAAGCTTCGCATGACCATCCCGTTCGACCGCGACGGCGTTGCCGAAATCCTGCACAATTGCGTCGCGCTGTCCGGCCATCGCGCCGCCTATGTCGAGATGCTGTGCACGCGCGGTGCCTCGCCGACCTTCAGCCGCGATCCGCGTCAGGCGATCAACCGGTTCATGGCTTTCGCCGTCCCCTTCGGCTCGGTCGCCAATGCCGAACAGTTGCGAAGCGGCCTCCACGTCGCGATCAGCGACAAGGTCCGTATCCCACCTGCCTCGATCGATCCCTCGATCAAGAACTACCATTGGCTGGACCTGGTGCGCGGGCTCTACGACGCTTATGACCGCGGCGCCGACACCGCGCTGGTCCTCGACTTCAACGGCAACCTCGCCGAAGGTCCAGGCTTCAACGTGTTCTGTGTCAGGGCAGGCAAATTGACCACGCCCGCCGTCGGCGTGCTGCCCGGCATAACGCGCCGCACCGTGTTTGACCTGTGCGCCGAGGCGCGACTGTCCGCGGTTGCCGCGGATGTCAGCGTGGCCGCGCTCAAGTCAGCCGACGAAGTCTTCATCACCTCGACGGCCGGCGGCATCATGCCCGTCACGATGATCGACGGTGCTCCGGTTGCCTATGGCAAGGTCGGGGCGATCACTGAGCGTCTGATGCGCCTCTACTGGCAAAAGCACGAGGATCCGGCCTGGTCGAGCGCGGTGCGCTACGGATGACGACCAAAGCCACTCCAACAGTTCACTCAGAGCGAGACTTGAACCGGCGATATCCAAAGCCGAAGCCCGATCACGCGCGATAGATCCACTGCTCCGGCACCCGCACCGAAATCTCTTCGCCGGTCCTGATGATGCCGGGTTTTTCGACCCAGGCGACCAGACCGCGCAGCCTCTTCGCCGTCTTCGGAAACAGCAAGGCCGTCGCGTCGCGATCCGCCGCGTTGACATGTTCGGCGATCGATTGCCCGGCGACCCGGCAGGGCTTGTTCTGGCCGTCGATCTTGATCGTCACGCCGCCCTTGAAGAACAACAGCGACCCCGCCGGCAGCATCGAAAGATGCGGCAGGCCTTCGATCATCAGGTTGGCGCCGATCCATTCCGCCTTGATCTCCTCGAGGCCCATGCGGTGGGCGACGATGGCGAGCTCATCCGCGGCGACGAGCGACAATTGCCGCTCGTTGCGCATTTCGGTGCCGCGCGGGTACCAGGGCTCGCGCCCGCCGGAGCGCCGCGTCGCGCCGGCATGGAAGTCACCCTCGATCCCGTCGAAGCCAAGGCGCAATTCGTCCACGGGCCTTGTCTCGAAATGATCGGACGGCGCGGCATAGAGTGCCGCTGCCAATGCTGTCAGCTTGCGGCCGGCGACGATGTCGGCCGTCGGCTCCGCCGACGGAAAAAGCTCTAGGTTCGTTTCCTGCATAGCGTTGGTCTAGAGACGCTCGGCTACTCGGTCCAGTCGAAAGCGCTGATGATCCGATCACAGCGCTTGATGGCGATCACGACTTTCTTACCTGAAGATGCCGCACGCTTTCACGTTCCGCCGCATTGCCGCCGCTCCGGCGGCGTAAATGGCGGCGCGAACTTGGGAGGGTTCAGATCATGCAGGTTCAACATGCGATCGCCGCGCTCTGGTTGGCCTGGGTGGTGTCTTGGGTGCTGGCCGCCGCGTGGGCCGATCCAGCGCAAAAGCGCGCGGACTTCAAGGCTGAGGCCCGTTACCGGGTTCTCTGGCTGGCCGGCACCTTTCTGCTGTTCGCGCCGGCGCACGGCTATGTCGGCCGATTGCGGCTGTGGACGCCGACGCTTGCCGAGGCCTGGATCTGCGTCGCCCTGATCGCGATCGGCATCGCTTTCGCCTGGTGGGCGCGCTTGCATCTCGGTCGGCTGTGGTCGGGCACCGTCACCGCCAAAGCCGATCACCGCGTGGTCGACACCGGTCCCTATCGGCTGGTCCGCCACCCGATCTACACCGGCCTGCTGGTGTCGATCCTCGCTACCATGGCAGCCAAGGGCACTGTCTGGGGTGTTGCCGGCACTGCCCTGCTGCTCGTCGGCATCGTCGTCAAGGCCAGGCTGGAAGAGAGCTTCCTGCGCGGCGAGCTCGGCCCCGCCTATGACGACTATGCCAGACGCGTGCCGATGCTGGTGCCGTTCGTCCCCGCCTGAGCCGGTTTACAACATCCTCAGCAGCGCGCCGCCGATCGAATAGCCGGCGCCGAAGGCGCAGAGCAGGCCGAAATCGCCGGCCTTCATGTCCGCATGATTTTCGGACAGTGCCACGATGGCGCCGGCGCCCGCCGTGTTGCCGAGGCGTTCCAGCACCATCGGCGCGCGGTCGTGGTCGACATCGTGGCCGAAGGCGAGTTTCAGGATCATCGCATTCATGCGCGCATTGGCCTGATGCAGCCAGAAGCGGCGGATGCCTTGCGGCGTCAGACCATGCTCGGCCAGGAACTCGACGATGAACTTGTGGCCCGCGACCGTGACTTCCTTGAACACCTTGTTGCCGACCTGCTTGATCAGATTGCCCTCGAGTTTGATCTGGTAGGGATCGTCCTGGGCAGTGCGGGTGTGGTAGCCGAGATTGGTGCGGATGTTGTTCGACATTTGCGTCCAAGTGCGCGTGTCGAGCACCTCGAAGCGTCCCGGCCGCTTCTCGCCCTGGTCGAGCCCTTCGATGACCATCGCGACTGACGCGTCGCCGAAGATGAAATGCGTCTGCCGGTCGCGGAAGTTGAGATGGCCGGTGATGATTTCGGGCGTCGACACCAGGATGCGCTTGTGCGCCCCTGCCCTGACAAGGTTGACCGCGATGTGCAGCGCCGCCGCGGCGGAAGAGCAGCCGAGCCCCATGTCGAAGCCGGCGCCCTTGCTGCCCAGGGCCTGCTGCATCTCGATGGCGATCGCCGGATAAGGCCGCTGATGATGCGAGGCCGAGCAGATCACCAGATCGATGTCCGAGCCTTCCACGCCGGCAAGGGCGATGGCCTTTCTGGCCGAAGCGATGCCGAACTCCGCCTGCAGCGACAGTACGTCGTCCGGCCGGGCCGGAATGCGCGGCGCCATGCGGGTCGGATCGAGGATGCCTTCGCGTTCGATCACATGGCGGGTCTGCACGCCCGAGGCATGGACGATGAAGTCGCTGTCCGACTTCTGCAGCAGCGTCTCGCCTGTGACGGCGCGGCGCGCATTCTCGGTGTCAACCCAGCTGTTGAAGCTTTCGACCAGCTCTTCATTGGTGATGACAGGCTCGGGGATTTCGGCGCCGATGCCGCTGATGATGACGCGATGCATGTCCAATCCGTCCGAGGCACGGCCTTTGTGCCGGAGCGCGCTACCCTTGTCGCATTTGGCCGGTTTATGCCAGCCTAAATCGCAGTTCCGGCTATCGCGATGAGTTGACCGGAAACGGTCAGGCCCGCTTGGCAATGATGAAGATGCGCGGGAAGCGCAGCAGCACCTTGCCGTTCGCCGTCTTCGGATAGGCCTTTGCGATCTTTGCGGTGTAGCTTTCGAGGAATGTCTTTCTCTCGTCCGCGCCGAGCGGATCGAGGAACGGCCTCAGCCCCGTCGCCTTGACCCATTCGACGATCGCTTCGGCATCGGCCAACGGATGATTGTAGATCGTGTGCCAGATATCCACGCGATCGGCGAGCGGCGACAGAAGATCGTAGTAGAAGGAAACCGTAGGCAGCGGCGCGCGGGCGGCACTCCTGAGCTTGGCCGAGAACGGCATCTCGGCCGCGGTGTCGCGCATCAACCGATGCGAGGGTTCGCCAAGATTATCGGGCATCTGGATGGCCAAGGCGCCGCCCGGTGCGAGCAGCCCGATCAGCCGCTGGAACACCGCCGGATGCTCCGGCAGCCATTGAAAGACCGCGTTTGCGAAGATCACGTCGACGGGCTGCGCCGGCTGCCAGGCGGAAGCATCGGCTAGCGCGAAATTCACGTTGGGCAGCCGCGCCTTCGCCTTCTCGATCATGTCGGGTGAGGTGTCGAAACCGCTGACCTCCGCATCTGGCCATCGCTCGACCAGCAGCTCCGTCGAGTTGCCCGGACCGCAGCCAATATCGACGACGCGGCGCGGGAAGTCGACCGGGACTTGTGCTGCCAGGTCCCGCGCGGGCCGCGTGCGCTCATCCTCGAACTTCAGATATTGGGCGGCGGACCAGTCAGCCATTTCAGAACCTCATATTTGTTCGCCGCCCATGGACTTTGCTACCGCGTCAGCCGCTTGTGCGTCATGCGGTGCGGGGTTGCCGCTTCCGCGCCCAGGCGGCGCAGCTTGTCCTTCTCATATTCCTCGAAGTTGCCTTCGAACCATTCGACATGCGCGTCGCCCTCGAAGGCGAGCATGTGGGTCGCCATGCGGTCGAGGAACATGCGGTCGTGGCTGATGATCACCGCGCAACCGGCATAGGCTTCGAGCGCATCTTCCAGCGCGCCCAGCGTTTCGGTGTCGAGATCGTTGGTCGGTTCGTCGAGCAGCAGCACATTGCCGCCGCCCTTCAGCATCTTGGCCAGATGCACGCGGTTGCGCTGGCCGCCGGAAAGATTGCCGACCTTCTGCTGCTGGTCGCCGCCGCGGAAGTTGAAGGACGAGCAGTAAGCGCGGCTGTTGACCTCGTGCTTGCCGAGCTTGATGACCTCGGCGCCGCCCGAGATCTCTTCCCAAACCGTCTTGTTCGGGTCGAGCGCGTCGCGGCTCTGGTCGACATAGCCGAGCTTCACAGTCTCGCCCTTGCGGATCGAGCCGGCATCCGGTGTTTCCTGACCGGTGATCATCTTGAACAGGGTCGTCTTGCCGGCGCCGTTCGGGCCGATGACGCCGACGATGCCGCCCGGCGGCAGTTTGAACGACAAATCCTCGATCAAAAGCTCGTCGGCAAAGCCCTTGTTGAGGCCCTCGACCTCGATGACGACATTGCCGAGGCGCTCGCTCGACGGGATGACGATCTGCGTGTCGGTCGGCTTGCGGTTCTGCGACTGCTCGACCAATTCCTCATAGGCCTTGATGCGCGCCTTGGACTTGGTCTGGCGCGCCTTCGGCGAGGATTGGATCCATTCGCGCTCGCGCCAGATCGCCTTCTGGCGGGCGTCGTCCTCGCGCCCTTCCTGGATCAGGCGCTTGGCCTTGGCGTCGAGATATTTGGTGTAGTTGCCCTCGTAGGGAATGCCGCGGCCGCGGTCGAGCTCGAGAATCCAGCCGGTGACGTTGTCGAGGAAGTAGCGGTCGTGGGTGATGATCAGCACCGAGCCCGGATAGTCGCGCAGGTGCTTTTCCAGCCACTGCGTGGTCTCGGCGTCGAGATGGTTGGTCGGCTCGTCGAGCAGCAAAAGGTCGGGCTGCTCGAGCAGCAGCCGGCAGAGCGCCACGCGGCGGCGCTCGCCGCCCGAGAGGTTCGTCACCTCGGAATCGGCCGGCGGGCACTGCAGGGCGTCCATCGCCATCTCGACCTGCTGCTCGAGATCCCAAAGGTTCAGCCGGTCCATCTCGTCCTGCAGCTTGGCCGACTCGTCCGCCGTCTCGTCGGAATAGTTCATCATCAGCTCGTTATAGCGCTCGATGATGGCAGTCTTCCTGGCGACGCCGTCCATGACGTTTTCACGCACGGTCTTGCTGTTGTCGAGCTGCGGCTCCTGCGCGAGGTAGCCCACGGTCGCGCCCTCGGCCAGCCACGCCTCGCCCTGAAACTCCTTGTCGAGCCCGGCCATAATGCGCAGGATGGTCGACTTGCCCGAGCCGTTGGGGCCGAGGATGCCGATCTTGGCGTCCGGATAGAAGGACAGGTGGATGTTATCGAGCACCTTCTTGGTGCCGTAGGCCTTCGACAGGCCTGACATGTGATAGATGAACTGGCGAGCCACGCGCGCTTTCCCTGAAACTGAACTGTCGAATTGGGTGGAGTTGCGCGCTATGTAGGCGATGAAGCGCCGAACGGCAATCGCTTTCGCCGCGTCGTGAACTCTACCGGCCGGCAATCATGCTCGGTTCGGTGGCCGAATCCGGGCGGTGGCACGTCCTATTGGAACCCTATCGCGTCGACCGTGCCCTTCGGGCAGCCCGCCTTGCTCGTCGGCGCCGAGGCGATCAGCAGGCTGGCGAGCTTGCTGTCGGGGCCGATCGGACCGGAGAGACCGAGCGTCAGCTCGCCGATCAACCGCCTTCCGCTCGACGGATCGACAAGGCAGGAGACGCGCACGCGGTCGCCGGCACCCTTGCCGAAGGCCTGGTCGAAGGCATTGCGGATCTGCTCCGATGTCAGCTGCTTGCCGATGTTTTTGACGAAGAGATCGCGCACTGGCGAGGCGTTCACCGCGCGCATCAGATTGAGCGCGTCGGAGAAATACTCTTGCTGGCTCTTGCCGTAGCAGGTGCCGTGCTTGATCCATTCATGGCGCTCCAGCTTGGACGCCGTGCCCGGCATCATCTGGTCGAGCTCGGCGCGCGTGTTGGCGTCGAGTTCGACGGGTGGCAAATCTCCCCAATGCGCGGGATTGTCGTTGGCCTTGTCGCCCGCCGACACCTGGCAATAGAAATTGCCGTTCGGCTGCGGCCACAGCCCATGCAGCGTGAAGTGCGAAGCGTCGAATTCGTTGGGATTCTGCGCCTTGCATTCGGGTTTGTTGGCCTTGGTCTCACAGAATGCGGGCTGCCAGCTCAGCGCGAACACATATTCAGGCTTGCCGGAACCAGGTTGCGACGGCTTCATCGGATCGGCCGGCGAGGGCGTGGCGGACGCGCTGCTGCCGGTGACATGACCGCAGCCGATCTTCACCCAGCGTCGCTCCGGATCGGCGCCAGGAACCTGGATGAGATAATGGGTGGGCTCGTCCTTGTTGCCTGCCAGAAGCTGATAGGTCTGTCCCGCTTCGGTAGACACGTTGCCGGAGTTCTTGCCGCTCCTGATGGCTTGCGTTGCCGGACAGGCGCTGTCGGCCACGAAGGTGCCGCTCATCTTCACATCGGCCTGAGCCGCGCCGGCGCCAACCAGGGCCAGAACAACCGAACCCCATACTGCCCAAACCCGCATTCCCGCTCTCCCGGCGATCATCGAACCGTATCGGATTCGCCACATTAGAACAGGCGACGTGTCAGAATTGCGATCTTTGTCGTCGCGCGAAAATAATCCCCAGGAGAGCGATAAGCGCACTCCACATGGCTCGAAAGGATCGCGCTCTCTTGACGCAGCCGAAGCCCTCGCCCATCAGTCGCCAAGGGAGCGAGACATGCCATTCGACAAGCAGACCAGGCTGGCCTCACCGACCGGGGCCGACCTCAACCTCTATGTGAGACATGCGCAAATATCCCCGCGCGCCGTCATCCAGATCAATCACGGCTTGGCCGAGCATGCGGCGCGTTACGCCCGCTTTGCCGACTTCCTCTGCGCGCGCGGCTTCCATGTCTACGCCCATGACCATCGCGGCCATGGCGCGACAAAGGCGCCCGATGCGCCGCTCGGCCGGTTCGCCGATACCGACGGCATCGCCAAGGTGATTGCCGATGTCGGCGCGGTGCATGATCTGATCGCCGTTGAACATCCGGGATTGCCGGTCATCGCTTTTGGACATTCGCTCGGCGCCTCGATCGCGCTGAATTTCGTGCTCCGCCATTCCGATCGCGTCCATGCCGCAGCGATCTGGAACGGCAATTTCTCGCAAGGCCTGCTCGGCCGGCTGGCCCTGGCCATCCTGGGCTGGGAAAGGATGCGGCTGGGCTCCGACGTGCCATCTCGGCTGCTGCCCAAGCTGACCTTCCAGGCCTGGGGCAAGGCCGTGCCCAATCACCGGACCTTGTTCGACTGGCTGTCGCGCGATCCGGTCGAGGTCGACAAATACATCGCCGACCCGCTCTGCGGCTGGGATGCCTCCGTCTCCATGTGGCGCGATGTGGTCAACCTCGCGCTCTACGCCGGCAGGGATTCGAGCTTCGCCGGCGTGCGCCGCGACCTCTTCGTCAATCTGATCGGCGGCGAGAAGGATCCGGCATCGGACCACGGCAAAGCGGTTCACCACCTTGCCCGGCGGATGGACAAAATGGGCTTTTCGAATCTGGTTTCAAAGGTTTACGCCGACACCCGCCACGAAAGCCTGAACGAGGTCAACCGCGACGTCATCATGAATGATTTCGCCGCCTGGGCGGATCATACGCTGAAACCCTAGCGGCATTGGCCCATTGCATGGGTCGTGACAGGGGCGACCTCTGTTGGTAGACGCTGCGCTTTCAACCCTTCACGGTGATCCATGGCTGAACCCCCGCTGAAAGGCATCCGCGTCATCGAACTCGCTCGCATCCTGGCAGGCCCCTGGGCCGGGCAGCTGCTCGCCGATCTCGGCGCCGATGTCATCAAGGTCGAGAGCCCGGACGGCGGCGACGACACCCGCAAATGGGGCCCACCCTTCGTCATGAGCCATGACGGCGAGAACCTTTCGGCGGCCTATTATCATTCCTGCAATCGCGGCAAGCGCTCGATCGCCATCGATTTCTCCAAGCCCGAAGGCGCCGACACGCTCCGCCGCCTCGTCGCCACGGCCGACGTGCTGATCGAGAACTTCAAGCTCGGCGGTCTCAAGAAATACGGGCTCGACTATGAGAGCCTGAAGAGGATCAACCCGCGCCTCGTCTATTGCTCGATCACCGGCTTTGGCCAGGACGGGCCCTACGCGCCCCGCGCGGGTTACGATTTCATCATCCAGGCCATGGCCGGCATGATGTCGATCACCGGCGAGGCCGGCCGCGAGCCGCAAAAGGCAGGCGTCGCCATCTCCGACCTGTTCACTGGGCTTTATTCGGTGATCGCCATCCAGGCGGCGCTCCGCCACGCAGAAAGGACCGGTGAAGGCCAGCATATCGACATGGCGCTCTTCGACAGCCAGATCTCGGCGCTCGGCAACCAGAACCTCAACTATCTGGTCTCCGGCAAGTCGCCCATGCAGATGGGCAACGCGCATATGAACATCGCGCCTTACGAGGTGCTGCCGGTGAAAGACGGCCATATCATCCTGGCGGTCGGCAATGACGGACAATTCACCAAGTTCTGCGCAGCGGTCGGCCTCACCGATCTGCCAGCCAATCCGGATTTCGCCACCAATCCGGCCCGCGTCGCCAATCGCGCCAAGCTGCGCGAACAGATCATCGAGACGCTGAGCACGTGGGATCGCGATCCGCTGCTGGCGAAGCTCGAGGCGGCCGGCGTGCCGGCAAGCCCGATCAACACGATCGGCCAGATGTTCGCCGACCCGCAGACGATCGCGCGCGGCATGCGGCTCGACCTGGACGACGGTCATGGCAATTTGCTGCCTACGGTACGTGCGCCGATGGTGATGTCCGGCACGCCGCTCGTCTATGAGCGCCCCTCGCCGCGTCTCGGCGAGCACACTGAGGAAATCCTTGCCGAACTGGAGAGATCAGCAAAATGAAGACCGGCGGACAATTGATCGTCGAGGCGCTCGAAGCGAACGGCACCGACCGCATCTTCTGCGTTCCAGGCGAATCCTATCTGGCGGTGCTCGACGCGCTGCATGACTCGCCGATCCGCACTATCGTCTGCCGTCAGGAAGGCGGAGCGGCGATGATGGCCGACTGCCAGGGGCGCCTGACCGGCAAGCCCGGGATATGCTTTGTCACCCGCGGCCCCGGCGCCACCAACGCTTCGGCCGGCATTCATATCGCCATGCAGGATTCGGTGCCGCTGATCCTGTTCATCGGCCAGGTCGCCAGTCACGCCAAGGAGCGCGAGGCTTTTCAGGAGGTCGACTACAAGCGCTTCTTCGGCGACATCGCCAAATGGGTGGTCGAGATCGACGATGCCTCGCGCATCCCGGAATTCGTCACCCGCGCCTTCGCGGTGGCGACGTCGGGCCGACCTGGTCCGGTCGTCATCTCGCTGCCCGAGGACATGCTGACCAGCGAGGTCGAGGCCCCACCGGCGCTGGCTCATACGCCGGTCGAAACAAGCCCCGGTGAAGCCGAACTCGACCGGCTTGAGGCCCTGCTCAATGCCGCCAAACGGCCAATTGCTATCCTGGGCGGCACGCGCTGGGATTTTCAAGCGGTTCAAGACGTCACCCGGATCGCAGAGGCCTGGTCACTGCCGGTCGGCTGCTCCTTCCGCCGCCAGATGCTGTTCGACCACTTGCATCCGAACTATGCCGGCGATGTCGGCATCGGCATCAATCCGAAGCTGGCTGCAGCGATCAAGCAGGCAGACCTGGTGCTGCTCATCGGCGGCCGCATGGGCGAGATGCCGTCCTCGGACTATACGCTGTTGAAAAGCCCTTACCCCGACCAGATGCTGGTGCATGTCCACGCCGACGCCGGCGAGCTTGGCCGCGTCTATCGGCCGACCCTGGCGATCAACGCCTCCCCCACCGCCTTCGTGCGGGCATTCGCCAGACGCAAAGGTTCGGCCGCGCCCGGTTGGGCGGCGGAGACGGCAAAGCTGCATGCCGCCTATCTCGAATGGTCGACGCCGCCTCAGACCGGCCCCGGCGCCGTGCAGATGGGGCCGATCATGACCTATCTGGAAAAGGCGCTGCCGGAAGACGCCATCCTCACCAACGGCGCCGGCAACTACGCCACCTGGGTGCATCGCTTCCACCGCTTCCGCCGCTTCGCCACGCAGGCGGCGCCGACTTCCGGCTCGATGGGCTACGGCACGCCGGCCGCGGTCGCGGCCAAGGCCCTATACCCGGACCGCGAGGTCATCGCGTTTGCCGGCGACGGCTGTTTTCTGATGAACGGGCAGGAGTTCGCGACCGCCGTGCAATACGACCTGCCGATCATCGTGGTGGTCGTCAACAACGGCATTTACGGCACGATCCGCATGCATCAGGAGCGGGAATATCCGAGCCGCGTCGTGGCGACCGACCTCAAGAACCCGGATTTCGCCGCTCTCGCCCGCGCCTATGGCGGCCATGGCGAGACCGTCGAAAAGACCGAAGACTTCGCTCCGGCCTTCGAACGCGCACGCGCCAGCGGCAAGCCGGCGATCGTCGAGATCAGGCTCGATCCTGAAGCCATCACGCCGACCCGCACGCTGACACAGATACGCGACAAGTCCTGATCAGGCAGAACGAGGCGGTCGCCCCCCTCGTTGCTGCCTGAGGAAACTCCGCTACATCGATCCGCCGGCTTTCTCGATCTGGCCGCGGATCTCGCCGTCCGGATTCGCCTTGGTGTGGACATTGACGTAGTACTTGCCGGCCTCGAGGTCGGCCGCCTGCGCGTCGGTCAGCGTCGCCGATCCCTTGATCGGGCTCTTGAGCTTCTTGAATGGGATCACCGGAGGTGCGTTTTCACCCGACGCGGCCGGGCCGTGAATATGAGCAGCCGTCGCAGGTCCGCTGAGGCCGGAATATTTGACGTTCCAGCTGAGCTTCTTCTTGGCGGTGTCGAAGGTGAATGTGGCGGTTCCCTTGCCTTTGGTGGTGACGGGCGGGCTCTGCTGGCTACCGTCGAGCGTCGCATTGTACTTCACAGTTTCGGCCAAGGCCGGAGATGCGAGCAGCAAAGCAGTCGAGACAGCAAAGGCCGAAAGCATCGGCCATGATTGGATGCGCATTGGAGAACCTCCTTGGCTGGCGCGCATCCGCCCCGCCGCGGCTCCCCCGGCGCGCGGATGCCCCACTGCAACGGTTGGCAGGCCGCTTGTATCCCTGCACACGGATATTTTACCACAGCCAAGCAAAAGGGGCGGTCACCCGCCCCCGTTAAGTCTCGACTGGCTAGGTCAACCTTACTTGATCGCCTTGTCGGTTATCGCGGTCGTATAGGCGCCCGACGGCTCCTTCGCGATGATCTTCTGGTCGAGCAGCGCCTTGGCGGTGCGCTCATAGGTGGCCGGATCGAGCTTGCCGTCGGCATTGTCGATCAGCTTGGCGACTTCGCCCATCATGCGCTTCTGATGGTTCTCGTCCTGGCCGCCATTATCCATGACGATCTCGGCCGCCTCATCCGAATTGTCGACGGCGTATTTCCAGCCCTTCATCGAGGCGCGCACGAAGCGCACCATCTTGTCCTCGAAGGCCGGATCCTTGAGCTTGTTCTCCAGCGCGTAGAGGCCGTCCTCGAGCAGGTCGTTGCCCATGGCCGAATAGTTGAAGACGGTGAGCTGCTCCGGCTTGTAGCCGGCGTCGATCAGCTGCCAGTACTCGTTATAGGTCATGACCGAGATGCAGTCCGCCTGCTTCTGGATCAGCGGCTGCACGTCAAAGCTTTGCTTCAGCACGGTGACGCCGTCCTTGCCGCCGTCGGTCTTGAGGCCGAGCTTGTTCATCCAGGCATAGAACGGGTACTCGTTGCCGAAGAACCAGACGCCGAGGGTGTGGCCCTTGAAGTCGGCTTCGGTCTTGATCGGGCCGTCCTTCGGGCAGACCAGCTCCATGCCGGCTTTCTTGAACGGCTGGGCAATGTTGACCAGCGGCACGCCTTTTTCACGGGCGGCCAGCGCGCCGCCCATCCAGTCGACGATCACATCGGCGCCGCCGCCGGCGATCACCTGCTCGGGCGCGATATCCGGCCCACCCGGCTTGATGTCGACGTCGAGCCCTTCGGCCTCGTAGAAGCCCTTGGCCTTGGCGACGTAGTAGCCGGCGAACTGGGCCTGCGTGACCCATTTCAGCTGCAGCGTCACCTTGTCGGCCGCCATCGCTTGGAAAGCGGCCAGCGACATCGCCCCGGCCAGAGCAGAAATTACCAGTCTTTTCATGTTTTTACCCTCTGAAGTTAGCACCCAAACCCACAGCCCCTATCCACCACGGACAGAGGGATGCCAAAACGTGACGGCTCTCTCGACAAGAGCGACCACGCCATAAAAGACCGAACCCGCAAGTGCTGCAACTGCGATTTCGGCCCAGACCATGTCGATGTTCATCCGCCCGACTTCCGTCGAAATGCGGAATCCCATGCCGACCACGGGCGTGCCGAAGAACTCCGCGACGATGGCGCCGATCAGCGCCAGCGTCGAGTTGATCTTCAGCGCATTGAAGATGAACGGCATTGCCGCCGGCAGCCCCAGCTTCAGCAAGGTCGGCCAGTAGCCCGACGCATAAGTGCGCATCAAATCGCGCTCCATGTGGCCGGAGGCGGCAAGCCCCGCGACGGTGTTCACCAGCATCGGGAAGAAGGTCATGATGATGACGACCGCCGCCTTGGACGGCCAGTCGAAGCCGAACCACATCACCATGATCGGCGCGACGCCGATGATCGGCAGCGCCGATACCATGTTGCCGATCGGCAGCAGCCCGCGTCTGAGGAACGGCACACGGTCGGCAAGGATGGCGACGACGAAGCCGGCGAGATTGCCGACGATGTAGCCGATCAGCACTGCCTTGAAGATCGTCTGCCGCACGTCCGATCCCAGGATCGGCAGCGAGTTGGCGATGCGCGCGCCGATGGCGCTCGGCGGCGGCAAAAGGATGAAGGGAATGCCGGCGCCGCGCGTCACCGCTTCCCAGATGATCAGGATCCAGGCGCCGAAGATCGCCGGAATGATCAGCCGCAGCGCCGTTTTGGCCCCGCTGGCTGCCGGCCGTAGCGAGGACAACAGCGCGACGCAGCGCCAGGCAAGCAACCAGGCGGCCGCGAGAACCAGAAAGTACGGCGCCAGTGCCGTGCCCTCGAAGCCTCCGATGCCCTTGACCAGAAGCCACGCTGCGACATGGGCGCCGATGAACAGGACAACGGCTTCGATAAGTAGCGCGAGTCTCACCGTCGAAACCAGCGCCGCGATCAGCAGCAATCCGAGGATGAGACCTTTGGTGCCCATATACGGGTAGGCAACCGTCGCGGCAGGCTCGGCCAGCGCAGCCGCTTCCGGTGTCGACATCGCGCCGAGCGCGAAGGCGACGACGCAAAGAAGGATCGCCAGCACCGCTTGCCAGGATGGTTTCAGCCAGGTCATGCCGGCCTCCCGCCCATGGCGCGGTCGACCAGGCGGCCAGCGATGCCGACCACCATGACCAGAAGCGCGGCAACCACCGAGCCCGCAACCAGCGCCGACCAGATGTCGATCGTCTGGCTGTAATAGGCGCCGGAAAGCAGCTTGGCGCCGATGCCGGCGACAGCACCCGTCGGCAATTCGCCGACGATGGCGCCGACCAGGCTCGCCGCCACCGCCACCTTCATCGACGTGAACAGGAACGGCACCGATGCCGGGACGCGCAGCTTCCAGAAGGTCTGCGAGGCGCTGGCATTATAAGTGTGCATCAGGTCGAGATGCATGAGCTCGGGCGAGCGCAATCCCTTCACCATGCCGACCGCAACCGGGAAGAACGACAGATAGGTCGAGATCAGCGCCTTCGGGATCAGCCCGGTGATGCCGATGGCCGCCAGCACCACGATGATCATCGGCGCCACCGCCAGGATGGGAATGGTCTGCGAGGCGATGATCCAAGGCATCAGGCTGCGGTCGAGCGTCGTCACATGCACGATGCCGACGGCGATCACGATGCCGAGCGCCGTGCCGAAAGCAAAGCCGAGCAGCGTCGAGGACAGCGTCACCCAGGCATTGTAGACAAGGCTGCGGTTCGAGGTGATGCTGCGCAGGAAGGTGTTCTCGAAGAAGTTCACCGCCACCTGGTGCGGCGCCGGCAGCGTCGGCTTCGGCTGCGATAATGTCTTGCCGATGAATTCGACCGTGCCGGGGGTTTCGTTGGCTCTGGCGTCGAGATCGCGCTGGAACGGCGCATTGAGGATGACGGCGAAGACATACCAGAGCACCACCACGCCGGCGAGGATTGACGTGACCGGGATGATCTTGGAACGGAAGGAGTCCATTTAGCAGGCCTTCCCCCGGCGCAACGGCAGCACGCGGCGCTGCGCGTTTTTCGTCATCATAGGGCGGAGCAAGGAGCGAAGCGACGCGGCGCAGACCCTAGGATCCATGCCGTTACCTCGACGCTCCGCTGTGGCGCAGAATACGGCTCCGTGCGCCGCGCTCAGCTCGTCGGGTATTCTGAGCCGCTTACGGCCTTCGGCCGAGGTCACGGCATGGATCCTAGGGTCTGCGCTCCGCTTCGCGTCGCTCCGCCCTAGGATGACGAAATCACGGCGGTCGGCTCCCGCCACGCGCGCGGCTTCGCGCTTGCTCCGGCCCAGGATGTCGAAGCAGCGGGTGTCCGTCCGCTGGCAAGCACCCTCAATCATCATAGCTGTGCCCCGCCCTCAACCCGTCGCGCACGCGCGCGGCGATCGCCAGGAATTCCGGCGTCTCGCGGATGTCGAGCGGCCGCTTCCTGGGCAAGGTAGATTCGATCACGTCGGTGACGCGGCCCGGCCGCGGCGACATCACCACGATGCGGGTCGACAGATAGACCGCCTCGGGGATCGAGTGAGTGACAAAGCAGATCGTCTTGTTGGTCGAATCCCAGAGTTCGAGAAGCTGTTCGTTCAGATGATCGCGCACGATCTCGTCGAGCGCGCCGAACGGCTCGTCCATCAAAAGCAAATCGGCGTCGAAGGCGAGCGCGCGCGCGATCGAGGCGCGCTGCTGCATGCCGCCGGACAGCTGCCAGGGATACTTCTTCTCGAAGCCGGAGAGGTTGACGAGTTCGAGGGTTCGCTTGATGCGTTCCGCCTGCTCGGCCTGGCTGAGGCCAATGATTTCCAGCGGCAGCGCCACATTCCGCTCGATTGTGCGCCAAGGAAACAGCGCCGCCGCCTGGAAGACATAGCCGTAAGCCCGCTTCTCGCGCGCCTGCTCCGGCGAAATCCCATTGACGGAGATCGTTCCCGAGGTCGGCTTCTCCAGATCGGCGATGACGCGCAGCAAGGTTGTCTTGCCGCAGCCGGAGGGGCCGATGAAGGAGACGAACTCACCCTTGCCGATGGTGAGATCGACATTGGACAGCGCCTGCACCGGACCGTCATTGGTCTGGAAGGTGAGGCCGAGCTTGCTTGCCGAAACGACGGCTGGCGACTGTCCGCTCATCGGCAGAAACCTGTCTTTCGCAGCCGCTGCCGCGCCGGCCGGAATCCGGTTGATTTTACGATTGCCTTGCTTTCCACTCGTCCAGTCCCACTTGATCGACGCCCGGAGCCTTGCCGATGTCGCCTAAACCCACATGCCACCTTATTCGCCCTGAAAGCACTTATGAAGGCAAGCAAGGCTTGAGCTATTTCGCCGGTATAGCCGCCGAAACCGTCGGCTCCTCCGGCATTTGTATGCACCTTCTCACCATGCCGCCCGGCGCCCGCGCCAAGGCGCATATGCATGAGAACCACGAGACCGCGATCTATGTGCTCTCCGGCGAGGTCCATACCTGGTATGGCGACCGGCTCGAGCATCACAAAGTCGTCCAGGCCGGCGACCTGTTCTACATTCCGGCGGGCGTGCCGCATCTGCCCGCCAATCTGAGCGGAGCGCCCTCTTCGGCGGTCATCGCCCGCACCGATCCCAACGAGCAGGAAAGCGTGGTCCTGATGCCGGAACTGGATGCGTTGGTTGCCTGAGGTCGACGGGACCGCCGTCATTTGCACCGGGAGACTTCTCCCATCGCGTTGCCGTCCTTGTCGGCGATCACCAGTCTCTTGGCGTTCTTGGCGCTGCGCTTGATGATGAACTGGGCCGGCGTCTGCCCCTCCTCGCCTTCCGCCTCGCACTGCGCCGTCACCACAAGGGAGCCATTCGCCTGGGGTCTCTTGTCGGTAAAGGTGCAGGCGCTGGCGACCGTGACGAGCGCCTCGCTGGTCAACAGCAGCATGTCCTCGGCATAGACCTCCTGGCCGTTCTTGTTGATGCAGCCGGATTTGTTGCCCCAGGGTTTGGAGAGATCGATGCCGGCGGCGAAAGCTTGGCCGGCGGCCAGCAGCACGGCTGCCCCGGTCAGAAGGTGAGTTGCGCGCACGCTCAAACTCCGGTCGCCGGAATGCCCGTGCGCTCCACCTTGCGCGGCGCGCTGATCTCCTTCCAGGTCGAAAGCGCGCGGTTGACGGCGGCGTTCGGTTCGCGCGCCACGAACTCGCCGTGCCCGACCTTGGCCTTGACGTCCGCTTCTTCGATCGACAGTTCGCCGCGGGAAAAGACGAAGCGCGGCAGCCCCGTCACCTCGAAGCCCTCAAAGACGTTGTAGTCGATCACCGACTGCTGGTTCTTGGCCGTGATTGTCTTCTTGCGCTTCGGGTCCCAGACCACGATGTCGGCATCGGCGCCTTCGACGATCGCGCCCTTCTTCGGATACATATTGAGGATCTTGGCGATGTTGGTCGAGGTCACCGCGACGAACTCGTTCATCGTCAGTCGACCGGTGTTGACGCCGCTGGTCCAAAGCACGGGCAAACGATCCTCGAGGCCGCCGGTGCCGTTCGGGATCTTGGTGAAGTCGCCGACGCCGTTGCGCTTTTGCTTGGTGGTGAAGGAGCAGTGGTCGGTCGCCACCACCTGCAGCGATCCGGCCTGCAGGCCCGCCCATAGCGAATCCTGGTGCCACTTGCTGCGGAAAGGCGGGCTCATCACGCGCCGCGCCGCATGGTCCCAGTCCTTGTTGAAATATTCGCTCTCGTCGAGCGTCAGGTGCTGGATCAGCGGCTCGCCATAGACGCGCATGCCCTTCTGGCGTGCCCGGCGGATGGCTTCATGGCTCTGCTCGCAGGAGACGTGCACGACATAGAGCGGCACGCCCGCCATGTCGGCGATCATGATGGCGCGGTTTGTCGCCTCGCCTTCCACTTCGGGCGGACGCGAATAGGCATGCCCCTCGGGGCCGTTATTGCCGGCGGCAAGCAGCTTCTGCGAGAGTGCCGCGACCACGTCGCCATTCTCGGCATGGACCAGCGGCAGCGCGCCGAGATCGGCGCAGCGCTGGAACGAGGAATACATCTCGTCGTCGTCGACCATCAGCGCGCCCTTATAGGCCATGAAATGCTTGAACGAGGTGATGCCCCTGTCGACGACGGTCGCCATCTCGTCGAAGACCTGCTTGCCCCACCAAGTGATCGCCATGTGGAAGGAATAGTCGCAGGCAGCCTTCGAGGTCTTGTTGTCCCACATCTGCAGCGCCTCCAGCAGCGACTGCTGCGGCGCCGGCAGGCAGAAATCGACGACCATGGTCGTGCCGCCGGAAAGCGCCGCGCGCGTGCCGGATTCGAAATCGTCGGCCGAATAGGTGCCCATGAAGGGCATTTCGAGATGGGTGTGCGGATCGATGCCGCCCGGCATGACATAGCAGCCCGTTGCGTCGAACTCGTGATCGCCATGCAGGTTCGAGCCGATGGCGATGATCTTGCCGTGCTGCATCAGCACGTCGGCTTTCCACGTGCGGTCGGCGGTGACGATGGTGCCGTTCTTGATGACTTTGGTCATATCTGTTCCCCTGATCTTTTCGCGCTTCTTTGCGAGCGGCTTTTTCGAGGTGATTTCTATTGGGTCATTCGACGATTCCTGCCGTCTCGACCACCGCGTGGAACAGCACATCGGCACCTGCCGCCGCCCATTCCTTGGAGATGTCCTCGGCCTCGTTGTGGCTGAGCCCGCCGACACAGGGACACATGACCATGGTCGCCGGCGCGACCTTGGCCGCCCAGCAGGCGTCGTGGCCGGCGCCGGAGATGATGTTCATATGGCTGTAGCCCAGCTTCTCGGCGGCGGTGCGGACACGGCCGACCAACGTCGGATCGAAGGTCACCGGATCGAAATGGCCGACCGCCTCGACGGCGCATTTCACGCCGAGCGGCTCGCAGATCTTCGGCGCCTCCTTCTCGATGCGGGCGCGCATGCCGTCGAGCTTCGCCTTATCGGGCGAGCGGATATCGACAGTGAAGATCACCGTGCCCGGCAAAACGTTGCGGGAGTTGGGCGAGAACTTCACCTGGCCTACACCGCCGACGGCGCCAGGCTGGTTCTCCATCGCGACCGTCTGCACCATCTCCAGGATGCGGGCCATGGCCAACCCCGCATTGACGCGCATGTTCATCGGGGTCGAGCCGGTATGCGCCTCCCGGCCGGTCAGCGTGAATTCCAGCCACCACAGGCCCTGGCAGTGGGTCACCACGCCGATCTGCTTGTTCTCGGCCTCGAGGATGGGCCCCTGCTCGATATGGTACTCGAAATAGGCGTGCATCTTACGCGCGCCGACCGTCTCGTCGCCGACCCAACCGATCCGCTTCAGCTCGTCGCCGAAGCTCAGGCCGTCGAGATCCTTGCGGGCATAGGCATAGTCCTGAGTGTGGACGCCTGCGAACACGCCGGAGGCGAGCATGGCCGGCGCGAAACGGGCTCCCTCCTCGTTCGTCCAGTTGGTGACGACGATCGGATGTTTGGTCTTGATGCCGAGATCGTTGAGCGAGCGCACGACCTCGAGGCCAGAGAGCACGCCGAGCACGCCGTCATATTTGCCGCCGGTGGGCTGGGTATCGAGATGGGAGCCGACATAGATCGGCAGCGCGTCCGGATCGGTGCCGGGCCGCGTCATGAACATGGTGCCCATCTGGTCCACGCCCATCGTGAGCCCGGCCTGGTCGCACCAGGACTTGAACAGTTCGCGGCCTTGCTTGTCGGAATCGGTCAGCGTCTGGCGATTGTTGCCCCCGGCGATGCCGGGGCCGATCTTCGCCATCTCCATGATGGAATCCCACAAACGGTCTGAATTGATTCGCAGATTCTCGCCGGGGGCGGCCATTCAAAGTCCTCTCATTTCAGGTCTCCGGTCGGGCGGCGGTTCCCGTCGCCGCCCGAGCGGTTTGAGCACTTAGTCTATAGAGCGCAGCACATCGCGAACATGGTCGATCAGTTCGTTGATCTGGCCCTTGGTGATAATCAGCGGCGGCGACAGCGCGATGATGTCGCCGGTTGTGCGGATCAGCGCGCCGCGTTCGAACGCTTTGACGAAGGCCGAGAAGGCCCGCTTGGTCGGGCTACCGGCGATCGGCGCCAGCTCGATCGCGCCGATCAGGCCGATATTGCGGATGTCGATGACATGCGGCTCGCCCTTCAACGAATGCAGCGCGTCTTCCCAGTAAGGCGCCAGCTCCTCGCCGCGGGTTAGCAGGCCTTCTTCCTTGTAGGTGTCCAAAGTGCCGAGAGCCGCGGCGCAGGCGATCGGATTGCCCGAATAGGTGTAGCCGTGGAAGAACTCGATCATGTGCTCCGGGCCGTTCATGAAGGCGTCGTGGATTTCCTTCTTCACGAAAACCGCGCCCATCGGGATGACGCCGTTGGAGACGCCCTTGGCCGTCGTCATGATATCCGGCGTGACGCCGAAATAATCGGCGGCGAATGGCGCGCCAAGACGGCCGAAGCCGGTGATCACTTCATCGAAGATCAACAATATGCCGTGCTTGGTGCAGATTTCTCGAAGCTTCTGCAGGTAGCCTTTCGGCGGCAGGATGACGCCGGTCGAGCCTGCGACCGGCTCGACGATGACCGCCGCGATGGTCGAGGCGTCATGCAGGGTGACGAGACGCTCGAGCTCGTTCGCCAATTCGGCGCCGTGCTCAGGCACGCCCTTCGAGAAGGCGTTCTTCTCCGGCAAGTGGGTGTGCGGCAGATGGTCGACGCCGCCGAGCAGCGTGCCGAACATCTTGCGGTTGGCGACGATGCCCCCGACCGAAATGCCGCCGAAATTGACGCCGTGATAGCCGCGCTCGCGGCCGATCAGCCGGGTGCGCGAGCCCTCGCCGCGGACACGGTGATAGGCGATCGCCATCTTCAACGCGGTCTCGACCGACTCCGAACCGGAATTGGTGAAGAACACATGGTCCATGCCCTTCGGCGCGATATCGACCAGGCGGTTCGCCAGTTCGAAGACGATCGGGTGGCCCATCTGGAAGGCCGGCGCATAGTCGAGTTCGGCGGCCTGCTGCTGAATGGCCTCGGTGATCTTCGGCCGGCAATGGCCGGCGTTGACGCACCAGAGGCCTGCAGTGCCGTCGAGCACCTTGCGGCCATCGCTCGTCGTGTAGTGCATGTCCTTGGCGGACACGAACATGCGCGGCGCCTGCTTGAACTGCCGGTTTGCCGTGAACGGCATCCAGAATGCGCTGAGATCGTTCGGCGTGACTTTCAGCCGGTTGGACATGACCAAGATTTCCCCTTGTAACCTGTTTCTGTGCGCTAACGCTTGGTCTTCCCAAGGCTTGGTCTTCGTTGCGTTTTCGTGCTACGCAAAATTTTGACCGGTTGGACAAACGTTAGCACCGCCCTGTCGGCGGTCAAGGGACTACTAACGGAAATGCGGCATCGAAAGCGCGCTCCACGACTCGGAGAAAAACTGGTCCAGAGAATTGGTCCAGAGTGCCCACACGGCAGCAGCCGGCAAGGATGACGGACACGATGGAAGGCTCAGCTCCACGCCGCACCCGCATCCAGCAGGAAAAGCGCGAGCTCATCCTGGAAGCCGCGCTGGAAGTCTTCTCCGCCAACGGTTTTCGCGGCTCGACCATCGACCAGATTGCCGAAGCCGCCGGCATGTCGAAGCCGAACCTCCTCTATTACTTCCGCCGCAAGGAGGACATTCACGAGACGTTGATGCAGCGGCTCCTGGACACCTGGCTGGCGCCGCTCCGCGAGCTTGACGATATCGGCGATCCGATGACCGAGCTCAGAAGCTACATCCGCCGCAAGCTCGAAATGGCGCGCGATTTTCCGCGCGAAAGCCGGCTCTTCGCCAACGAGATCCTGCAGGGCGCGCCGCGCATCATGCCGATGCTCGAGGGCGAGCTGAAAACGCTGGTCGAGGAGAAGGCCGCCGTCATCAAGGGCTGGATGCGCGCCGGCAAGATAGCCCGCACCGACCCCTGGCATTTGATCTTCTCGATCTGGGCGACGACGCAGCACTACGCCGATTTCGATGTCCAGGTGCGCGCCGTGCTCGGCCCCGACCGCGGCGGCGACGGCCGCTTCGAGGATGCTGCCCGGTTCCTGGAGCAACTGTTCCTCGATGGGCTGAAGCCGAAAGTCTAGGTCGGGCGAAGATCAGGCGCTGCGCCGCTCGGCGGGCTTCTCTTCTAGCAGCTTCTTGAGCTTGGCGATCGTATTCTGCTCGGGCAACGGCGTGTAGACGATCAGCCGCATGTCCGAGCCGTCGTCGATCGACAGGCTCATATGCTCGAAAGCCATCGGGCCGGCTGTGGGATGGCGGACGTGTTTCACGCCCGTCAGCCTTCTCGCCACGTCCCGCCGCGGCCACCAATCACGGAACTCCGGGCTTGAGCGCATCATCAGCGCGATCAGCCGCTCGAAATCCGGATCGCCGACATATTTGGCGCTCTCCGCGCGAAACGAAGCGAGCACCACGCGGGCAAGCTCTTCCCAATCGACCAGCAGCCGGCGGTGATGCGGGCTTGTGAACACCAGATGGACGATGTTGCGGGCATCGCCCTCCAGCAGGCCATAGTCGCCGAACACGGCTCCCGCCGCCGGATTCCAGGCGAGCACGTCCCAACGCCGGCCAACCACATAAGCCGGCTGCAGGACGAGGCTCCTCAGCATGTGCAGCAGTGTGGCGTCGACCTTTTCAGAGGTCGCCGCGCGCTGCTCCGGCTGCTGGCGGCCGGCAAGGATGAACAGATGCCGCTTCTCGACGGCGTCCAGTCGCAGCGCCTCGCAGAGCGCGGTCAGCACTTCGACCGAGGGCCGCACGTCTCGCCCCTGCTCCAGCCAGGTGTACCAGGTGGTGCCGACGCCGGCGATCATTGCCACTTCCTCGCGCCTCAACCCGGGCGTACGCCGCCTGGCGCCGCTCGCAATCCCAATGTCGGCAGGCGAGAGCCGCTCCCGGCGCGAGCGCAGGAAAGCGCCGAGCTCGCGGCGGCGACTGTCCTCGGGGGAATGGGGCACGGCATCCATGCAGCTATTATAGCAGTATCGATACCAGGATAAAAATTGAACTGTTTGGCCTGCGCGCCGCGCCCCATCTTGCGTTCAGAGCAGCATAAGGAGGCTCTGAACATGGACCTTAAGAATAAGACCGTTCTCGTCACCGGCTCGACCGACGGGGTTGGCCGCGTGGTCGCTGAAAGGCTCGGCGCTGCCGGCGCCCGCGTGCTGGTGCATGGCCGCGACCAAACTCGCGCCAAGGCGACAGTCGCTGCCATCGAAGCCGAGGGCGGCAACGCCGAATTTCTGCTTGCGGATCTTTCGTCGCTTGCCGAAGTGCGCCGCCTTGCCGGCGCCGTGCGGGCAGGAACCGACCGGCTCGACATATTGATCAGCAATGCCGGCGTCGGCACGGGCGGCGAAGGCGCAAAAAGGCAAGTGAGCGCCGACGGCTACGAAATGCGCTTCGCCGTCAACTATCTCGCAGGCTTCCTGCTGTCGTCGGAGCTTTTGCCCTTGCTGAAGGCAAGTGCGCCGGCGCGCATCGTCAATGTCGCCTCCGCCGGCCAGCAGGCGATCGATTTCGACGATATCAATCTGGCCCGCGGCTACAGCGGCGTGCGCGCCTATTGCCAGAGCAAGCTGGCGCAGATCTTGTTCACCATCGATCTGGCCGAGCAGCTCGAAGGCAGCGGCGTCACCGTCAATGCACTCCATCCGGCAAGCTACATGGATACCACCATGGTCCGGCAGGCCGGCATCACACCGTGGAGCTCGGTCGAGACCGGCGCCGACGCGATCCTCAACTTGGCAATATCTCCGGCGCTCGAAGGGCGCAGCGGCCTCTATTTCGATGGCCAGCGGGAAGCGCGCGCCGATGCCCAGGCCTATGACGAAAGAGCCCGCAGCCGGTTGCGGGCGCTCAGCCTCGAACTGACCGGACAATCTTCCGCGACATCCAGGGAACAGCATTCATGAGCATCGAACATTGCGTCATCATCGGCGGCTCGTCTGGCATTGGCCTTGCCACAGCCAAACGGCTGCTCAGCCCCACGATGAAGGTGACGATCACCGGCCGCAGCGAGGACAAGCTGAACAACGCCTGGAAGAGCCTCGGCGGCACCGTCGGCAAGGCCGCTTTCGACGCGACCAAGCCGGACGCGGTCCGGCACTTCTTCGATGGTCTCGGCCCATTCGACCATCTCGTTCTCGCCGCAAGCGGCGGCAGGGGCCTTGGGCCGTTCGCGACCCTCGACCTTGCCGACATCGGCAGCGGCGTCGACGAGAAGATCAAGCCGCAGCTAGGCTGCTTGCAAGCGGCCCTGCCGACCTTGAACAAAGCCGGATCGGTCACTTTCATTTCGGCCGTCTCGGCGCAGATCGCAGCACCCGGCATTGCCGGCATCGGCGCCATCAACGGCATGCTTTTGACCGTAGTCCCGATCCTGGCCGTCGAACTGAAGCCGCTGCGCGTCAACGTCGTGGCCCCCGGCGTCATCGATACGCCCTGGTGGGATTTTCTATCGGGCGAAGAGCGGCAGGCGGTCTTTGCCGAGTACGCCGGAAAGACGCCGGTCGGCCGCATCGGCCGCGCCGAGGACGTCGCCGACGCGATCGCCTTCCTGGTGTCCAACGGTTTCATGACCGGCCAGGTGCTGACCTGCGACGGCGGCCTGCGCTTCGCCGCCTGAATGGATCAATTGGAAAAGAGGCCGGGCAAGAAGGCCAGCACCATCAGCCCGGCGACGACCGCATACCAGACAGCCAGGTGGACGGCCTTCATCAGCGGGCGGCCGACTTCCCGCGCCCGCTTCGGGTGGAGAGGGTCATAAATCACTTCGACCACTGCGCCGACGTTCCCGGTCGTTCCGTTGACCGGCAGATGCGATCCGAAACGCCAGGTCTTGCCCAGTCGGTCGGCGAATTCGATGATCGGCGTGTCCGGCCCGTCGCTCGACTTGTCGATGCCGATCACCTTGCCGGTGGCAAAGGCGCCGCGTCGCCTGAGCATGATGTCGCCATAGGTCTTTATGGCGACGACCGCTAGGAAGAAGACGCCGCACAGAAAGCACCATATCTGAATGTCGCTCGGATGCTGGCCGAAGGCTCCCGCGACTGCACGGAACGGAAACAGCGCCTGGTGGAAGGCATCCGAAACGCGTGCCCAGAATGCAGTCCAGCTCTGCTCCATGAACGCTCCGACGGGCGAACCTGTTTTTTGCCAATACAGGACAATCGCGACAAACCGATTAACGCGGCGCCGCTCAATTGTGCGGAATCCGCAGTTGTCAGGCATAGTGCGTGATCAGTGCCAGAATGCCGCTGGGTAAGGCGACATTGGCGACGAAGCCGTTGATGCGTGAGGCGCGATCCGGCCCTGATGATCCCAGAAATCTAAAACATCGGCGTCGCGAAGGCCGCTGCAGCGAGGCCACCCCCAAGCAACGACAGGCAGGGGCGGCTCCTATGAACCCACCGAGCGCCTCAGAATTTGTAGTTGATCTTGCCGACGACGACATTTTCCGTGTCGCGATTGTCGACCGGAGCAATCGGTACCACACTGGCAAAGCCGCTCCTGGTGCCGAAGTCGTAGTAGTTCCATTCCGCTCCGGCGGTCCAGTGATCGGTGAAGGCGTATTCAACGCCAAGGCCAGCGGTCCAGCCGACGCGCGATCCGCCCCCGAAGGTCTGAACAAAAGGCTGAAACGCGGTGAATTTGTACTTAGTGAATGCGATACCACCATCGCCATAAACCAAGAAACGGTCGAAAGCGTATCCGAGACGGCCACGCACCGAGCCCAGGTAATCCTGCTTGGTCTCGCAGGTGGTGAATGTGGCATTTGGACCACATTGGTCGTCGCCCTTTACGGTCGAGCCCGCGAGGTCGCCTTCAATGCCGAGGACATATTGGCCGATCTGGTAATTGTAGCCGATCTGGCCTCCGAAATTCCCCCCGGACCCGTTGGTGTTGAAGAGAAGGAAGAAATTCCCCGACCAATGGCTGTCATTCCACCCGCCGCCGATCTGGCCGCCGACATAGAAGCCGGTCCACGAAAAAGGCATGGCGGCGACTGGCTGGACGAGGTCCGCCGCCAGGACCGGTGACGAGATCGCCCGAACCGCGACCGAACAAAGCAATGCAAGTTTCATGCGAGCCTCCCGCATGGATCGACGCAGTCGTATCTCTGGGGGTTCGTGGATCACAACTACACGTTTAAGCTCTCGAAATTGTGATCACGTGCAGTTGCACGAATGCAACAGCTACCGCACGCCGAAGAGCCACGGCAAAGCCGGCCAAATCCCCACTTTCAACCATCGACAGGCAAGGATCGCTCCCATGAGTCCAACACCGATCCGTCCATCACCCAGATGTGATGCCAACCAGCCGAAACGTGCTGAGACAAGGTGACGGTCTCAAACTAAATCGCCGACCTCAAGAGCAGTTCAAAGAGACTGATCTGCCAGCAAAGCTGACGACCAACGCCATGAAATCGTACGTCATCAACTTGGATCGCAGCCCCGACAGATGGCAGCGGATGGTCGATCGCCTCAACTCGATCGGAGCAGCCTTCGAACGAGTCCCGGCGGTCGACGGGCGGCTGCTCAGCGACGCTGAAATTTGGGACGTCCACAAGCCCGTCGCTGGCGCGGCCACGATGACGCCGGAAGAGGTGGGGTGCTTCCTGAGCCACCGTAAATGCTGGGAGCGGATCGTGTCGGGCCCGGACGCCTACGGCTGCGTTTTCGAAGACGACATGTTGATATCCAAGCAAGCGGCACTGTTCCTGGGTGAGGACACCTGCTGGATTCCCGCGGACGCGGACATCATCAAGATCGAAGCAGTCCCCGGAAGAGCGTGGCTTGACCGCGTGATTTCTCCGCTACCCGGCACCTTCAAACTGGCGGTTCTGCGGAGCTTTCTCTGGGGGTCCGGCGGATACATCCTGTCGAAAGTGGCGGCCGAGCGCCTCTTAGCACTCACAAGAGTATTCTCGGACGCGGTGGACCATGTGAAGTTCAACCCCGCCTGTGGAATAGCCCGCAGTCTGAAATCCTATCAGGTGATCCCGGCCCTTTGCGTTCAGACACAGGTCTTCTATCCCAACGGATCCAATTTGATCGATGCTCCGGCGCTCGCAATGCACAGTGATCCGCGTTTTCCGGAGAACCTGGAGAACAGGCCATGGCTGGAGCGAAAAGTTCTGCGGGCGTTTCATCGGGTGGCACACAGGCTGCGCCGACATTGGCGAACCGAGATCCTGTTTGCCGATCAGCCAGCTGCTTTCGGCCACACGCAAGGTAGGTCAGTTTGTTGACGTATTCTCGGTCGGTCTGGACGAAATCCCGCGCGAACAGATCAGCACCGAAAGGATCCTATCGATCCTCCACCGTGAGGGCCGGTTCAGCACTTTTGAGGCCTCGGCAAACCCAACGATCGCCCGCGCCATGACGACCATCTTGAAAAAGATGTCTGGCCTGGTCGAGACCTATCTGGAGGAGAGCCACAAAACATCGGCGTCGCGACGATCAGGAACGGGGTCAGGCTTGCCACCAGCCCGGTCCATAAGCCGCCGATCACCAGCAGTCCGGAGCGACCTGCAGGACATGCCCAGCCACAATGCCGGCCCTGCCTACGGCACGCCGCGTGCCGCCACCATCAGGATGAGCAGGTCTTGTGCTGGGCGTTGCGCAGGCCGGCAATGACGAAGGCGCCGCCGAGCAGCAGGCGCGCGGCAAACAGAATCTCGTTCTGAAAATTCTCAAACATTCATTGATCTCGCAAATGAAAGCCGCGCGGAACGTTTTGCGATCCGCGCGGCTTTGGATGGTCAGGCAGCCCTGGCGGCCGGCATCGGATGAATGGCGTGGAACGACACGCAGAGCCGGTTCCAGGTGTTGATCATGCCGATCACCACCGTCAGCTTGACCAGCTCTTCCTCGGAGAACTGCTCCAGCGTCCTGGCGTAGAGATCGTCCGGAACGCCGTTGTCGGAGATGTTCGTCACCTTCTCGGTCCAGGCGAGCGCGGCGCGCTCGCGCTCGGAAAACAGCGGCGACTCCTTCCAGGCGGCGACCAGATATAGCCGCTGTTCCGTTTCGCCATCTCGCCTTGCCTCGCGGCTGTGCATCTCGACACAATAGGAACAGCCATTGATCTGCGAAGCCCTGAGCTTGACCAGGTGCATCATGCTTTCTTCCAGCCCGCACTCCTCGACGGCCTTGTTGAGCGCCATCACCGCCTTCATGATTTCAGGCGCCTTGGCGAAGAATTGCAGCCTCTGTTTCATTCTCTTACCTTTCACGCTTTGCTTGGTTGTTGAACTTTCTGCAGCCGCTGATGGCGTTCGACGAAGGCGCAGCTTGCGGCGACGGTGCGGGGATCGGCGTCGTTCATGAAATCGGCGACGATGTCGGAGAGCTTTGCCTCGGCAAGGGCGGCACGATAGGCGCGCTCGGCCTTCAGCATCGCGGCATTGATGCCGCACGGTTTGACATAGGCCGACGCGTCTAGCTTGACCGGCCCGCGCTGGCGGATCTCTCCGCAGCGGAAGGCAGGCTCCCTGCCCTCGACGGCAAGCACGATGTCGAGCAGCGTGATCCGCTCGGCCGGCCGCGCCAGCCTGTAGCCGCCTGCCGGCCCCGGCACGGATTCCAGGATGCGCGCCGTTGTCAGCTGATTGAGATGCTTCAAGAGATAGCTCGGCGACAGGCCGAACGCCTCGGCCATCGCTGCGCCCGACATGGTGCTGTTGCCGTCGACGCCGGCAAGCATGGCGGCGCAGTGGATCGCCGCTTCGACGCCCTCTCCCAGCTTCACGATCTTTGGCTCCAATTCATGGATAGTACCTATCATGGATAATTATTATCTGCAATAGGTAACGAAAAACGGCACCCGAAGGCGCCGCATTTCGTTCAAAAGTGTTCCCTACTCCGCGGCCACCTTGGCCATCGGATTGTTCGGATGCGTCGTCCAGTTCGCGTAGACCGGCGACACCGGCATGCCCGTGCGCTGATCCAGCACGCCGGCCGCCAGCGGTTCCATGGTGATGCAGCCCTCGACCGGGCAGACATTGACGCAAAGATTGCACCCGACGCATTCGGCCTCGATCACCTCGAAATGCCTGACGCCGTCGACCATGCTGGTGATCGCCTGGTGCGAGGTATCCTCGCAGGCGATGTGGCAGCGCCCGCATTTGATGCACGCGTCCTGGTCGATATGCGCCTTGGCGACATAGTTGAGGTTGAGATACTGCCAGTCCGTGACATTGGGTGTGGCGCGGCCGATGATGTCGGACAGCGAGGCGTGGCCCTTCTCGTCCATCCAGTTCTCCAGCCCCGCGATCATCTCCTGCACGATCTTGAAACCATAGGTCATTGCCGCCGTGCAGACCTGCACGTTGCCCGCGCCGAGTGCCATGAATTCGGCAGCATCCCGCCAGGTTGTGATGCCGCCGATGCCCGAGATTGGCAGGCCGTGCGTTTCCGGATCGCGCGCGATCTCGGCCACCATGTTCATCGCGATCGGCTTCACCGCCGGGCCGCAATAGCCGCCATGCGAGCCCTTGCCGTCGATGGTCGGCTGCGGCGCAAAACTGTCGAGGTCGACCCCGGTGATCGAGTTGATGGTGTTGATCAGCGACACCGCGTCGGTGCCGCCGGCTTTGGCGGCCCGCGCCGGCTTGCGGATGTCGGTGATGTTCGGCGTCAGCTTGGTGATGACCGGCATGCGCGTGTACTGCTTGCACCAGCGCACCACCATCTCAATATATTCCGGCACCTGGCCCACCGCCGAGCCCATGCCGCGTTCGCTCATGCCGTGCGGGCAGCCGAAATTGAGCTCGATGCCGTCGGCGCCGGTCTCCTCGACCAGCGGCAGGATCGCCTTCCAGCTTTCCTCCTCGCAAGGCACCATGATCGATGCGACCAGCGCCCGATCCGGCCAGTTCATCTTCACCTGCTTCATCTCGCGCAGATTGGTCTGCAGGTCGCGGTCGGTGATCAGCTCGATGTTGTTCAGGCCGAGCAGCCGGCGGTCGGCGCCCCAGATCGCGCCGTAGCGCGGGCCGTTGACGTTGACGACCGGCGGGCCCTCTTCGCCAAGCGTCTTCCAGACCACGCCGCCCCAGCCGGCTTTGAAGGCGCGTTCGACATTATAGGCCTTGTCGGTCGGCGGCGCCGAAGCCAGCCAGAACGGATTTGGCGACTTGATGCCGACGAAGGTGTTGCGGATGTCTGCCATGCTCATGCCCTCCCGTTAGAGGTCAGTGCCCGGTGGATGGATTCGGCGGCGTCGCGGCCTTGCGCCACGGCCGAGACCGTCAGGTCGTCGCCTCCGAAGATGCAGTCGCCGCCCGCCCAGACTTTCGCCAGCGAGGTGCGGCCCTCGGCATCGACCCTGATGCGGCCGCCATCGAGCTCGATGGAAGCAACGCTGCCGTTGAGATGAGCCGGCACAAAGCTCTGGCCAATCGCCTTGAACACCTGGTCGGCGTTGAGCCTCAGCATTTCGCCGGTACCGGCGAGCTTGTCGCCATTCATGGCTGTGTATTCGAGCTCGATCGCCGACACTTTGCCGTTCTCGGCGATGACGCGCTTCGGCTGCAGCCAGTGGCGGATCGTGACGCCGTTCGCGGCGGCCAGATCCTGCTCGAAGCCGGAGGCATTCATATGCTCCTGGCCGCGCCGGTAGCAGATCGTCACCTCCTCGGCGCCGAGCAGCTTCGACTGCACCGCGGCGTCGATCGCCGTCATGCCGCCGCCGATGACGACGACGCGGCGGCCGACCGGCAGGCTGGAAAGGTCGCTTGCCTGCCTGAGTTCGGCGATGAACTCGACTGCGTTGGCGACGCCATCCGTATCCTCGCCTTCGGCGCGCAGCGCATTGACGCCGCCGAGCCCGAGGCCAAGGAACACCGCATCGTAGTTGCGGATCAGGTCGGAAAGCTGGAAGTCCCGTCCGAGCGCTTTGCCGTTCTGGATGTCGATGCCGCCGATCGCGGTGACGTAGTCGACCTCGGCCTGAGCGAAATCGTCGACGCTCTTGTAAGCCGCGATGCCGTATTCATTGAGGCCGCCGGCCTTCGGCCGCGCTTCGAGGATCGTCACATCGTGGCCGTGGCGGGCCAAGCGATGCGCCGCCGCCAGGCCCGCTGGCCCGGCGCCGACCACGGCGACCGTTTTTCCGGTCGGTTCGGCGCGCTTGTAGAACTGCTTGCCCTCATCCATCGCGACATCGGTCGCATAGCGCTGCAGCCGGCCGATCTGCACCGGCTTGCCCTCCGCGACCTCGCGCACGCAGACCTCTTCGCACAGCGTCTCCGTCGGGCAGACGCGGGCGCACATGCCGCCAAGAATGTTCTGGTCGAAAATGGTCTTGGCCGAGCCCAGCGGATTGCCGGTCGCGATCTGCCGGATGAACAACGGGATATCGATCGAGGTCGGGCATGCATTCATGCACGGCGCATCGTAGCAGAAATAGCAGCGATCGGCCTCAACCAGCGCCTCGTGGTGATCGAGCGGCGGGTGCAGGTCGGAAAAATTATCGGCGTATTGCTCCGCAGACAGCCGGCCGCCGGCTATGCCTTCGATGAAATGACCAGTCGCCATTCCAGTTCCCCTTGTTTGTTTTGAGGAAGGCTAGCACGTTTTATTTTTTTATCAATTGGTCAATTTTCGGCCAAGCTGCTGTATTGCTTGGACAAAACATGATAGTCGTACTCATATTATCGCGACGCCGATGTCTGTCGGTTCAGCGCTTTCAATCCTGGAGGGATGGATCGACCTGATCTCGTCGGCCACGAGTTCCTGCAGGCGCCACAGATTGCGGTCATGGATGCCGAATGTTTCGAGGTGGCTGACGGTGTTGTAAAGATATTCGGCGCCGGAACCGACATGGCCGCATGCGCGTGCCAGTGTCTTTGCCACCCTTTCGAGCGGCTGCCTGAGCGACGTGCCCCTACCCGTCACCCCGATCCAGAAGCTCCGTTTTTGATGCGTGTCGGCCGCCCAAAAACCGCTGCGCATTTTTGAGTGACACGCATGAGCGCCTTGCCGTTCTCGATTTCTGGTCCAGATGTCGGATTTCTGTCGCCGAGATCGTCCTATGATGGATCGGAACCGCGATCGCTGCCTGAACCGGTGAGGAGACCGACCATGCCGAATGCCGCAAAACCCTTCTTCTGGTACGAACTGATGACCACCGACCTCGACGCCGCCGAGGCTTTTTATACTGCCGTCGTCGGCTGGCGGGCCGAGCCCTTCGACAAGGCGCCGGGCATGCCGCGCTATATCGTGATGAATTCCAGCCTGCGCGGCGTCGGCGGTTTGATGACGATGCCAGAGGATGCCGCCAAGATGGGCATGCCGCCGGCCTGGCTCGGCTACATCTACACCAAGGACGTCGATGCCTCGACGAAGGCGCTCAAGGAGGCCGGCGGTGCCGTTCATCGCGCGCCGGATGATATTCCCGGCGTCGGTCGCTTCGCCGTCGTCGCCGACCCGCAGGGCGCGACCTTCATGTTCCTGCAGCCCAACCAGCCCGAGCAGCCGCCGGTACCCGCTACCACGCGCGGCCATGTTGGCTGGCACGAGCTCTACACCTCGGACTGGAAAGCCGCTTTCGACTTCTATTCCAGCCAGTTCGGCTGGGAGAGCGCCGGTCAGTTCGACATGGGCGAGATGGGCATCTACCAGACCTTCGGCGCCGGCCCCGAATCCGGCGGCGGCATGATGAACAAGCCGCCGCAGATCCCGGTCCCGGTCTGGCAGTTCTATTTCAACGTCGACGCGATCGACGCCGCCGCCAAGCGCGTCACCGACAATGGCGGCAAGGTATTGATGGGACCGATGGAGGTGCCGAGCGCGCAGTGGATCATCCAATGCCAGGACCCGCAGGGCGCGCATTTCGCGCTGCTGGCGCCTGGGCGATAGAAACTGCCGCCCCCCTTGTGGGGCAGATGTCCGGTCCATCCTCCGCAGCCGCGGCGCAGCTGCGCGGAGGTCGGGCCGGGCAGAGGGGAGCGCTGGCCCGGCGCCGGCGTCGCCCTCTTGGGCGTCACTCCGGCGTCAGCACCGCCACTTTGAGATCGGCCTTCTTGGCGCCGCTGAGCTGCACGGTGGCCGGACCGGCGGACAGCTTGAAGCGCACGCTCTTGCGAATGCCCGGGCAGGTCTTTGCGCGGCTGAAGCCCGCCGACTTCACCGCGCGGCCGTCTTGGACGACATCAATCCAGACCTCATCGGACAGGCTGAACTGGAGCTCTCCTTCAGCCGGTACGGTCACGGTTGCCATCGCGCCAAACGTGCCGGCTGCCGGTGCACGTCCCGGCGGAAGTTCGAAGCCGATCGTGTCGACCGCTGCAAGTGCGAAATCCGCCGCTTGCCCGACTGTCAGGGCGGCGCCGGACTGGGCGGCGGACGCTGACGGAAACAGGGCCTGCTCGCGTGTCACCGGCCATTTGAAGGCATCACAACCAGCATCGGCAGCTATGGCGAAGCTCGTGCCTGCAAGGAATGCGAAGAGGCTGATGGCGAATTTTTTCATGGCGATTGGATTCCCGGATCATTTTGTGTATCCGCGCATTAATACAACTTATGAGAGACAATTGCAACCATGGAGAGAGTGGACGAGAAGACATGAAACCATGCCCACTCACCGATTGTTGATGGCGGGGCATGGGAAGTGAATGGCCCGCTTCCGGGCGATAAATTATGGCGGGTCGAGAAGGGCAAGATGGAGTTTAGATGAAGCTTTTTGAAGGTCTCTCCCGCTATCAGCCGCAGGCGCTGGGCGTGCTTCGCATCATGACGGCGCTGCAGTTCACCGAGCACGGCACCCAGAAGCTGTTCAATTTCCCCGCCGGCGCCCATGCCGGGGCGCTGACGGGGCTCGCGCTGACGTCCGCAATCCTTGAATTCGCCGGCGGCATCCTGCTGGCGCTGGGGCTGTTGACCCGCCCCGTGGCGTTCCTGCTCTGCGGCGAAATGGCCATCGCCTATTTCATGGCGCATTTCCCGCGCGACTTCTTCCCCGTCAACAATGGCGGCGACGCGGCGATCTCGTTCTGCTTCATTTTCCTCTATCTGGTCTTTGCCGGTCCCGGCGCTTTCGCGCTCGACAACCGCCGCAGCGCCTGATGCCCTGTGCGGACGCGCGCCTGTTTTTCAGGCGCGCATCCGCTCGAAATTGGCATCGAACAGCGGCGTTGCCTGAATGCGCGCGGCGTGGCGCTTGCCGAGGATCTCGATCTCGAAGCCGTCGGGCCTGTCGGCGATCTCCTTCGGCACGTAGCCCATGGCGATGGACTTTTTTGCATTGTGCGCATAGCCGCCGGACGTGACCCAGCCGCGCACGACGCCGTCATGCCAGATCGCCTCGTCACCGATGACATCGGCATCAGTGGTCTCGACGATGAAGGCGCGCAGCCGGAGCTTGCCGCCCTGCTTGCGCTCGGCAAGTGCTGCTTCCTTGCCGATGAAGTCGGCCTCCTTGCCATAGGCGACGAAACGGTTGAGCCCGGCCTCGACCGGTCCGTAGATCGGCCGGTATTCGCGCGCCCATGAGCCGTAGTTCTTTTCGAGCCTGAGCGCATTGAGCGCGCGCGATCCGAACAGGCCGATGCCGAATTCCTCGCCGGCCGTGATCAGCGCCTGGTAGGCGGCGCGCTGATACTCCGGCGCCATCCAGATCTCGTAGCCGAGATCGCCGGTGTAGCTGACGCGGCCGACAAGACACGGCGCCATGCCGATATCGATCGTGGCGACGGCCATGAATGGGAACGCCGGGTTTGAGACGTCGGCGCGGGTGACTTTGGCCAGCACCGCCCTCGCTTTCGGCCCGGCGATGGCTAGGCCGGTGAGCTTCTGCCCCAGCGATTTTATCTGCACCGAGTCGTCCTTCGGCAGATGCGCCTCGAACCAGCGCATATGGTACTGCTCGGCGACGCCGGAGCCGGCGACGAACCAGTCGCCCTCGCCGACATTGGCGAGCGTGAAATCGCCGATCAGCTTGCCGTCTTCCTTCAGCATCGGCGCCAGCGTCATGCGGCCGGGCTTGGGCAGGTTGCAGGCAAGCATCCGGTCGAGCCAGGCCGCCGCCCCCTCGCCCGTCACCTTGTACTTGGCGAAGCTCGAGATCTCCGAGATGCCGACGCCGTTGCGAACGGCGGCCACTTCGCTGCCGACATGGTCGAAATCGGTCGAGCGGCGCCAGGAGAACTCGTCCTTGACGCCGTCGGGCGCATACCAGAGCGGCACTTCCAGCCCAAAGGCGACGCCCCATTGCGCGCCCTTGGCCGACAATGTGTCGTAAAGGGGCGTTGTCTTCAGCGGACGCCCGGCCGGCAGTTCCTCGTTCGGGAAGCGGATCGAGAAGCGGCGCGAGTAATTCTCGCGCACCTTGGCATTGGTGTAGGCCATCGTCGCCCAGTCGCCGTAGCGCGCCACGTCCATCGCCCAGATATCGGCGCCGGGATCACCCTCGATCATCCAGTTTGAGAGCGCCAGGCCAACACCGCCGCCTTGAGAAAAACCCGCCATGACGCCGCAGGCGACCCAGAAGCCCGGCAGGCCGCGCACCGGACCGACCAGCGGATTGCCATCCGGCGCAAAGGTGAAGGGGCCATTGATGATCTGCTTGATCCCGGTTTTCTGAAAGGCCGGGAAGTGACGGAAGCCGACTTCGAGCGAGGGCGCGATACGGTCGATATCCGGCTCCAACAGCTCGTGGCCGAAATTCCATGGTGTGGAGAATTCGGACCAGACCTTGTTGGCTTTCTCGTAGGTGCCCATCAGCATGCCGCCGCGCTCCTGGCGCAGATAGAGCTCGCCGTCGAAGTCGACCGCATGGATGATTTCCGTGCCGGTCTTCTTGTTCCAGTCGGCGACCTCCGGCATGTCCTCGGTGATCAGATACATGTGCTCCATGGCGAGCACCGGCAGTTCGAGCCCGACCATGCGGCCGACCTCGCGCGCCCAAAGCCCGCCGGCGTTGACGACATGCTCGGTGATCACATCGCCCTTGTTGGTGATGACCCGCCACAGCCCGTCGGGCCGGCGCACGATGTCCTCGACCTTGGTGAAGCGCTCCACTTCCGCGCCCAGCTTCCGCGCCGCCTTGGCGTAAGCGTGGGTGACGCCGGAGGGATCGAGATGGCCGTCCTCCTTGTTGCGCACGGCGCCGACGAATTGCTTCGGATCGATGAGCGGCATCAACTCGGCCGCTTCCTTCGCCGAGATCACCTCGAGGTCGATGCCGAGATAGCGGCCCTTGGAGACGACGCCGCGCAGCCAGTCGAGCCGCGCCTCGGTTGCTGCCAAGAGCACGCCGCCGGTCAGATGCACCCCCGTCGCCTGGCCGGAAAGCTCCTCGATCTCCTTGTAGAGCGAGATCGTGTATTTCTGCAGCTTGGCGACGTTGGGATCGCCGTTGATGGTGTGCATGCCGCCGGCCGCGTGCCAGGTCGAGCCCGAGGTCAGCTCATCGCGCTCCAGAAGCACCACGTCCGTCCAGCCGTGGCGGGCAAGATGGAACAGCACGGAACATCCTACAACACCGCCGCCGATGACCACGACCTTTGCATGCGACTTCATGGGTTCTTCTCGTTGTTTCAGTGAGTTGGATGACTGAGTGGATTCAGGATGAGAGGCATGTCTCTCCTCAAACGTCGGCGCTGCCCCTCACCTTGCCCTCTCCCCGTGAAAAACGGGGAGAGGGGTCGCCAGCGCTGTAGCGCTTCCCTTCTCCCCGTCCTTCACGGGGAGAAGGTGCCGGAAGGCGGATGAGGGGCGGCGCCAGCGTTCCAAAACCGTCACGGCTCGCCCTGCCCGATCGCTTCCTTGCGGCGCGCCATATAGACTTCAAGTGCCTCGCGCACGGCTGGGTCCATTGTCGGCTGAACGTACTCTCCCAGCGCCTTCTTCCAGAGCCGGGTCGCGCGCGCCGTCGTGTCAAGCGCGCCGGCCTCCTGCCAAGCCTCGTAGTTCTGCCAGTTGGAGAGCATCGGCTGATAGAAGGCGGTGGCATAGCGTTCAAGCGTATGCGGCTCGCCGAAGAAGTGGCCGCCGGTGGGCACGGCGCCCAATCCGTCGACCGCCAATTCGCCTTCGTCGACCACGATCGGTCGCAGGAATTCCATCATGTGCTGCATCATCTCGACATCGATGATGAGTTTTTCGAATGAGGCCGTCAGTCCGCCCTCCTGCCAGCCGGCGGCATGATAGACGAGGTTGCCGTGGCCAAGCACGGCACCCCACAGCGCCATCAGCGTCTCATAGGCGCCTTGCGCATCGGCGGCATTGGACGCCGAGCCCGGCGTCGTGCGGTACGGCAGATTGTAGCGCCGCGCCAATTGCCCGGAGGCGATGTTGGCCTTGGTGTTCTCCGGCGTGCCGAAGGCCGGCGCGCCGGACTTCATGTCGACATTGGAAGTGAAGGCGCCATACATCACCGGCGCGCCCGGCCGCACCAATTGGGTCAGCACGACGCCGAACAGTGCCTCGGCATTTTGCTGAGCCAGCGCGCCCGCAAGCGTCACCGGGCTCATCGCGCCCATCAGAGTGAACGGCGTCACCGCCACCGACTGGCCGAACTCGGCCATGGTCATCAGCCCTTCGGCCATCATCTCATCGAAGCGGCGCGGCGAGTTGACGGAAATGATGGTGGTGACGCCGGGGTCCCGGCCGATCTGGTCGAGAGTCAAGCCACGCGCGATCGCCATCATCTCGATGCCGTCCAGCGCCCTGCCCCGGCCGATCGCCGAGACATGGAAGCATTTGTCGGTCAGCGTCAGATTGGCGAAGTAGGTGTCGAGGTGCCGCGAATTCGCCGGCAGCTCGATCGGCGCGCAGACCTGGTTCCCCAGCATGTGGATGCAGTTGAAATGCTGCGCCAGCCGGACGAGATCGCAATAGTCGGCGAGATTGCCGGCGCGGCGGCCGCGCTCCATGTCGTGCACATTGGGCGGCCCGGCCACCAGCGTGAAGTTGATCGTGTTGCCGCCGAGATGAACGGCGTGAGCCGGGTTGCGTGGCCTAAGTGTGTAGCTGGCCTGTGTCGTCTTCAGCGCTTCGTCGACCATGCCCCGATCGAGGCGCACATTCATCGAGCTGTGATCGACCTTCGCGCCGGCGCGCTCGAACAGCGCGAGCGCTCGCGGGCTCATCACCTCGATGCCGAAATTTTCGAGAATATGCATCGAGGCTTGATGAATGGCCTCGATCTGGCCGGCCGAAAGCACCGCCATCGGCGGGTAAGGGTTGACCACGCGCCGTGGCGGCAGCTGCGGAATGGCGGCGGGCCCGCGGTTGCTGGTCCGTTCGGCGCCGCGTTTTCGTCTTGGTTCGGTCATGCGTCTATCAGAGCGCCGACGTCAGGCGCGAGCTGTCAGGAATTCGCCATTTGCCGGCGTGATTATAGCCAAGGCGGCATTTTTTCACTCTGATGAAGACAAATACGACGAGCGAAGTCGAAATATCGATAGAGCCAAGGTCGAGGCGCCTCGGCCGGCGTTAAGGAAGCTTGAAAGACTCCTTTTATGATTTCGGCCTATTCGTCTTCCGATGCCTAGGTCGAGTTTTAGTAAAATTGTCGTTGTCTCTGTGCTGCTGGCGCTTTCGGCCTGCGCGACGGCGCCCAGCCACATCAACAATGTCTGCGCCGTCTTCGACCAGAATGACGGTTGGTTCGACAACTGGCAGGCCGCCGCCGAGCGCACCGAACAAAAATACGGCATTCCCGTTCCGGTGCTGATGGCGACGGTGCGCAAGGAATCCGGCTTCAAGAGCAACGCCCGGCCGCCGCGCACCAAGCTGCTCGGCTTCATTCCCTGGAAACATGTCTCCACCGCCGCGGGCTATTCGCAGGCGCTAGACGGCACCTGGTCGCAATATCAGATGGAGACCGGCAACTGGGCGGCGCGCCGCAGCCGTTTCGCCGACGCCATCGACTTCGTCGGCTGGTATCATTCCAAGACTGTCGACAGCTTCGGCGTCGCCCGCAACGACACCTACAGTCTCTATCTCGCCTACTATCTCGGCTGGTCGGCCTACGGACGCGGCAATCGCGGCGATGCCGGCGTGCAGAACTACGCGCGCGCCACCGACCAAATGGCCCGCGACTACGCCGCCCAGTTGCGGCAATGTGGGAGCTGAGGCCGGGACCCGGCGAAGTTTTAGTTCGGCTTCGGCCTCTTGCCCCTCGGGCGCTTGGGCGGGGTGCCGGCAAAACCCGGCCCGGTGCCGTGCGGCGCGTCGTCCGGCACGCCTTCATGTGCCGCATGCTCCTTGTCGAACTTGATGACCGGCTCCATCTTCGCCAAGACATCGTCCGACAGCCAGCACAGGCTCATATGGCCGTTGCCGAGATTCTTCACCGGCGGCACCGTCGTCTCGCACAGATTGTCCGGCACCAGCTTCTTGTAGCCGCAGCGCGTCTGGAAGGGGCATCCGGTCGGCGGGTTCATCGCCGATGGGATATCGCCTTCGAGCACGATGTGCTTCTTGACCACGCTGGTGTCGGCGATCGGGATCGCCGAGAGCAGCGCTTCCGTGTAGGGATGGTAGGGCGGCGAGAAGATCTGGTCCGTCGTGCCCTGCTCGACGATATAGCCGAGATACATGACGACGACGCGGTCGGCGATGTAGCGCACCACGGACAGGTCGTGGCTGATGAACAACATGGTCGTCTTGTTCTTGCGCTGGATGTCCATCAAGAGTTCGGTCACCGCCGCCTGCACCGAGACGTCGAGCGCCGAGACCGGCTCGTCGGCCACCACCACCTTGGCGTCGCCAGCGAAGGCGCGGGCCACGCCGATGCGCTGCTTCTGGCCGCCTGAGAGCTGGCGCGGCTTGCGGGTCTCGAAGGCCCGCGGCAGCTTCACCAGGTCGAGCAGCTCCAGCATGCGCTTGCGCCGCTCGGCGACGGTCTTGCCGACATTGAACTTCTCCAGCGTGCGGATGATCTGCGAGCCGACCGTATGGCTGGGGTTCAGCGTGTCGAACGGGTTCTGGAAAACCATCTGGATCGACGATACCGTTTCGACATTGCGGCTCTCGATGCCGGTCGACTGGATCTCCTTGTTGCCCAGCGTCACGGTGCCCGAGCTTGCGGTCTCAAGCCCCAGAAGCACCTTGGCGAGCGTCGATTTCCCGCAGCCGGACTCGCCGACGATCGCGACCGTTTCGGACTCGCGCGCGGTGAACGAAATCGTCTCGTTGGCCTTGACGACGCGGCCTTCGCTCGAGCCGAACACCTCGCTGCCGCCGACCTTGTAGTACTTCTTGAGATTGTCGATCTTGAGCACCGGCGCGCCGGGCTCGACCTTTTCGTTGACCTTCTTGGCGCCGGGCGGCAGCGCTTCCCAGTCGATCTCGTTGAAACGCACGCAGCGCGAGAAATGGCCCTCATGCCCCTCAACGGCAACCATCGGAATTTCGGCGGCGTTGCAGACGCCCTCGACGAAATGGTGACAGCGGGGTCCAAAATTGCATCCCTTCGGCCGCTCATGCGGCAGCGGCAATTGGCCGGGAATGGAGATCAGCGGCCGCGAATTCTTGTCGGCGCCAGGCAACGGAATCGAGCGGAACAGTCCTTGCGTATAGGGGTGGCGCATCCGGTCGAACACGTCCTCGATCTTGCCGGTCTCGACCGCCTCGCCGGAATACATCACCGTGATCTTGTCGCAGGTCTCGAGAATGAGGCCCAGATTGTGCGACACGAAGATCATCGAGGTGCCGAACTTCTGGCCCAGCCCCTTGACCAGTTCGACGATGCCGGCCTCGACGGTGACGTCGAGCGCCGTCGTCGGCTCGTCGAGGAGCAGCAGCGCCGGTTTCGACAGCAGCGCCATGGCGATGACGATGCGCTGCTGCTGGCCGCCCGAAAGCTGGTGGGGATAGGAGCGCATCATGCGCTCCGGATCGGGCAGCTTGACCGCGCGCACCATCTCCAGTGCACGGTTATGGGCCTCTTCCTTCGAGACCTTGTCGTGGATCAGCGGCACTTCCATCAATTGCTGGCCGACCTTCATCGCCGGATTGAGGCTCGCCATCGGCTCCTGATAGATCATGGCGATCTTGTTGCCACGGATGGCCCGAAGCTCCTCGTCGGACATCTCGCCCATGTCCCTGCCCTGGAACTTGATGCGGCCGCCGACGATCTTTCCGATGTTTGAGAGGTCGCGCATGATGCCGAGCGACACGGTCGACTTGCCGCAGCCGGATTCGCCGACGATGCCCATCGCCTCGCCGGGCATGACCGTGCAGGAAAAGTCCATCACCGCCGGGATCTCGCCCTTGCGGGTGAAGAAGGAGATCGAGAGGTTCTCGATCTCGATGATCGGCCCATTGGTCGTCTTGGCTGGATCTCGAACTGCCTCGTTCATGGGTCGCTCCAATCCTTGCTTCCTGGAAGATGGGGCCCGAAGCCCCGCCATCAATCCTTCATCGACTGTTCGCGCAGCGAATCCGCCAAAAGGTTCAGGCCCAGCACGAACGACATCAGCGCGATCGTCGGCGGCAGCGCCGGGTGGATGAAGGAGCGCAAGAGCCGGCTGGCATCCTTGATCGCGGTGCCCCAATCGGGACTCTCCGGCGCCAGCCCCAGGCCGAAATAACCCAGCGTGCCGAGCAGGATCGTCGTATAGCCGATGCGCAGGCAGGCATCGACGATCAGCGGTCCGCGTGCATTGGGCAGGATTTCCCACAGCATGATGTACCAGGGCGATTCACCGCGCGTCTGCGCCGCCGCCACGTAGTCGCGCGTCTTGATATCCATGGTCAGCCCGCGCACGATGCGGAACACGCCGGGGCTGGAAGCGAACACCACCGCCACGAAGATGTTGAGCTGGTTGGGATCGATGTGGACGATCCTCAGCGGATCCTTGTCGAAGACGAGGCCCGTATAGATCCAGCCCCCGATGACGAGCGTCAGGCCGAGCAGGATATAGAGCCGGTCCGGCCGGTTCTTGTAGCGGGTCCAGAACAGCACGCAGAAGAAGATGATCGGGAACAGGAAGAACAGCCCGGCCAGGGCGTACGGGATAGGCGTATCCATGATGCCTGGCGTCACCAGCAGGTAGAACAAAAGGATCACCGGGAAGGCCAGCACCAGATTGGCGAGGAAGGACAGCACCGTGTCGATCTTGCCGCCGTAGTAACCGGCCGGCAGGCCGAGCGTGATGCCGACCATCAGCGCAAAACCGGTCGCCGCCGGCGCGATGATCAGCACGATCTGGCTGCCATAGACCATGCGCGAGAACACGTCACGGGCGAGCTTGTCGCCGCCGAAATAGTAGACGAGCTTCGATGTCGGCTCGATCGCGCCGGGCAGCGTATCCTTCATGATCGACACCTGGGCCAGCGGATCGAAAGGCGAGATGGTCGAGGCGAAGATCGCCGTGAACAGCCAGAACAGGCAGATGCCGACGCCGGCAATGCCGACGCCGCTGTCAAAGAGCTGGCCGTAGAGCCCGAGCTTCTTCTTGTAGGTAAAGCTAACGCCCATCACCAGGACAAGCGCGACCCATACCGGCCAGAAGCGCCAAAGCACGCCGAGCACGACATCGAAGGCACCGATATATTCGATCTGCATCCGCCCTGCCCCCTATTGAACTCTGATGCGCGGATTGAGAAACGCGTAGCCGACATCCGAGATGAGTTGGGTGATCAGCACGATGAATACCGAGACCAGCGAGCAGCCGAGCAGAAGGTCGATGTCGTTGTTGCCGGCGGCCTCGACCAGCGTGTAGCCGAAACCCTGGTAGCGGAACATCACCTCGACGATGACGACGCCGGTGAGCAGCCACGGGAACTGCAGCATGATGACGGTGAAAGGCGCGATCAGCGCGTTGCGTAGCGCGTGCTTGATCACCACACTGCCGAAGGAGAGGCCCTTGAGGCGGGCCGTGCGGATAAACTGCTGCGTCATCACCTCGACCATCGAGGCCCGTGTCATGCGCGCGATATAGCCGGTGCCGTAGATCGCCAGAGTGATCACCGGCAGGGTGAAATTGTAGAAGGTGATGCCCTGGCTGGCGGATGCCGCCGAGCCGTTCAGCCAGCCCAACCACGAGGCGAAGATGACGGTGAAGATGACGCCCGACACATATTCGGGCGTCGCCGTCGAGGCGATCGAGGCCACCGACAGGGTCCGGTCCGTTCGCGAGCCTTCGCGCATGCCGGCAAGGATGCCGATGAGCAGCGAGATCGGCACCATCACCGCCAGCACCCAGAACATCAATATGCCGGTGGCGCCGAGTGCCGGAAACAGCTTGGCCGCGACCGTCGTCTTGAACTTGGTCGAACAGCCGAAATCGCCCTGCAGCACGCCGGAGAATTTCGGCTCGACCGGGTCGTTGCAGAAGGAGAAGCGCTGCGTCACCTTGCCGGTGGCAGGATCGGTGATCGGCTGCTTGGGCAGGACGCCGAGCCATTGGCCGTAGCGCGCAAAGAAGTTCTGCCGGTAGCCGTGATTGACCAGCCAGCTTTCGAGCTGTTCGGCCGACGTGTGCATCTCGGTCTGGCTGATCGCCAGCTTCTTCAAGTTGGGCTCGAGATTGACGAGAAAGAAGACGACCAGCGTCAGGCATAGCATCGTGAGCAGAATCGTGCCGATGCGTCTGGCAATGAATGAGAACATGCGCGCTCCCCTGCCGGCCGGGTTGGGGTCAGATAGGTTCAACCCTGTGTCGGATACCTTGTGAGGCTCCGCCACCGTTGCACAATACGCAACGGCGACGAAGCTGCAAATAAGAGGGGCTGACGCCCCTCATATTTGTCGCAAAAGGATCACGCCTGTTCGAGCCAGACCTTGCCGAAGTCGTGCTCATAGGTCGGGTGCATCGAGTGGTTCTTCACCTCGGGCTTGATGTTGATGTAGAGCTTGCGCCAGTAAGGCTGGATGATGATGCCGGAATCCTGCAGGGTCTGCTCGATGTCCTTCATCACAACCTTGCGCTTCTCCGCATCGGCGATGCCGAGCGCCTCGTTGACCTTCTTGTCGAAGTCGGGATTGGCGTAGGCCGTCTCGTTCCACGCTTCGCCGGAGCGATAGGCGATGGAGATGACCTGGATGCCCAGCGGGCGCATGTTCCAGTTGGTTTGCGAGAACGGATACTTCGTCCAGTCGTTCCAGAAGGTCGAGCTCGGCAGCACGGTGCGCTTCACCTTGATGCCCGCTTCGCGCAGCTGGGCCGCGATCGCGTCTGTGGTGTTCTTGTGATAGTCTTCGTCGTTGCTGATCAGTTCGTGCTCGAAATCGATCACGCCGGCTTCCGTCAGCATCTGCTTGGCCTTGGCGATGTCGCGCTTGACCTCGGGCAGCTTGACATATTCCGGATGGATCGGCGCGACATGGTGGTTTTCAGCCGGGGTGCCGGCATTGCCGTAGCCGAGCTGCAGCACCGTGGCGTTGTCGACCGCAAGCAACATCGCCTGACGAACCTTCTGGTTGTCATACGGCTTGTGGGTGATGTTGAAGCGCGACACCACGGTGGCGGCCGTGACGACCTCCGAAACCGGCGCGCCGACATCAGCGATGATCTTGATGTAGTCGGCGGTCGTTTCGTGGTTGGTCTGGACTTCGCCGGATTCGAAAGCCGAAACCGTCGCCGCCGGATCGGTGCCGTAATCGATGAACTCGACACCGTCGAGGAAAGCTTCGCCCTGCCACCACTTGCCGGTCTCGCGGCGCTTGTAGACCACCTTCTGGCCGACATCGTAGGAGACAAGCTCGAACGGGCCGGTGCCGATCGGGCAATTCTTGAAGTTGGCGCCCTTCTCATCGAAGGTCTTGTGCACGATCAGTGCCGGGTAATCGCACATGTTCGGGATGATCGCGATGTCGGGCTTGCTCAGCTTGAGCTTGACCGTCATGTCGTCGACCTTGACCACGGAGCCTTCGCGCAGCTTCTTGGTGCCGTCGTCGACCAGGCTGCCGAGGCGGCCAGGCATCGAGTTGCCTTCCGCTGCCTTGTCGGCCCAGCGGGTGAAATTGTAGATCACGTCGTCGGCGGTGAACTTGTCGCCGTTATTCCATTCGACGCCTGGCCGCACATGCAGCGTGTATTCGGTGGCGTCGTCGTTGATGTCCCAGCTTGCCAGCAGGTAAGGCGCGAAGGTGTACTCCTTCGTGTACTTCACCAGCGGCTCGAGCGCCTGGCGCTCGGCGTTCGCAATTTCCGACCAGTCGGCGGTGCGTGGATCCTTGGGATCCTTGATCGACATGGCGACCTTCAGCACGCCGCCCTTCTTGCCCTGCACGTCCTCGGCCTTGGCCGGCGTCGGCGCGGCGAGACCGAGCATGCCGTAAGCCATTGCCGTCGATGCACCGAAAACGCTGGCCAAAGCCAGGAATTCACGGCGGTCCACCGTGCCCGACTTGGCCGCTTCGGCCATCGCCAGGATGTGGTCCGGAACGCGGTCACCGTTACTTTTGTAGATTGCCATGACTGACTCCCATTGTTTGGCTTTCTGCCTTTTAACATTCCGCATCCAGACCGTGATGTCAAAAGCCGGTTTGGAATTGGAACATGGTTGGGAATGTGCAACTTTGGAATGGGGCCGGTTGGCGTGATAGCGACAGCCTTGACGCAAATTTGTTAGTCCACAGCACATTTCCGAAAATTAACAGGGCAATCAAATCAAGACATTGTCGGCGGACAGGGCCTCGCGCGCGCGCCAAAAGTCCGCTTCAGCCTGCCGGGGCGGGCAACACCGTCAATATTCGCGTTCGTAAAAGACGCCGCCCTTGGCTTCGCCCGCGTCGTTGGCCTCGCCGCGCAGCTTCACGCCCCTCCCGACATTGAGATCGATCGTCGCCTTGCCGGAGCCCGGTTTGTCGCCCTTCTGGATTGTCACATAGGTACGGTCGTTGAGGTACTTGCCGGCCGAAACCGCGGTGCCGCCCTTCTCGTCGGTCGTCACGTCGAGATCGTCGATGCCGATCGCGCTGCGTAGATTGTCCAGCAGCGAGGTCGTGCCGCCGGCGCCGGCCAATTGCGCGGCCGCGTCGGCAAGCTGGGCGATCTGCAGCGGCGAGAGATTGGACATCGAGCGGCCGAAGATCAGTTGCGCCAGAACCTCGTCCTCTGGCAGCGCCGGTGCGGAGGAGAAGTTGAACTTCGGGTTGGTCGCCTCGCCCGAAACGACGATGGTGACGGTGGCGCTGCTGGTCGTCGTGGTCGCGGTCAGGTTGAGGTAAGGCACAAGCGAACCCTGGAACCCGACCGTGCCCTCGGTGAAGGTCAGCCGCTTGGCAAGGATCGTCAGCCGGCCGCGCTGCAAGGTGAAGGTTCCGACGGCCTGCGGCGAGGATGCCGGGCCGGTCAGCTTCAGCGAGCCGCCTAGCTCGGCGTCGACGCCCCTGCCCTGGATGAAGATCTGATTCGGTGCGTTGACCGTCACGTCGAGGACAAGGCCACTGCCGCTGCTGCCGCCGCTGCTGGATGTCGGCGGGTTCAGCGCCCTGTCCTGCGCGCGCACCGCGCGCGGCGGGTTCTTATGCTTCACATCCAACTCCGAGAGCGAACCGGGCAGTTTGTCCGGCACGGTGATGACCGTCCTCGCCAGATTGATGGTGCCGGCGATCACCGGCGCCGACACGAGCGGGCCTTTGATGGTCAGGTCGCCGCCGAGATTGGCGGTCACCACCCTGCCGTCGGTGTAGCGAGCGTCGGTGAGTTTTATCGACAGGTCGGCCGGAAAACCTTGCGCCGGCGTGATGCCGACGGTGCCGCTCGCCGAAAGGTTGCCGCGCGTCGACAACGTGCCCGTCAGGCGATTGATCCTGGCGACGCCGCCGCCGATCGACACGTCGGCCCCGATGTCGTTGACCGCCAGCCCGGAGCGCGCGTCGATGAGACGGGCGCCCGACGTCGTGACTTTGCCGCTGATCACCGGCGCGGATACAGGACCGCGCACCTGCACGTCGACATTGGCGGTTCCGTTGAGCGCCAGGCCTTGCACGGCGAGTTTCGAGGCAAGGAAGGAAAACGGCACCTTGCCTTTGAAATCGAGCGTCAGGGTCGGCCCGCCTGCCGTCGTCACCGTGCCGCCGCCCTTGAGACCAAGGCCGGCGCCGTCGCTGATGTTGGCGTCGAAGGCAAGCTTGCTGCCGGCAAAGGTTCCCGACGAGGATACGTTCATGCCGCCGAGGCCTGCGCCCCGCGTCTGCGAAGTCTGCACGCCCGAAGCATCGACATTGAAGGCGACCGTCGGAGTGGCCGGCGCGCCGGAGACCTTGACCGTGCCCGAGATCGAGCCTGCCGCATCGAGGCCAGGCGAGAAACTGTTTGCGAGCGAGACCGGCACCCGGGCCAGATTGGCGTTGATGTCGAGCGTCTGCGTGACCTTGCCCGTCACCGTCGCCGTGCCGCCGCCGAGATTGAGCACCAGCCGGTCGAGCGTCGTCGCGCCGTTGGCGATGGTCACGGTCGAGGCCTGCGCGATCGCCGCCTTGATGCCTTGCACCGTCGCTTGGCCCGACGCGAGCTCGACGGTCGTCGTGCCGTTCGCCACTTTCACCCGGCCGGCCGCTTTCGCCGGAATGTTCTTCACGGTGGCGCCGCCGGAAAAGGCGGTCCAGTCGCCATCGCGCTTCAGGTCGACATCGATGCCGGTAACGGCAGTGCCGCCGGAGGTCACGCTGTCGGCGCGGATCTTGCCGGAGATGACAGGTGCTGCGAGGTAATTGGCGATCTGGGCGTCGACGGCGACTTTTTTGGCCGAGAGGTCGCCGCGCCTGATCGCCGCCGTCGTTGCCTTGACGGCGACGTTCGGTGCGTTGCCGGCCTTCGAGAAGGCGATCGCGCCGCGGACGTCGCCTTCCGCCTTTTCTAGCGCAAGCGCCGCCAGCGGCCCTATGTCAGGAAGATCGAGCGACACGGTGCCCACCGGCACGAACGCTTGGTCAAGCGCGAGGTCGCCCGAGATCTTGTTCGGTCCCAGCGACAGCAGAAGCCCGTTGATCGCGCTCTTGCCATTGGCGGTGGCAAGCACCGCATTGGCCTGCAGCGGCTGTCCGGCGACATTGCCGGTCAGTTGCACATCGGCCGCCGGATTGGCGGCATCCGCCTTGCCTGTCGCGGTGAGTTTCAATCCGGTGATCTCGCGCGCTGCCACGGACAGCCTGTCGCTGTTCACCGTCAGCGCAAGGTCGGGCGCCATGATCGGACCTTGCGCATTCAGGCCAAAAGCGATGGCGCCCTTGGCGTCTTTCGACAGCAGCGAAACGTCGCTCAACGCCCCCCTGATGTCGGCGGCAAGCTTGTTGTCGGCAAGGCTCGCCTGCCCGTCGGCGCTCAGTGCGCCCGAGTTGAGCTTCAAGCCGGAGACATTGACGTTGCCGTTGGCGTCGCGTTTCAGCGCGGCGCTCAATTTCGCGCTCTCGCCCAACATGCCCCGCACCGCCGCCGGCAAGGCGGAAGAAGCGACATTGGCGTTCACATTGAGGTCGACGGCGCCGTCGCGCAGCGACATGCGGCCGGCGACCTGGCTGTTGAGCGCATCGCTCTTGAGCGAGCCGCTGTTGACGGCAACGGCGTCGCTCGTCAAACGGCCGTTGACCTCGGCCGTGACCTTGCCGGCAACCAACGGCGCGATCATCGGATTGTCCAGGCCGATCCTGTCAATCGACACCGTCCCGGAGACCGGGCCTGCCCGCCCCTTGAGATCGAACGCATCCGAATGCAGCGCAACGGCAAGGCCGTCCACATTCACCTGGCTGGCAGCAACCGAAGGCAGGATCGCGGAAGCCTCGAGGCGGGCTTGCGTGCTTTGGCCGGCTATTTTTGCCGACAAGGACTGGACCTCGATCTTGACCGGGCTTTCGGCGCTGCCGATCGTCAGCGGCAGGCTGGGCCCGGATGACGTCAGATCGAGCGAAAAATCGCTGACGCCGTTCGGATTTAAGGTGCCGGCGGCGTTGCCGGAAATCTTGTCGCCCGCAAGCGCTGCATGGTCCAGGGCCAGGCCGCTCGCCAGACCGTAGCTGCCGGCGGCATCCAGATTGAGCGGCCCAAGTCCGGCCTGGCGGGTCTGGCTGGTCTCGGCGCCGGCAAGCTTGGCGTCGAACTCGATATCGGGATTGGCCGACGGCCCCGTGAGGTGTGCCGTGCCTTCCAGCGTTCCGGCAGCATCCAGGCCCGGCACGAAATCATTGGCGAGCGCCGCAGGCAGGCTGGCGAAATTGGCCGTCAGGTCGAGGATCTGGCCGGCGCTGCCGGAAATGGTCGCCGAGCCGCCGCCGAGATTGAGCGCAAGCTTCTCGACGCTGGCGACGCCGTTGGCGATTGCAAGGGGCGACGGCTCGGCGATCGCCGCCTTGATGCCGCGCAGGGTCGCTTCGCCGGACGCGATCTCGACGCTGGTCTTGCCGTCGGCGATCTTCACGCGCCCGGTCGCGGTGGCCGGAATGCCGGATGCCGTCGCCCCGCCGGAAAAATTGGTCCAGTCGCCGTCGCGCTTCAGGTCGATGCCGATACCGCTGACCACCGTCTTGCCGGAAGTGACGCTGTCGGCCTTGATCGTGCCCGATATTGCCGGTCCCTTGAGATAATTGGCGATCAGCGCGTTGACGGTGATCGCCTTCGCCGCCAGTTCGCCGCGCGCGATCGATGTGCTGGCCACATTGATGGTGAGGTTCGGAGCCGCGCCATCCTTGGCGAAAGCGATCGTGCCGTTGATATCGCCGGTCGCCGTCTGGCCGCCAAGCGCCGCCAGCGGACCGACATCGGGAACGGTGAGCGTCAGCGTGCCCACCGGCACGAACGCTTCGTCAAGCGCAAGGTCGCCGGAGATCTTGTTCGGTCCCAGCGACAGCAGAAGCCCGTTGATCGCGCTCTTGCCATTGGCGGTGGCAAGCACCGCATTGCCCTGCAGCGGCTGTCCGGCGACATTGCCGGTCAGTTGCACATCGGCCGCCGGATTGGCGGCATCCGCCTTGCCTGTCGCGGTGAGTTTCAATCCGGTGATCTCGCGCGCTGCCACGGACAGCCTGTCGCTGTTCACCGTCAGCGCAAGGTCGGGCGCCATGATCGGACCTTGCGCATTCAGGCCAAAAGCGATGGCGCCCTTGGCGTCTTTCGACAGCAGCGAAACGTCGCTCAACGCCCCCCTGATGTCGGCGGCAAGCTTGTTGTCGGCAAGGCTCGCCTGCCCGTCGGCGCTCAGTGCGCCCGAGTTGAGCTTCAAGCCGGAGACATTGACGTTGCCGTTGGCGTCGCGTTTCAGCGCGGCGCTCAATTTCGCGCTCTCGCCCAACATGCCCCGCACCGCCGCCGGCAAGGCGGAAGAAGCGACATTGGCGTTCACATTGAGGTCGACGGCGCCGTCGCGCAGCGACATGCGGCCGGCGACCTGGCTGTTGAGCGCATCGCTCTTGAGCGAGCCGCTGTTGACGGCAACGGCGTCGCTCGTCAAACGGCCGTTGACCTCGGCCGTGACCTTGCCGGCAACCAACGGCGCGATCATCGGATTGTCCAGGCCGATCCTGTCGATCGACACCGTCCCGGAGACCGGGCCTGCCCGCCCCTTGAGATCGAACGCATCCGAATGCAGCGCAACGGCAAGGCCGTCCACATTCACCTGGCTGGCAGCAACCGAAGGCAGGATCGCGGAAGCCTCGAGGCGGGCTTGCGTGCTTTGGCCGGCTATTTTTGCCGACAAGGACTGGACCTCGATCTTGACCGGGCTTTCGGCGCTGCCGATCGTCAACGGCAGGCTGGGTCCGGATGACGTCAGATCGAGCGAAAAATCGCTGACGCCGTTCGGATTTAAGGTGCCGGCGGCGTTGCCGGAAATCTTGTCGCCCGCAAGCGTTGCATGGTCCAGGGCCAGGCCGCTCGCCAGACCATAGCTGCCGGCGGCATCCAGATTGAGCGGCCCAAGTCCCGCCTGGCGGGTCTGGCTGGTCTCGGCGCCGGCAAGCTTGGCGTCGAACTCGATATCGGGATTGGCCGACGGCCCCGTGACGTGTGCCGTGCCTTCCAGCGTTCCGGCAGCATCCAGGCCCGGCACGAAATCATTGGCGAGCGCCGCAGGCAGGCTGGCGAAATTGGCCGTCAGGTCGAGGAGCTGGCCGGCGCTGCCGGAAATGGTCGCCGAGCCGCCGCCGAGATTGAGCGCAAGCTTCTCGACGCTGGCGACGCCGTTCGCGATTGCAAGGCGCGACGGCTCGGCGATCGCCGCCTTGATGCCGCGCAGGGTCGCTTCGCCGGACGCGATCTCGACGCTGGTCTTGCCGTCGGCGATCTTCACGCGCCCGGTCGC
>NZ_NSFZ01000010.1:0-204996 GCF_002294915.1 Mesorhizobium sp. WSM3879 | reverse complement strand
CCGGACGACACCCGCCGAGTGCTCAAACTACTTCGCCAATGCAGGATACGACCGGAGATGACTTCATCCCGCTCTAGATCACCGCGGCAACGCTGCGCAGGACCGGCTGCAGCCTCACCATGCCGATGTCCTCGCGCTCGAAACGGCTGCCGACCTTGGTGAGCTTGGCCAGCACCTGCTCGCCCTCCTCCGGGCCGATCGGCGCGATGACGACGCCACCGCTCGACAATTGATCGAGCAGGAAGCGCGGCAGGCTTTCGAAGGCCGCCCAGGCGATGATGCGGTCGAACGGCCCTTCGTTGGGCAGGCCGTTGGAGCCGTCGGCCTGGCGTACGATGACATTGCTGATGCCGAGCGCCTCGAATCGCTGCTTTGCCTGCTCGGTCAAGGTCTTGTAGCGGTCGACGCTGACGACGCGCGCGGCAAGCCTGGACATCACGGCTGCCGTATAGCCGGACCCGGTGCCGATCTCGAGCACGCGGTTGCCCGGCTCGATGGCCAAAGCCGCAACCACCGCCGCCTGCAGGTCCGCGCCCTCGATCGCCTCGCCGCATTCGATCGGCAGCATGCCTTCCGACCAGGCGATCGAATGGAACTGCGCGGATAGGAAGCCGCGCCGCGGAGTCGCCTCGAAAGCAGCGACCAGTGCCTTCGGCGCCGTGCCCCTGCCGCGCAGCCGCAGCAGGAAAGCGGCGAAACCTTCACGGTCGTCGATAGCCATGGTCATGACAGCGCCTTGGTCAGCTGGTCGCGGAGTTCATGGGCGGTGAGGTCGAGCTGCAGCGGCGTCACCGACACCAGCCGGTTGCGCAGCGCGTAAAGATCGGTGCCCTTTTTGCCTTCGACCGGCTCCCGACCGAAGCGCAGCCAGTAATAAGGCAGACCGCGACCGTCGCGGCGCTCGTCGACCCAAAGGCTGTGCACGAGCTTGCCCTGCGCGGTGACGACCGTGCCCTCGATTTCGTCGGGTGCGCAGTTCGGGAAATTGACGTTGAGCAGCACGCCTTCCGGCAGCGGCGTTGCGATCAGCTTTTCGAGCAGCGCCGGCGCCAGCGCTTCGGTCGTCTCGTAAGGGACGACGCGGTCCTCGCCCAGATAGGAATAGGCTTGGCTGACCGCGATCGAACGGATACCGAGCAGCGCCCCCTCCATGGCGCCGGCAACCGTGCCCGAATAAGTAACGTCGTCGGCGATGTTGGCGCCGGAATTGACTCCCGAAAGGATGAGGTCAGGCGGCCCGGGGAGGATCTTTTTCGTGCCCATGATGACGCAGTCGGTCGGCGTGCCGCGCACGGCGAAATGCTTCTCGCCGACCTTCCTCAGCCTGAGCGGTTCCGAAATCGAAAGCGAATGCGCGTAGCCGGACTGGTCCTGCTCGGGCGCCACCACCCAGACATCATCCGAGAGCGTTCGGGCGATGCGCTCGAGCGACGCAAGGCCTTCGGCGTGGATGCCGTCATCATTGGTCAGCAGGATGCGCATGAACTCATTTCGATTCGATCTTGGCAAGACCACCCATGTAAGGCCGCAGCACTTCAGGAATGGTTACGCCGCCGTCCTCATTCTGGTAGTTTTCGATGACGGCGATGAGAGCGCGGCCGACCGCGGTGCCGGAGCCGTTCAACGTGTGCACGAACCGGTTGCCCTTGCCGTCCTTGTCCTTGTAGCGGGCATCCATGCGCCTCGCCTGGAAGTCGCCGCAGACCGAGCAGGACGAGATTTCGCGATAGGCGTTCTGGCCCGGCAGCCAGACCTCGATGTCGTAGGTCTTGCGTGCGCCAAAGCCCATGTCGCCGGTGCAGAGCGTCACCGTGCGGAACGGCAGGCCGAGCCGCTTCAGCACCTCCTCGGCGCATTGCGTCATGCGCTCATGCTCGGCGAGCGAGCTTTCCTGGTCGGTGATCGACACCAGCTCGACCTTGTAGAACTGGTGCTGGCGCAGCATGCCGCGCGTGTCGCGGCCGGCCGAGCCCGCTTCCGAGCGGAAGCACGGCGTCAGCGCCGTGTAGCGCAGCGGGAGCTTCTCATGCGGCGTGATCTCCTCGCGCACCAGATTGGTCAGCGGCACTTCCGCCGTAGGGATCAGGCCCAGCCGTCCGTCGCCATGCGGCGTGAAGAACAGGTCCAGTTCGAATTTCGGCAGCTGGTTGGTGCCGAAGAGAACCTCGTCGCGCACCATCAGCGGCGGCTGGATCTCCTCATAGCCGTGCTCTGTCGTGTGCAGGTCGATCATGAACTGGCCGAGCGCGCGCTCCATGCGCGCCAGTTGGCTCTTCAGCACCGTGAAGCGCGAGCCGGACAGCTTCGCCGCACGCTCGAAATCCATCATGCCGAGCGCTTCGCCGATCTCGAAATGCTCCTTCACCCAGTTCGGGCGGGTCGGCACATCGCCGACGACGCGCTTGACGACATTGTCGTGCTCGTCCTTGCCGACCGGCACGTCGTCGAGCGGCACGTTGGGCAGGACCGCAAGCGCGTCGTTCAGCGCCTGGTCGAGCTCGCGCTCGCGCGCCTCGCCGTTCTGGATGAACGCCTTGATCTCGCCGACCTCGGCCTTGAGCTTTTCAGCAAGCACGGCCTCGCCCGAGCGCATGGCATTGCCGATTTCCTTCGAAGCGGCATTGCGGCGCTCCTGCTTGACCTGCAATTCGCTGAGATGGGTGCGGCGCTCCTCGTCCCTGGCGATCAGATCCTCGACGGCGGACTGGGCGTCCTCAGCCGACCACGAGCGCTTCACCAGCGCTTCGATAAGGGCCTTCGGGTTGTCGCGAATCCATTTGATGTCAAGCATGGCTTTCCGTCCTCGAGTAAGGTTCGAGGGCGTAAACCGCATCCCTGATCGATGCAAGACAGCAGCAGCCGGCAGCCGTGTTTTTCAGGCCCGGGACCAGGTTTTAGCGCTAGGTTGACGGCGCGTCCGGCGTCTTTCCGGCGACAGCGCTGTCTGCCTCTTCCTGCCTGTCGCGCGCCAGACGGTCGCGCTCCCGGCTGCGCTCGATCAGGCGCGAAGTGAAGATCGCGACCTCGTAGAGCACGATGGTCGGAAGAGCGAGGCCGATCTGGCTCATCGGATCTGGCGGGGTCAACACCGCGGCGACGACGAAGGCAATGACGATCGCCCATTTGCGCTTCTCGGCCAGCGCCTGCGACGACAGAAGGCCGACGCGCGTCAGCAGGCTGGTCACCACCGGCAGCTGGAACACGAGGCCGAAGGAGAAGATCAGCGTCATGATCAGGCTGAGATATTCCGACACCTTCGGCAGCAAGGAGATCTGCACCTGGTCGTTGGTGCCGACCTGCTGCATGGCGAGGAAGAACCACATCACCATCGGGGTGAAGAAGAAATAGACCAGCGAGGCGCCCATCAGGAACAGGATGGGCGACGCAATCAGGAACGGCAGGAAGGCGCTGCGTTCGTTCTTGTAGAGACCCGGCGCGATGAATTTATAGATCTGCGTGGCGATCAGCGGGAAAGCGATGACCATGCCGCCGAACATGGCGAGCTTCACCTGGGTGAAGAAGAACTCCTGCGGCGCCGTGTAGATCAGCTCGACCTTGTGCGGGTCGAGCCCAGCCCATTGCGTCGCCCATTTGAACGGGACGACCAGAAGGTTGAACAGGCGCTTGGCGAAGAAGAAGCAGGCGAGGAAGGCGATGAAGAAGCCGCCCAGCGACCAGATCAGCCGCCGGCGCAGCTCGACAAGGTGCTCGATCAGCGGCGCCGAGGATTTCTCGATCTCTTCCCTCTCCTTGTCCGAGACGCTCACTTGGCGGCTCCTGCCGTCTTCTTGGCATCGGCGGCCTTTTTCACGGCCGGCTTCTTCGCCGCGGGGTTGGCCTGAACCTTGGGTGCCGCCTTCTTAGCAGGCGCTGCGGCCTTTGCGGGCGCCGGCGCAGATTTTGCCGGGGCTTTAGGCGCCGGAGCCTTGGCCGATGCGGCTTTCGCCGCTGCACCGGCGGCTTTCGTCTTCGACGCGGCCACTTTTTTCGCCGGCTGGGCGGACCCGGCGGTCTCCGCAATGGGCGTGGTCACGGAGGCCTCAGTCAAGGCCGGGGAGATCGGCGCAGCTGGCGGGGACATCGGCACAGCCGGGGCGACGTCGGTTCCGTTGATGCCCGGGATTTCCGTCGCGCCGTTCTTCAGCGGCTCGGCAGGCTGCGGGGTCGTTGCATCCGAGGGCGCCTGATCGGAAGCCGGCTTGGGCTTCATCATCGTATCGACGCCGGCCCGCACGTCGGCCGCCGCCTGCTCGAACGGATTGAGCTGCTTGCGGATTTCGTTCATCGGGCTGAGCCCACGAAGGCTGTCGACCGAGTCCTTGACATCGTCAAGCTCGGCTTCCTTCAGGGCGTCGTTGAACTGCTTCTGGAAGTCGCCCGCCATGGCGCGCAATTTGGCCGCGGTGCGGCCAAACGTGCGCAGCATGTTGGGCAAATCCTTCGGCCCGACGACCACGATCATGACGACCGCGATCACCAGCAGCTCGCTCCAGCCGACTTCGAACATGGCAATCTATTCCAACGAGAGCCTGTCGCCCAAAAACACGAAAGGGTTCTGGGACAACGACATGCTCAAAGCAACAACCGGACTCAGCTCTTGCTGACCTTTTCCTTGCCCGGCGATACGGTCTCGTCGGCGCGGTGCTCGACGGTCCGCTTGTCGTCGGTATCGTCCTCAGCCATGCCCTTCTTGAAGCTCTTGATGCCCTTGGCCATGTCGCCCATCAGCTCCGGCAGCTTGCCGCGGCCGAACAGGAGCAGCACGATGACCAGAACGATCAGCCAGTGCCATATCGATAGTGAACCCATAACAATCTCTCTCGAATGTTTTCCCTCGGCGATGATCTATGCGTTTTCGCTCGGGGATTCAAACACAACCGCAATGAAGTTGGTAAAATGGCTAGCGGATGTCACGCACTTTCGGCGTGAGCGCCTTGCTACGAATCCGCGCAGCCCCCGCTAATAGACCATTCGTATCGGTTTCGCACTCACTCTTCGGTGACGCGCGGCGTGAGCAATCCGAGCTCCTCGAGGTCGATATCCGTCAGCGCATCCTCGTCCTCGGCCAGCGCGTCCGGATCGGCCGGCGGCACAGGCATCGAGAAATTGGACGGCATGCGCGTCGAGAGCAATCCGGCGCCCTTCAGCTCTTCCATGCCGGGCAGGTCGCGGATCTCCTCCAGCGCGAAGTGATCGAGGAAAGCGTCGGTCGTGCCGTAGGTCACGGGACGGCCGGGCGTGCGGCGCCGGCCGCGCATCCTGACCCACTCCGTCTCCAGCAGCGTGTCCAGCGTGCCCTTCGAGGTCTCGACCCCCCTGATATCCTCGATCTCGGCGCGGGTGACCGGCTGATGATAGGCGATGATCGCCAGCACTTCGAGCGCCGCGCGCGAAAGCTTTCTCTGCTGGACCGAGTCCCGGCTCATCAGGAAAGCCAGGTCGCCGGCGGTGCGGAACGCCCAGGCGTCGCCGACCCGCACCAGGTTGACCCCGCGCTTGGCGTAGATTTCCTGCAGATCGGCCATTGCCGCCGCGATGTTGACGCCCTCGGGCAGGCGCGCCGCCAGTTGCCTTTCACTGACCGGCTCGGCACTGGCGAAGATGATCGCCTCGGCCATGCGGACTGCTTCCGACAATTGCAGCCGCTCGGCGGGGTTCTCGATAGAACCCTGCTCGGCCATCTCGGCTTCCGGTTCGACCTTGAACGGGATGACCGAAGCGTTGGCGCGTTCACTCATGATGCCACCTCGACTGCCTTGACCCCTTGTGCGCGGCCGCGCAGATAGATCGGCGCGAAGACCTGATCCTGCCGCACTTCCAGCTTGCCCTCGCGCACCATTTCGAGTGTCGCGGCGAACGAACTGGCGACTGCCGTGCGCCTTTCTTCCGGCGCCGCCAGATACTGGATCAGGAAGCTGTCGAGCGCCGTCCAGTCGCCAATCGTTCCGACCAGCCGTGCCAGCACGTCGCGTGCGTCCTTCAGCGACCATACGGCGCGTCTGGCGATCGTCACGTTGCTGATCGCCTGCCGCTGGCGCTGCTGCGCATAGGCGGTCAGCAGATCGTAGAGCGAGGCCGAATAGGCATTGCGCTTCTCGACGATCACCATTTCCGGCATGCCGCGCGCGAAGACGTCGCGGCCGAGCCGGTTGCGGTTGACCAGCCGCGCAGCGGCATCACGCATCGCCTCCAGCCGCTTCAGCCGGAATTGCAGCACCGCTGCCAGTTCCTCGCCGCTCTCGCCCTCTTCGCCCGGCTGTTTCGGGATCAACAGCTTCGACTTGAGGAAGGCAAGCCATGCCGCCATGACCAGATAGTCGGCCGCGAGCTCCAATCTCAGCGCCCTCACCTTCTCGATGAAGGCCAGATATTGCTCGGCGAGCGCCAGGATCGAGATGCGGGCGAGATCGACCTTCTGGTTGCGCGCCAGATGCAGCAGAAGATCGAGCGGGCCCTCGAAGCCGGCGACATCGACCACGAGCGACGGATCGCCGGTCAGACGTGACTCGTCGTTCTCGGCCCACAGACGGTCCATCGGTGCGGCCTTCGCGGCCTTGCTGTCCAATGTTTCCGCCACTTGCCTTGCTTTCCCTTCGGTTCAGGCCACCGCGTCGAAATAGGTGGCGAATTCCGCGCGTATGGTGCTTTCGTCCGCGACGTCGCGGTCCTTTATATAGGCCAGCGCCCGCTCCGCTCTCGCCAAGGACTTGCCTTCGAGCACCGTCGTACGCGACGCGATCCCCGACATTTCCTCGAAAACGCCGTTGCAGTGAAGGACGAGATCGCAGCCCGCCGCAAGGATCGCGGCCGCCTTTGTCGGGAAATCCCCAGAAAGTGCCTTCATCGAGGTGTCGTCGCTCATTAGGAGCCCGTCGAAGCCGATCTCGCCACGGATCACCTCGTTGACGACCTTGGCCGAGGTCGTCGCCGGATTGTCCGGGTCGATCGCGCTGTAGACGACATGCGCCGTCATCGCCATCGGCAGGTGGTTGAGCGCCTTGAACGGGGCGAAATCATGGTGCCGCAACTCGGCGAGGGGCGTGTCGACCGTCGGCAGCGCAAAATGCGTATCGGCAAAGGCGCGGCCGTGGCCGGGAATATGCTTCATGACCGGCAGGACGCCACCCGACATCAGGCCCTCGGCCGAAGCCCGGCCAAGCTCGATCACGGCATTGGGCTCCATACCATAGGCGCGCGCGCCGATGACATCGCTGGCGCCCGCAATGGGGACGTCGAGCACCGGCAGGCAGTCGGCGGTGATGCCGTGGCGCAGCAGATCGAAGGCGTGAAGCCGCGCGAGCAGCCACGCGGCGCGGCGGCCGGCCTCGCGATCGTCGCGCCAAAGCGCGCCGAGCGCTCCGCCTGCAGGATAGTTCGGCGCCAGCGGCGGCCGCAGGCGCTGCACCCTGCCGCCCTCCTGGTCGATGAAGACCGGGGCATCCGGGCGTCCGACGCTCTCGCGCATCGAGGCGACCAGGTCGCGGATCTGCTCGGTCTCGCCGACATTGCGCGCGAACAGGATGAAGCCCCAAGGACGTTCGTCGCCGTAGAAGCGGATTTCATCTTCGGTGAGGGATTTCCCGGCGCAGCCGAGGATCATGGATTTTGATTCGGTCATGAATCGAAGCTTAGAGCAATTCCAGGAAAAGTGTGTAACGGTTTTGCGGCCGGAATTGCGTAAAAACAAGGAGTTATGCGGGTTCTGCGTTTCTGCCGGCGCTGAACCGCTCTAAGATTTGCGAAAGCAGCAAAGGGACTGACCCTGACCGCTGCCGCATGAATGCCGATAGCCGTCCACAACGAAAAAGCCGGCGCGGCCTCGCGGCGGCGCCGGCTCTGAACGGTGCTAGATGATCAGCGTGACACGAAGCAGGTGCCGCCGGCCGCCTTGTAGTTGGTGCACAGATTGATCGCGTCGTTGCGCGACTGGGCCGGAACCCGGACGCGGTAGAAAGTGCCCTTGCCGGCGATCTGCGCCTTGACGATGTTGGCTGTGCGTCCGGCAAGCACGCTGCCGTAACGGCGCTGCAGGTCCTGGTAGGTGGACTGGGCGCTTTCAACCGTCGGCTGCGAAGCGATCTGCATCGACCACGAGCCGCCGCCTGCCGCCGCCGGATCGATGGAGGCGACCTGGTCGGGCTTGACCTCGCCCACGATATCGACCGGCTGATCGGACGGACGCGGCGGCGCCACCGGCACCTTCGCCGGCGTGTTGGCGGACTGGACCCTGGCTTCGGTCTTCGGCGCGGCGGCGGGCTTCACCGCTGCGGCATCGCTCTGGTCATCACCGCCCTGGTCGGCAGCCTGATCGGTTGCCGGCGTGACGGCGCCTGTCGGCTGGGCATCGCCCTGCCCGGCGGAAGCGACGTGCTGCGGCGCCGGATCGATCGGTTCGGTCGCCGCGACCTGCGGCGCGGGAGCCGGGTCGTCTCGCGGAACCAGCGAGCCGTCAGGCTTCACCATCATGGTCTTCACCTTGCGCGGCGCCACGGCGACGACATCGTTGTTGGTCCCCTTGTCTGCCTCCTGCAGAACCTGGGCGATGCGGTCTTCCGATTTCGGCGCCGGAGCGGCCTGCTGTGGGGTTGCGGGGGCGGCGGCCTGGGCGTCAGCCGGCGCTGGCGCTGCTGCGTCCGGTGCCGGCGCTGCGGCCTCCGGAGCCGGCGCGGCTTCGGCCGGTGCCGGCGCGGCTGCGGCCGGAGCTGCTGTGTCCGGAACCGGCGCTGCCGCGGCCGCATTGCCGGCTGAGTTGGTGCCAGGCGCGGCGTCGGTGTCGTCAGGCGAAAGGTCGACGATCCGGCTCTGCGGGGGTTCCTTCGACGCCACGTCGATAGGTTCCTCGGTGTTGGTCACCAGTTTCTGCTGCGCCGGTTCGGCGGGCTTGGCCGCCCCACCCTTGGCCACGGCGTCATAGACCTTGTTGTCTTGGTTCGGCACCACAGTGCCACCCGGATTTTGCGGCTTGACCTTGATCGGCGAATTGTCCGCCTTCACGATCACGGGCGCTTCGCTGCCGCCCTTGCCGCCAAAGGAGAAGGCGAGAGCGCCGAGACCGCCCGCGACCACAACGGCGCCGACGAGCGCGGCAAGCATCATGCCACGGCTTCGCGGCTTCGCGGCTTCGCGCTCGGCAAAGCCGGGCACAGTCATCGCCTCGTCGAGCTCAGGATCGTAGTCAAGTTCGTCGACGGCGAAGTCGTCCGCCTGCGAGACCGGCCGGCTGCCGGGCAAATCGTCTGCATCGAGTTGGCTTGCAGCTGCGGAATGGGACAGGGTCGCCGGTGCAGCGGCCGTCTCGGCGCGCAACTCGCGGCGGTCGTAGCCGGTCTTGAATCCGGCATTGAGGGAGTCGTCCTCATAGCCCCGGCTCTGCACAGGCGCCTGAGCGATCTCGGTTGCGTTCATCTCGCTAAGCAGGCCGGCAAACTCGGCATCGAGATCGTCATAGGCAGGCGCCGCAGGCTGATCCTCCTCGAAGCTGAGCTCCGGAATGTCGAGGTCGTCGGCCAACGCCACCACGCGCTCCGGCACGTCGACCGTCTCGACATCGGGCATTTCCTCCTGATGGCGAGACTGCGGCGCCGCGGCTGGCTTGGCGTAAGCGGAATAGTCCTTCGCCGGCTCCGCACGATAGGCAGGCGTCGGCATCTGCGGCGCCGGGGCCGGCGTGGCGTAACCGGCATAGTCCTTCGCCGGCTCCGCACGATAGGCAGGCGTCGGCATCTGCGGCGCCGGCTTGGCGTATGCGGAATAATCCTTCACCGGTTCGTAGGCAGGGGCCGCGGTTTGCGGCGCCGTAGCCGCAGGCTGCGTGGCATAAGAGGCGTGCACCGGCGCTGCGACCGGGGTCACGCGGCTCCACGACTTTGGCGGTTCGGCAGGCGCGACCGGCGCGTCCATCTCGATGCCCTTGGCGAAGGCGGCGTCGAAAGCCTCGTCATCGAAATCTATGCTGGGTTCGGCATCCTGTTCGGAAGCCGCGCCTTCGAAGCCCTGCCGGTCGAGTTCGCCGGCGAGCAGCCTATCGAGATCGGCATCGGCGGACTGAGCGGTCTGCGTGCCGTAGGCGGGCTCGTTGCGTGCGTCGAGGTCCCAATCGAGCTCATCGGCCACGCCAGCCTTCTGGTCGGTGTCGCCAGCCGGCTGAACGACCGACCGCGGTTCCGATGCGGCGGCCGGAACAGGAGCAACCGGGACCGGCGCAACCGGAATCGGCCGCGCCGTCATGGCGCCAAGCAGCGCATTGAGTTCGTCTTCCAGGCTGCGCTCGCCTGCGGCCGGCTTAGCCGGCTCGACTGCCGCAACCGGCGGAACCGGTGCCGATACAGAAGGAGCAGGCTCCGCGATTGACGGCTCCGCCGCGGCGACGGGCTCGGCAGCCGGCGCTTCCGGTTCCCCGAACGGCACGTTGTCGAAATTGAGTTCGAAATCGTCTCCGAAGACCTCTTCAGCCGCAGCCTCGTGACCGGCGACCGGTTCAGGATCGACAGCCGGGCCTTCCGGCTCCTCGGCAAGCGCGTCACGGAAGCTGAGCTCGAAATCGTCTTCGAAGACCTGATCGGCTACAGCTCCGTGATCGGGTTGGGGATCGAAGGCGGGCTCGGGATCGGCGGCGAAATGCTCGGCCTCGACAGGCGCCTCGAGGGCCGGCGATGGCTCGTCATCGACCGACAGTTCCTGCTCCAGGATCAGGTGCTGCGGCTGATCGATATCCATGGCGATATCAGCCGTCACCTGCTCAAATTGGGCCTGATCAGATTGGGCATGATCGAAATGGGCCTGATCAAATGCGGCCTGATCGGACCGGCTCTCGTAATCTTCGGCGGCGATCGGCTGGTCGACAGCGGCGTGAGCCTCGATCGGCTGCACGTCGGCGCCTTCGGGCTGCTCGATATCACGGTCATCGAAGGCCAACTCGTCCTCGAGCGACATCTGGACCGCAGTGTCGAAATCAGCGTCGAACGCCGTCTCGTCCGCAGGCGCAAGGACAGCAGGCTCGACAGCCGCAGGCTCGGCGGCCGCGGCGGCGCTCTCGTCCGTGTCAGGCTGGTCGTCGATCCAGAAGCCCTCATCCAGGGAGGCCGCCATTTCCTGATCGACGGAAAGGTCGTCCTGCACGGGCGAGACTTCCAACGAACGCGCGACCGCCTTGTCGGAATCATCGTCGAATGCCGTGTCCGCGGCCGGCTCCGGCGCAGGGGGCGTGGCAACAGCGGGCGTGGCAAAATGGGCGTGATCCGCCGCATCGTCAAAGACGAAATCCCGTTCGAGGGAAGCGGCGAGCTCGTCGTCGCTGAGAGTGGCAGCCCAGTAGGCCGGCACAGCCTGGGCAGCCTGCTGCGCCACCGGCTCGCTTTCCTCGGCAATGTCGAAGTCGCCCATCAGCTCCTTTTCGAGGTCGATGTCGAAGTCGGCCCCATCGGCAGCTTGGTTCGCGGACGCAGCCTTTGCGGCCGCCGGCGACTGCGGCCTGACCGGCTGACGCGGATCGAAACCCATGATGCGGGTCAGTTCGGCGAACGGATCGTCGTCGGCGATGTGATTGCTTGCGGCTACTTTCAGCTGGGTTCTGTCTGCCATTATTGTTCCCGAACTCGCACACAGTCGGACGCCATGGACGTCGCGCAGGGTTGGCCCTTACCAGCGCAATGTGGGCAAAAGGTGACAGGCTTTTTAGTCAAACCTAACGCATTTCGGTAGGCGCATCAGCTCCTATCAGCGTCAGGCCGGAGGTCAAAACATCCGAAACAGCCTGCACCAGCCCCAGTCTGGCATACGTCAATTGTGGGTCGTTAACCTTAACAAAACGTAAGTCTGGGTTGTCGGTGCCCCGATTCCAGTGTGCGTGGAAGCTCGACGCCAGATCGTAGAGGTAGAATGCCAGCCGGTGCGGCTCCAGCGCAAGCGCCGCGGATTCGATTAGCCGTGGATATTCAGCGAGTTTCCGGATCAGGCCGATTTCGCCCTCGTCCGTCAGCGACGCAACCGAGGCCACAAGCCGGTCGCGGTCGAAATTCGCTTCGCCCAGTTGCTCGCTCGCCTGCCGGAACACCGAGTGGCAGCGCGCCGAAGCGTATTGCACGTAGAACACCGGATTGTCCTTGGACTGCTCGGTGACCTTGGCGAAGTCGAAATCGAGCGGCGCATCATTCTTGCGGTAGAGCATCATGAAGCGGATCGGGTCGCGGCCGACCTCCTCCACCACGTCGCGCAGCGTGACGAAATCCCCTGACCGCTTCGACATGCGGACCGGCTCGCCGTCGCGGAACAGCTTCACCAGTTGGCAGAGCAGGACCGTGAGCTTGACCGTGTCGCCGGCGACCGCTCGAGCCAGCGCTTCGAGCCGCTTGACGTAACCGCCATGGTCGGCGCCGAGCACATAGATGAGATCGACGAAGCCGCGCTCGACCTTGTCCTTGAGATAGGCGACGTCGGCGGCGAAATAGGTGAACGAGCCATCCGACTTCACCAGCGCCCGGTCCATGTCGTCGCCGACCGCGGTCGAGCGGAACAGCGTCTGCTCGCGGTCTTCCCAGTCGTCCGGCTTCTCGCCCTTCGGCGGCGGCAGCTTGCCCTTGTAGATATGACCCTTCAGCGTCAGGTCGGCGATTGCCGCGCGGATCTTCTTGGCGTTGTCGGCATGCAGCGTGCGTTCGGAGAAGAACACGTCGTGATGCACGTTGAGCAGCGCCAGATCATCGCGGATCATCGCCATCATCGCGTCGACCGTGCGATCCTTGACGATCGCCAGCGCTTCGTCTTCCGGCATCTCCAGCAGGCCGAGGCCGAACTGTTCGGCCAGCGCCTGCCCGACGGGTATCAGATAGTCGCCTGGATAAAGGCCTGGCGGAATCTCGCCGACGGCTTCGCCGAGCGCCTCGCGATAGCGCAGCATGGTCGAGCGTCCAAGCACGTCGATCTGCGAGCCGGCATCGTTGATGACATATTCCTTGGTCACGTCGTAGCCGGCGAAGGCCATCAGGTTGGCTAAAGTGTCGCCGACGACGGCGCCCCGGCAATGGCCGACATGCATCGGGCCGGTCGGATTGGCCGAGACATACTCGACGTTGGCCTTGCGGCCGCCGCCGATCTTGGAGCGGCCATAGTTGCGGCCCTCGCCGAGCAGCACTGCCAAATGCGCCTGCCAGAAGCCGTCCTTCAGCCGGAGATTGACGAAGCCCGGGCCGGCAACTTCGGCCGAAGCGATGTCGGCATCGCTGCGCAGCGCTGCGGTCAGCTGCTCGGCCAGCGCGCGCGGGTTCTGGCCGGTGGGCTTTGCCAGCACCATCGCCGCATTGGTGGCAAGGTCGCCATGACTGGCGTCGCGCGGCGGCTCGACCGCGATGCGCGACAGATCCAGCGCTCCGCCATCCTTGTCCTTCAGATCAAGGGCTTCGACGGCTTTTACGATCCGCGCGTTGAAATCGGCGAAGATATTCATCGGGTATGCTCTGGGCTTTAAGAGGGACCGGCTGCTTGGCCGACAAAATCGTGGCTCGCCCTAGCCCAAATCCGGCGTATGGTCAAACAATCGCCTGTGCTCCTTGAGCGCATAGGTATCGGTCATTCCGGCCAGGAAATCGGCGACGCTGCGCGCCTTGATGCGATCCTGCGCCCTGTCGAGCCCTTCGCGCCAGCCGTCCGGCATGGCGCGCGGGTCGGCGAAATAGACATCGAACAGGTCGCGGACGATCTGCTCGGCGTCGGCCCGCACGCGCATCACTTCGGCATGCCGGTAGAGATGCTTGTAAAGAAAGGCCTTCAGCTCCTTTTCGGCTGCCGCCATCTCGGCCGAGAAGGTGACCATCGTCTCACCCGCGGCCCTCACCGCATCGGCGCTGTCCGGCTTGAGGCGCTCGATATTGTCGGCAGCGGCAGCAATGACATCCTCCACCATCAGCGTGATCTGCCGCCGCATCAGCTCGTGGCCGGTGCGAACGTCATCGAGTTGCGGATAGCGGGCGCGCACGCGCTTCAGGATCGAGCCCGGCAGGCCGACGTCTTCCAGCATGTCCAGCGTCAGCAAGCCGGCGCGCAGGCCGTCGTCGATGTCATGCGTGTTATAGGCGATATCGTCGGCGATCGCGGCACACTGCGCCTCGATGCCGGCGAAGCGGTCGAGCTCGAGGTCGTGCAGTGCGGAATAGTCGCGGATCGCCTGCGGCACGGCGCCCTTGAGCCCCTTCCCGCTTGCATTGGTAAGCGGCCCGTTATGCTTGACCAGCCCTTCCAGCGTCTCCCAGCTGAGGTTCAACCCGTCGAACTCGGCGTAGCGCCGCTCGAGCCGGGTGACGACGCGCAGCGACTGCGCGTTGTGATCGAAGCCGCCCCAGCCGGCTATCTTTTCGTTCAGCGCCTCCTCGCCGGTATGGCCGAAAGGCGTGTGACCGAAATCGTGCACCAAGGCCACTGCCTCCGCCAGATCCTCGTCGACGCGCAGCGCGCGTGCCAGGGCGCGGGCAATCTGCGCCACCTCGATCGAATGCGTCAGCCTTGTGCGGTAGTGATCGCCCTCATGCGCAACGAACACCTGCGTCTTGTGCTTCAGCCGGCGGAAGGCGGTGGAATGGATGATGCGGTCGCGGTCACGCTGGAATGGCGTGCGGGTCGGGCTTTCCGGCTCATCGAACAGGCGGCCGCGCGAGCGCGCCGGATCGCTCGCGTAAACGGCGCGCGGCCGGTAGCCGAAACCGATATCGCCGAGAGCACCCTTGCCCATTCGCCCACCAGTTGACTTGCCCCCCTCAGCTTCATACCTATCATGGGAAACCGAAAGCAAGGTGACGCCGATGGGCGCGGATGCCAAGACTGCCATGAAGGTCGAGATGACCGAAGCGGCCGCGAAGCGGATCGCCAGGATTCTGGCCGGCGAGCCGGGCAAGAATGCCTTGCGCGTTTCCGTCGAAGGCGGCGGCTGCTCCGGCTTCTCCTACAAGTTCGATCTCGTCGACAGTCGCAACGACGACGACGTAGCCATCGAGAAGGATGGCGCCACGATCCTCATCGACGACCTCTCGCTGGTCTATATGGGCGGCTCGGTGATCGATTTCGTCGATGACCTTATGGGTCAGTCCTTCCAGATTCGAAACCCGAACGCTGTCGCCTCCTGTGGCTGCGGCACCAGCTTCTCCGTCTAGCGGGCCGCCATGCCCACGATAGGCGCGGTCCGTCAGGTCGCGCTGTCGGCCGGGCGCGATCTCGATAGAACGCTGGCTTTCTGGCACGATGTGCTCGGCATGAGCGTGCATGCGCGCTACGATCCGCCGGGCATCGCCTTCATCATCGCGGGCGGCGTGCGGCTGTTCTTTGGCGACGGCGTGCCCCCTGGCACCGTCTATCTCGATATCGCCGGCCTCGAGGCCTTCCATGCCGAGGCGAAAGCCGCCGGTGTTCCTTTCACCGCGTCGCCGGCGCTGGTCCATCGCGACACCGAGGGCCGGTTCGGTCCGGCGGGGGAAAGCGAATGGATGGCCTTTCTAAAGGATCCGGCAGGCAATACGATCGGCCTCGTCGAGCGCCTTGCGCCGGAAGAACATTGAGGTCCGCATGAAGATCGTCACCTGGAACATCAACGGCGTTCGCGCCCGCATCGGCAACCTCACCCACTGGCTGACCGAGAGCGCGCCGGACATCGTGTGCCTGCAGGAGATCAAGACCGTCGACGACCAGTTCCCGCGGGCCGAGATCGAGGCGCTGGGCTATAATGTCGAGACCAACGGCCAAAAGAGCTTCAACGGCGTCGCTCTCCTGTCGAAGCTGCCCTTCGACGAGGTCAATCGCGGTTTGCCTGGCGACGATGCCGACGACCACGCGCGCTTCATCGAAGGCGTCTTCTCGACCGATAAGGGCGCGCTGCGGGTCGCCTCCCTCTATCTGCCGAACGGCAACCCAGTCGATGACGAGCGGAAGTTTTCCTACAAGCTGTCATGGATGGCGAGGCTAGAGCGCTGGGCGGAAGAGCGGCTGAGGCTCGAGGAAGCGCTGGTGCTGGCCGGGGACTACAACGTCATCCCCGAGCCCGCCGACGCCAGGTTCCCCGAAAACTGGCGCAGTGACGCGCTATTCCAGCCTCAGACGCGGGAGGCCTTCCGGCGCCTGAAGAATCTCGGGTTCACGGAGGCCGTGCGCGCCGTGACCGATTCGCCGGATGTCTATACTTTCTGGGACTATCAGGCCGGCGCCTGGCAGAAGAACAACGGCATCCGCATCGACCATCTGTTGCTGTCTCCCGAAGCCGCCAACCGCTTCTCGTCGGCCTCGGTTGAAAAGCACGTCCGCGCCTGGGAAAAACCTTCCGACCACGTGCCGGTGGCCATCGATCTGCGCTTGCAGCCGGCCTGAAGGCGCTGCTTGCGGACTCTTGCCGAACCCTGATGTCGCCACAAATCGTGTGTCTGATGCGGGATTGTTGCGGGGTTCGATGGCGATCCGATTTGTTCTTTGCCCGGTCGGCCTTGCGCTGGCATTTGCCGCGCCGGCGCTCGCGGCCCCGGAGTGCCTTGCCAACGGCAAATCGTTCAAGCTCGGTGAGACGGCTTGCCTGACCATTGCCGGCGAAAGTCACCTCGCCCGCTGCGACATGGTTCTCAACAACACGTCCTGGACGAAGGTCCAGGACGACTGCCCCGGCGAGAATCAGGCGCCGAAACTGCACCCGACCTCAATCACGGCGCCGACGGAACCTACCGAAAATTGAAGCCGAAGCTGCGGCCTACTGGTCGCCGTTGTTGCCCTTGGTCAGGATGTCGTCGGCGAGCGAAATCGCCGTGCGACGGTCGGCTTCGCCAGCCGCGGCGAAGGCCTCTTCCTGCATGCTGCGGATCCAGGGCTGATCCGCCGGCGGGGCACGCTCCAAGGCAGCCGTCATCATCGCCAGGCCGCGCACGATCTTGCCGCTCTGGAACAACAGATTGCCGAGCGTCGCCTGCGCGCCGGCATGGCCTTTTTCGGCCGCGAGTTGCAGCCAGCGCCCGGCCTGCTTGACGCTGGCCTTCACGCCGCCCTCGCCTTTGAGGAACATCTGACCGATCTCGAACTGCGCGTTCGGGTTGCGGTAGTTGGCGGCGGCGCGCATGTAGTATTCCTGCGCCGCAACCTCGTTCTCCTCGACCGGGCTGCCGGGGATACCTTTGCGCAGATAGTCGCCGAGCGCGACAAGCGCATCGGAGACATAGCTTTCCTCGGGCGAGCCGGGCTCGACATCCTGATCGACGATCTCGGAGAAGAACTTGAAGGCCGCATAGTCGTCGCGGGCCACGCCGTCGCCCTGCGCATACATCCGCGCAAGCTTCCAGGTGGCGCCGATCTGGCCGTTCTCGGCGGCATATTTATAGGCCTCGACCGCTTGGTCCTTGTGGCCGTTCTTGTAGGCGGAGAAGCCGAACTGGAACACCGCCCACGGGCTCGACTGCGGCTTGACCCCGGTCTTGTCGTCGAACACCTTGTCGTCGAAGGCCATGACCTGCCCGACGGCGCCCAAGGTCGCCACCGCGACCAGTGCCGGCAAGACAAATGACCTCAACACCTCAAATGTCCGCATAGCAGTGTATTTCTTTTGCGCCGCCCGGATGGGTGACCGCGCCGTCGCGGGCCGACCCTACGGTCTGCGCATATTTCCAGATCGCGCCGGACTGATAGTCGGTCTTGCGCGCCTTCCATTTCTTGGCCCGGGCCGCCAGTTCGGCATCCGACAGCGCCACCTCGATCGTGCCATTAACGGCATCGATAGAGATCACGTCGCCATTCTTGATGAGCCCGATCGGCCCGCCGACCGCCGCCTCCGGCCCGACATGGCCGATGCAGAAACCACGTGTAGCACCGGAAAAACGGCCGTCGGTGATCAGCGCCACTTTGCCGCCCATGCCCTGGCCGTAGAGCGCTGCCGTCGTCGACAGCATCTCCCGCATGCCCGGACCGCCGCGCGGCCCCTCGTAGCGGATGACGAGAACCTCGCCCTCCCGGTAATTGCGCTGCGTGACCGCTTCGAAGCACTCCTCTTCCGAATCGAAGCAGCGCGCCGGGCCTGAGAATTTCAGCTCCGACATGCCGGCGATCTTCACGATCGCGCCTTCGGGGGCGAGGTTGCCCTTCAAGCCCACAACGCCGCCTGTCTTGGTGATTGGCCGATTGGCGGGACGCACAACATCCTGGCTCTCATTCCAGGCAACGTGCTCCATGTTTTCGGCCAAAGTGCGGCCAGTGACCGTCATGCAGTCGCCATGCAGATAGCCGTGGTCGAGCAGCGTCTTCATCAAGAGCGGAATGCCGCCGGCCTCGAACATGTCCTTGGCGACATATTTGCCGCCGGGCTTGAGGTCGGCGATATAGGGCGTCTTTTCGAAGATCGCCGCCACGTCGAAGAGGTCGAACTTGATACCCGCCTCATGCGCGATCGCCGGCAGATGCAGTGCCGCGTTGGTCGAGCCGCCGGTGGCCGACACGACCGTCGCGGCATTCTCCAAAGCCTTGCGGGTAACGATGTCGCGCGGCCGGATGTTTTTCGCGATCAGCTCCATGACCTTTTCGCCGGAGGCGAAATTGAACCGGTCGCGCATTTCGTAGGGCGCAGGCGCGCCGCAGGAATAGGGCAAGGCCAGCCCGATCGCCTCGGCGACCGTCGCCATCGTGTTGGCGGTGAACTGGGCGCCGCACGACCCTGCCGACGGACAGGCGGCCTGCTCGATCTCGAGCAGCTCGGCATCGGAGATCGTGCCGACCGAATGCTGCCCGACCGCCTCGAACACATCCTGCACGGTGATCTGCCTTCCGCGGTAGCTGCCGGGCAGGATCGAACCGCCATAAATGAAGATCGACGGCACGTTGAGCCGCACCATCGCCATCATCATGCCGGGCAGCGACTTGTCGCAGCCGGCAAGCCCGACCAGCGCGTCATAGCAATGGCCACGCATGGTGAGCTCGACTGAATCGGCGATCACCTCGCGCGACACCAGGGACGACTTCATGCCCTGGTGGCCCATGGCGATACCGTCCGTGACGGTGATGGTGCAGAATTCGCGCGGCGTGCCATTGGCGGCCGCGACGCCCTTCTTCACCACCTGTGCCTGGCGCATCAGCGAGATGTTGCAGGGTGCGGCCTCGTTCCAGCAGCTGGCGACGCCGACGAGCGGCTGCGCGATCTCGGCCGCCGACAATCCCATGGCGTAGAGGTATGAACGATGCGGCGCGCGCGCCGGACCTTCGGTCACGTAGCGGCTGGGCAGCTTGGCCTTGGAGATTGCCTTGGCGTCCATCGTCGTCCTTGCCGCACACCCCGCGGCCGGTCCCATCGCCGGGCCAACCTGGCACGCGTCCCGAGACCTACTCGAGTTGCTCCGGGTTTATGGCGGGAAATGGGCAGTTCCCTCGGCGACGCTCTTAGCGCGGGGCTTGTTCATAAACTGTTGCTGAAACGTCACACTCGCTCGGTCGTGAGGCGAATCTGCAGTTCGAGTCAGCGGTCAGGGCCGCCGCAATAAAAAAGGCCGGGCAATGCCGGCCTTTTCGTTCAAATTGAAGGAGTTACCACTTGACCTTAACCGATCCCGAAATCGCCGAAACGAGGTCGTTGCCAAAGTCGGCGGTGTAATCGGTCCCGTAGGTCACGCCGTCGGAGCCGACGACCGAATGGATGTGCCCGCTCGTCAAGACGCCAAGCGCACCGCCCAGACGAAGCTCGACGTTCTTGGTCGGCGTGTAAGCGACGCCGGCGTTAACTGTCCATGTGTCGGTCTGAGTGCTGAGCCCGGTCGTCGTTCCGCGGTCCCAAGCGATACCGGCCGCACCACTCCACTGCTCGTTGAATTTGTGGCCGATGCCGGCTGCGACTGTCCACCCGTCACGGTAGAGCAAATCAAGCGAGGTTGCACGCGCAGGACTCGTTGTCGTACAGGCGAGCACGCCCTGGGTCGATGTCGGGCAGAACGGAATGCTTTGCAGGACGCTCCAATTGACCCATTTGATGGATCCAAAGGCAAGCCAGCCCGGTGCTATACCTGATTGGAGCTTCAATTCCACGGACTCGGGCACCTCGGAGGAGCCGTATACGTCGGTCACGCTACCCAGAAGCGGATTTGCGGGATTGATAAATCCGGGAACCTGGGTCAGATCAAGCGTCCCGCTCAAGTTGTCAAGCTTGACTGCCGAGTTATAAACTAAACTGGCGCGCAGAGCGATTTCCGGAATCTCGTAGGCAACGCCGGCCCGCCATCCCCATCCGTCGCCCTCCAGATCAAGACGACCTATGCCTGTGCCAAACATTGCAGGAATAGGCGCCACCAATTGTTCTTTGAAGCCAGAAACATCCTCGTGAAAGACGCCCCCAATAAGACGAAACTGACCTTTGCCTACGTCCATCTTGTACGAGCAGGTTGCGCCGAACGCCTCGCTCTCGACCTTTGTCTCAACGTTGCTTTGCGCGCCGGCCCAATTGGCACCAGGGTTGCTGAATGCACCGATTGGCTGAGAGTAGTCGCCAAGGCAATCGACTGGTCCCATCCCAATCTTGATTCCCACGTTCGGCACCCAATAGCTTTCGGTATCACGGGCAGTGCTTGATCTTCCTAGCGCGGTGAGGTCGCCGTCAGACGGATCGGCGTCCCTTGCATTCTTGAGGTCTCGTTGCGGCATCACGTAGGTACCCGTGACTTCCCCCGTGATCTGCGCTGGATCGAAAAGCAGGTCGATGTCGTACCAACCGCGCTCCAAGCCACCGGCATGCGCCGGGTGCATCGCCGCTCCGACCAAAGCCAGCGAAAAGCACCCTGCCCCCAGCAGTGCTTTGAGCCGCAACATATTCATGGAAATCCCTCCCCGAAACACGAAGTGGGGCAAGCTAGAACCAATTCCGGTTAACGGCGCAACAACGAATTCGTGAGCTGTACATGTACACCTTGACAGCTCGTATTTTGGCCATGGTCATCGGCCGCCAATTGAGCCCCAAAGGCGGCTCACCCGGCATCGGACGGAGAGAAAAAATGCAAAAAACGGCCCGAAACAGCGCAAAAACGGGGCCATTTTGAGGGGAATGGACCCATTGTCACATTATGGCAACAATCGGGCCAAAACTTTCCGTTTACGTCAAGATTAACGCAGCGGCAGGCCCGTATCCGAGTGAAATGACGCATCGGAAACCCGCGCTCCAGCGGAGCCGAATCTTGTCGTTCAGTCGGCGTCGCGCACCCTGGTTAAGGCGACCGAAAGCTTTTCTTGCGCCTCGCGATATTCGGCGAGTTTCTCGCGCTCGGCCTCGACCACCTCCTCCGGCGCGTTGGCGACGAACTTTTCGTTCGACAGCTTCTTGTGCAGGCGCGCGATCTCCTCGGTCACCTTGGCCAGTTCCTTCTGCAGCCGCGTTGCTTCGGCCTGAAGGTCGATCAGGCTGCCGAGCGGCAGACAGACGGTTGCCTCGTTGAGAACGATCTGGGCCGAGCCTTTCGGCGGCGCATCGACCAGCGCGATGTCGCCGACGCGCGCCAGCCGCTTGATGGCCTGGGCGTGGCGCTCCAGTCTTTCCTGTGTAAGGGCATTGGCGCCGATCACCGTCAGCGGCGCGATCGCCGCCGGCGGCACGTTCATTTCCGAGCGCACCGAGCGAATGCCGGAGACGAGCTCGACCAGCCAGTTGATGTCGGCGGCAGCCTCGTCATCCTCGAAATCGGGCGCGGGCCAGGCGGCGTGGCAAAGCAGGGAGGTGCGTACCTTCCCCTCGCCCGCGGTCTGCGCCCACAGCTCCTCGGTCATGAACGGCATCATCGGGTGCAGCAGCTTGTAGTTCTCGTCCAGCACGAAGGCGACACAGGCCCGGCTCTCCGCCTTGGCCGCCTCGTCCGTGCCCATGAACACCGGCTTAAGCAGTTCCAGATACCAGTCGCAGAACAAGTTCCAGACGAAGCGATAGGCGGCGCCCGCCGCCTCGTTGAAGCGGTAGGTGGTGATGCCCTCCGTGATCGCCCGCGCCGCCCGCGTCAGCTCGGTCAGGATCCAGCGGTTGACCGCGAGCTTGGCGTCGTGCAGCCAGAAATCGTCGTTCCTGGCGACCTCGTTCATTTCGGCGAAGCGCGTGGCGTTCCAGAGCTTGGTCCCGAAATTGCGGTATCCGGCGATACGCGCCGGGTCGAGCTTCACGTCGCGCCCCTGCGCTGCCATCACGGTCAAGGTGAAGCGCAGCGCGTCGGCGCCATACTCGTCGATCAGTTCGAGCGGGTCGATGACGTTGCCTTTCGACTTCGACATCTTCTGCCCGTTCTTGTCGCGCACCAGCGCATGAACATAGACCGTGTGGAACGGCTCCTCGTTCATGAAATGCAGGCCCATCATCATCATCCGGGCCACCCAGAAGAAGATGATGTCGAAGCCGGTCACCAGCACGTCGGTCTGGTAGTAGGTCTTCAGCTCCGGCGTCTGGTCAGGCCAGCCGAGCGTCGAGAACGGCCACAGCGCCGAGGAGAACCAGGTGTCGAGAACGTCCTCGTCGCGCGTCAGGATCTCGCCCGGCTTGAAATTTTCAAGCTTGTCCTCGACCCAGGCCTTCCACGGGCCTTCCAGCGCCAAATAATATTCGACCGCCGCGGCCAGCGCCTCCTCTTCGGTCTTCTCGACGAAGACGCGTCCGTCCGGCCCGTACCAGGCCGGAATCTGGTGCCCCCACCACAGCTGCCGCGAGATGCACCAGGGCTGGATGTTCTCCATCCAGTCGTAATAGGTCTTCTCCCAGTTCTTCGGCACGAAGTTCGTGCGGCCCTCGCGCACAGAGGCAATGGCCGGCTTGGCGAGCTCCGCCGCGTTGACGTACCACTGGTCGGTGAGGAACGGCTCGATCGGCACGCCGCCGCGATCGCCATGCGGCACCGTGTGGCGATGCGGCTCGACCTTTTCCAGGAACCCGCCGGTTTCCATCAGCTCGACGATCTTCTTGCGCGCCACGAAGCGATCCAGCCCGTCGAGCTCATCCCAGACGGCCTGGCGCTGCGGCGTCACTTCAAGACCGGCAAGGAATTCCTCGTTATCCTTGAGCTTGATGTAGGCTTCGACGGTCAGGATGTTGATCGCCGGCAGCTTGTGGCGCTTGCCGACCTCAAAGTCGTTGAAGTCATGCGCTGGGGTGATCTTGACCGCGCCGGAACCCTTTTCCGGATCCGAATACTCATCCGCCACAACCGGTATCCTGCGGCCGACGATCGGCAGGATGACGTTCTTGCCGACCAGATCGCGAAACCGCTCGTCGTCGGGGTGAACTGCCACCGCCGTGTCGCCCAGCATGGTTTCCGGGCGTGTCGTGGCGACGGTGATGAACGTCTTCGGATTCTCGGGATCGAACGCCAGGCCTTCGACCGGGTAGCGGAAATGCCAGAGATTGCCGTTGACCTCATGCTGCTCGACCTCGAGGTCGGAAATGGCCGTCAACAGCTTCGGATCCCAGTTCACAAGCCGCTTGTCCTTGTAGATCAGCCCCTGCTGGTAGAGGGTGACAAACACCTCCAGCACCGCCTTGGACAGACCCTCGTCCATGGTGAAGCGCTCCCGACTCCAGTCGGCCGAGGCACCGAGCCGCCTCAGCTGATTGAAGATCGCGCCGCCGGATTCGGCTTTCCACTCCCAGACCTTGTCGATGAACTCCTCGCGCGTCAGGTCGCGGCGATGGATCTGCCTCTCCATCAGCTGCCGCTCGACAACCATCTGCGTGGCGATGCCGGCATGATCCATGCCGGGCTGCCACAGCACATTCTTGCCGCGCATGCGCTCGAACCGCACCAGGATATCCTGCAGCGTGTTGTTGAGCGCGTGCCCCATATGCAGCGAGCCCGTAACGTTGGGCGGCGGGATGACGATGGCGAAGGCTTCCGCCCCTTCCTCCGCGCCGGCGCCGGCGCGGAACGCATCGGCCTCTTCCCAGATTTTGGCGATCTTCGGCTCGACGGTCTTGGCGTCGTAGGTTTTATCAAGCATGGAGGAAGTCCGAACTGTCGGGAACAAGCGTCCGGTGTAAATCGGAAGCTCTTGGCCGAGTCAACCGCGAGAAGGATGGGCCCGCCTTGCCCAGATAGGCTTGCGGCGATCTGCGGCAAGCCCATGACTCATCGCAAGACAAATCGCGCGGCCGCATTTTCGCGGAAACAAAAAGCACCGCCCGACGGCGGCGCTTTTACGCTGAAAGCCCAGACGAAATCACTGCGCGCCGCGCGCCACGCGCTCGATTTCCTCGCGCACCAGCCGTTCGACCAGTGTCGGCAGGTTGTTGTCGAGCCAGTCCTGCAGCATCGGCCGCAGCATCTCCTCGGCCATCTCGTCGAAGCTCTTCTTGCTGCGGCTGGCGAAGGCATCGGAAAGCTCGCCGAAGGCCGCCGCGACCTGACGGCCCGCATGCTTGGACAGGATTGCCGGCCGGGCTGGCGGCAGGTCGGCCGAGGATGGCGCCGAAACGTTGTCGGGCGCCGCGGTTTCGGTGGTTGGCGCGGCAAGATCCTCCTCGTCGATCTTGACTTCGGGCGCCACTTCCGGAGTTGCTACCTTCGCCTTGACGGAGTTTCCGCCAACGGCGGCGATCTCGCGCCGCCAATCGGCGACGATGGTATCGGCACTTTGCGGCACGCTCTCCGCTGCCCTCGCGACCGCCGGGGTGTCCGGCTCGGCGGCTACCCTGGCCCCGACTTCCGCCAGGGTGGTGGGAGCGGGCGCGGTCTTCACCGGTTCAGGGCCGGTCTCGGCGATCGTCGGATCGGACGCCGCAAGCTGGGACTGTATCTCCGCCAAACTCACCGGCTTGCTGGGAGCGGATCCGGCGTTGAGCTCGGAACGGAAGGGGTCAAGGTCGGCCGTCTGCGCCGCCGGCGTCGGCCGGAGGTCCTGGCGAACGTCACCGTTGTCCGCCGCCGGTTGCTTGCGGCCGGTATCGCTGTCCTCGATGATCCTTCGGATGGAAGCAAGTATCTCTTCCATGGAAGGTTCGCGCTGCGCGCTGCTCGCTGTCGCCATCGTCACATCCGCCGCCTTTGTGACTTGTTCAAGATTTCCATTCCGGCAAGACCGGAATTCGAATCAATGCGGACAGCGTAACCGACCGATCGTCATCCGAGAATCCCCAATCTGGGGAGACGTTGGATTTCAACAGATTAGCTCGCTACGCCGCCGGCAGCCGACCGTCTGGTTCCAATGCAAAAGCGCCGCGCATCCATTGGACACGCGGCGCTTTTGGAAATGCCAAAGGTTCAGCGGCCGTCCGGCGTGCGCAGCCCGATCCACTTGTCCTTAACGGCGTTGTAGTGCTCTTCCGGGTTGTATTTCGTGACCGCCAGGCCGAGTTGGCCGGCGGACAGGCGGCCGATCGCCGACAGGATGGCGTAGCTCGCCACGACGACATCGCGCTCGGAGCTCGCCTGGTTGATCTTGGCGGTGATGACGGCGTTCTGCGCGTTGAGCACGTCGAGCGTCGTGCGCTGGCCGACATTGCGTTCCTCGATGACGCCGTTGAGCGCCAGTTGCGCGGCGGCGATCACCTGCCTGTTGGCATCCACGCTTTCGCGCGCGGCGGTGTATTGCGTCCACGCCGAAGCCACGGCCTGGCGCACCTGGTCGCGACTGACGTCGACCTCGATGCGTGCCTGGCTGAGCGATTCCTTCGATTGGCGAACCAGCGCAGAGGTGCGCCCGCCCGAATAGATCGGCACGGTAAGCGTTGCACCGATATTGGCCGAATTGGTCGTTCCTTCGGAACCCGCCGATGCAAAAACGCCGGGCGAGGTGTTGCGATACTGGCTCGAAATCCCGGCGCTGGCGGAAAGCTGCGGCAAAAGCGCCCCTTCGGCCGACTTAACCGAAAAGGCCGCGGCGTCGACGAGATGCTCGGTGGCAAGGATGGCCGGATGCTCCGCGGCGGCAATGGTGAAGGCCGAATCGAGGCTTCCCGGCAGCAGCTTTCCAACCGGCGCGGCCGCCTTGAGCTTGCCCGGCTCGTCGCCGATGATCTGGTGGTAGGTCGCAGCGCTCGCCAGCGCCGTCGCGCGAGCGCTGGCGAGTTGCGCCACCGCGGTCGCCCGCGAGGCATCGGCCTGTGCGACGTCGGTGCGGGTGCCCTCTCCGACCTCGAAGCGCGACCGCGCGGCGCGCGCCTGCTCGGTCAGGAATTGCAGGTTCTGTGCGGTCAGGACCGCGATCTGGCGATCACGAATCACATCCATGTAGGCGCTTACCGCGTTGAACAGGATGTTCTCTTCGGTGTTGCGGAGACTTTCTTGCGAGGCCCTGACCTGCGCTTCGGCGGCGGCGACATTGTTCTTGGTTTGAAAGCCGTCGAACAGCGTCTGGTCGATCTCAACCCCGAAATTGCCCGTAGTGATATTTAAGGTTTGACCCAGGTTGTTGTTGCGGCTGCTCGTGTAGTCGATGCTTGCCGATCCCCTGATCGTCGGGCGGTAGCCGGACTTGGCGATGGCCACTCCCTCGTCGGTGACACGGGTGCCCGCGCGGGCGGAATTCAGCTGGGAATTGTATTGATAGGCTTTGGCGAGCGCGCCGGTGATGGTTTCGGCGGATGCTGCCAGCGGCGAAAGCGCGGTCGCCGAAACAAGTAAGGCTGATAGAAAAGTCTTGTGTAGGGGCGGCACGTATTATCCCTCATTCGTTTGCATGGGAACCACGCCGCGCACCTTTTCCTTCCGGATCAGCTAGCGCCGCGTGTTTATCGTCCCCCGCTGACAGCCCCCGAAAATGCACGTGAAGCAAATCAGCAACGATTGTTCAAGCGCAAGCGATCATGACAGCGCCTTCGCTGCAAGGCAAAACCGCTCAAAATTCGAACGCATGAGCACGTTCGAACCCCGGTAGTGGCTTAATTGCCGCATTAAATGCGCGTCTGCCGGTTACAACCCCCCCGGCCTTGACAAAAAGACGCGCAACGCCGGAGTTGCCCTGCCCCTCGACCACAACCAGCCGTCCGTCCTCGGCGAGCTGGCCGAGCAATGCCGCGGGCACCTCCTCGACGCTGCCGCCGATGAAGATGACGTCATAGGGCGCCGCGGCGGCATGACCCTGCGGTAACGGCCCGGTCACTACAGTGGTGTTCTGGCAATCCAGTGCCGAAAGGGTCGACTTCGCGGCTTCGGCAAGCGCCGGGTCGCTTTCGAGCGCAACCACCGATTTTGCGATTCGGGAAAGCAGCGCGGCCGAATAGCCGGTGCCGCAGCCGACATCGAGCACCGAATCGGTGTCGCTGATTTCGGCCAGTTGCAAAAGCTTGGCGAGCGGTGACGGTTCCATCAGATAGCGGGCACCGCCGCCACTGACGCCATCGGTGATGCGGATGTCCTCGTCGATATAGGCAAGGTCCCGCTGCCCGGCGCCGACAAAAGCCTCGCGGGGCACGGAAAGCATCGCTTCGATCAGCGGCGCGCTGGTCACATCGGTGGTGCGGATCTGGCCATCGACCATCTTCACGCGGCGTTCGGAGAAATCAGCGTTCATGTCCCAACCAACCCGCTTCCCACGCCCAATTCGTGCCCGCGCCCGATCCGATTTCCAGGCAAATGACGCGGGCCAATTCGACCGGAACCTAGCGCTCCGGCGCGACAGCGCCGGAGCCCGGGCATTGGAGGCCTCGCCCGGAATCGAACCGGGGTGCAAGGATTTGCAGTCCTCTGCGTAACCACTCCGCCACGAGGCCTTCCACATGCTCCCGGCGTTCCGGGGCAACTCAATATGTTGGCGGTGAAAGGTCGTCAAGCACCGGCAAGTCATTCCCGATGCTTTCCCATTCCTCATCGAAGGCAGTGGTTGCCGATTGCTTGCGGCCGATCCCGATGGTGTCGCCGGCACCTGCCGGACTCTCTCCCTGCAAAAGCTCTCAATCCGGCCGGCGGCGGCGTTCCCACCAGACCACGAAGCGGCGCCTGTGACGACGCACCAGTGCGAATTCGTAGGACAGGACCAGCAGGCCGATCGGAACCATCCAGAAACCGAGAATCGGCAGAAAGCCCAGAATCCCGCCGATTGTGAGCAGCACGCCGATCGCGATCCGCAATCCCCGCGAGCGCGGCATGGAGAAGTCGCGGCCGAAGACCGTGATCTTGCGCGCCGGCGGGTTATCGTCGTCAGTTGCCGTCATTCAAAGCCAGATCCCATCTGCGCGGCCGATGTCATAAATACCAAAGGACGACCAGCCGCATTGTTCCATGCCGGTGTCAAGCCGCTCATATGTGGGCACGCCGAAGCGATGCCACATATCGCCGCACGAAAAACTGCAGAAAAATTGCGAATTGCTGCTTTGCAAAGCCGAAAGGTGTTTGCTATAGGCTGCGCCACTCACGTCAGAGCCTCCGTTCCCCGGTAGCTCAGTGGTAGAGCAACCGGCTGTTAACCGGTTGGTCGCTGGTTCGAATCCGGCCCGGGGAGCCAACATTTCCAACGGTTTCAGAGTTTTCCAAATCAGCCGAAAAACGGCTGATCTACAGCATATCTACACAATTCGACTTCGCTAGGCGCCGATCTACACGGGAATCGCCCGAAGGAGAGAATTGCTATGGAACGGGTTTTTGATGAGCTGATCGGCCTGCACCAGCGGCAGCCGCGGCGGAAAATGCACGCCCCTGTCGCGGCATGGGCCTTTCGCTTCGCCGGCAATCTGATGACTGGCGTTGCCATTGGTATCGGAATCGCGGTCGGCTTCGCCGTCGCTGGGTAGCCCGGCCACCTGAGCAGCCGGGCCACATGGCGCCAATTGGCGCTAGGTCGGTCAGCCTGCGATCAGCCGAGCCGGATCATGAGACCACCTTGCGCCCCGTTCGATTGCAGGGCCGATGATGCCGCAGGGATCATGCAAGCCGCCTTTGTGGATGCTCAGAATGCGAGAGGTGGATCCCTCCGGCTCGGTGGCCAGAACCATCATCCAGGGGCACTTTGTTTCTTCCTCGAGCAGCGCCTTGAGCGCGTAGAAGTGCCGCCTGATCCGCTCCGGTCTAGATTCCCTTGCATCCTGCGAGAATGAGATCGGATCTCGGCACGTCGACGGCTTGACGTGAGCAACCCAATTGGGCGTGCCGCCGGCCGTTGTCATGAAGCCGTTCATTGCTTCCGATAGTTCATTTGCGAGGCGAACGGCGCGCTCGTCGGGCGCCTCGGCGGTTGGGGCCGGCAGAGGCGAAGACGCCGCTGTGGCGCCTCCTATGGCCGGCAGGGAGGCAATTGCGCCGAGCGCGGCGCGCCTGGTCAAAGTGGTCATGGTCTTCCTCTCCATTTGATGATGAGGAAGCCGGGCAATGGCTGGCGATGAACGCAATGAGGGTGATAAATGAGATTCGGTCATCTGAGGCCCTGATCCGGCTTCGGGTGGCAAGTGCCGGTCGATGGCGCCAACCGTCGACCGGTGCGCCTAACGTGCGCTGGTTCGGGGAAATCGTCAACGGGGGAGCAATGAGCAAGCTAGTCCACAATGAGCGCGTGAAGCTGCAAGCGACGTTCTTCAACAGCCTCGGCGTGATATCCCTGTCGACGGGCGCCATCGTGCCCACAATCTCATTAAGCCTCGCCGGGAAGCCGCTTGAGTTTTGGACCTTCCTGCCATTCATAGCCGGCGCCGTGACCAGCGTCTTCTGCGTCATCGCAGCGAGCCATATAATCGGCACGTTGAAGGAATAGCCCTGCCAGCCTCGCCAGCGCGCGATCTGCGCCGCCGCTGTCCTACACCGGATTGAGCCCTAACGCCTCTCCACGCTTCTCCCCGGCGCGAATGCAGCGTTCCAGATTGCGGGCGTGCACTTCTGCCCGCCAGCGGTCGTGCGCTTCCTGCTGTGCCCGCTCGCGCTCGAGCCGATAGACCTCGGGCAGCGGCGGGTGATCGGCCGGCGGCTTCTTCATGCACCATTTTTCGCCGCGATATCCCCAGTGGGCGATCGCGACGAGCTCGCTGCCGTCGAACCATGTCGAGACGTTCAATTTGGGATGGTGCAGCACCCGCGCCATCCACCAAACTTTTTCGATGTCGTGATCTCCTGGCCCTTTGGCCCATGGGGTCCATCCGCGGCCAGGGCGCTCGGTAAGCTCGTGATCCCGCATGACCCTCAAACACCAGGGCCGATCTTGCGCGGATGGTCAGAGACAGTGCCGCCCGTCGTATTGCCGGCGAGTCCAGCCTTCAATTCCCGCGTCTCCCGAACGACCGGCGCATAGAAGATCAGCGAGGCCGGGCGAATGAGCAACGGGGAAAAGTCCTTCGCTAACGACGCGATTTCGGCCGCGTCGAGCTGCGCATTCCAATGCCCGATCTCTGCAATTTCGCCAACGTAAGATGCCCAGAACGTGTCTGAATCATCCCCTGTGACGATCCAGAAGTTTGTGCTTCCGGTTGTCCATGCGCTGCCGCTGTTGCCCGTCGCCTCCTGGGCGCCGTCGATAAATAGGGCGTTAGCGCCGCCTGCCGCGCGATTGTAGTTGAAAGCAATCGACCGCCAGTTTCCGTCGTTGACACTCGATGTCGAGGTGATCTGCACTTGCGCTGAAGATGAACTGACCCCTTGAGCCAAAATCTTGTTGGCGGTGTTGTTGAGAATGAGACCCCAGCCGTTTCGGCTGCCACCGCTCCAATAGGACAGCACTGCCGCGTTCACAGTGGCTTGTGTGGTTTTCATTTTGAACGCGATGCAACCTGCATTCGGCGGCACAGTGGGCACCGTCCATTGCAGGCGATCCGTTCCACCGGCGAATGATCTCGCCATTAGGCCGCCCTCCGGGCCGCCGCGGCGCGTCGCTCATGACGGTTTGTCGGCCTGCCTGCCGGATCGATCTTGCTGCCAACCGCGTCCTGCGGCCAACGTCGAAGCGTGACGGTCTCGACACCTTCGGCCGTCACCGTGGTTAGCTGGCAATGCCCGCCGACTGAGTAATAGCCTTGCGTCGGCTTGGAACGGATGAGTTCCATGAGGTCCGCGCCCTTTTCGTCGAGGTAGGCCGGATCGTTGGTCAGGAAGCGCGCGCCGGCCAGGTCATATAGTTCTTTGCCGGTAAGCTCGACGGCGCACCAAACGCTGTCTTGCCTCTGGAATTTGAAGTTGCCCAGCTTGCCGCCGGTGTCGAAGAAATACAGACCCGGCCCGGTCGTTTCGGAATGAACGGCGATCGCCAGGTCACAGTCCTTCACACCGGCCGCCCTGATATCCTCGACGTATTCGGGCAGGAAGCTTTCGGTAACGCGGTCGACTGAGCCCTCGGCGTCGGCCTCGGCGATGATCTCCCGCGCGATATGCTCGACCACTTGAAGGTTGCCCCGCCCAGTGATTGCGAGCGGCACGCTGGCGGCCGACCAGACCTTGCACACAATGCCGGTCAGGACATGATCCTGATTGTAGCGGGCGCCGTCGGTCAGCAACTGGACACGGTTCGGATGCTTCACGGCGATGAAGGCGCTCATTGACGGTCCTTTCGGGTTTTGCGGGCATAGCGCTCGACGAAGCCGGCGGCCTCGGGAGCGGTCTTGCCAGTCAGGGCGATATCGAGCTGTGCGCTGGCGATCGTCCGGTCGAGGGACCGGTTGCGCTCGTCTTGGGCTTCCTTCAGCGAAATGACCTTCTGCCGTTGATCTTCGCGCTGAGCGGCGAACGGATCGTCGCCGAAGCGCTGGCGCATGGTGGACTGGTCGCGTCCGAACTGCTGGATCCGATCGAAGCCGACCGACGCTCGAGAAGGATCACCAAGACCGTTGACGGTGTTTTCCAGCGACTTGACCTGCCGCTCCGTCGCCGCCGCCGTGCTGGTCATCGAGATGAACCGGCCGATGATGTACGAAAAATCCGGGTGCTCCTGGCCGAACTTCACCAAGGCGGCGCGCGCGTCGTTGATGCTCGTCTCGCCTCTTGAAGCCGAATCCATGATGCGTTCAAACTCGATCGACGTCTGACTGCGGCCGAGCGCGCTCTGAACCCCTTCCGGCAGCGCGCCGATGAGGCTCAGGAACGTGCCGCCCGAACCGCTGGTCTCCTTAAGCGCGGCCTGGACCTGCTCCGTCATGGCCTTGCGCGCGTCGACCAGGTTGGCTTGCAGGGCCAGCCGAGCAACACCAGGGTTTTCGAACGGACCATTCTGCCCGATGCGGGAAAGGCCCTCGTAGGCAGGCCCGAGCGACTGGACGATGTCTTTCTGCTCCGAAAGGATCGCGTTCAACTCTTTCGCCTTCTCGCGGGTGGCGAGATAGAAGGCACCGGCAGCAACGGCAGCGGCGCCGAACCCGGTTGCGATCAGCCCGGTTGTTCCGAGCATGCCGGCCAGAGCGGTGCCGGCAGCAACGGCCGAGCCCTTGATTGCGTTCAGCGAGCCGGCGATACCGCCTTCGCCCATCTGCAGCGTCTGCAGGATCTGGCCGCCCTGCGAGACGGCAATTTGCCCGGGCGAAGCGCCCATTAAGGCCATCGTGGCGACGTCGTTCGCCTGGAAGCCAAGGTTCTGCAGTTGAAAACCGGAAAGCCGGTTGCTATTGGCAGGCACCCGGTTCTGCTGTTCCAGAAAGCGGGTGTTGGCTCTGCCGATGGCGGCCGCCATGTCGTTCTGGCCGCGGACGATGAACTGCGATGCATCGCCGACCATCCTGTATTTGGCGAGGATTCCGTCCAGGATTTTGTCGGCCTGCATCATGGACACCTTGCCGGTATCGACGGCTCGGCCGAGCGTGTTGAAAGCAGTCGCCATGCGCTGGCTTGCCGCGTACCCATCAACAAACTGCCGCGACAGCCGCTCGAGCGGGTCGCCGGCGGCGCTGATTTTCGTCTGGACCTGCGTGACGCTGGCGCCGAGCGCCGCATTGCCTGCCGACGCCTGCTTGGTCGCCGAGGCGATTTGCTGCGCGCCAGCGACATACTTCGAAGCGTCGAGCTCGGCGCTGACACGAAGGCTGCTAAGCTGCACTGCCATCATCGTATCCCTTCGGATTGACCAGCCCATGGAGTTCGGAAGACACCCCAGCGATTAGGGCGTCACGGCTCGCTTGCCGCTCGTAGGGCAGCGCCGCGAGTTCGGCGACAAGGTCGCGCGACTGAGACTTCCGGCTCGTCACGTTGAGGTTTTGAGCCTGGCGGATCTGTGTCATGACCTGGCCAAGGGAATTATCCAAGGCCGTGACCAGGATGTCATTGTGCACCAGCACTTGGGCCATCTGTTCGGCGAGACTCGCCAACTCGAGCGCGTTGGCCGCGATCTCGGCGGGCGTCATCCGCTGGTGAGCGAGAGCGAGTTGTTCTGCTGCTTTCATCGATCCGATCCCTCCATTGCGGCGGCGCGCCTCGGCTTCGTCCGCCACTGCCGGTTGTTATATGCCGCGATGATCCGCTTGGCCTCAATCTCCTCCTCGACCGACGCATAGAGCAACGCGGACCAGGATGGTTTGCCGAACCGTTCGCGAAGCTCCTCGCCCTCGCGTTTATACTCGGCGATCAGCCGGTCCATTTCAGGCGTGCCGTCATTGATCAGCGTCGGCAGGCCGAAGTGCCGGCGATGGTAGTGGCGGCGCCAACTTTCATCAGCAAGGTTGCTCGGCTTCGCCGCGGCTTCCACGGCCACAGGCGGCAGCACCTCATCAGGCTTCCGGGCGCCGGCGAAAAGACGCTGGTGCAATCGCCTGCGTTCGGCCGTCGCGACGTTCAGCGCCCTGGTGGTCGCCAGCCTGGTCGCGATAGTGCCGCCATTGGCGTCTTTGCGCAGATCAGCGATCCGGCGATCAATCTCGACATAGTCGACGATGAGTTCTATCCGGCTCTCCGGGTCGAGGTCATGGCGTGCCAGATCATTGACCACGCGGTTGAAGCGGGTGCGATCGGCCTTAGACCTAAGTCGCGGAGGGCATTGCAGTTTCACAGGAATTTTCTCCTACGCATGGCGATTGAACTGCGCATGAGCCCCCGGCGGTTCCCGGCCCAAGCGGTTCGATCTCGAAAGCAGAAGGCCCCCCCGGGTGGCGACGGCTGCAACAAGAGCGGAGGGAACTTGGCAGCCGTCGCCTATGATCTCGATGCGGCGCGTCATCGTGATCAATCTCGTTTAGGCTTGTGAGCAGCGACTACAGCGGCCGCGGCCTCATCATGCGTCGAGAACGATCCCAGAGATACGCCGTCCGCGTCAGCCTCGAACCGGCCATCATCGTTCCGCACGACGTGGCCGAGAACATCGCTGCCGATGACGACAGTTGAGAAAAAGGGGCCATTGCTCATTGATGCGTGATCCCGTTGCGACGCTTCACCAGGCGGATCAGCGCGTTCATCTCGATTGGCCTCGGCTCACGGCCGAAGTGCTCTCGAACTATGTCGACCTCGACGGCGAGCTGCTCTTCGAACGTCAGCGGAGGCGGCTGCATTCGGCGCACGGCATCCTCTGGCTCTTCGCCGGGAAGCATCTCGACGCGGGTCCATTGTGGTCCTGGGCTGTCAGCATCCATCGCCGTCGTCCTGCTTTTGGTTGCGCTTGCGGCGCTTCTCTGCCTCGCGATCGAGGGCGGCGCGGTGCTTGTCCCATTTCGCGCCGAATAGCTTGCGACCGATAGCGTCGACGTCGGCGCGGTCGCGCGGTGCCCGGCTCATGGGTGTCTTGCGTGGCTTGATCGTCATCCAACGCTCCCGGCTTTGACGGCCATCTGCCACAGGTCGGACGTGCCTGGCATCGCGCCCTCGGGGATGTCGGCGAGCGCGACCCACAGGCTTGAGGCGTGCACGACCAAATTCCCCTTACGATATGGCAGGCTGCGCTGGTGGACGCCCGCGAACTTCTGCTGATTGGCTTCCAGTTCGGCGACACGCTCCTCGAGTTCCTGCACCCGCCGCGATGTCCAGATGAAACCTGCCTTCTGAACTGCATGGATGAAGACGGTGTCCTCGATAGTTGCCGCATCGTCCGGCACTTGGCCTATTTCTTGAAAGACCTTAGCCAAGTGGTCCTGGTAATACTCCAGGTGAGCTTCAAACGCCTTGTCGATCCGCGCCTTGTCGCCAGCCTTGCGGGCGCCCCAGGGATATTCAGGCTCGGCGAGGCCCTTGACCTCCCACGACCGCGGCGGCTGCGCTGGCGCTGTGGCCTGCTTGGCTTCAGGCTCGATCCCGGTCTCAAGCTGGACTTGCTTCTCGATCAATCGCTGTGTCTCGGCGTCGACCGTCTTCAAGGCTGCAGCCATTGCGTCACGTTCGGCGCCGATGACTTGCCGATAGCGATTCGCGTATTTCTGGCGAGCCTTGGCCAGATCGCGCAGCCTGGTGCTGATGTCGCGTAATTGTGTGGCCTTGGTATCGACCACGACCGACTGATGGTGCTCGATCGGCGCATGCTTGGCCGTGTCGACGATCTCCCATCCCTCGACCATGGCATCGCCGTTGGCCGGCGCCTCGCAAAGCGAGATTTCGGCGATGGTCCACTCGTTCCAAATCATCTTGCCATCGATGCGATCGAAGTCGATCGGCTTCGATGAGACCGAAACACCGCGCAGCCCGCCGGCACGCATGTCGGCCCAAGCGTCGGCCGAGTCGATGCGAGCTTTGAACTTCAACCCGGCCTTGGTAGCCTTCAATTCGACGATGTGACCGAGAGGCTGGTTGGGGTCGTGCTCGCGAAGCAGCTCGATCGGCAAGGCATCCCAGCGCGCGCCTTCCGGGTGCAGCACGTGGCCGTGCGCATCGAGGCGCGATGTGCTGGCGATGCCGGTGACGAAATGCTCGGCGCCGCCCAAGAATTTGAGCTTGGAAGCGAGGACGGCCTTGAAGTTGCGGGTGTCAGTCATGCCGAATCGATATCTGATTTGAGCAAGGCGCGGCGTGACAGCGTCACACTTTCGTACGCCGCGGCGCATGTGGCTCGCGCAATCCATATCTCGGCCGCCGCGCGGATAGCTTCGCGGTCCTCTGCCAGGTCCGCGGCGAGGTGGCCGGCAGCGACCAGGAAGGCGGACAGGTTCACAGCGTCGACGTCGATGACGATCGGCATCGTGCCTTCCCGAAGTCGCTGACGGTGCTTGCGCATGCGTTCGGCGCCGGTCATGGCAGCGCCCCGACGACGGCGGCCAGGATGACGCCGACGGCGGCGATGGTGAGGGCGAGGGAGAGCGCGCGCGCCGCGGTCATGTGCCCCTCGATACGGCTGCATAACCGTTGGCAAGGCCATCGCGCGTAGACGCTGGACTCTCTTCGTTCAGAGCTTCTTTTCTCTGATCTCTGTTGTTCCCCTTCTGATAAGGCGCTCTATCGTAGGGCGGTGTATACCGCTCTACCGTAGGGCGGTCGTTGCGCTCTACCGTAGAGCGGTCAACTAGAGCCCTTGCAGCCTTGGCCGCCAATCCGTATCTCAGTTGTTTCGGCATCCTCGGCAGCGGCTTTTGCGAGGCCTCAAGCGTCTCGAATGCCCACATCACATTGAGCCGATAGGCCACGCCTCGTTTGTTGCGCGTGACCTTCGCCTGGTCATCTTCCTGCAGGCTTGATATTCGGCCGCGGGTGATCGCCCCCGACTCGCACAACGCCAGCACGGCACGTCGGATCTGGCTTTCAGCGGCGACCCCGACATACTGCGCAAGCGTGCGTTGAGACGGCCAGGCAAGCATCGACTTGGCATCGGCATGCTGCATGATCGCGATCGCGACACGCAACTGCAGCGGGCTGTGCTTGTGGTCGTGCGAGAGGCCGACGGCGGTGAGCCAGTCGAACTTGGTCAGATCGACGAGTTCCTTCTCCCACGGCAGCGGCTTGCGTTCAGGCTTGGCCACCGGCGCCACCGCTGCCTTGCTGACCGCCCGGATCAGGTGTTATATTGTTACGGTCTTTGGTCATCCCCTCCGAAGGCATTTCTGAAGAGCCCGTCGTCTGGTCCGCGACGGGCTTTCGGTTTTCAGGCGGCCGCGTCATTGGCGCCTCCCGACCTGATGCGATTGGCAAGGGCGATCGCCGCACAAGCCTCTTGGGCGTCCAGAGGGAAGCGCGCCCGCAATTCAACCACGGTCGGCCGCGGGCGGAGAGCCTTGGGTGTCTCGATGAGCCACCTGGCGGCTTCCTGAATGACGAAGTCGGGTTCGCGATCTTCCTGGCCCATTACGCGGCCTCCGGAGAGCGTGCTGCGTCGGCCCGCGCGAGAACTGCATAGAGCTCGTCATCGCGCCAGCGGTTGCTTCCTGGGCCTATTTTGAGTGGCTTTGGGAATCGCCGGGCTGCGATGCCGCGGTGGAGTGTCGCGCGGTGAATGTTGCCGAGAATGCGACAGGCCTCGGGCTCATCGACCAAGGTGAAAGCAGGCTGCTGCATGACTTTTCCTTTCGTTGCGGGTTCGCGCAGAAAGGTGCAGCTTGACGCTTGTTAGAAGGAACTAGGCCGATCTACAAAAATGAGCCAAGTCGGTAACGAAGAGCAAAACATCATCCTGTGAATAGCTCAGGTCTCGAAACTCCTTCACTGCGAGGTCATGCGCTTGTCGTGCGCCTTGAGCGACCTGCCCGCCGCCTCGGCTGAGCCGATTACGGTGCTCGTTGATTTCCTTCCGATCAAACCCGGATACCTTCGACACCTTCGCCAGTGCGTCTTGTAGTGACACGCCGTGCCGTGTTTTCAGCGTTGTGACGGCTGCCGCGGCGAAAGCCAACGGAGCCACATGAGACGTGGGTTTGACAGTCCCGGCAGTTCCGGCTTCTCGGCGCCGCTTGCTCTCGAGGTCGTGGCCGATCTCGAGCATAAGGGCGTGCAGCGGATCCGCCAGCGAGCGATCGATGCCTATAGCCGTCAGATATTTGCCAAGCACGCCCACAAGCACCTTCTGCCAGCGCTCGTCCTGGCGATCATAGAGGCTTCGCACGACCTTAAGGGAGCCGACGAGATTGGCGGTGACCTCATCCATATCACGCGGACCTCATCATTGGCACGACGACGTCGCCCCTGCCTTCGATGATGCCGGACAGCCGATCGGCCCAAAGCTCCAGCGCCTCCCGTTTCTCCTTAGCGTAGTCGTAGTGGTCGTAGTGCTTTCCGGTGACCGTGGCTTTCGTCACCGAAACATGGCCCAGCACGTGCGCTACTATGAAAGGGGAGACGCCGAGTTTGGCCATGCCCGTCGCCGCGGATCGCCGTAAGTCATGAGGCGTCCAAGGCGCGATTCCCATGATGGTCGGGACGCCGCGCTTTACGACTTCCTCGCGCTTCACTGCCTTCGGCACCGACGCGCCGGTAACAGCGGCGCGGAAACCGGGTCCGGGGAAGACCCAGTTTGGCACGTCTCTGTCCTTGCGCTCGGAAAGCGCCTCGATGGCAGCGATCTGATCGCGGATGATGGCCACTGCCATGTCCGACAACGGCACGACATGCTCGCGCTTGTTCTTGGCCCGTGCCGACGGGATCGTCCAGACGCGCTTATCGAGGTCCAGCTCGTCGCGGACCATGCCGGAAATCTCCCCGACGCGTTGGCCGGTGACAAGGCAAAGCCGGAGGATGCGCCTCGTCGATTCCCGCATGTCGGCATCGGGCAGCGCCGCCCACATGGTCTTTATCTCGCCAGATGGCAGAACGCGGTCACGCTCGGTCGTCTCGGTCGGCCGCTTCATGCCCTCCACCAGGTTTTCGTCGAGGTCGCCACGCCCGCGCGCCCATCTCACCATGGCCCTCAGGTCTTCAAAGATGCGGTTTGCCTCGACGTGAGCGCCCCTGTCCTTCACCGCATCGATGCAGCGGGTTAGGTCTCGGCGATGAAGGTCTGCCAGCTTGATGGTGCCGATGACTTCGGAGACGTTCTTGCGCAGCCGCCGGCCAATCTCGTCGCCGCTGCGCTTACCTGTAGCGTGTCGGGCGATGTAGTTGTCGACGAGGTCGGCGACCGTCTGTGACGCCGCCAGCGCCTTCTTGTCGGCGACTGGGTCGCCGCCGTCGCCCACCTTCGCCCGGGTGTCCTTTGCCCTCTGACGAGCGCCCTTGTCGCTTCCGAGTGGGATCTCAGGATATGTCCCAAGCTTTAGCCATTGCCGTTTGGATGGCGGCCCATAAACAGCATACCAGGTCTTTTGCCCGCCCGACGACGATCGGAGCACCAGGCCCTTAACGACCGTGTCAAAATAGTCCGTCTTCCGGCCAGAGAGGCACTTGGCAGACTGGATGAATTTGTCGGTGAGTTCGACGGTCGGCATGCGGTCCCCCGAGAAACCGGTGCATGTTGATCTACAGGATGATCTACACAAAACCATGCGCTTTGTCGATACACCATGCGACGCGCGGCGACGGCGTGCAGCGACGTAAGCCTTGCAGGGCAAGGGTTTTGCCTATAACAGTACGTCGCAAGTCGATGCGTGAAGTTGCTTAGGAAAACCTCTGTTAACCGGTTGGTCGCTGGTTCGAATCCGGCCCGGGGAGCCAATTGCCATTGTTTCATTTGATTGAATGAACTTCCGATTCTGCAAGCGCGCGGCGCTGGATCCGGCAGCATGCGGCAACGGTCAAGCCGGGCCGGGCCAGTCTGAGGTAATTTCGTAGTAAAGGATTTCGGCGTCGTCGAGGGACGATCTGCGTCCAGGCGAGATGACGCCGGAGCCGAAGAGAAGAATATCTTCGCGGCGCACGAATACCTCATGGTCGGGTCCCATCGACACAAATGTGCCCGACGAGCTTCGCTCGATAAGCACCGCCTTGCCATTCGAAATGGTGAAGGTCGCGTGGTGCCTTGAGACCCAGGGCCGCTGGATGACGATGTTGCATTCCGGGGATCGGCCGATCGTCACCAATTCGTTGTTTCGGCAGGATCGCAACTGATCTCCATAGCGGATGACCAGATTGATCTGCCGCGGCGGGGCGGAGCGTCTCTCGATAACGGTGCCCCGGCTGACGATCTGCGTACTGAGGGCCCGATCCTCGCTCCCCAGGGTATAGACATCGAAGAGTTCTTGCTTTCCCTTGAAAGCCATTTTGTCGAGGAGCCGCAAGGCACTGCGGCTATCCGCACAAAGGGCTTCGAAGAAGCTCTGGCTGATCAGCACCTCCCCGGGGTTGGCCGTGGTGGACAACCTTGCGGTGACATTGATAACGTCTCCGAATACCGCGCCCCGCGCGCGAATGACCGCCCCGAAATGCAATCCGATCCGGGCGTGCAACGGCCCTTTCGTCAGTTCGCTGCTGATTTGGAAGACGGCCCTCAGCGCCGCCTCCGAACTGTCGAACAGGCTGAGCACGTCATCGCCCTTCGAGTAAATGAAGTCACCGCCGTGCCGGGCGACGATCTCGCGTATCGCGTCGAGGCAATCCGAGATCTGCTGCAGAGCGGCATCGTCGCCGATGCGCTCATAGAGCGGCGTGCTGCCCACGACATCAGCTAGGAGGACTGCGGCCAGAAGTCTTTCCTGATCCATCGGCTCGTATCCGACCAAGAACGCGACGTATATAGCATAACTCACCCTGCTTGCCCGCCTGGGAGCCGGTGCTGTGGTGTGACCATCTTGCACGGCGACAACCCGGCCTTGTTGCCGCCCCGGCAAATGCGCAAGAAACTTTCCACGGCTATGACCAAGGCTGCCAAGCGCACGTTGAAAAGCAAGCGGACGATGCGGTCCGGAACAGCATCCCGAAAGCGAGGACGAGGATAATAGGCGCGGCATACAGGCCGGTTCAGGGCAATGCTGGGTGGCGTGCGCGTGAGACGAGCGGGTGGAGTGTATCATTTTAATACAATCCTCAATTTGTAGACTCCTGCCATGCATCGGCAGCTAGTGTTCTGCGTCCAGGCTAGTGGAGGGAGCCGCGGACCGGGAGGAAAAAAATGTCCATCCAAAAGGAAGACTATCGCACGAACCGAGCCGACTATGCCCTTGCCGCGAAAGGCCAATCGGCCGTCGATGTGGGCCGCAACGAGATTCTAGAAAGAAGAAAGAAGACTGTCTGGCTAAGAGATCCGCGAATCGCCAGATTGGCCGCAAATCCGTGCGAAAGCCTACCAGGACCAAAACCCAGACCGCGCGGGAATTAGCGACGCTGCTTCACCTATGGATGCGTGCCCCATCATAGCGGCAGGAGCGTATATTTGTCGTCAGCCGGTGCCGTATTTCGTTTCCTAGCCCCCGCCGGCTAGCCCTGGCTCTGTCCGCCTGCTTTGTGAACACGGACGCTTTCCTTGCTGCTCCAAGTCCTCCGAGTTTTGTAAGTTGTCATGCTCTTTCGCTGCGCGATCGAGATGATCGCCAACGGTATAGCCGGTGGATTGGATGCGGTAGAGTCACGAACGTTCTGGTCTAAATCTCGGGCTTTGCATCAAAGGGGAGATGGTTCCAGGCCGAGACCTGTGGTCCGCGCCGGCGATCGCGCCTGCAGCGAACCGAGTCTGAGATAGATGGCAGGCACGACGAAGAGGTTCAGAAGCGTTGACGTGATCAGCCCGCCCAGAATGATGATGGCCATCGGATGTTCGATTTCCTGCCCGGGAATGTTGCCGGTGACAACCAGGGGGACGAGCGCAAGACCGGTCGCCAGCGTCGTCATGAGAATGGGCGAAAGGCGTTCACGCGCGCCGCGCAGGACAAGTTCCGGTCCGAAGGGCTCGCCCTCCTCGCGCTCCAGATACAGGAAATGGTGGATCAGAAGCACCCCGTTGCGGGCCGCGATGCCCAACACCGTCAGGAACCCCACGAGGCCGCCTAGCGAGATGATGCCGTCGCCCAGATACGCGGCGATGACCCCGCCGACCATAGCGGCCGGCAGTGACAGGAAAACCAGGGCAGCGAGCCTCCAGCTTCTCAAGGAGGCCTGCAGCAGCATGAAGATCACGACCGCGGCGACAACAGAGGCATAGACGAGCCTGCTTTGCGCAGCCCTGCGTTCCGCCGCCTCGCCCAGCAGCTGGGCATGATAGCCGAGCGGAAACTCGAACTTGGCCAGGCGCTCCTCAACCTCATGGACGACCGAGCCCAGGTCGCGGTCGCGCACGTTGGCATGCACGTCATGGCGGCGCGAGGCGTTCTCACGTTTTATGGTGCTGGCCACCGGGGCAATCTTGACTTCGGCAACGTCGCCGAGCCGGACCTGACCGCCGTCGGGGGTATCCAGGAGAACGTTCTGTACGTCGTCAAGGCCGCGCCGCGATTTGGGCGTCGACCATACCATGACGTCATACACCTTTCCGATGCGATGAACGTCGCTCACCTCGTGACCGGCGAAGATCACGGCAGCAGCGCGACGAACATCGCCGGGCTTGAGACCCCTGGAAGCCGCCTTGGCGATATCCACGGTGACCTGAATTTGCGGTACCGTCTTCTGCGGCTCCTCGTGTAGGTCAATCAGGCCCTCGATGCCGGTCAGGGCGTCGCGGACCCTCACCGCCTGCTCCCGCAACATCGCCGCGTCAGGCCCGAAAATCCGAACCACTATCGACTCGCCCGACCCGGTGAGCACTTCCTTCACGCGCTCGCGAAGGTAGGTCTGGACGTCGCGATAGATACCGGGATAGCCGCCGACCGTGTCCTGAACCGCTTTCAGGGTCTCGTCATAATCGACCTTCGGATCGACGCTGATCCAGTTCTCCGTGAAGTCGATGCCCACCACCTCGTCGGCCACCAGCGCCCGGCCGATGTGAGCGCCGAAGTTGCGCACCCCGGGAATGGATCTCAGTTCTTTGCTGGCAGCCACCGTCATCCGGTACATCTCTGCATGCGATGTCCCGGGCGGCGTCAGCCAGTGCATGAGGAAGTCACGTTCCTTGAAGGAGGGCAGGAGCGAGGTTCCGAGCAGCGGCCAAACGGCCAATCCCGCGACCACGACGACCGCGGTGATCCCAAAGATCGTGCGAGGAGCCGCGATGATCCGCGACAGCATGGCGGCATAGCCTCGCTGCAACCGCCCGACAAGCGGCGAGACGCGCTCGATCGGCGCTCCTTGAAGCAGGATAAGGCAGAGTGCCGGCGTCACCGTCAGCGCCACGGCCATCGAAGCGAGGAGCGCGATGGAATAGGACGTCGCCAGCGGTACGAAGAAAGTGCCCGACAGACCACCCATGAAGAACACAGGGACGACCGAGATGACGATGATGAGGGTCGCGGCGACGATCGGGCTGCGGATCTCGAGCGATGCTTCCAGGATAACTGATGCCACCGATTTGCCAGCGCCGCTGCGGCGATTCTCGCGCAATCGCCGCGTGATGTTTTCAACGTCGATGATAGCGTCGTCCACCACCGATCCCACCGCCACGACGAAGCCGGCCAGCACCATCGTGTTGATGGTCGTTCCGAGCCAGTAGAGAATAAGTCCCGCCGCGACCAGGGAGAGCGGAATCGCCAGCAGGCTGATGAGCGCCACCCGCCACTCGAACAGGAAGGCGCCGAGAACGCAGACCACCAGGACCGATCCCACCAGCAAGGCCATTGTCAGATTATGGATCGAGAGCTCGATGAACGTCGCCGGGCGGAAGATCTGCAGGTCGACGTCGATGCCCTTGAGGCCGTCCCTCATTTCGGCGAAGGCGGCCTCGACGCCGCGCGTGACCTCCAGCGTATTCGCCCACGGGAACTTCTCGACGATCAGCATCATGCCGGGACCGTCATTGATCACAGCGTCGCCGATCGGCAGCGGTTCCCCCCAGGTGACGTCGGCAAAGTCCGCCAGTACCAGTCGCTCGCCGGCTTTTGACTCGACCGGAATTCTCTTGACGTCCTCCAGCTTCACGCTGGACGCTATGTCGGCGCCGATATACAACCGCTGGTTGTCGGTGTCGATGAAGCCTACGGTTTGGCTCTTGGCTGAGCTCGACATCGGCAGCAGGCCGAAGTCCAGCGCATCGGCCGAAGCCTCCATGACCTCGTTCAGCGTCACGCCGTGTTTCAGCATGCGTGCGGGATCGACCTGGATCTGCAGCTGTTTGAGCTTTTCGCCCCACATCGCCACGTTGGCGACGCCGGGCACGCGCAGCAGGCGGAAGCGGATCTTCCAATAGGCGGTCATCGACAGGTCGAGCTGAGTGAGCTCCTTCGACGATAGGCCGATCTTCATGGTCCTGCTGGTCGACGACAAGGGCTGCAGCATGACGGGCGGGCTCGAGCCGAACGGCAGTCTGGCCGACGCAAGCTGCACGCGCTCCTGGACGAGCTGCCGGGCGTGCATGATGTCGGTTCCCCGCTTGAAGATCATGACAATGGAGGACAGCGACATCACGCTCTTCGAGCGGATGACGTCGAGTTCCGGTGTGCCGCGCAGTGCGTCCTCGAGGGGAATGGTGATCAGCTCCTCGACCTCGGCGGTCGACATGCCGATACCCTCGGTCTGAATCTCCACCAGCGGCGGGGAGAATTCGGGGAAGACGTCCACGGGCATCTTGCGGAACACGTCCAGACCCAGCAGCACCATCAGCGCTGCCGCGGCCAGTACCAGATACCGATATTTCAGATTCGTGCCGATGATCCAGCGGAACATGGCCCTGTCCTTTGTTCGGATGATTGGACGCCGGCTAACTCAGGCGTTCGCAAGCGACGGAATGTCTTTCACGCCCGCTCAGTGGCCGCCAAACTTCAATTCAACCCCCATCAGCTCGACCGCGCCGACCGACACGACCGGCGTACCGCGCGCTGGTCCGTCCGACAGCACTGCTATGTCGCCAAGGACGCGCTCGACAGCCACTTTTTGGCGGACGAAGACCAGCGGCTCCGGATTGGAGTAGAGCCAGCTGTCCCCGTGCTCGTCATAGACAACCGACGAGTAGGGCACGATCTTCGCCATGCTGCCGCTCTCCGGCGCCTTCATCGCCACGAACGCATGATCGCCTGGCTTGACGCCGCTGCTTGCCTCGAGGAATTCAAAGAACCGCCCGTCGTCCCGGTCCTTCACCGCCACCGGCCGCGCCGTGTAATATTTACCGGAGCGGCCTTGGCCGGTCAGCAGCACGACCACTAGACCGTCCTTATCCTCGTCCGCCGGGTTGGCGACGCCGAAAATCTCGGCAAACTCGTCGTGGTCGCCGGTCTCGTCCTCGTCATCCTCGTCGTCGACAACCGCGATCAACATCTGGCTCGCCGCGTCCACAGGCACCTTGATCAGGGATTGCCGTGCTTGGCCGCTTTCACCGGCCGGCGCGATGGAAGCCGTCTCCGTAATTGCATTCACCGACGGTTCACCGCTCGCAATCTCGACCTGGGCGTTCATCATCATCCACCGCTTGGCCGTCTCCTCCCGCAGCGCTTCGGTCTGGATGCTCAGTCGTTTGGCAGCCTGTTCGGTCAGAACCACGCGTGGAAATGGGGAACCTGCGACCTCTACCAGCTTGGCAGGCGCGCCTGCGGGCGACTCCGCGACCGCGAGGGGTCCCGTGGCAACCACGACGAAAGCCACACCGGCGACGAGGGATGACTTAAGAAAAAGCCTATTGCGAAGCATGTGCAACTCCTCCAAGGCGTCGTGAAACCGGGCCGGAATGGAGCATCATGGCCGGTAGGACGAACAGATTGATCAGGACTGAAATGACTGCGCCTGCGATCACGACCCATCCCATTGGATGCAAAATCTCCAGACCGGCGGCGCTGCCCATGACCACTGCGGGAAGGAAGGCGAGGCAGGTGACCAGCGTGCTCGTCAGCATAGGCGCAAAGCGCTCGCGCGCGGCCGCCGCGACACGGTCCGGCCAGGATTCGTCACCCTCCCCGGTCCGATCGACGCGGCTGGCCAGAACCAGACCGTTGCGGAGTGCAAGCCCGAGGACGGCGAGAAGTCCGGCAAGCGCCCCAACCGAAACGGTGCCCGTTACCGCCACGAGGATCGCCGCGACGCCACCCGACACTGCCACCAGCGAAAGGAACATGCCGGTCGCCAGTCGCCAGCTTTGCAGCGCCGCCTGCAGCAGGAAGAAGATCAGCACTGCCGCCGACGCTGCGAAGAGCGTCACCTGCAGCATGGCTGCACGGCTCTCGGCATACTCGCCCCGAACGTAGGCATGGTATTCGAAGGGGAGCTGCACCTTCTTGAGCTCTGCCGCCACGTCTTCCGCCACTGCCGTGACGCTGCGGCCTGCGACGCTGGCGTGAACGTCCATGCTGCGCGTGACGCCGTCACGCTCGATGGTGCTCAACTGCGGCACCATCCGCACCTCGGCGATATCGCCAAGGCGTGTATGCGGGCGATCAGGCGTTTCGATCAGAAGATTCTCGACGTCGGCGATGCTGCTTCGTGCGTTGGGAGCCCCCCAAACGACCACTTCGAAGACCTTTTGCTGCTCGAACAGATTGCCAACCTCGAGCCCGGCGAAGACCGTCGCTGCCGCGCGCCGGATGTCTCCCGGTTTCAGTCCACGTGCGGCAGCCTCCGCAACGTCGACCTTGACCTCGATTTCGGGCGAGAAAGCGTTCTTGTCGATGCGTACGGAGTTGATGCCGTCAACGGCGGCGATTCTCGCCGCGACGAGCTTTGCCTGCTCTTCAAGCACGGCCGTCTCGGCCCCTTCGATGCGGACCACCACTGGTTCGCCGGCGTCGGCGAAGATCCGCCCGGCCGTACTGGCCAGATAGCCTTCAACCTTCACCTCGAGGTCCGCGAAGCCTTCCATCGTGTCGCGAATTTGCGACAGTGCGGCGGCTCGGTTCCCCCGCTCGTCGAGCCCAATCCAGAGCTGCCCGGATTCGATGCCGGTGACCTGGTCGCCCGTGATGGCCCTGCCGAGATGGCCAGCGACAGAGCTGACTCCGTCGATTGCGCGGACTTCGGATTCCAGTCGCGCCATCGTGCGGATCATGGCGGGCAAGGATGCACCCGGCGCGGCCTTGAACGAAACGCGGACGGTGCCTTCGTCAAAGGACGGCGACGGCGACCACTTCAGGGCGGGCGTCGCCGCGAGCAGCGCCAACGCGCCGAGACCCACGATCGCATAGGCAGGACCGGTCGTCGCCGAGAACTTCCCCAGCAGCCGCCCGTAGGCCCCACCGAACAGCTGCGCCACCACAGGTTCGGACCTGTTTCCTGCTGCGCTGCCCGAGCGGAAAAAAACCATCGCGAGAGCGGGCGCCGCCAAGAGCACGACGATCATGGCAGCGGCCACCGTGACGACATAGGCCTGAGCCAGCGGCCGGAAGAATGCCGCGGTTTCGCCGTCGAGTCCGAGAATCGGAGCAACCGCCAGCAGACCGATCACCGCTGCATAGATCATTGGCTTGCCGATCTCGCCGATCGCATCGAATACAGGCGCGGCGATCGGACGGCCGCCACCGGCGCGGAGGCGCCGCCCGATGGCCTCGGCAGCCACTACCGCAGTGTCGACCACGAGGGAAAGCGCGGCCGCGAGGCCGGCCAGGTGGATCAGGTTGAAGATCGGGCTGCTGAAATAGAGAGCGACAAGTGCCGCGACATACGACAGGACGATCGCGACGACGGCGATGCTCGCCGCGCCGACCGGCGTCAAGGACAGGAAGAGGGCTACGGACACGACCACCATGGCGGCGATCACCATCCGGACCAGATTGGCCAAGGCGCTGTCGACATAGTCGGAGGCGCGGTAGAGGGAGGCGTCGATGTCGATGCCCGGCATACCTTGGCTCAACTCCGCGAGCGCAGCTTCGACCCCCGCTACGACCGCTTTGGTGTCGACGTTGGGAAGCTTCTCGACAACGAGGATGAGGCCAGGCTGTCCGTTGATCATCGCATCGCCGATCAGCGGCGGATGGCCTTCGACGACCTCGGCCACGTCTCCTAGCCTGAGCGCGGAAGACGGGACAGCAACCTTCGTCAGGTCGCTGGCCTTGCTGATCGGTTGCACATGCTGGATGCCGAGCCTCTGGTTCGGCGTGTCGATCCAGCCTCCGCTTCCGAGTACTGACGCTTCCAGATAACTGAGCGGCGAGACCCAGAGCGAATCCCCGGCGCTCTCTACGGCCTCATCGAGCGAGACGCCGGCCGATTCGAGGCGCTGAGGTTGGATTTGCACCTGAAGCTGGCGAGCGCGCTGGCCCCAGATCGCGACGTTGGCGACGCCCGGCACGCTGAGCAGCTTCGGCGTCATCGTCCATCGGGCCAGCACCGACATGTCGATCAGCGACACGGTCTTGGACGACAGTCCGACGATCATGGCACGGCCTGCCGCCGACTTCGGCTGCAGCATGGTGGGCGGCTTCGAGACATTGGGCAGGGCCCAAGCCATCGTAAGACGCTCCTGCACCATTTGTCGGGCTTTCATCGGATCCATGCCGGGCTCGAAGGTGAGCAACACCGAAGCCATCCCCGGCACCGACTTGGAATGAATTGATTTGAGGAAGGGCGTCGCGGTCAGAATCTCTTCGAGATTGATGGTCACCAGGCTTTCCACTTCGCCTGTCGACAAGCCGAGCGCCTCGGTCTGCACCTCCACGACCGGCGCCCCGAACTCGGGAAGAGCATCGGTTTTGGCTTTGGGAAGCAGAACGGCACCCGCCGCTACCAAGAGTAGCGCGGCTGCTAGGACCAGATGCCGAAATTCGAGACTCAGCTTGACGAGCGTTTGCAGCACGGCAACCCCCCGCGATTCCGCGGCGCGCGAAAGCGCGCCTGCGACAGATCAGAGACAGTCCCAAAGCGTATCATGCGGGAGGGCGCCGCATAATTAATCAATATTGCAAGGCGCTATTACCGTATATCCGGCGGGTCTCTAACTTTTGGAGTAGAGAAATAGTTCATACAAATTTATTAGGATAGCCACTCACGCCGTGAGTGCTCGCGTCGGTTGCATGCGCGTGTGTCTGTTTCCAGCGAAAGGCTGGACGTGCTCTGGCGCAATTTGCCTCGGTCGGGGAGTGCCCGAATATTGATTCGAGGAAGGCGAAGCGGGACCGCCAATTTGCTGCGCCGGCGGTCCTCGGGGGAGCGTACCGGGCGCGGAACAGCGAAGCAGTGTTGTAGGGATGCGACACTTTTGCGTTTGTATGAGACAAGTCGCGTTTGTAAGGGACAAAATGACGAAATCGCAGTTGCCACAGTGGAATCAGCGGATATCATCGACGCGTGGTGCATCTCATGGGGGCTCGCCGGTCATTCGCCTTTTTATCTTAGCGCTTAGTGGCATAGGGCTGCTGTACTCTTCGGCTTCTGCACTGGCGGAGGAGCACGAACGGGCTCTGGCCGAAGAAACGATACCGGCTCTGGCCGAAGAATGCGCCGCGCCCTGCGCGGGGTACGAGGCTACCGCGGAATTGCAGAACGACTGGATATTTGGCGCACATCCGTCTTTCCTGAGATCCAATGTGTTGTTTCCGAAGTTCGAGCTCGATCTTTTCTACGCGCCGACGGATTATCTTCGGTTCGTGAGTGCCATCGTTACCGAGCCCGTGGTCGACCCGGACCCCGGGGAGGATGCGGCCTTTCAAGGGATCGGCACCTATGTCGGTGAGCTCTACGCTCTCGCTAAGGTCGATCCCCTGACCGTGAGGGCCGGAAAGTTCGACACGGTGTTCAGCCTGGCCAGCGAAGCCCTGCCGGGGATACACGCCCCGGATCTGGCGTCTGTTTTCGACGCTGACGAACGTCTGGGTGGCGAAGCTGTTGTTGGCTTCGAGGGCTTTGGGCTGAACCATGCCCTGGCCGCGACGGTATTCACGACCGACCGGACGTTCCTCAGCGAGTCGCTCTTTACCAACCGTGGACGGCTCGCGCTGGCGGATGGCGGTGCCGGCAACACCACCGGTTTATCCTCATTCTCAGTTACCCTTGATGGCTGCAAAGGGGCGGAAAAGGGCGATTGTTACAAGGACGGTGAATTCGGCTATCGCCTTGGCATCCGATACCAGAAGCCCGGGCTGGCCGTCGACACAGGGGAGGAGGAGGAGGAAGAAGAAGAGGAACCGCTGCCGGGGACCGGCAATGAATTGGCCTACCTTGCTGCCGCCACTGGAAGCTTCGACCTCAACGGGAACACACTGAGGCTTCTCGGCGAATCGGCCTACCTCAAGCATTTCGATGGCGGTCCGGACGACGCTCTGCTTCTCACCGGATCTGTCGCGCTGGAAGTGCAACCTATGACCTACATAGCCACCTACACGCATCAGCGGAACTTTGTCGCCGACGGTCCGGACACCCGCGAGCAATTGGCGGATTTCGAAGTAATTTATGCGTCTGGGGAAGAAGAAGACGCGCCGTCCGGCGCGGCGAAATGGAACCTCGGCGCCGCCTACACATTCGCGGAGAATGCTGAGGACGAGAGAACGCACACCTTCAGTGTGCGCGCGACGCTCCAATTCGGCGGACACGTGAAGTTAGGCAGGTAGGTTCGATCGTCCGGATGTCCGGCGCTTGTTGACGGCTGCCTTCTGCTGAACTCGAGTGAGGTCCGCAAGCCCGTCTGCCTGCGCCGGACTTGTTTCTTCTCTCAGGCCGATTGAAGCTATGTCAGCGACCCTTCAGTGCAAGAGTTTCGCCCATCAGCCCTTCACTTCCTTTCCATCCGGATCGAAGACGGGCTGAACGTTCTTGCCCTTGTAGCTTATCTGGAACTCGTAACTCACCTTGCCGTCGCGCATCAGCTTCTCCGCAAGCTTGATCTTTCCACCTGCGAATTTCGTATCAACGGCCGCACGCACCGATTGAGGCACCGCTTCCATCGGAATTGATTCCTCGACGACGATGACCTTGCCGTCTTTATGGTAGAGCACATCGCGCGTCATTGCGCCCTCGACGCTTGCTATCTCGAAAACCAGTTCTCCGTTCTCGACCTCGCGGGCGCATGCCTTGACCTTGGCGACGGGAAAATCCTTGTGGAACATGTCCCGCACCACCAACGGCACCTTATTGCAGGCGATCGGCTGTTCCGCGGCCGACACGCCGGTCGCCCCGGCAAGCACGAGGACGAACGCGCCGGGCGCCAGGCAGTAACGAACAGGTTTCATGGGGGACCTCCTTCATATGATCTCATCGGCTTTCGGAGCACCAACACTGGACTCGACCAGACAAGCACGCAGTGCCGCTTTGCCGCCTCTGCCGCGGCGCCGAGTTCGCTTACTCCTAATGGCTCTGCGGCGGTGTGCGGCTGTACGTACTTGCGCGAGCTTCGCCTGCAGCAATGCGACCCACTAGGTTGACAAGTGTTGCGCAACCGACCCGCCGCGCTAGCCAGCGGAGCGTAGGCTGGCTAAGGGACCCAGCGCGACCGTTGCCCGACGTTGGAAACCTAAGATAGGACAAAGCGCGCCGGCGGACCGATAGCCCAAAACGGCTTTGCCGGCCTAACCGAAAGCCGTAGCGGCTCATGCGAAGTTCCGGACGCCCCCAGCGGGAGGTGGCGCCGTTCCGGGGACCGTCGTCGCTCCCGTCGCGATCATGCCTTTTTGCAGCCGCAGCTCCAGCGCCTGCTCGGCGACGACTTCCTTCAAGCGCTACAATGAGCCGAAATCCCGCTGTCGGTTAAGCCCACTCTGGCGTTGATGTCGGACATCACGGACGAGGCCCCTTCGCAAAAAGGGGTAATCCCGTCGCAAGCGAGTCAGCTCAACTGCCGAATCGTAAAGCCTAACGACTGCAGCGATAAATAGGCGCGTCAACCTGAAAGCGTGCTGGCAGGCACGAGGGAGCCTGCACTGAATGTCTCGCGGAAGTGTCGCCGTAGCGCCCGGCTCGTCTGCTCACGTCTTCGTGCCCGAAGACCCTAACAAGTCCTATGGGTCACGAAAGGCGTTTTGCCTGCAGCGCCGTTTGGGCCGAGGAAGCCAAGAACCCGGCCGGCGCGCAGGCGGAACGATCGACACAGAAGCGACCTCCATCCGCATCCTGACGACCATTCTGCAGCCTATCACGGGACATTTTGTCAACGGAGACGCGGGCTGGCTGCGCGTCGAACTTCTTGATCCGACCAAAACACCTCCAAGCCGCCATCTCAACAACGAAATCCCGAACGTCCTGATCCGCGCCGAGATGCCGATTCTCGCCTTCGAGGCCGAGGGCGGGCGGCTCCAGGACGTCTTCCTTCAGCTTACCGAGGAGACGATCCAATGATCGATACCCCTCCTGTTCAACCGCACGGCCAGCAAAGCCTGGCAAGCGCAAGCGAGCCGCATATCGGGGGGTGCCGTCAAAATGCGGAGCCCAGAAACGCGGCCTCTTCATTCCCGGGGGCCTCGATGAGAGTTCAGTCAGTCAATCAAAGGATGCGAATAAACGCCGCTCGGGCAGCGGGGCTGGTTGCTGCAACTGTTATCCTGTTTTCGCACCCCGGATTGGGTGGGGGCGTACATGAACTGATCCAGATGGCGGGTCTCGGCCTGGTCCTCACCTGCTTCGTTGGCAGAATGTGGAGCATTCTCTATATCGGTTCAAAGAAGAATCTGGAGTTGATTACCTCCGACCCCTACTCGTTGACCAGAAACCCGCTCTATCTCTTTTCTACGCTTGGAGCAGCTGGGATCGGATTGATCCATGGATCGATCGCCGTCGCTCTGGCGCTGGGATTTTTCAGCTATTGGATCTTGGTCATCACGGCAGCCAAAGAGGCCGAACACCTGAAGACGATCTTCGGCTCGCAATACGATTCCTATGCGCGCTATACGCCGCTGTTCTGGCCGAAACTGTCCCAATATACGGACTCTGCCGAAGTTGTCTTCTCCCCGAAAGCGCTCAAGCGCAACTTCCAGGATGGACTGTACTTCCCCGCAGCCTATCCCGCCATTGAAGCAATCGAACAACTGCGAGCAGGCAGTTACCTGCCGATCCTCATGACGATCTACTGAGATCCGCCAGATCCTCTCTCAGCAGCAGGACCAAATGGCCTGCCGATTTCGGCATCGTCACCAGTTCGTCGAGCTTGATGAGGTAGCCGCGGGAGTCTTGGCGCTCGTGCCGGGCACCGCGATGGCCATTTTGCATGGCCGAACTGTCCCCAGATGGTTGACCACCGAGGTCTGTGACCTAGCTTTACAATGGAGCGTCCCAGACTCCGAAATGGTGGCATGGCGCGCACCGTGGGAGAACTCCCCGGGACGTTGAGGATGGAGAGGCGCGAGCTGGCTTTCGACCGGCGCCCAGCCATGCATCGCCAAAATTCCCCCAGTACTGGGGCCGAAGCGATGACAACTTCGAAGGCAGGCAGTTAGCCAGGGCGAGGAGCCACACACCGCTTCACGAGCTTAAAGTTACATCGGAAACCGCGCAGGTACGGCGATGTCAGATCTTGCCGGGTTTTACGCAGACGACACAGGTCTCGCTCTCCTGGGCGGGATGACAATATTTGTATTGGTCGGCTTCTTCCTTGTGGTCCGGCGTATCCTCATCGCAGCGAGACGGCGTCACCAGTATGGCTACCTGAGCGAAAGTACGCCTATTCCCCTCGATGAGGCTTCTTGGGCCTGGGATCGCCCACGCAATCTTGCAGCCAAGGCGGCTTCTTCCCCGGCCGCCGTGCCCCCGCCCCCGGATGTTCAGGGTCTAAACTCCGGTAAGTCCGGGGTGCGAAAGGATTATCTCAACACGATGCCCGAAGCGGACGAGAACTCGCGCGAGGACCTGCCCGATGCTTTGGCCTTACCTCCCCGTGTTCGCAGGCCGACGAGCCCCTTGTTACGCTTGAGCGTCGCCGCAATTTGTCTGGCCGTGCCGCTTGGCTATGCGTTGACGAGACAAAAGCCGGTCGAAAGCGCCCCCGCTGTTTCGCGGGCCGATAGCTACTCCCTTCCCGATCTTTCACGCCCCTTGGAGATTCCTGCCAGCACGGCATTGGATATGCCCGAATCAGCCGACGCACCCACGAGCGGCGAATTGCCGAACCCGGATCTCAACGCTGCCGAAGCACAGGTCGAGGCAGCTCGTGCTCAGGCAGCAGCTGCAACGGAATTGGCTGGCCAGGAGCACCGAGCGATGGAGGAGGAGCGCGCCAGGAGTGCCTCTCTGGAGAGTGCGCTCGCTGAGACGCGCAAGCAGATCGAGGTGCTGAAGACAAGCATGGCAGCCGCCGCCGACGCCAGCGAGGAGCGTTTGCGCAACGAACGTGTGGCAGCCCGCACGCTCGAGGCATTGCGGTGGATTGCGCAAGATGTCCGCGCGCGGATCAGCGAAACCATCGACCATGTCTCTATACAGATGCCCGCTGCTCGCCTCGAACGGGAGCGAACCGAACGGATGGCGCGCGACCTAGCGCAAGCGCGAGCGCAAATTGAACAGCTGGAAGCCAAAGCCGCCGGGGATCGCGCCAGAGCCGAGGCTTCGCTGGCGCAAGCGAGCGGGATGCTTGACGAGGAGCGCCGGAAGTCGGAGGACCTTCGTGCCGACATCGCTGAAATGGAGCAGTCCAAGGCCGCGATCGCGGACACGGCTGAGCGGGAACGGACCGGTGCCGCCGCGACGCGAGCAAGGGTTGAGCAGACTGCTGCCGAGACGGCGCAGGCATTGGCGCGGGAACAGGCTTCGGCAGTCGCGGCCCGTGCGGACCTCGACAAAGCCCGGCTCGAGCGCGACGCGGCCGAACAGGAGCGAGCCAAGGCCGTCTTAGCCAAAGAGCGTGCCGAGCAGACTGCCGACGAGACGGCGCAGGCTCTGGAACGCGAACGCGCTTCAGCAATATCGGCCCAAGAGGACGTCACCAGAGCCCGCCTCGAGCGCGACGCGGTTGAGCAGGAGCGAGCTAAGGCTGTCACGGCGAAAGTGTATGCCGAGCAGGCTGCAACTGAAACAGCGAGGGCGCTGGAGCGCGAACGCGCTTCGGCAGTCGCGGCCCGTGAGGACCTCGACAAAGCCCGGCTGGAGCGCGACGCGGCGTTGCAGGAGCGAGACAGGGCTGTCGCAGCGAGAGAACGTGCGGAGCAGACTGCTAGCGAGACGGCGCAGGCGCTGGAGCGCGAACGCGCTTCGGCAGTCGCGACCCGGGAGGACCTCGACAAGGCCCGGCTGGAGCGCGACGCGGCGTTGCAGGAGCGCACCAAGGCGGCCGCAGCGAGCGAGCATGCGGAGCAGAGTGCTGCCGAGACGGCGCAGGCTCTGCAACGAGAACGCGCTTCAGCAGTGTCGGTCGGAGAGAACCTCAACAAAGCCCGCCTCGAGCGTGACACAGCCCGCCAACTTTTGGGACAGGCCGCCATGAGGCTGAAGGAGGCTCTGGACAAGCAACGTGAAGCGACGGTTTCCTTCGCCCGCGAGTTGGCCGCCGCGCGCGCCGATAATGACAAGCTTCGGGCTCAGCGCCGCGACGCTCAGATAGAGCCGCCGCTGAAGCCGCGCACTGGCCGCGCATCGGCCGGCGCAGGTCAGACGAAAGCTGTCAGCCAAAAGAAGTCTACGTCCAGCAAGGTTCGCAAACCGTCGCGCGAAATCCGTGTGCGTGCCATCACGCTTCCGTTTTCCCTCCGGCCAAGCCATTCGACGTTGGACTGAGCTGGAACGACTGCCCTTGAAAATCGGGCGCTGGGCGGCATGAACTCGGACGTCTACGGCGAGGGCTCGCACTGTGCGCTATGTCAGCCCGATCACGCTGCCTTTCGCGTTCAATTCGCAGCTGACCGGCGCCTGGCGCGTCTCGACGCCGTTTTGATATCCGTAGTCGATGCTGACCTGGACGGGAGCCGATATCCTCTGACGGCTCAACCGCCGTACGGAACCTGCACTGCTGACGCGCACACTGGTCGCGCCAAACTGAGCTGCGGCCTGCTCGATTGCCTCACGGCAAGCACGAACGATGTTGTCCGGGACACCCGGCAGCACTTCGAGTGGATGGACTGCCAGTGGAATGGCGCTGTCTTCGAAGGGCAGCAGGGCGGGCGGAAGGTCGAGCGACCTTCCGCCGTTGCCGGCTACGCCCGCCCTTGACGTCACTGACTCGGTTGTGGTGGGGCTGCTTCCGTCATCGTTAGACGGTGGGGACGGTGGGTCAGACGGCGGACTGCCGCCGGAGCCACCGGGATCGCCGCTAGTTCCGTTGTGCTGACCGTTGTTGCTGCCAGCGCCATGACCTCCGTTATTCCCGTGATCGCCACCAGCGTTATGACCTTGGCCGCGCTCGCCGGCGGCCGCGGCTCCCGCGCAAGCTATCGCGACAGAGCACGCGAACGCGAAACGGACCAAGCTGGATCCCAGATATTGACGCACGGCACCCTCCAAAGGCGCTTCGGCCAGCCGTCCTTCCGCCGCATGCCGTCAGAACGGCGCAGTACCCCCCCGGGCAACTCGCGACTACGCCAGGGAAATTAACTAGGGGATGATTCCGGTCTATCAAGGGACTGGGTGCGGCAGCACCCAAGTGCGGGGCAGATTTGAAGGACCTGGCAGCTGATAGTTCATACGGCCCGGGAAGCCCCAAAATCCTTTCTCCTTGCGAGTCGACAGCGCTTAGGCGATTTTGCCGATCATTTCGGGAGGAAATCGTGCGAAACATTCCGGCATCGGCGCTGCTGCTGGCGGCCGCTTTTTATGCAACCACCGCCGACGCTCTGGACAGTTCGGCCACACCTGTTGTCGTGACGCCATTGGCGTCCAAGACGACGACGGCATCCGGCCAGCCGATCAAGCTGCCCCAGAAGAATGTCGAGGTCCAGGTGTCGGCCTATCAGATCGCGCCCGGCGCGACGCTGCCGGTGCACAAACATCCCTTCCCGCGCTATGCCTATGTCGAGGCAGGCACCCTCAAGGTCACCAACGTCGAGACCGGCAACAGCAACACCTACAAGACCGGCGATTTCATCGTCGAGATGATCGGCCAGTGGCATCAGGCGACCAATATCGGCAGCGATCCGGTGAAGCTGCTGGTGATCGACCAGGTCGAACAAGGCGCCAAGAACACAATCCTGAAGCAGTAGCGAGGCAACGGGGCTCAGCTGTTCCGCGGTAGGGCGGGCGCTCCAAGGCTTGAGCAATCAATAACTGCGCGCCGAACAAAACCGAAAGTGCAAAGTGACGCTTTCGCTTGCTGGACCGATTGATGCGGCTTTCGCCTCGATCGCCCCAATGCTAGGGCTGCGCTTTCTCTTCAACACGGATGGATGATGGTGACCGACGCTCAAAGGCCCCTGATCGAACTCTGCGTCGAAGGCATTGACGGGCTGCTTGCCGCGCAGGCCGCCGGCGCCGACCGGGTCGAGCTTTGCGCCAGCCTCGTCGAAGGCGGCATTACGCCGAGCCTCGGCACGGTGCGCGTAGCACTCGAACGTGCGACCATCCCGTTTCATGTTATCGTGCGCCCGCGCGGCGGCGATTTTCTCTACAGCGAGGCGGAATACCAATCGATGCTGGCCGATATCGGCGCGCTGCGCGATCTCGGCGTCGCCGGCATCGTCGTCGGCTGCCTGACCGCTGACGGCGCAATCGATGAAGCGAGAATGAGCGAACTGGTGCGCTCCGCCGGTCCCCTCAATGTCACCTGCCACCGCGCCTTCGACATGACGCGTGACCCGGCCGAGGCGCTCGAAGCGCTGATCCGCTGCAAGGTCGGCCGCGTGCTGACCAGCGGGCAACGCGACACGGCGCTGGAGGGCGTCGATCTGCTCGCGCGCTTGGTTCGCCAGGCCGGCGCACGCATCATCATTCTCGGCTGCGGCGGGTTGGCGCCCGACAATATCGGCGAGGTTCGCCGGCAAACCGGACTGACCGAGATGCATTTTGCCGCGCTTGCCGACGTGCCGAGCGCCATGCGCTACCGCAACCCGCATGTCGGCATGGGCGGCACCGATCTCGATCGCGAGTACCGCAACACGGTGACCGACCAGGACTTGGCGGCGGCAACGATCGCGGCCGCGAGGGTCTGATGCCGGAAGTGACGATGTCGAAAGATCGCGCGCCGATCGAACGCGTTTCGCCTGCCGACGAGGCCGCCATTCTCGCTCTCAACAACGAGCATGCCGCCGAGTTGTCCTGGCTGGAGCCGGAGCGCCTGTCATTCCTGATCGGGCAGGCTTTCTACACGCGCCGCATCGGGACGCTCGAAGCCTTCATCATGTGCTTCGATCAGGATGCCAGCTACGAAAGCCCGAACTTCCTCTGGTTTCGTGAGCGCTATCCCCGCTTCGTCTATGTCGACCGGGTGGTGGTCGCGGCCGAAGCGCGCGGCCGTGGCCATGCCCGCCGTCTCTACGAGGATCTGTTCGAGCATGTCAGGCGCGCATGCCACACGATCGTAACCTGCGAGGTCAATGCCGATCCCCCGAACCCCACATCGGATGCCTTTCACGCCGCGCTCGGCTTTGCCGAGGTCGGCGATGCCGTGATCCACGGCGGCAGGAAGTCGGTGCGCTACTACGCCAAGCCGATCGACTAGCGCATGGTCCTGAAAGCCAGAGGCTTTCAACCATACGCCAAACAAGGTTCGTGCGGCCGCCGCACTGGCCACAAACAGAAGCTGCAGCTAATGTATCGCCTTCGCGTGCTGGGGGCGTGACATCATGCCAAGCAACGTCTTCCGCTTCGACGAGAGTTGGAACATTCCCGATGCCACGCCGCAGGAAGTGTGGGACGTTCTGTCCGACGCCGAGTTGCTGCCGCTCTGGTGGGGCGACGCCTACAAGGAAGTCGAGCCGCTCGACAAGAAAGGCAAGGCCGTTGTCGGGTCACGGGCAAGAGCCAGGGCGCGAGGCGCCCTGCCCTACGAGCTGAACTTCATCATCGAGGCCGCGGAGCTCGCACCTGGCCGGCTGGTGGTGGTGAAGACCTTGGGCGATTTCGACGGCATGTGGCGGGCCGAGCTGTCGCCAGCCGGAAGCGGGACGCATGTGAAGCTCACCTGGCAGGTCATCGTGGAGAGGCCGATCCTCAAACTCCTGGCACCCTTGCTCAGGCCGGCTTTCGCGTGGAATCACCGCTGGACCACACCTCGCGGCGAAGCCGGGCTTCGGCGCTATCTCGCCGCACAAAAAACCGGCAAGGCCTGACCTCCTCACCAATTGCGGTTGAGCCAGCCGCGCGCCGGTTTCTCGACGATGTAGTAGCTCGCCAGGGCGCAGGCGAAGACCGCGGCCAGCATCGGGATCGGCGCCACGTCGCGGTCATGGACGAATTTGTAGAAGGGCTGCTGCCACAGATAGAGCGAGTAGGACCACAGCCCCAGCATCACCATCGGCCGCGACGACAGTAGGCCGGTCAGATAGCCGCCGGCGAAGTCGAGAGTGTTGACGGCGAGCGCCAGCAGCGGCACGCCCAGCAGATAGTGCAAGGGCGTCGGCACCGGATCGAGGAACAGCAAGATTCCCCCGACCGCGGCCCCCAGCGCCAGATGCCGGTTCCTGAGGAATGCCGGCAGGTGTCCATCGGCCTTGAGCAGGCAGATCGCCGCCGACAGCAGGATCGAGGCGATATGCACGTCGGTTCGCCAATAGCTGGTTTCGTAGTCCATACCGAAGACCCAGTAGGAAATAGCGCCGTTGGCCATAGCGAGCAGCGACAGCATGACAAGCAAGCGCACGACATTCGCGCGCCTGGAAACCGCTACGCTGATCAGCGCCAGGATGACATAAGAATGCTCCTCGATGGCAAGCGACCAGATATGGTCGAGCGCGCCCGCGCGATTGATGAGAATGCCGGCATAATTGTAGGTGAATGTCAGCGCGGTAAGCGCCGCCTTCCATTTGAAGGCAATGAAGGTGCCGGAGAGCCCGATCATGACGGCAATCACGAACACCAGCAGGGCTGGATAGACGCGGGCGAAGCGGCGCTTGAAGAATTTCTTCAGCGGAAAGCGCTCGACGAACAGGATTTCTCCCATCAGCCGGCCGCTCAGCACGAAGAAGAACTCGACGCCGAGCACGCCGAGGTTGATGCCGCGAATCGGAAAGAAATGGCCGATCAGCACCAGGGCGATCGACAGGCCGCGCCAGCCGTCGAGATAGGCCAGCCTTGCCCGTGCCGCTTTGTCGGCTGCGGCCCGCGGCAGGACGCCGGCCGTCGCGGAGATGTCGGTCATGCCCGTCCCTCGCAACTCGAGGTCCCGGCAAGCCGTGCCTGGAACCGCTTCGTTTTCCCCGCCGCATTTAGTTTGCAGTGCGGAATAATCTTGTGCAAGTGCGAAGCAGCGAATTCACAGGCAGTTCCTGCCAAGCGATTGCGAACACAAAAAAAAGGGGCCGCGGGCGGGTCCTGCCGCCGCTTGGTGAAGCCGCCATAGTCGGCAATGTTTCGTGGCCTAATGCCTTGCCCGCCTGCCGAAATCGGCAGAATGTGCGGATCGATTCATATCCAACGCAGAGACCGCCTATGGCAGACTTCGTCCTCCCTCCGCCCGCGATCGCTTCGGTCGCGGTGGCCGGCTCGGCGGAACGGTTTGCCGTGCGCCGCATCTTCTGCGTCGGCCGCAACTACGCGGCGCATGCGCGAGAACTCGGCAATGACGAGCGCGATCCGCCCTTCTTCTTCACCAAGCCGGCCGACGCCGTGGTCGACAACGGCGCAGAGATCCCCTACCCGCCGCTGACTGGCAATCTCCACCACGAGATCGAGCTGGTCGTGGCGGTCGGCAAGGCCGGCTTCCGCATCCCCCTCACCGAGGCGCTCGCGCATGTCTGGGGCTATGGCGTCGGCGTGGACCTCACTCGCCGCGACCTGCAAGACCAGGCGAAGAAAGCGGCTCGCCCCTGGGACTGGTCGAAGGCCTTCGACTTCTCCGCGCCTTGCGGCCCGCTGCTTCCCGTCGCAAATTCCGGCCATCCCGAAAAGGGCCGCATCTGGCTAGCTGTAAACGGTGACATAAAACAGGACGGCGACCTCGCCGAGCTGATCTGGCCCGTCGCCGATGTCGTCTCGATCTGCAGCGAAGCGGTCGAGCTCCAGCCCGGCGACCTGATCTTCACCGGCACGCCGGCCGGCGTTGGTGCGGTTCAGGCGGGCGACAAGATCACTGGTGGCGTCGACGGCATCGGCGCCGTCGAGGTCACCATCGGGCAGCCGAAGCGATGAGCGACCTCGTCCTCCATAATTATTATCGCTCCTCCACCTCCTACCGGGTGCGGATCGCGCTGGAGATGAAGGGGCGTGTCTACACCTATGTGCCCCACCATCTGCGCCATGGCGAGCATCTCGAGCCCGCCTATCTCGCGGTCAATCCGCAAGGGCTGGTACCGGCGCTGGTGCTCGACGACGGAACGCTTTTAACCCAGTCGCTGGCGATCATCGAATATCTCGACGAGATCGAGCCCGAGCCGCCGTTGTTGCCCAAGGATGCGCTGGGACGCGCCAGGGTCCGGATGCTGGCGCAGATGATCGCCTGCGACATCCATCCGGTGAACAATCTGCGCGTGCTCACCTCGCTGCGCACCTTGTTCGGCGCCGGCGACGAGGATGTCGTCAACTGGTTCCGGCATTGGGTGAATGAAGGTTTCCACCCGCTTGAAAAGATTCTGGCCGCCTCGCCCGAGACCGGCGGGTTCTGCCATGGCGATACACCGGGGCTCGCCGATATCTGCCTCGCCGCGCAGGTCACCAACAATGCCCGCTTCGGCGTCGACATGGCGGCCTATCCGGTGATCTCGCGCATCCACGCCGCCTGCATGGCGCTGCCGGCGTTCCAGAAGGCTGCGCCGCAGAACCAGATCGATGCCGAGTAGGGAAGCCAGGGATCCCGACGAGGCTAAGACGCTCGCCGATATGGAGGAGTATGGCTGTCATATTCTCTACGTGCTGGAGGACGACGAGCACCCGCCATTCGCTTACTCGGTGGGGATAGAGTACAATTTCAAAGCCCCTGAGCTGGTCGTCATCGGGTTCAAGCCGGAGCTTTCGCAGACCATCATCAACGAGTATTGCCGACGAGTGCGCAGCGGCGAGAGGTTCAACGTTGGAGAGCAGGCGCCGGGTTTCCTGGGAGGTGGCTTCGACTGTCAATTCGGTGCGGTCCATCCCGACCACTACCCTGAATATTTCGGTTGGGACCTATGGTTTTACAACTGGCCCGTTTTCCGGATTCTGCAGCTTATCTTTCCGGCAACCTCCGGTGTTTGGCCATGGGATGCCGAAGCCGGCGAGTGGTTTTGCAAGCGGCAACCATTGCTCGACTAACCACCATGGCCGACTTAGCTTGGGACCTATTACCCAAAATCGCCCTGCCCTTTGAACTGGATAGAAAGCACTCCCATGAAAGCTGTCGTCTTCGAAAAATTCGGCGAAGCTCCCACGATCCAGACCGTGCCTGACCCCAAGCCGGCGGGGGATGGCGTCGTCATCAAGGTCGAGGCGACCGGTCTTTGCCGCAGCGACTGGCATGGCTGGATGGGTCATGACGACGGCATCACGCTGCCGCATGTCCCCGGCCATGAACTGGCGGGCGTCGTCGTCGCCGCCGGCAAGCAGGTGAGCCGCTGGAAGGCCGGCGACCGCGTCACCGTGCCTTTCGCCGTCGGCTGCGGCCGCTGCTTCGAATGCAACTCCGGCAACCATCAGGTCTGCGAGCACCAGACCCAACCTGGCTTCACGGGCTGGGGCTCGTTCGCCGAATATGTCGGCATCGAGCATGCCGACACCAATCTCGTACGCCTGCCGGACGAGATGGAGTTCGCCACTGCCGCCAGCCTCGGCTGCCGTTTCGTCACCTCCTTCCGCGCCATCGTCGACCAGGGCCGGGTGACGCCCGGCGAGTGGGTGGCGGTGCATGGCTGCGGCGGTGTCGGTCTCTCGGCGATCATGATCGCCAGCGCCATGGGCGCCAATGTCATCGCCATTGACCTGACCGACGAGAAGCTGGAGTTTGCGAAAAAGATCGGCGCGGTCGCGACCATCAACGCTTCGACCACGCCCAATGTCGTCAAGGCCGTCAAGCAGATCACCAACGGCGGCGCGCATATGTCGATGGACGCGCTCGGCCATCCAACCACGTGCTTCAACTCGATCGCCAATCTGCGCCGGCGCGGTCGCCATGTTCAGGTCGGGCTGATGCTGGGCGACCATGCCCGCCCGCAAGTGCCGATGGACAAGGTCATCGCCTTCGAGCTCGAAATCCTCGGCAGCCACGGCATGCAGGCCTACCGCTATTCCGCCATGATGGACATGATTCGCACCGGCAAGCTGAATCCCGAACTGTTGGTCGGCAAAAGGATCAGCCTCGATGAGGCGCCAGCCGCATTGATGGCGATGGGCGGCTTCGAGGGCATCGGCATCGGCGTGGTGACGAAGTTTTGAGTAGGCTTCCTACCTGGCGAACTTCTTCGCCCCGAACACGCAGGCCACCACGCCGAGCGTGACAACCACCATCAGCGGGCTGACCTGCTCGTGCAGCAGACTCGCCGCGAGCGCCAGGCCGAAGAAGGGCTGCAGCAGTTGCAATTGCCCGACCGCGGCGATGCCGCCCTGCGCCAGGCCGCGATACCAGAACACGAAGCCGATCAGCATGCTGAACAGCGAGACATAGGCGAGGCCGATCCATGCGCCGGAGCCGACAGCGGCAAAAGACGGCGGCAGGGTCGCAAAGCTCAACGCCAACATGACCGGCAGCGACAGCGCCAAGGCCCAGCAGATCACCTGCCAGCCGCCGAGCTTGCGCGACAGCGCCGCACCTTCCGCATAGCCCAGCCCGCAAGCGATGATGGCTGCGAGCATCAACCCGTCGCCGACCGGTGAGGCGGTCACGCCTTGCGACAGCGCGAAACCCGCGACGAGCGTGCTGCCCAGGCAGGAAAACAGCCAGAAGGCCGGGCGCGGACGGTCGCCGCCGCGCAGCACACCGAAGATCGCTGTCGCCAGCGGCAGCAGGCCGACAAAGATGATGGAATGCGCCGCAGTAACATGTGTGAGCGCCAGCGCCGTCAGCAGGGGAAAGCCGACCACGACGCCCAGCGCAACGACGACCAGCGAGACCAGATCCCCGCGATCCGGGCGCTTCTCGCGGAATAGGAACAGCATTGCGATGCCGAGCAGGCCAGCGATCGCCGCACGGGCCGATGTCAGGAAGGTCGGGTTGAAATCGACCACCGCCACGCGCGTCGCCGGCAACGAGCCGCTGAAGATCAGAACGCCGATGAAGCCGTTGAGCCAGCCGTTGAAACTCTTATCCATCATCCGCTCCGTTTGCGCTTCTGTACCGGCGCAGCGCATGGCCTTGCCAGAGACAATGGGGTACAATTCCGCAAAACTGTATTGGTCGACAGGGAAGTACAGATGGACACGCCCGACCCGAAGGCGACGAATGCCGGAACGCTCGTCGAAGCCGTCATGTCGGCAATCCGGCAGCGGATCGCCGCGCGCATCCTGACGCCGGGCGCGCGCTTGCCTTCGATCCGCGCCTTCGCCGGCACGATGCAGGTGTCAAAATCTACGGTGGTCGAGGCCTATGAGCGGCTTGCGGCGGAAGGCACGATCCGCTCGCGGCCGGGCTCCGGCTTCTTTGCCGCCGGCCCGCTTGCGCCGCTGTCGCTGGCCGAGATCGGCCCGCGGCTCGACCGCACCGTCGACCCGCTCTGGGTCTCGCGGCAAGCACTGGAGGCAGGCGACGATATGCTGAAACCGGGCTGCGGCTGGCTGCCGGCTTCCTGGATGCCTCAGGCCGCGTTGCGGCAAGCACTGCGCGGCGCCGCCCGAGCCGACGATGCGACGCTTGCCGACTACGGCACGCCGCTTGGCCTGCCGGCACTGCGGCAGCTGCTTGCCCGCCGCCTGTCGGCGCACGGCGTCGAGGCTTCGCCGGACCAGATCATGCTCACCGAGTCCGGGACGCAGGCGATCGACCTATTGTGCCGCTTGCTCCTCGAGCCGGGCGATACGGTTCTGGTCGACGATCCCTGCTATTTCAACTTCCATGCGTTGCTGCGCGCGCACCGCGCCAAAGTGGTCGGTGTCGCGATGACACCCTCAGGGCCCGATATCGACCTCTTCGCGCAAGCGCTCGCCGAGCACAAGCCGCGCCTCTACATCACCAATTCCGCGCTTCACAACCCGACCGGCGCGGTGCTCTCGCCGCTTATAGCGCACCGGCTGCTCAAGCTTGCCGATCAATCGGATCTTGCCATCGTCGAGGATGACATTTTCGCCGATTTCGAGCACACGCCGGCGCCGCGGCTCGCGGCCTTCGATGGCCTCGGCCGCGTCGTCCAGATCGGTTCCTTCTCGAAGACGCTGTCGGCTTCGGTGCGATGCGGCTTCATCGCCGCGCCCCGCGACTGGATGGAACGGCTGATTGACCTCAAGATCGCCACGACTTTCGGCGGCGGGAGGCTCTCCTCGGAACTGGTGCTGACTCTGCTGAAGGACGGCAGCTACCGCAAGCATGTCGAGCAGTTGCGCACCCGCCTGTCGCGCGCAATGGCCGAAACAGCCGGCAGGCTGAAAGCAATGGACGTTATGCCCTGGATCGATCAGGCGGCCGGTATGTTCCTGTGGTGCCGCCTGCCCGACGGCATCGACGCCGCCGATGTCGCCCGCCATGCGCTGGCGGATAATGTCGTGCTGGCGCCCGGCAACGCCTTCAGCCTGTCGCACTCCGCCGGCCGCTTCATGCGTTTCAACGTCGCCCAATGCGCCGATGAGCGCAACTTCAGAGTGCTTGAAAGGGCAATGGCGGCGTCCCGCCGCAAAGGCGCGACGCAGCCCGGCAGCGGCAGAGCTTAGGCGCCTGCCCGCTTGCGGCGCTCATACATCATCACCAGCGTCTCGGCAGTCAGCGCCGGCTTCTGCTCGCCCTCGATCTCGACGGTGTTCGCGGCCTTCATCAGATATTGGCCGGGGCCGCGGTCTTCCATGGTGAGCAGCGTCGTGCGCAGCCGGATACGTGCGCCGGACTTCACCGGCGCCAGGAAGCGCACTTTGTCGAAGCCATAGTTGAAGGCGGCTTGCGTGTTTTCCGGCACGATGCCCATCTCCAGCGCCAGCGCGCCGATGATCGACAGCGTCAGATAGCCATGCGCGATCGTAGTGCGGAACGGGCTCTGCCGCTTCGCGCGCTCCGGATCGACATGTATCCACTGGTGGTCGCCCGTGCATTGGGCGAACTGGTCGATGCGCTGCTGGTCGACCGTCGTCCAGTCCGAGACGCCGATCTCCTGGCCGGCCATTGTCCGCAACTGTTCGAAGGTCGGCGGCGTCCTCGGCCGATTTTCCGTCATTCCTGCTTTCCTGCTGGCTTCTGCCAATCTCCCGACCATGAACCGGCGGCTCCTGTCAATTCGCGGCGCCTCGATTTCACCCTCAGAGTTGACGGATTTACGGCAAGCCGCGAACGCGCAGCCGGACGCGCCGATTGCTCAGCCGCCTGAACCCGATCCGGGAAACCCGAATAGGCGTCCTGGATTGCTCACTTCCCGTCGTAGCCGGCCCGGATTTCCGCCATCGCGTCCTTGATCCTGTCGCGCAGGATTTCGACCGATTCGGTGCCGGATTTCCGAACCAGGTCGGCGACCTCGCCGGCATTCTTCAGCGTTGTCTCGAAGGATTTCCTGGCGAAATCCACCTGCTTCGTCATCAACTCCTGCGGATTGCCCGGAGGCTGGTAGTTGCGTGCCATCCGGGTAATTTCGCCGAGCGCCTCCTGCACCATTTCGTGCTGTCTCGACAGAATGGATGACGCGCCGGCGGCGCTTGCCCTGGCCGACTTCTCCAGAGCCTCGAGATTCCTGCGGTGGTGATCCAGGATCGCCTGGATGTCGACCTTCGGCAGCTTCAAGTCGCGGCCGAACCTGCTGAAGATGTCCAGAAACGAGTCGGATTCCGGTTGTCTTGCCATGTCGCCTCCCGATCTGCCGCTTTTACAGCGCCCACTAGGGAGAATAGTGCGCGCCCGGTCCGCGTCAATTGAGGAGAAGCAGCCGCTCCGCCGTATAGAGTGCCAAGCCGGCCAGACCGCCGATTACCATGCCGTTGAAGCGGATATACTGCAGGTCCTTGCCGATATTGATCTCGATCAGCCGCGTCAGCTGGGCCAGATCCCAGCGCTTGACCTGATCGGCGATGAATTTCGACACGCCGCTCTTCTGGCTTTCGACGAAGGAGGCGAACGCCACAACAAAACCCTGGTTCATGTCGGCCCTGATCTGGGCATCGTCGGCCAAATGTCGTCCGACCTCGACGAACAGATTGGCGAGGTGCTCGCGAATCGTCGAATTGGCCGCGTTGGCGTCCTGCTCGATGAACAAGCGCAGGCTTGCCCAAGTGTCGCCGGCGAGAGCCCTGACTTCCGGACGGCCCAGGAAATCGCGCTTCAGCTTTTCGGCGCGCCTTGCATATTGCTTCCAGGTCCTGAGCCGCTCGACGAAGCGAAGTACGAAACGGTCGAACTCGGCGCGCGCCGGATGATCGGGATCGGCCCGCACCTCCTCCAGCAGCAACCCGGCGGAAGCGACAATCTTCTTGAGCAGATAGGCGTCGGCGCGAAACAGGTTGAACAGCGACGGCAGTTCCTCACGGATCTTTTCGCGCATCGTCGCCAGCGCCTTCTCGTCGTTCAGGAAGCGCCCGACCACCCTGGTGAACTCGTCGAACAGTTTCTGGTGGCGCCGGTCGTCGGTGAGCGCCGACAACAGCTCCGCGGCTAAAGGCGCCAGCGGCACTTTTTCGATCTGCTCCAGCATGCGGCTGGTGACGAAGTCGCGCAGCCCGGACTGCTCCACGGCGGTCAGCGTCTGCGGCACCAGGCGGGCGACGAATCGCGACAGGTCGGCGGCGCGTTCGGCGTCGGCCAACCAGTCGGCGACGAGGGCCGCAAAGTCGACCTCGGCGAGCTTTTCCCGCACGGGCTCCGGCGCAAGGAAATTGGCCTCGATGAACCGGCCGAGATTGTCGGCGATGCGGTGCTGGTTCTCGGGAATGATGGCCGTGTGCGGGATCGGCAGGCCGAGCGGGCGCCTGAACAACGCCACGACCGCATACCAGTCGGCCAGCCCGCCAATGATCGCCGCCTCGGCGAACGCGGCAACAAAGCCGAGCCACGGATGGGTGACCTCTAAAGACTTGGCGAGCGCGAAGACAAGGATGCATAGGCCAAGCGCCGCGGCGGCGACGAACTTGGTCCGCCGCAATGCCGAGAGCTTTGCCTGCGCATCGGCGTCGAATCGAACCGGCGCGAGGGCCTGAGCTGATTGTGACATGGAAAGGTCTTCCCTATTGCACCCGGACTTATCTAGGGCCTGCGCCGGCGAAACGCTCGCTCAAAGCGCATTGCGGTGCGATGGCGGACTCGCACAAAAAGTTGACAAGATAATTCAGCTATGTAGCGGTCCAGTCTGGAATTGTTCCAAACTATGGGCCATATTCGGCCCAAGCTAATCTCGCGAGGATCACCATGCGGCTCACGCGCCAGACGAACTATGCGATGCGCATACTGATGTATTGCGCCGCGAACAGCGATCGGCTGAGCCGCATCCCCGAGATCGCCACCGCCTATTCGGTTTCGGAGCTGTTTTTGTTCAAGATCCTGCAGCCGCTGGTCGAGGCCGGCCTGGTCGAGACGGTGCGCGGCCGCAATGGCGGCGTCAGGCTCGGCCGCCCGGCAGAGCAGATCAGCCTGTTCGACGTCGTGCGCGTCACCGAAGAGAGCTTCGCCATGGCCGAGTGCTTCGAGAACGACGCCGCCGAATGCCCGCTGGTCGACAGCTGCGCCTTGAATTCGGCACTGCGCGAAGCGCTCAACGCCTTCTTCGCCGTGCTCTCCCGCTACACGATCGCCGACCTCGTCGCGGCGCGCCCGAATGTGCGCCACCTGCTTGGCATCGACCTCCTGGAGCAGCGCGCCCCGGCCGCCTAAGCTGCCGATTGCGGCAACACGAACGGAACGCTTCCAGCAGGCAGTGCGCCGACCTTGAGCCGACAGTCGAACACCTTTTCGATCAGCTCGTCATTGAGCACGTCTTGCGGTGAGCCGGCGGCAGCCAGCTGGCCACGAGAGAGCACGAAAATCCGGTCGGCATACATGGCCGTCAGATTGAGGTCGTGCAGGATCGCCACCACGCCGCCGCCGCGCCGGGCGAAATCGCGCGCGATATTCATGATGATGAGTTGGTGCTTGACGTCGAGGCTGGAGACAGGCTCGTCGAGGAAAAGGTAGCGCGGCCTGCCCTCGAGAACCGGCGCCCAGACCTGGCAAAGCACACGGGCAAGCTGGACGCGCTGCTGCTCGCCGCCTGAAAGTTCCTGGTAGAAACGGCCGGCAAAGCCGTCGAGATCGACACGCGCCAGCGCCCGCTCGGGCAAGCGCGCATCCTCGCCGGGCAGCACCCCGGAACGCCCGCCGATCAGGCCGAGACGAACGACCTCTAGCACCGTGAAGGGAAAGGACAGCGTGGTGGACTGCGGCAGCACGGCGCGATGCGTCGCTGCCTCCACCGGCTTCATGGAAACCAGGTCTCGGCCATTGAGGATGACAGTGCCGGTATAGGAGAGCTCGCCCGTCAGCGCCTTGAGCAGCGTCGTCTTGCCCGAGCCATTGGGCCCGACGATTGCCGTTACCTCGCCCGGCCGCGCCGTGAAATCGACATGCGACACGATGCGCCTGGAGCCGATCGCTACGGAGATGTCCCGAGCTTCGATCATCGGCTGCTCACAGATCAATGACGCCGCGCTTGCGCAGCAGGATCCACAGGAAGAACGGCGCGCCGGCCACTGCCGTGACGATGCCGATCGGCAGTTCGGCCGGAGCGACGATGGTGCGGGCGACCGCGTCGGCAAGCAGAAGCAACGAGGCGCCGAGCAAGGCCGAGGCCGGCAGTAGGTAGCGGTTTTCCGGACCGATGGCGAGGCGCAACAGATGCGGCACGACGATGCCGATGAAGCCGATGCCTCCGCTGACGGCGACCGACGCACCGACCGCCGCCGACACGCCAACGATGGCCGTGTATTTCAGCCGCTGGACCGGAATGCCGAGATGGCCGGCGGTCGCCTCGCCGAGCGCCAGCGCATCAAGGCCGCGCGACAGGAACGGCATCGTCGCCAGTGCCAGCAAGATCACCGGTCCGACCGTGCCGATTTTCGGCCAAGTGGCGCCGCCAAGCGAGCCGAGCTGCCAGAAGGTGAGGTCGCGCAATTGCCTGTCGTCGGCCACGAAGACCAGTATGCCGGTGAGCGCCATGGCAAGGGCGGCGATCGCCAGGCCGGCGAGCAGCATCGTGGCGACTGACGTCCGGCCGTGGCGCGTCGCAATGGCATAGAGCAGCAGCGTCACCGCCAGGCCGCCGAGGAAGGCTGCCAGCGGCAGGGCGAGCGTGCCAAGGGCGAGCGTGACAGGCGCAAGCCAGGTTGTGCCGAGCACGATGATTGCCACCGCGCCAAGGCTCGAGCCGGCCGAGACGCCGATCAGGCCGGGATCGGCGAGCGGGTTGCGGAACAGTCCTTGCATCACCGCGCCGGAGACGGCGAGCGCGGCGCCGATCAGCACGCCGAGCAGCACGCGCGGCATGCGGATGTCATAGACGATCAGCCGGTCGCGCGCGGCGAGCGTATCGGCCGGCACGCCTTCGGTCAGCCAGTCGCGTATGACGCGAACGGCGGACGCGTCCGAAGCGCCCGAGGTCAGCGACAGGAATATGGACAGCGCAAGCGCGACAGACAAAAGCAGGATGACGATCCTTGCCCGCGCCGAGCGGTCGCCATCGGATGCCCTCACCCTGCCCGCCGGCCCCGCAATCGACTGTTCGGCCATCCCGCTCAGTCCGTGACCTGATTGCCGTAAAGCGAGACGGCGAGGTCGTGGATGGCCGCGGCCGTGCGCGGCCCGAAGCCCAGCAGGTAGCCGCCATCCATGCTGATCAGCTTGCGGGCAGCTCCCGCGGGCGTTAAGGTGATCGATGGATTGGCCAACAGCTCATCTTCCGAGATCGGCGGACCGGCGTTTTTCATGGTCAGGATCACATCCGGCCTTGCAGTGACGATCGCCTCGTCGGACAGCTGCTTGTAGCCCGAAAAACCCTCGACCGCGTTGACGGCGCCGGCAAGCCTGATGATGCCGTCGCCAGCCGTATCGCTGCCCGCGGCCAGGATCTTGCCGCCCTGCATCGACAGCACGAACAGGACGCGCTTGCGCTCCTTGATCGCGGCCGTCTGCTTTTCGGCCGACTTCAGCTTCGCGTCCGTCTCCGCAGCGAGCTGCTCCGCCTTGGCCTCAACCCCGAGCGCCCTTCCGACGGTGCGGATCTTTTCGAGGATGCCTTCGTGGCTGTAGCGCTCTGGCACCTCGATAAAGGGCACGCTCGATTTCTTCAACACGTCGACGGTTTCCTTCGGGCCGCTGCCATGCAGGGCTAGAATCCCCGATGGATTGACCGACAGAACGCCCTCCGGCGACAGCGCGCGCATATAGCCAACATCAGGCAATTTCTGCGCGGCTTGCGGGAAAGAGCTGGTCGAATCACGGGCTACGAGATGACTTTCCTCGCCGAGCGCATAGACGATCTCGGTGATCGAGCCGCCGATGGAGGCAATCCGCGAGGTGTCGGAGAAGACGGCCCTACCTTCATCGGCTCCGGCAGGCAGAGCGGCGGCGGCAAGCAGAACGCCGATCAGCGGCGCAAGCGTAGAGCGGAAACGGTGAACGACACGCATCGAGTCTCGCCTCATGCAGCGGTCGGGCTGGGGATACGGGGCAGGTTCTCGGCCAGGAAGCGCCAGTCTTCGCGCTCGCCCTCGCCTTCATGGCGCTTGCCAAAGAACTGTATGATCATGCCCCCCTTGGCGTCATAAGCCTCGAGCGACGTGACATGGCCATCCTTGGTCGGCTTGCGCACCGCCCAGACTTCATGGATGTGATCGGTCCTCAGATGCAGGTGGAAGGTCTCGTCGAGCACGTTGATCCACGGCCCCATCGGCTTGACCGACTTGATCGGGCCGGAATGGATCTGGATGCACCCGCGGTTGCCGACGAAGCACATGATCGGCATCTCGCCTTCCGCCGCGTGGTGAAACATGGCGCTGACGGCATCATTGTCGAGCAGCCATGCATAGTCCTGGCCGACCATGCGCACCGCCTCACGGCGGCTGAGCTTCAGCGTCTTCAGCATGCCGAAGAACTGATGCACGTCGGTCATCCGGCTCCAGCGGTCGCGGAGGTCGTCGATGCTGGCTACCGAGGCTTGCACCTCCACTTCGTCCTCCGGCGCGCTTGAGGCGATTGCGATCGTCGGCTCCTGGTTCGACGACTCAAGGCTCGCCATCAGCTTCTGGTAAGCATAGAGGTTCGAGGCTGCCCGCAGATGCACCTTGTGAACGGCCTCGCCGGCCGCATCGAAGAACTGCAGGCTGCGGCGGATCTCGCCCCCGTCGCGTTTCTCGACGGCAAAGCCATGTGCCCACACTTTCGGGAAGATGCGCAGGTCGATGTTCTCGCCGAGCACCATGGCGTTGTGATTGCCAGTGACGACCTTGTCGTAGACGCCGATCTTTTCGTGCACGGCGCTTTCGTTGCGGGTCAGCGCCATCACTTCGCCGACCGCTTCGAGGCCGCTCAGCAAGTCATTGACGCACGGCTCGACGCGCACGGCGCCATGGCCGCAATGTGCCGCGACCAGCTCTGCTTCCGAAATGCCGAGTTGGGCCGCCAAATCGCGCTCGCGCATCTTCGGATTGTCTTCCCGCGAACCCCGGATCTCGTCCGGCGACGGCTTCACGCGTTGGTCCATATCGTCCACCTGCCCACTTTTTGTCTGCCCTGTTCGTCTGCCGATCGTGCTTACTTGTTGAGGATCAGCTTGCCCTGGCGGGTGATCTTCAGACGGTAGAGAGCACCATGATGTTCGATGCCGATCTCATGCTCGCCCTGGAACAGCGCGTTGCTGGAGAGCGTGCGCACTGACATCGCCACGCGGTCAAAACGCGCGGGCACGTCGTCGGAGCGGCGGCCGCGGTAGCGAAACTCGCTTGGGTTATGGCTGTTCATCTCATTCGGTCCCTTTTTCCTGTGCCGGCCACCGGGCCGGTCGCCTCGTCAAATGCCGATTAAATTCTTGACTCGATTTCTCATGTTTACTAGTCGTGCATTACCGGACTAAATGAGTCAACATTTAAGACGCCGGACGCGATCAAAAATGCGAGCGAGCCCCGCGCCAGCCAGCATCGAGCCTGAGAATCTGGGGTTGGGGCATGGGGTTGGTGAATTGGGGACGGCCGACAGATCGGCCGATGGCGAAGGAAATGGCGGCCTTGCTGGCTGGCGCGGCGGCAATCGCGCTCTGTATGCCGGCGGCCAAAGCGCAACAGGCCACCCAGCCGGCGGCTGACCAGCAGAGCGACCAGACAAAGAAGACTGACCAGAAAAGTGCAGGCGACTCGACGCTGCTCGACAAGATCCTCGTCATTAGCCGCACCGGCGAGACGGCGATCCAGTCGCTGGCCTCGGCCAGCCATGTCGACAAGGAACAGCTTGAGCGCCGCATGGCGACGACGCCGAACGAGATGCCGCTTGGCGTGCCGGGAGTTGCAGTGCAGGCCGACGCGCGACGCGTCAGCTCCAGCATCAACATCCGCGGCCTGCAGGATTTCGGCCGCGTGGCGGTGATCGTCGACGGCGCCAGGCAGGATTTCCAGCGCTCCGACCACGGCACGCAGTCGACCTTCTATGTCGATCCCGAGCTCATCAAATCGGTCGACGTGATCCGCGGCCCGGTCGCCAACACCTATGGCTCCGGCGCCATCGGCGGAGTGGTCTTCTTCGAAACCAAGGACGCCGGAGATTTCCTCAAGCCGGAAGAGACTTGGGCCGGATCGCTGACCGGTCGCTATGAAACGAATGGCAAGGGCTGGACCACCAGCGCTAGCGGCGCCTATCGCTTCAACGAGAACTGGGACGTTTTGGGCAACATCGTCTACCGCGACTACGGCGACTACAAGAACGGTGGCGGCGACACCGTTGCCGGCACCGGCTTCGACGTGCTGAGCGGCCTGCTCAAGACCACCATTCGCCCGACCGAGAACAGCGAGTTGAAGCTTGGCTGGGTCGGCTCGAAGGACGGGTGGACGGAGACCAGTGGCGGCGTTCCGGCCAACGATGTCGACCTGAAATCGAATACCTTCACTGCCCGCTACAACATCACCGACGATGCCAAAAGCTGGCTCGATCTCCACATCAACGCCTCTTACAACAAGACGCTTCTCGATCTGACGACGCTCGTCCCGCAGAACCGTTTCGATCCGACGACCGGCCTGCCCGTGGTGCTGCCCGCCGGGTCGCTCTCGACTTTCGATGTCGGGACGACCGGCATCGACATATGGAACACGTCGCGATTCGAGACCGCCGGCATTGCGCATGAGTTGACTTACGGCGGTGACTGGGTCGGCGACGACGTCGAAACCGGGGGCACAGCCGGCGGCGACAGCTTCTACACGCCGTCAGGTAAGCGCAACGTCTCCGGCGCCTATGTCCAGGACAAGCTGACCTGGGAATGGCTGGAGGTCATCACCGGCCTGCGCTACGACAGGTACAGCCTGAAGGACTCCGAGCACGAGACCTCGGGCGACCGGCTGTCGCCGCGCATCACCGTCGGCGTATCGCCCTTCGAAAGCGCTGGCTTCGCCGGCCTGCAGTTTTACGGCACCTTTGCGGAAGGCTACCGTTCACCCTCGCTGACGGAGACGCTGATCAGCGGTAACCATCCGGCCGGCGTCACCTTCCCCTTCCTGCCCAATCCAAATCTCAAGCCTGAGACCGGCAAGACCGTCGAGTTCGGCGTCAACTACAAGCAGAACGACATTTTCGAAGGCGGCGACGCTCTGCGGCTCAAGGCCGCCTATTTCAACAACAATGTCGAAGACTATATCGACGGCGTCACGCTGTCGGCCTTCGACCCGACCAGCGGCTGCCCGTCCGGCCCCGGCATCCCGATCTGCTTCCAGTACCAGAACTTCGCCAAGGCCAAGATCAACGGTTTCGAACTGGAAAGCGTCTATGACGCCGGCTGGGGCTATGCGGGCTTCTCGGCCTCGATCGTCAACGGCCACACCATCTCGTATGAGGGCGAGCGGGCCGACCTTGCCACCATCCCCTCCTCGCAGGTGACGGCGCAGCTCGGCCTTCGCTTCCTCGAGGACAGGCTCACCGTCGGCGGTGAGGTGCAATATAACGGCAAGCCCAAGGGCAATCCGGTGGCCAAGGACTATACGCTGGTCAATGCCTTTGCCAGTTACCAGGCGACCGACAACCTCAGGCTCGACGTCCGCGCCGACAATCTGTTCGAGGTCAAATACACCAATCCGCTCAACGCAAGCACGACTGCCGTCCTCTACGAACCGGGCGTCACGCTGAAGCTTGCGGCAACCATGCGTTTCGGAGGCTGAGAACCATGAACTTGACGACATCGCTCCGTCTCTTGACATCGGCGCTGGCGATGTCGCTCGGCCCGGTGCCGGCATGCGCCCAGTCCGCGCCGGCGCCGGCCCTTAATCTCGAACTCAACGCCGTGCAGCCTTCGGACAAGGGCTGCCGGCTGACCTTCGTCGTCAACAACGCGCTCGGCGCCGACCTGTCGAAGGCCGCTTTCGAGATCGCGCTGTTCAATGAGTCAGGCGTTGTCGACCGCCTCACCGTGCTCGATTTCAAGGACCTGCCGCTCGGCAAGACTAAAGTCACGCGCTTCTATCTCGCGGGCGCCGAATGCGGCAAGCTCGGCCGCGTGCTGATCAACAGCGCGACGGAATGCGCTGGAACCGGCGTCGAGCCGACGGCCTGCATGCGCGACCTGAAGACCTCGACTAAAACCGCCATCGCCTTCGGCGTATAGAGGTGGGGAGTGCATCCGGCCCGCCAAGGAGACGCCATGGCGTGGGCCATGGGCGGCAACCGATCTTGATTTGACAATTTCTTATCGCGTACGGCAGGTCTCGGCGCGAGACATGCAGGACATCAATCACTCCTCCGATGCAGGCAGCGAACCGGCGATCACGCCGGCCGAGCCGCTCATGCAGCCGCGGCACTCGGCCGGGCATCGCAAATGGCCGGTGGCGATCATCGCTTCCGGCCTGCTACATGGCGCTGCGGCGGCCGCGTTCCTGCTCGCGCCTGCCGGGATATTCGACTCCATGGACGCGATTCGGGCCGAGGGCACAGATCAGTCCGGCGCCAACGTCACCGGCAGCGCCCTGGACGACCAGTCGTCCGGCGCCGTGGATGTCACCTTGGTGCCCGATCTGCAGCCGGTGAAACGCCAGGCCGCGCAGCCCGCACCGCCGGTCGAAGCGCAGCAACCAGCAAGCGAACCCTCGACGCCTCAGCTTCCGCCGCAAGCCGTCAAGGAAGCCGCTTCCGCGCCGGATATCGTGGCGGCCACCAGCCCACGCCAGGATGACCAGACTGTCCCCGACGACAGCAAACCTACGCCCGCGACCGAACTGCAAAGCGCTGAAGCGCCCCTTGCCGAGCCTCAACAGCCACCGGTCCCCAGTGCGACATCGAGCGGCCCAGCCCCATCGGCAGCGGCAGACCAGACCAATGCAACCGGCGGCACGGCGGATGGCGATACACGCGACGCGCCTGTTGCCGCCAGCAAGGGCAAGAAACAGGCCGCTGCCGGCAATGCCCTGGAATCCCACTACAGCGGTGAAATCCAGAAGAAGCTTGCGCGCGCCAACCGTCGCGTTTCGAAATCGATCCAGGCCAAGGCTCGCAACAACGCCAGGGTGGTTTTCGTCGTCGCGGCCGACGGCAGCGTCAGCGACCTGCAGCTCGCTGAAAGTTCAGGGTCCTCCGAGCTCGATCAGTTCGCTTTGACGCTGGTGCGCAAGCAAGCCCCGTTCCCTCCCATTCCACCCGAGACCGGAAAATCAAGTTGGGTGTTCAAGGCGCGGATCGGCCCTTTTTAAAGCCTCCGCGATTTCATCGCCTGGACGAAGTCGGAGAACTTTCGCGCCGCCCATCGCAACGCCGGCACCGCCAAGGTGCATTATCTTGGCCACCCCGAGTTCGAAGGGTTTTTGGTCGTCGAGGGCGCCTGACCGCCGCTAACGCGGCGGCCTTCCGCACCTGATTAGGCCGCAGCAAGCAGGCTGGCATTGCCGCCGGCCGCCGTCGTGTCAACGCAGACCGCGCGCTCATGCGCATAAGCCGCCGGATTAAGCACTTCGCCGACCAGCGGCACGATCGGCCCGGCGCGCTCGGCAACCACCTTGCGCACGATGCGCGCCGCTTCCGGCGTGCCGGAGAAGGCAACGACGTCGACGCGCAGCGAGCGTGCCTCGACCGGGTCCGGCCGGCCGTCGATCGCCGCCAGCGGCAGGCCCTTGCCGGTCAGCGCCGACAGCGCCGCCGGCGCGCCTGGCGCCACTGCCAGAACGGCATTGCCGGCGGCTAAAGCCTGGATTGTCTGCGCAAGCAGCGTCTCGGCATCCGGCCCGAGGCAGAGCACCCGTCCGCGCGGCGCCAGCGACAGCGTGTTGGCCTCGCCGGTCGGGCCCGGCAGGTCGACCTGCCCGAAATCGAGGCTCGCTGCGGCGGCGATGGCCGCAGCCCCCTTGCCGCGCAGATGTTTTCTCAGAATCCCCACGCGATCTGGTCGCGTCGACCAGCCGCCAAGCGTCGGGTCCGGCAGATTGTCGGCGAGTTCCGTCGCCGTCACCTTGTGGCCGTCGCCGACTTCCGTGCCGGCTTGGGGGCCCTTGCGGAAGCGGCGCAGATAATGCGGCCCGCCGGCCTTCGGCCCGGTGCCGGACAGACCCTCGCCGCCGAAGGGCTGCGAGCCGACGACGGCGCCGATCTGGTTTCGGTTGACATAGATGTTGCCGGCATGGATGCCGTCGACGAAATGCTGGACGCGGCCCTCGATGCGGGTGTGCAGGCCGAAGGTCAGGCCGTAGCCCTTGCGGTTGATGCCGGCAATCACCGCGTCGATGTCGTCGGCGTCGAAGGTGGCGACATGCAGCACCGGGCCGAACACTTCGCGCTCCATCTCCTCGATGCCTTTGACCCGAAAGACATGCGGCGCGACGAAGCGGCCGGCAGCCGGCGCTTCGAGCTTGGCGATGAGGCGCCCCTCCAGCCCCTTTTTCTTGCAGTAGTCGCTGATCGAGGCCTGCGCCTCATCGTCGATGACCGGGCCGACATCGGTCGAGATCAGCCACGGATCGCCGACATTGAGGGCCTCCATCGCGCCCTTCAGCATGGCCAGCATCTTCTTCTCGACATCCTTCTGCACGTAGAGCACGCGCAGCGCCGAGCAGCGCTGCCCGGCGCTCTGGAAGGCGGAGGCGAGGATGTCGCGAACCGCCTGCTCGGGAAGCGCCGTGGAATCGACGATCATGGCGTTCAGCCCACCCGTCTCGGCAATCAGCATGGCATCGGGCGCCGCCGTTTCGGCCAGCTGTTTTTCGATCAGCTTGGCGACCTCGGTCGAGCCGGTAAAGCAGACACCTGCGATGCGCGGGTCGGCGGTGAGCGGCGCTCCGACCGACGCACCGTCACCCGGCAGGAGCTGGATGATATCCTCCGGCACGCCGGCCTCGCGCAGTATCTCGACGGCGCGGAAGGCGATCAGCGGCGTCTGCTCGGCGGGCTTGGCGATCACCGAATTGCCGGTGACGAGCGCCGCGGCGATCTGGCCGGTGAAGATGGCCAGCGGGAAATTCCACGGCGAGATGCAGACGATCGCGCCACGGGCTTCAGTGCCCGCTTCGGCATTCGCCGCCTCGGCCGCATAGTAACGCAGGAAATCGACCGCCTCGCGCACTTCGGCGACGCCGTCGGCCAACGACTTGCCGGCCTCTCGAGTGGCCAAAGCGAAGAACTCGGCGGCATTGGCCTCGTAGAGGTCGGCGGCGCGGTTGAGGATCGCGGCGCGCTCGGCAACCGGGCGTTTTGCCCAGGCCGGCTGCGCCTCCACAGCGATACGCACGGCGGTCGCGACCTGCTTGGCCGCCGCCTCATGCACTGTGCCGACGACCTCATCGGGCTTGGCCGGGTTGACGATCTGGCGCGGCTTGCCGTAGCCGGCGGCGCGCGTGATCGGCTTGGCATGCCAGCGATCCGCTCCCGCGAATTCCGCCCGTGCCCTGTCGATGGCTGCAAGAGTCACCGCATCACTGATGTCGAACCCTTTTGAATTGCGTCGGTGGGCGCCGAAGATCGCGGCGGGCCGCGCGATCGCCGGATTGGCGGCGGGGCCTTGTTTCTCTACAGCTTCCAGCGGGTCGCGGGCGATTTCTTCCGGCTCGACCTCCTCGTCAGTCAACTGGTGGACGAAAGAGGAGTTGGCGCCGTTTTCCAAGAGCCGCCGCACCAGATAGGCGAGCAGGTCGGAATGCGCACCGACCGGCGCGTAGATGCGGCAGCGCGTCCTTTCGGCCTTGCGCACCGTCTCGTGCAGCGATTCGCCCATGCCGTGCAGACGCTGGAATTCGAAGGAGTCGCGATCCTTCGCCATCGACAGGATGGCAGCCACCGTGTGCGCGTTGTGGGTGGCGAATTGCGGGTAGATGCGGTCGGTCATCGACAGCAGTTTTCGCGCGCAGGCCACATACGAGACGTCGGTGTTGGTCTTGCGGGTGAAGACCGGATAGCCGGCAAGCCCAAGCGTCTGTGCCCGCTTGATCTCGGTGTCCCAATAGGCGCCCTTCACCAGCCGCACCATGATCTTGCGGTCGTATTTTTTGGCAAGCGCATAGAGCCAGTCGATGACGAATGCCGCGCGCGGGCCATAGGCCTGGACGACGACGCCGAAACCATCCCAACCGGCAAGCTCCGGTTCGGCGAGCACGCGTTCGATGACGTCGAGCGACAGATCGAGCCGGTCGGCCTCTTCGGCATCGATGTTGAGGCCCATGCGCGAATGCCGCGCGGCAAGCGCCAGCGACAACAGCCGCTCGGCCATTACCGGCAGCATCTTCTCCTTCTGCGCCACCTCATACCGCGGATGCAGTGCCGAAAGCTTGACCGAAATGCCGTGGTTGTAGCGAATGTCCGGGCCATTGGACCCGGCGTCGAGCGAGGAAATCGCATCCGCATAGGCGCGGTGATAGCGCAGCGCATCAGCCTCGGTGCGGGCCGCCTCACCCAGCATGTCGAAGGAATAGAGATAGCCCTTCTGCGTCATCGGACGGCCGCGCTTGACCGCTTCGGCGATGGTGCGGCCGAGCACGAACTGCTCGCCCATTTCGCGCATCGCCGCCGCCACGGCCCTGCGGATGACCGGCTCGCCGAGCCTGCGCACCATGGCGCGCAGCGTGCCTTCGATACCGCCCTCGCCTTCATCGAGCACGCGGCCGGTCAGCATCAGCGCCCAGGTCGAGGCGTTGACGAAAATGGAACTCGAGCTGCCCGAATGCGCCGACCAGTCGTGCGGCGCGATCTTGTCGGCGATGAGATCGTCCATCGTCTCGGCATCGGGAACGCGCAGCAGCGCCTCGGCGAGACACATCAGCGCCACGCCTTCCTTGGTCGACAGGCCATAGGCCGAAAGAAAAACCTCCATCAGCCGAGGGTCGGTCGAGCCGCGCACCGCGCGCACCAGATCGGCCGCACGCGCCGAGATCGCCTTGCGCTCTTCCGCCGAAAGCCCGGCAGCCGCGGACAGTCGCTTCACCGCCTCGTCTTCGTCGGGCAAATAGTTGGCGCGGATATCCTGGCGGATGGCATCGAGCGGCATGTCGGATCCATGAGAGCAAGCGTTAGCGAGCGGGTCTGGCGGTCGCCGGACCGATTGGCGCAAGCTAGCACAGCTGGGAGCCCAGGTCGGTCCAAAGAAATCGACAAGATAGTCCATTCGAGCTATCGTAGCGGCTCAACTCCTGTCATTTTGACCATAAGATCGATGAGCGAAGACCAATTGGACCGCATTGACCGCAACATCCTGGCCGCGCTCGGGCGCGACGGCCGGCTTTCAATGTCCGAGCTGGCTTTGAAGGTCGGGCTGTCGAAGACCCCGGTGCAGGCCCGTGTGAAGCGTCTTGAGAAGGAGGGCTACATCAGAGGCTATCGCGCGATCATCGACCGGGAGCGCATGGGCGAAGGCCATGTCGCCTTCGTCCAGGTGAAGCTGTCGGATACGCGCTCGGCGGCGCTCGACGCGTTCAACCGCGCGGTGCACGGCGTGCCGGAGATCGAGCAGTGCCATATGATGGCGTCGAGCTTCGACTATCTCCTGAAGGTCCGCACCACCGATATCGCCGCCTACCGCCGCGTGCTCGGCGAGCGCATTTCGGCCCTTCCCCACGTGGCACAGACTTCGACCTTCGTGGCGATGGAAACGGTGAAGGATCGCTAGCGCAATTCCAGGAAAGGTGCGCAGCCGTTTTCCGTCCGGGAATCGCGCAAAATTAAGACTCTACTCCGACAGAGTCTTCAGGAACGCCACCAGAGCCGCGCGCTCGCGATCGGAAAGCTCGAGCGGGTGGATCTCCGAAACGCCTTCAACGCTGGGCGCCGCTTTCGAATAACGAGCCACCACCTCGTCGAGGGTCGAGAACTGCCCGGCATGCATATAGGGCGCACGCGTAGCTGCCCCCCTGAGCGACGGCGTCTTGTAGGCGCGCACGAGTTGCTGCCCGTCCTTCACCATGAAACGCAATTCGCGGCAGGCGCTTTCATCGCCGTCGCGGAACTTGCCGAAGCAGTTGAACGGGTCCGCCTGCACTTGAGCCACGGCATCGACCCGGCCGCGGTCGGGCGGCAGATCCTTGACCGGCGGCACGCCGGTGTTGTGGAACGAATTGTCGGTGAAGCGCGGCCCGTTATGGCAGGCCACGCAATTGGCCTTGCCGATGAACAGCTTCAGCCCGAGGATCTCTTCCGGCGAGAAGGCAGCATCGCCTTGCGGCTTGGTGCCGGTCGCGAGGTCGATCGCGAAGCGGTCGAAACGCGTCTGCCCAGGTTCGATCGAGCGCTCGAAGGCCGCGATTGCCTTGCCGATATTGGCAAAGACGCGGTTGACGTCTTCGGCCTGGCTGGCGGGCATGGCGTTCCATGCCGCCTTTTCGGCCTCGGTGCCGAGCGGGCTGGCATTGGCCGGCACGGTGGAAAGATCGGGCAGCGGCCCGAAAATGCGCTCATAGCGCTCGCCGAACCGCTCCTTGATGTAATGCGCGAAGGCCGCGCGGTTGCCGGCCTGCTCCAGCGGGTTTTCGAGCGGCGTCAGCGCTTGCGCCCACAAACTGTCGCGGCGTCCGTCCCAGAAGAACCAAGGATCGCGCGCCACGCCGGCCAGCGGCATGGTTCGGCGATTGGTGTGGCCGACGCCGACCGCCCGCGGCAGGTCGTCCTGGAACTGACGGTCGATCTTGTGGCAGGTCGAGCAGGACACCGTGCCGTCGCGGCTCATGCCGACATCGAAGAACAGCGTCGATCCGAGCGCCGCGGCGGCCGGCACATCGGCATACTGGTTCGTCGTGTCCGCTTTGAGCGCCGGCGGCGTGTTCAACGCCAGCGAGGCGATGGCCTTCTTCTCGGCGTCGCTGAACTCGGGCTCGCCGCAACCGCCAAGCCAAGCGAGCGCAGCCAGAGCGGACAGGCTTGCGAGGCGGAGAAGACGCTTCATCGGCCGCTCACAACACGATGTTGAAGACGACGGAATCGGAACCCGCCGCCGCCGAGATCGCGAAGCGCAATTGCCACCAGCCGCTCATGGTGAATTTCACGCCGTCGATGCGGTAGCGTCCCGCCCCCATATAGTCGGTCGCCTGCGGGCTGGTCGGCAGGCCGTGATTGTGCTGCGGCATGCCGCCGGAAACGGTGATCGCGGCGCCCTCCACCGGAGCGCCGGCGGAGGACTTCAGTGTCAGCAGCCAGGATTGCAGCTCGCCCTGCCGGATGACGCCGCGCTCCGGCTCGAAGCTCGCAACGAACAGGCCGCTCGCCGTCTTTTTCGAACGCGACGTATCGGGGCCCGGTGCCGAATGCGGCGCCGTCAGGTAGACGACGGTCAGAATGCCGACCAGCAGGGCAGCAAGACCGAGACCCGCAAGAATGTAACGCCATATCGATGCCAAACCGGCTCCTCTTCGGCTGATAACGTCGCGGGCTGCGCGCAGCATCCCTCCCGCCTGTGGGAAATCGCTTCTGGCGCAAAAATCGGCCTGCGCCAAGCATGGCGCTGCCGGCTGCAAAAAGCTACAGCACCAAAGCTTTAGGAGGACAAGTCATATGGAAGCCAATGGTGTCGCGTCGATCGGCGAATGCATGCTCGAACTGTCGGGCCAGGCAGGACCGAACTGGCGTATGGGCTTTGCCGGCGACACCTTCAATACGCTATGGGCGCTGCATGCGCTCAGCCCCGGCCGGCCCGCGACCTATGTCTCGGCCTTCGGCGACGACCCTTTTTCCCGCGATCAGATCGCGTTCTTAGCCCAGAACGGCATCGATATCGGCAGCAGCCCGGTCATTGCCGGCGCAAGACCGGGCCTTTACGCCATCACGCTCACTGGAGCCGAGCGCGCCTTCACTTACTGGCGAAGCGATGCTGCCGCGCGCCAGCTTGCCTCCGATGCAGCGGCACTGGCGAAAAGTCTTGAAAACCAGGCGCTTGTCTATTTTTCCGGAATCACTTTGGCAATTCTGGATGATGCCGCGCGCAAAACCCTGCTTTCGGCCGTCGCGACGGCACGCGCGGCGGGTTCGCTGGTCGCCTTTGACCCGAATTACCGTCCCAGGCTGTGGCCGAGCCGTGAAACCGCGCAGGCTGCGATCTTGGAAGCGCTCGCCGTCGCGGATATCGCATTGCCCACTTTTCCGGATGAGCAGATGCTGTTTGGCGATGAGGCGCCGGAAACAACTGCCAGGCGTCTCGGAGGAGTGGTCGGCGAGGTTGTCGTCAAGAACGGCGAGCAGCCGGCATTGATTGCCGTGGACGGCGCCTCGAAAACAATCGAGGCAGTGCATGTCGCCTCGCCTGTCGATACTACCGGCGCCGGCGATTCCTTCAACGGCGGCTATCTCGCCGCCCGGCTTGCCGGTCACGCCCCAGGCGACGCGGTTCGGCGCGCGCATCGGGTGGCTGCGGCCGTCGTACAGGTGCGCGGCGCGCTCGCGCCGTTCGAGATTCTAAGAACAGCCTTTGGGATCTAGCTAGGGAGCCGGAACCTGTATTCCGTCACCTGATGGTAGATCTGGCCCGGCCAAAGCGTGGCCTGTGGAAAATAGGGCCGGTTCGGCGCGTCGGGCCAGGTCTGAGCTTCGAGGCAGAAGCCTGAAAAGGCTTTGTAGCCGCGCCCGTCCAGCCCAGGGGAGGACGGCGCGACATACTGGCCGATATAGAGCTGCAGGCCGGGCTCGGTGGTCCAGACTTCCATTTCGACGCCGGAACTGGCGCCCTGCACCCAGGCTGCCTGGTGCAGCGGTCCACGGCTGGAGGCGAGGCAGTAATTCAGATCGTAGGGAAGCTGCTCTCCTTCCGATTCCATGCGCAGCGGCCGCGCCTGGCGGAAGTCATAGGGCGTGCCGTCGACAGGCTTCACCGCGCCGGTCGGGATCATCTCTGCGTCGACGGGCGTATAAGCGCCGGCATTGAGCATCAGCCGGTGGTCGAGAATGTCGCCCGCGCCCCCGTCGTCGAGATTGAAGTAGGAGTGCTGCGCAAGATTACAGAGCGTCGGCTCCTCGCATGTGGCGGTCAGTTCCATGCTGAGCGTGCCGGGGATCTTCAGCCGGTAGGTGCAGGTGACGTCCAGCGCGCCTGGAAAGCCCATCGTGCCATCGGGATCGTGCAGTGTCAGCGTCACGAAATCGCGCCCGTGCAGCGAGACCGACCATGGCCGGTGGAAATAGCCCTCCGAGCCGCCATGCAGCGTGTGTTTCCCTAGAAAATTGCGCTCGGTCTGGTAGCGCTTGCCGGCGATGGTGAAGCGACCGTCGCGAATGCGATTGGCGAAGCGGCCGACGACGGCGCCGAAATAGGCGCGGTCGGTCTCATAGGGCTCGAACTGGTCGTAGCCCATCACCAGCGGCGCATCATGGCCGGCGAGCCGCAGATCCTGGATGATCGCGCCAAGCCCGATGATGTTGGCCGTGAGACCACCGCCACGGATGGTGAAGCGGCGAACGGCCTCGCCCGCCTGCGTCGTGCCGAAGACCTCGCCGTCCTTCATCGCTGTGCCCGAAAACGTCAGTTCATTGATCTGTGGACTACGCCGGCCGTCTCCGGCAAGGGCAGGCCTGATGCCTGCCCCACCAGTCGAGCGGTGTCAGAGGCCGAGGCCGCCGATGCAGACATATTTGGTGTCGAGATAGTCCTCGATGCCCTGATGTCCGCCTTCCTTGCCGAGGCCCGATTCCTTGACGCCGCCGAACGGCGCCTCGGGCGTGGTGATCAGGCCTTCATTGACCCCGACCATGCCGTATTTCAGCCCTTCCATGACGCGGAAGGCGCGGCCGAGATCGCCGGTGTAGAAATAGCAGGCGAGGCCGAACTCGGTGTCGTTGGCCAATGCGATCGCTTCTTCCTCGGTCTCGAACTTGAACACCGGGGCGACCGGCCCGAAGATCTCTTCCTTCATGAAGCGCATCTTGGGCGTGGCGTCGGCGATGACCGTCGGCTGGAAGAACGAGCCGCCGAGCGCATGGCGATTGCCGCCGGCAACGACCTTGCCGCCCTTCGAGGTGGCATCGGCGATCAGTTCCTCGACCTTCTCGACCGCTTTCTCGTCGATCAGCGGCCCCTGCTGCACGCCTTCTTCCAGGCCGGAGCCGACCTTCAGACTGTTGCTGGCAGCGGCCAGCTTCTCGACGAACTTGTCATAGATACCCGCCTGGACGAGGAAGCGGTTGGTGCAGACGCAGGTCTGGCCGGAATTGCGGTACTTCGCGGTGATGGCGCCGGTGACGGCGCGATCGATGTCGGCATCGTCGAAGACCAGGAACGGAGCATTGCCGCCGAGTTCCATTGACACTTTCTTGACCGTCGTCGACGACTTCTGAATCAGGATCTTGCCGACCTCGGTCGAGCCGGTGAAGGTGATCTTCTTGACCAGCGGGTTGGCGCAGATCTCGTCGCCGATCTCGCCGGCCGAACCGGTCAGGATGTTGATGACGCCCTTGGGGAAGCCGACCTCTTCGGCGAGCGCGCCCCAGGCGAGGCCCGAATAAGGCGTCTGCGAGGCCGGTTTGACCACGGCCGTGCAGCCCGCGGCCAGCGCCGGTCCGAGCTTGCGGGCGAGCATCGAGGACGGGAAGTTCCACGGCGTGATGGCGGCAATGACGCCGACCGGCTCCTTCGTCACCAGGATGCGGCGGTCGCCCCAGGGCGACGGCACGATGTCGCCATAGGTGCGGCGGCCTTCCTCGGCGAACCACAGGATATAGCTCGCGGCCGAGCCGATCTCGCCCTTGGATTCGAACAGCGACTTGCCCTGCTCGATGGTGAGCAACTCGGCCAGCACGTCCTGATTGTCCATCATTGCGTCGTGCAGCTTGCGCAGAAGCTTCGAGCGCTCGAGCGCGGTGGTCTTGCGCCAGCTCTTGAATGCTTCATCGGCGGCCTCGATGGCGCGGCGGGTTTCGGCCTTGCCGGCCTTCGGCACGGTGCCGATCTTCAGGCCGGTCGCCGGATTGTTGACGTCGATGGTCTGCCCGCTGTCGGCCTGCACCCATTCGCCGTTGATGAGATTGGCCTGGCGCATGAAATGACTGGTTTTCTGAAGCATGGTCTGGCCTCCGTTTCGGCGCGCTGATCGGCCGTTTTTCTGGATATTCGGGGGCGTGCAAGGCTGCACGCCGGCGCATTGCTCTTACCTAGGGAAAGCCCGGCAAGCAATCACAAGATGGCATATGGGGGTTGGGCCAGCAAAAACGAGCGCTAGCCGAACACGTGCAGGACCACCGTCAGCCAGAAGGATGTGGTGAGCACCGCGCTGGCCGTGGCGATCGTCATCTGGTTGGACGCCAGCGCCTGGCCGGTGTTGAATTGGACGGCGATGAGATAGGAATTGATGCCGGAAGGCAGTGCCGCCACGACGACGGCGACCTTTGCCGTCAGCGGCGGCAGGCCGAGCAGCCAGACCGCGAGCAGCACCAAGGCCGGCATCAGGAAGAGTTTCAGCGCCGACAGCGCGAGCGCCGGGCGGATGTTGCCGGATATGCCGAAGCGGCACAGGCTGAGCCCCATCGCAAACAGCGCCACCGGCCCGGCCGTATCGGCCAGAGCGTCGACCAGCCGCCCGATCAGCGGCGGCATCGGCGCGCCGGTGAAGCGCCAGGCGAGCCCCGCGAGAATGCCAACGATAAGCGGGTTGACGAACAGCCGCCTGAGGAAATTCCGGATGACGCGCAACGGATGCACGGACTCCTCGCCGCGACGGCCGAACATCTCGAACAGCACGATTGACGCCATCATCATGACAGGCAGGTGGATCGAGACCAGCAGCGACAGCACCTCGAAGCCGCTGGTGCCGAATATGCCGAGGATGAAGGGCGCGCCAAGCAGCACGACATTGGAATAGGCCGAGGACACGCCGCCGACGATGCCGGCACGGGCATCGCGGCCGAAGAGCCGCGTCATGACCAGGTGCCCGGCGGACCAGGTGATGGCAACCGCCGCAAAATAGGCGCTCCACAGCGACCATGGCGCCACGCCATGGAAATCGGACTGCACCATCGTCTGGAACAAGAGCAGCGGCATAGCCACGTTGACGGCGAACTCGGATATGCCCTCACCACTCACCGGCTTCAGATAGCCGGTACGGCCGGCGAAATAGCCGAGCGCAACGAGACTGAAGACGAAGAGGACGGTTTCGGTGAGCGGCGTCATTGTTCGGGCGGAGACATCTTTCCCGTGATAGGCAAGCCCCGAGCGCTGTGCAATCGGCCGTTCTCCGGCCGACCGTTGGTCCTCTGCTTGTTTTTCAGCCGGCTTTGCGGTCCCTATATGCCGATCATGGCCCCGGCCTCTCCCGGCCGCCATAAGGACTTCACATGCTGCGACTTGCCCTGGCGCTTTTCCTGCTTGCCGTTCCCACCCTCGCCCACGCAACCGACGCCGGCTGGGCGCTGCTGCGCGATGGCGGCCATATCGTCCTGCTTAGGCATGCCTTCGTCACCGGGACCACCGATCCGGCGAATTTCGACATCGGCAATTGCGCCACCCAGCTCAACCTGTCCGAGCGCGGCAAGCAGCAGTCAAGCCGCATCGGGGCGCTGTTTGCGGCGCGCGCGGCGCCCATCGAGCGTGTGCTCTCCAGCCGCTACTGCCGCTGCCTTGACACCGCCCGCATCGCTTTCGAGGCCGAACCGAAACCATTTGCGCCGCTCGACTTGCTCAAGACCGATTCGGCTGAGAAGGCCGCTCAGATGGAGGCGGTGATGAAGGAGATCCGGGGCTATTCCGGCTCTGACAATCTGGTGCTGGTCACGCATCTGGAAAACATCCAGGCGCTCACCGGCGTCTCGCCGCGCGAGGGCGAGGCCGTGGTCGTGGCGCCTAATGGAGACGGCCTCAAAGTGCTCGGCCGCGTCACCTTCTGACGGCATAGGTCTGCCCAGCTCAGCACTGTGGCCGAAATGCCACAGCCGCAAGAAGCCGCAAGCCCCCGCGATAATGCCGCTTGCGACAAGCCGTCGCAGGGTCTATAGGCGCGCTCCCGGTCACGAAAACCGAAGCGAGCACAACGGTTGGAGCTTTCGTCTCCGCCCGCGCAGCCGGCTTTGCCGCGCTGTGTACGGCGCCGTTTCGGAGTGTTGGGATCGCCGATGTAGCTCAGAGGAAGAGCGCCGGATTTGGGTCCGGAGGTCAGGGGTTCGAGTCCCTTCATCAGCACCACGGATAGCTCAGTTTGGTTAGAGCGTCAGACTCATAATCTGATTGTCGAAGGTTCGATTCCTTCTCCAACGGCCTGTTAAGCCGACACCTTTGGGTGGTGTTATCCAAAACGGTCCGGGGACCGGAATGCAGAAGACCTGACGGACGGCTAAGCCTTCGGGCCGATGCCGTATCGAACGGTCCGATGCCATCGGCTCGCGGCCAGGCTCGCGGTGACGATCAAGGCGCGGCAATGCCGGCAAAGGAGCCTTCGGGCGCCGGCGCCCGCCTTGCCGCCCCGCGATCCGCTCCCGAAGGCCCGCCTCTGGCGATGCCACCGGTCTCCGGATCATCCGTGCCGGGAAACGAAACGAGAAACGAAAGGACGATCGACGCATGACGTGACGCCTCGCATGGGGCCATGCCCGACAGGAGTAAGACAATGAAGACCATTCTCGAAAAGGTTCTGGGACGCCAGCGCGTCCTCGTGAAGGAAAATGAACGTGCCGTCGCCCTCTACAAGGGCGAGATCCAGGCTGTCCTGATGCCGGGCGAACATTGGCTCGACAACCGGCGCGGAAACCTGGAAATCTCCAGGCACGACCTGAAGAACCCGGAATTCGTTTCGGCCTACGAGAAGGCATTGTTCGACAAGCTCCCGGATGCGGCCGCGCGTCACTTCACCGTGGTTCGCACCGGGCGCACCGACATTGCCGTGATCGAGCGCGACGGCGCCCTTCATGCCGTTCTCGCTCCGGATCGCAAGCTCGTGCTGTGGACGGATGCCGGCCCGTGGACGGTGACCTCCGTCGACACGGCGGCCGATCTGGCCGTCGATCCGGCCTTGATGCGCCGGATCGGCCAGGCCCGAAAGACGGAACACATGTTCCTGCATCCGGTCGTGGACGGTCAGGTCGGTCTGCTGTTCGTGGACGGCGTCTACACCCGCACGCTTGCCGCGGGTGTGCACGCCTTCTGGAATGTCGGGCGCATGGTCCAGGTGAAGGTCGTCGACCTCAAGCGGCAGTCGCTTGATGTCGCCGGGCAGGAAGTGCTGACCAAGGATCGCGTGACGATCCGCGTCAACATCGCCGCCGAATACCGGGTCGTCGATCCGGTGACGGCGGTGAGCACGGTGAAGGACTTCTCGGAAGCCCTCTACCGCGCCCTGCAGTACGCCTTCCGCAAGACGCTCGGCGCGCTCACCCTCGACCAGATCCTCGACAAGAAGATCACGGTCGATGAGGAGGCAGCCGCCAAGGTGCGTTCCGACATGGCCGCGATCGGCCTCGAAGTCAGCGATATCGCGCTTAAGGATGTGATCCTGCCGGGCGAGATGCGCGAGATCCTCAACCAGGTGGTTTCGGCCGAGAAGCAGGCCGAGGCAAACGTCATCCGCCGCCGCGAGGAGACGAACGCCACGCGTTCGCTGCTCAACACGGCCAAGGTGATGGCCGAGAATCCGGTGATGCTGCGGCTGAAGGAGCTTGAGGCTCTCGAGGCCATCGCCGGCAAGGTCGAGCGCCTGACTGTCCACAACGGGACGGGCGGGCTGCTCAACGATCTGGTCAAGCTCCGCGAAGGCTGAGCTTACGCCACGTAAAATGGGAAGGGCCGCCGGTTGCCCGGCGGCCCTTCTTGCGTCCACAAAGCCGGCATCCCATCTGCGCCCGGCGTGTCAGGCCTTTTCCTGCCCGGAAAAACCGATTAGACAGCGCCAAAACAAGATGCGGACAGATTCCGCCCGCAACCGAAGGAAGAGCCCTTGTCCACCACGTTCGAGAAAGTCGCCAAGATCATTGCCGACACCAGCGAGATCGATATCGACACCATCACGCCCGAAAGCCATACCATCGACGATCTCGGCATCGACAGCCTCGATTTCCTCGACATCGTCTTTGCCATCGACAAGGAATTCGGCATCAAGGTGCCGCTCGAGAAGTGGACGCAAGAGGTTAATGACGGCAAGGCTTCGACCGACGACTACTTCGTCATGCAGAACCTGTGCGCCAAGATCGACGCGCTGGTCGCGGCCAAGCCCGCCTGAAGAGCGCGACTTGCCCCGCCTCCAGCCTGACCAGCAAAGCCGCTCATGAGCAGCCCGCGCGACGTCGTCATCACCGGCATCGGCCTTGTCTCTTCCCTGGGAGAAGGACCAGACGCGCATTGGCAGAAGCTGACCCGGCCGGGCGTTGAGCCGGTGCTCGATGCGACGCGCTTTGCGCCCTACACAATTCATCCCCTGCCCGAGATCGACTGGAACCTGCAGATCGCCAAGCGCGGCGACCAGCGCCAGATGGAGACCTGGCAGCGGCTCGGCACCTATGTCGCCGGCCTGGCGCTGGACGACGCCGGCATCAAGGGCAATGACGAGCTTTGCGCGACCATGGACATGGTTGTGGCGGCCGGCGGCGGCGAGCGCGACGAGGCCGTGGACAGCGCGATCCTCGCAGCATCCGAGAGCCGCAACGACCGCGACGTGCTGCTCAACGAGAAGCTGACCACGGAATTGCGGCCGACGCTGTTCCTCGCCCAGCTTTCCAATCTGCTCGCCGGCAACATCTCCATCGTGCACAAGGTCACCGGCTCGTCTCGCACCTTCATGGGCGAGGAAGGCGCCGGCGTCTCTGCCGTTGAGACGGCCGCCGCGCGCATCCGCTCCGGCCAGTCGACCCATCTGCTGGTCGGCGGCGCCTTCCAGACCGAGCACTCAGACATGCTGCTCGGCTATGAGCTCGCCGGCTATCTGCATCGCGGCCCGTGGAGACCGGTCTGGCAAAGACAGGGCGCGGAAGGCGGCGGCGTGGTGACGGGCTCGGGCGGCGCTTTCTTGGTGCTCGAACAGCGCGAGCATGCGCAGAGCCGGGGTCGCAAGATCTATGCTGAGCTCGGTCCTGTGGTTTCCGGCCGGGCGAGGCGCCGGCGCGGCGAGCTGAATGCCGAAATCGCCGCTTTGCTGAAGCAGGCGGCGCTGCCCGCCGGCGAATTGCTGACCATTTCCGGTGCCTCCGGCGCCCATGCCGCCACGACGGCCGAAAAGGTGGCACTCGATGCCAACCCGGCGCTTGCAGTGCGCGCCTTCTCGACGCTCACCGGCCACATGAAGGAAGCGCAGTTCCCCTTCGCCGTGGCGCTTGCCGCGCTCGCCGTCGACCGCAAGGCCCCCTACCCTGTCTTCGATGCCACAGTGGAGCAACCATTCGAAGGCGCCCCCAGCTCCGTCCTTGCAACGGCTATCGGCTATCACCAATTCGAGGGCCTGGGGCTGATCAAGGCCGCTTAGAGCGAGACAGACAGAACATGGCCAATCTCCGCGATCACATGGGCAGGCCGATCGTCGCCGTGACCGGCATCGGCGTGGTGACTTCGCTTGGCGTCGGCAAGGCCGACAACTGGGCGGCGCTGACCTCGGGAAAGTCCGGCATCCATCCGATCACCCGTTTTCCCGTCGATCATCTGAACACCCGCATCTCCGGCATGGTCGATTTCCTGCCGTCGAGCTCCAAGGGTGCCAGTCCCCTCACCTACGAACTGGCCGAGACGGCCGCCCAGGAGGCGGTGTCGGAGGCCGGCCTCGATTCCGGCGATTTCGGCGGCCCGCTCTTTCTCGCCTCGCCGCCGGTCGAGCTCGATTGGGCCGACCGCTTCTCGCTCTACAATTCCGACAAGAAGGAAAGCGGTTCCGAGAGATTGCTGCGCGTGGCGCGCGGACTGAAGGAGCTCGGCATTTTCGAGACCACCCAGTTCGGCTCGATCGCCGATCGCCTGGCCGATCGTTTTGGCACGCGCGGCCTGCCGATCACGCTGTCGACAGCCTGCGCGTCAGGCGCCACCGCCATCCAGCTCGGTGTCGAGGCCATCCGCCGCGGCGAATGCGACAAGGCGCTGTCGATCGGCGCCGATGGCTCCGCCACGGCCGAAGCCCTGATCCGCTTCTCGCTGCTCTCGGCGCTTTCCACCCACAACGACATTCCCGAAAAGGCCTCGAAACCCTTCTCCAAGGACCGCGACGGTTTTGTCCTTGCCGAAGGTTCCGGCGCGCTGGTGCTGGAATCGCTGGAGGCGGCACTTACCCGGGGTGCCACGATCCTCGGCATCATGCGCGGCTGCGGCGAGCGCGCCGACGACTTCCACCGCACCCGCTCCAAGCCTGACGGTTCGCCGGCCATCGCCGCGGTACGCGCCGCCCTTGCGGATGCCGGCTTGAGCGAAGACGAGATCGACTACGTCAACGCGCACGGCACCTCGACGCCGGAAAACGACAAGATGGAGCATCTGTCGCTGTCGACCGTGTTCGGCGAGCGGATCGGCTCGATGCCGATCTCGTCGAACAAGTCGATGATCGGCCACACGCTGTCCGCTGCCGGCGCGGTCGAGGCCGCGTTCTCGCTGATGACCATGCGCGAAAGCGTCATCCCGCCGACCATCAATTACGACAATCCTGATCCGGCAATCGTGCTCGACGTGGTGCCAAACAAGAAGCGCAACGCCGAGGTCGGCACGGTTCTGTCGAATTCCTTCGGTTTCGGCGGCCAGAACACCTGCCTTGTCATGGCGCGGGAACCGGTCTAAGCGGATGTTTTCCCGCTTCCAAAGTACCGACAGGCCAAATGCGCGCATTGCAACTTATCGAGGACCGCCGCCTTGAAACGGTGGACCTTCCGCCTCCCCCGCCGCCTTCGCAAGGTGAAGTGACGCTCCGCATCAAGGCGGTGGCGCTCAACCATATCGACGTCTGGGGCTGGCGCGGCATGGCCTTCGCCAAGCGCAAGCTGCCGCTGGTCGTCGGCGCCGAAGCCTCGGGCGAGGTCGAGGCGGTCGGACCCGGCGTCTCCACCCTCCTGCCGGGGCAACTGGTGTCGATCTACGGCGCGCGAACCTGCGGGCTCTGCCGTGCCTGCCGCGAGGGCCGCGACAATCTTTGCGAGCACGTCTCCGGCGTCCACGGTTTTCATCTCGACGGCTTCGCGCAGGAAAAGATCAACCTGCCTGCCCGTCTCCTGGTGCCTGCGCCGCCCGGTGTCTCCGAGATCGGCGCTGCCGTCGCACCCGTCACCTTCGGCACGGTCGAGCATATGCTGTTCGACAACGCGAAACTGGAGCCCGGTGAGACCATCCTCGTCCATGCCGGCGGCTCCGGCATCGGCTCCGCAGCCATCCAATTGGCGAAGCGCATGGGCTGCACGGTCATCACTACGGTCGGCTCGAACGACAAGATCGACAAGGCGAAGGCGCTTGGTGCCGACCATGTCATCAACTATCGCGAGGATCGCTTCGAAGGCGTGGTGCGCAAGCTGACGAAGAAGAAGGGCGTCGATGTCGTGTTCGAGCATGTCGGCGCCGACACCTTTGCCGGCTCGATGCTGTGCCTGAAGCGCGGCGGCCGCCTCGTCACCTGCGGCTCGACCTCCGGCGTCTCGACGCAGGTCAACCTGATGCAGCTTTTCCAGCAACAGCTGAAGCTGCTCGGCTCCTTCGGCTGCCGCATGGAGAACATGGCCGATGCCATGCAGAAGATGGCGGCCGGTCTCGTCGCGCCCGTGATCGACACCGAAGTCGGCTTCGACGACATCGACGCCGCGCTGAAGCGCATGGAAGGCCGCGACGTCTTCGGCAAGATCATTCTTCGCGTTTCCTAAGACAAGATGGTCGGCAAGGTGCTCAAGAAAGCCCGCCGGGACCTCATGTTCCGCTATGGCCGGCGGCTACGCCAAATGGAGCACTGGCTGGTGGCGCGGCTTGCCATGGCGATCATCGGCCTGCTGCGCCTTTTGCCGCCTGACAGCGCGCTCAACTTCGCCGACCGCGTCGCCCGCCGCATCGGGCCGATGGTCGGACGGCACAGGGTAGCCGTCAACAATCTGCGCCTTGCCTATCCGCAAAAGAGCGATGCCGAAATCGAGGCCATCGCGTCCGACATGTGGGGCAACATGGCCCGGCTTGCCGCCGAATACATCTTCCTCGATGCCCTCTTCGATTTTGACCCGAATGCCGCCAAGCCGGGCCGGGTCGAGGTCAGCGGTATCGAGCATTTCGTCGAAATCGCAGGCGAAAAGAAGCCGCATATCCTGTTCACCGGCCATCTCGGCAATTTCGAGCTTTTGCCGGTCGCCGCCGCCACCTTCGGCATGAACATCACGGCGCTGTTCCGCCCGCCCAACAATCCCTACCTTGCCGACTACATCCACTCGACACGCCGCTCGAGCATGGGAGGCCTGCTGCCGTCCTCGACCGGCGCATCGTTTGCCCTCGCCGCCATCCTGGAAAACGGCGGCAATATCGGCGTGCTGGTCGATCAGAAATTCACGAACGGCGTCGAGACGACCTTCTTTGGTCGCCCCTGCCAGAGCAATCCCGTGCTGGGCATGCTCGCCCGCCACTATGACTGCGATGTCTATCCGGCGCGCTGCGTCAGGCTGCCGGGAAACCGTTTCCGATTGGAAATCGAAGACAAGCTCGACTTGCCGCGCACCGAAACCGGCAGCGTCGATGTTCACGCCACCACGCAGCTGCTCGCCGACATCGTCGAGCGCTGGGTGCGCGAGGATCCCGGACAGTGGATGTGGTTCCACAAGCGCTGGGAGATGAGCGGCCGCCGACGTAAGCGGCGTGAGCAGGCCAAGGTCAGCTAAAGCGGCCCAGAACGTCCCATGCGCAACGCAAAGCCGCGAGGACTAAGTCCACGCGGCTCCAGGTTCAGATGTCTCAAAGCGGAGCGGGGATGGTGAAGTTCGGCCGGAACGTATCCATCGTGGCACCGTTGCGATCCTCGGAAAGCAGTGTGTCCGAGCCGAAGCTTGCCCGCAGGCCAACCACGTATTTGTGGGTGTTCACGGTGCCTGAAGCTTCCGAGAAGGTCAGGTGATCCAGCTGATAGCGGCCAAATACCGACCAAGGGGTCCCCGAGAACCGATAAGTAGCCTGCAATGCCGCCGTTACCGTATCGAAATGTCCGCCAAAACCGGACAGCCGCGAGAAGCCGAGTTCACCGTCGAAGCGGAGATTGTCTTGCGCGAAATACCGCACGACACCCCGGCCGCCCCAATTGTCGAAATGTTCGGACTCGGCGCTGGCCCGCAACTGCCCGTAGTAGGCCTGCCCGTAGATCGTCACGTTGCCGAAATAGGCCTGAGCCTCTGGACCGACAGTGAAGGTATAAAGGTCTAAGTCACCGATGCCGTTATCGCCGCCAAATCCGTTTATCGTCGCAAATCCACCCAGCGCATATGAGCTCGGATCGCGCCAGTAACCGTGGATCGCACCGCCGTAGCTGTAGATGTTCGTGCCTTCGACCCAAAGCGAATCGATCACCCCGTCAGTCTGGATGTTCCAGCGGGCGTCGATCGGGAAATTCACCCGAACAGCGCCGCCGGCAGTCGTGCCATCCGAGTCGTCCCCGGGGGTCGCGAAATAGAGACCTCCGAGATAGATTTCGCCATAACCTGATATATGCGGCTGCGCGAGTTCCTGGTCCAGAAGAACGGGTGCATCGGCAGCAAAAGCCGAGGTTGCGGTTGCCGCGATCGCAGCGCTCAATAGAAATCGATACATTAAAGTCCCCAAGCAGCCAGAACAACGCTTCGTACTTACCACTGCGCCGTCATGCAAACCAGCTTCGGCGATGCTCACGCTAGTATAAGCTGTTTGTTTTCGAAGCATGTGCGGCATTGCTGCAACGCTCCGAGCAGGCGCAGCCATCAAATGCTGCCTGCGGCCTAGGCAGCCCTCTCCGGCCCGTTTCAATCGGTGACGACGATTCGCGTGTTGCCGTAGCCGGCTTCCTTCACCATCGAATAGAAAGTCGCGGCATTGGCCGTATGCAGGCGCACGCAGCCATGCGAGGCCGGACGCCCGAGATACTTCACGGCGCCGGTGCCGTGAATGGCGTAGCCGCCGCGGAAGAACACCGAATACGGCATCGGCGAATTGTCATACTTGCGCGAGTACCACATCCGCGCGGTCCATTGCGGCCGGTAGCTGCCGCGCGGTGTGAAGTAGCCCCTACGGGCCGTCGATACATTCCAGCGATACAGCACCTGGCCGTATCTGCTGACGGTCATCGTCTGCGTCGAGACGTCGATATTGGCGACCAGCGAAGCCGCCCGGCTTGCGATCGACGTGCCGAGCAACGTGGTTGCCAGCACGGCCGCCATGAGGCTGGATTTTTTCATGCGATGAACCCCCTTCGATTGCCCCCTGCCATCACGTGGTCTCTTTTCCATCATTTTTGCCGGCAGGTGCGTTAAGTACCACACACTCCTTGACAAATTCGCCAATTCGATTTCGCGAATTTGAATGATTTCCCGTCATAGTTGCTGGGCCGCCACCCACTCTCAACGGTTTAAGCGCGAGCCTGTCCTCAATCATTGTCCGGCAACCGCGAAAGGCAGCTTGCAAAAGCGCCGCGTTGCTTTTTCAATCGGCAGGATGAATGAACGACTCCTCCGGGCCGTCGATGACCGGGTCGACGACCTGATCGCGCTGACCGCCGAGCTCATCCGCTTTCCGACCGTCAATCCGCCCGGCGAGGCCTACCGGCCATGTGCCGAGTATCTCGGCGCACGCCTCAAGAAGCTCGGCTTCGAAACCGAATTCATTCGCGCAGAAGGCACGCCCGGCGACACCGACCGCTACCCGCGCGTCAATGTCGTCGCCCGCTTCGACGGCCGCTCGCCCGGTGCCTGCGTCCATTTCAACTCGCATATCGACGTGGTCGAGGCCGGCGAAGGCTGGACCGTCGATCCTTTCGCCGGCCTGGTGAAGGAAGATAGGGTCTACGGCCGCGGCGCCTGCGACATGAAAGGCGGGCTGGCGGCTTCTGTCATTGCCGCCGAAGCCTTCATGGAGGTCTACCCCGACTTTCCCGGCGCCATAGAGATATCCGGCACGGTCGACGAGGAATCCGGCGGGTTCGGCGGCGTCGCCCATCTGGCGAAGCTCGGCTATTTCTCGAAGCCGAAGGTCGACCACGTCATCATCCCCGAGCCGCTGAACAAGGACCGCATCTGCCTTGGCCATCGCGGGGTCTGGTGGGCCGAGATCGAGACCAAGGGCGAGATCGCGCATGGCTCGATGCCGTTCCTCGGCGACAATGCGGTGCGCCATATGGGCGCCGTCGTGCAGGCCTTCGAGGACGAGCTTTTCCCGGCGCTCGACCGCAAGGTGACGCGCATGCCGGTGGTGCCCGAGGGCGCCCGGCGCTCGACCATGAACATCAATTCCGTCCATGGCGGCCAGACCGAGGATTTCCGGCCGGGACTGCCCTCGCCCAACGTGCCGGATTCCTGCCGGCTGACCATCGACCGCCGCTTCCTGCTCGAGGAAGACCTCACCACCGTCAAGGGTGAAGTCACCGGCATCCTCGACCGGCTGAAGCGCGAGCGAGAAAAGTTCGACTACGAGATCCGCGACCTGATGGAGGTGCTGCCGCTGATGACCGAGCGCGACGCGCCGGTGGTGAAAGCCGTCGCCAAGGGCATCATGGAAATCTTCGACCGCGAGCCGGAATACGTCATCTCGCCCGGTACCTACGACCAGAAGCATGTTGCCCGCATTGGCCAGATCTATGACTGCATCGCTTATGGCCCCGGCATCCTCGATCTCGCGCATCGGCCGGACGAATGGGTGGGCATCGCCGACATGGTGGACGCGGCCAAGGTGATGGCGATCGGCCTCGACGTGCTGCTGCGCGGTACGACCGGCTGATCGGGAAAAACATTTCCCTTGGCGCCACCCGGCAGCACGAAACGCAATTTACTCACAGGCCAAATCACGCTTCTATCGGCTGGGCTTGTCCGTTTGACCGCATGGGAGTTCGGCAATGAAACTGTGGAAGACCATTTTGGCCGCCGCTGTGCTTACTTTCGCTGCCGCCACGTCGGCATTTTCGGCCCGCACCGACCTCGTCATCGGCATTCCGCTCGAACCCCCGCATCTCGATCCGACCGCGGGCGCCGCCGCCGCCATCGACGAGGTGCTCTACGCCAATGTCTTCGAAGGTCTCACCCGCATCGGTCCGAACGGCGAGGTGATCCCCGACCTTGCCGAAAGCTGGACCATCTCGGATGACGGCAAGATCTACACTTTCAAGCTGCACACCGGCGTGAAATTCCACGACGGCAGCGATTTCAGCGCCGATGACGTGAAATTCTCTCTCGACCGTGCCCGGGCCGACAATTCGGTCAACGCCCAAAAGGGGCTGTTCGCGCAGATCGACAAGGTCGATGTCGTCGATCCGGCGACGGTGAAGGTCACGCTGAAAAACCCGCAAGGCTCCTTCCTGTACAATATGGGCTGGGGCGACGCGGTGATCGTGTCACCGAAATCGGCCGACACCAACAAGGAAAAGCCGGTCGGCACCGGCCCCTTCAAGTTCCAGAGCTGGGCCAAGGGCTCGTCGATCACGCTTGTGAAGTCGGATAACTACTGGGGTGCCCCGGTTGCGCTCGACAAGGTCGAGTTCCGCATCGTACCCGATGCCGCCGCGGCCGTGCCGGCGCTGCTTTCCGGCGACATCCAGGCCTTCCCCTTCTTCGATCCCGACAGCGTCGCTCAGGTCAAGGACGATCCGCGTTTCAAGGTGGTGATCGGCTCCACCGAAGGCGAGACGATTCTTTCGATCAACAACAAGAAGCCGCCCTTCGACAAGCTCCAGGTGCGCCAGGCCATCTCCTTCGCGCTCGACCGCAAGGCGATCATCGACGGCGCCTCGGCGGGCCTCGGCGTGCCGATCGGCTCGCATATGTCGCCCGCCAACAAAGACTATGTCGACCTCACCGGCCTCTATCCGCACAATGTCGACAAGGCCAAGGAACTGCTGAAGGAAGCCGGCCTAGAAAAAGGCTTCAAGGCGACGCTGAAGCTTCCGCCGCCGTCCTATGCGCGGCTTGGCGGCGAGATCATCGCGTCCGAGCTGCGCGATGTCGGCATCGATCTGGAGATCATCCCCGTCGAATGGGCGCAATGGCTGGATCAGGTCTTCACCAAGAAGGACTACGACCTCACCATCGTCTCCCACACCGAGCCGAACGACATCGATATCTATTCGCGCAAGGACTATTACTTCAACTACGACAACCCGGCCTTCGACGCCATCATCGCCAAGCTCAACCTGACCTCGGACGAGGCGAAGCGGAAAGAGCTGCTGGCAGAGGCGCAGAAGATCCTGGCCGACGACGCCGTGGTCGGCTTCCTTTACGAGCTGCCGAAGGTCGGGGTCTGGGACGCGAAGCTGCAGGGCCTGTGGGAGAATGCACCGATTCAGGCCAATGACCTTACCAAGGTGAAGTGGACGGATTGACGGCCGGCGCGGTCGCCTGATCGCCTCCCATGGCCACCTATCTCCTCAAGCGCCTCATCATCGCGGCCATCACGCTGGTGCTGGCCTCGATGGTGGTGTTTGCGGTCATGGAAATCCTGCCTGGCGACCCGGCGCGCCTGATGCTGGGCTTCAACGCCAGCGCGGACCAGGTCGAGCTGTTGCGCAACCAGATGGGCCTGAACGCGCCGCTTGTCCTGCGCTACCTGCACTGGGCGGGCGGGTTGCTCAGCCTCGATTTCGGTCGCTCCTACACCTATTCGGTTCCCGTCATCGACCTCGTGGGTGAGCGCGTCGTCGTTTCTCTGCCGCTGGCGCTAATCGCGCTGGCGCTGTCGACCGTCATAGCCATTCCGGTCGGGGTGTTTTCCGCCGGCCGCCAGGGCCGGGCCGGCGACACAGTCGCCATGGGTGCTGCCCAACTCGGCGTTGCCGTGCCGAATTTCTGGTTCGCGCTGATGCTGATCTATCTCTTCGCCGTCTGGCTGCGGCTGGTGCCGGCGGGTGGGTTTCCTGGCTGGGGCGCCGGGATCTGGCCGGCGGTAAAATCGCTGCTGCTGCCGGCGGTGGCGCTGGCGCTACCGCAGGCGGCGATCGTGGCGCGCGTCGCCCGCTCGGCGCTGATCGAGGTGCTCAACGAAGACTATATCCGCACCGCCCGCGCCAAGGGCCTGCCCTACCGCGCCGTGCTCTGGCGCCACGCGCTGCGCAACGCCATGATCCCGGTGCTCACCATTCTCGGCCTGCAATTCGCGTTCCTGCTTGCCGGCACCATTATCATCGAGAATGTCTTCTATCTGCCGGGGCTTGGACGGCTGGTGTTCCAGGCCATCACCCAGCGCGACCTGATCGTCGTTGAGAGCGTCGTGATGCTGCTGGTCGCCGCCGTGATCGCCGTCAATCTGCTGGTCGATTTCTCCTACGCCGTTGTCGATCCGCGGCTCAGGGGGCGACAATGACGGTGCGCGTCGACCTGCCCGAGGAAACGCTTGCCGGGGTTTTGGCCAAAGCCTTCGGCAACCGCTCATTTCTGATCGGCTTCGCCATCACGCTGCTGGTGGCCGCGATCGCGCTGCTCTCCTTTGTATGGACGCCCTACGACGTCACCAAGCTGGTGATCGCAGACAAGACGCAGGCGCCCTCGTGGACGCATTGGTTCGGCACCGACCATTTCGGTCGCGACATCCTTTCGATGATCATGGTCGGCGCACGCAACTCGATCGCGGTGGCGCTGGTGGCGGTCGGTATCGGCATGGGCATCGGCGTGCCGCTCGGCGCCTTCGCGGCGGCGCGGGGCGGCCTTGCGGACGAGGCGCTGATGCGCATCAACGATCTCGTCTTCGCCTTCCCGGCGCTGCTGTCGGCGATCATGATCACGGCCATTTTCGGCCCGGGCGCCGTCAACGCCATCATCGCCATCGGCATATTCAACATCCCGGTCTTTGCGCGCGTGGCCCGCGCCGGCGCCTTGGCGATCTGGCCGCGCGAATTCATCCTCGCCGCACGGGCTGCCGGCAAGGGCATGACGCAGATTTCTATCGAGCACATCCTGCCCAACATCGCGACACTGCTGCTGGTACAGGGCACGATCCAGTTTGCGCTGGGCATCCTCGCCGAAGCGGGGCTTTCCTATGTGGGCCTGGGCGCGCAGCCGCCAATGCCGAGCTGGGGCCGCATGCTGTTCGACGCGCAGACGCGGATGGTGACGGCGCCGTGGATGGCGATCTTTCCCGGCATGGCGATCATCGTGACCGTGCTTGGGCTCAACCTGCTCGGCGACGGCATCGCCGACATCCTCGATCCGAAATCGCGGCGGCGGCGATGAGCCTGCTCCAGATCGAGAACCTGTCGCTTGTCATCGGCGGAACGCCGATCCTGAAGCAGGTCGAGCTTGCGATTGCGCCCGGCGAGGTGGTCGGCCTGGTCGGCGAATCCGGTTCCGGCAAATCGATGACGGCGCTGACGATCATGAGCCTGCTGCCGCATCTAGCTCAAGCCCGCGGACGCGTCACTTTCGACGGCATCGACCTCCTTGCAGCGAGCGAGGACCAGATGTGCGCGCTGCGCGGCGACGACATCGGCATGGTTTTCCAGGAGCCGATGACGGCGCTCAATCCAGTCAAGACCATCGGCGAGCAGGTGGCCGAGGGCATTCGCTGGCACACCAGGGCGGGCCGCGCCGAGGCCGAGGATCGCGCGCGAAAAATGCTCGACCGTGTCGGTCTGCCGGAAGCCAAGTTCCCACTGTCGCGCTACCCGCATGAGCTCTCCGGCGGGCAGCGCCAGCGCGTCGTCATCGCCATCGCCTGCGCGCTGAAGCCAAAACTGCTGATCGCCGACGAGCCGACCACGGCGCTCGATGTGGTGCTGCAGGCGCAGATCCTCGACCTGCTGCGCGACCTCGTCAGCGAAAACCGCATGGGCCTGCTGCTCATCTCGCACGATCTCGCGGTGGTGACCGAGATGGCCGACCGTCTGACCATCCTGCGCGGTGGCGAAGTGATGGAGGCCGGCGACACCGCGCGCACGCTGTCGGCACAACACCACCCCTACACGCGCGAGCTGGCGCTGGCTTCCATGCATGTGCCGGCGCGGCCCAAAAAACACCTTGCCGGTTCGGCAAGGCCGCTGCTCGAAGTCGAAGGCCTGAGCCGCGACTATCCGGGTCGGCGCAAATCCTTGTTCCGGGCGGCAGAACCGATTCGCGCCGTCGACGATGTCTCGCTAACCATCGAGCCGGCCCAGTCGGTAGCCCTCGTTGGCCGTTCCGGCTGCGGCAAATCCACGCTCGCCCGCATGATCCTGGCACTGGACAAGTCGACGGCGGGCTCAATCCGCTTTCGCGGCGAGACCATCACCGGCAAGTCAGAGGCCGAACTGAAGCCGGCCAGGCGCGACATGCAGGTCGTCTTCCAGGACCCTTACGGCTCCTTCGATCCACGCCAGAAGGTCGAGAAGCTGGTCGCCGAGCCGTTGCATCTTCTCGAGACCCAGCCGTCGAAAGCCGAGCGGCGCGAATTGGTCGCGCATGCGCTGCATGAGGTCGGACTCGGCCCGCGCGACATGGACAAATATCCGCATGAATTCTCGGGCGGCCAGCGCCAGCGCCTGTCGATCGCCCGCGCCATCATCACCCGCCCGAAACTGGTCGTCGCCGACGAGCCGGTCTCGGCGTTGGATGTGTCGATCCGCGCCCAGATCCTCGACCTCTTCGCCGAGCTTAACCAGAAGCTCGGCATCGCCTATCTGTTCATCACCCATGACCTGACGGTTGCCCGCGCCATGTCGGACGAGGTGCTGGTCATGCATGAGGGCAAGATCGTCGAGCGCGGCAGGACGGCCGATGTGCTCGACAGCCCGCGCTCGGAAGCCGCGCAGGCGCTGGTCGCGGCGGCGCCGGACCTTCACCGTGCGATAGCGCGACGCATGCAGGAACAAGGGTAAGCGGCGAGCCCGCGCTCAGCCCTCCGGTTTGACCAAATCCACCGGGCTGATGTCGAGCAGGTCGAGCGTGCGACGCAGCAGCTTCACCTCGCTCTCGGCAAGCTTGGAATCCGCCTTCGCGATCTCGGCCATGTGGCGCGCAAGCAGCTTTCGCCGCTCGACATCGAGGTCGCGGAACAGCGCGATCGCTTGTGAGCCGTTGGTCTCGTAGCCGTAGTCGTTGAGATATTCGACGACGCTGTCGATCGAGGCTTCGGGAATGCCAAAGGCTTCCTTGCAGATGTGCCGGAAGGCGACCATCTCGCTCTCCGACACCGCGCCGTCGGCCAGGATCATCCGGAACAGCATCAGAAGCTCGGCCGACAGCACCGGATCGTCCGCTACCTTGCGCACGCCCGGGTCGCCGTCGAAGATCGAGCGTATCTGGTCGAGCAGCGCCATCGCCGTAAGCCTCCCTTTGCGATTCCGTTGAAATTGTTAGCGTGGAATCGGTCTTGCGCAAACTGTCTAAGCATGATGGAAGCAGCCGTCCCCCGCCTTGACCCACAGCCCGATGATCGACCTTACCTTGCAGACTGTCTTCATGCTCACCGCAGCCGCTTTCGCGGCGGGCTTCGTCGACTCGATCGCCGGCGGTGGCGGCCTGATCACCATCCCGGCGCTGCTCCTGGCGGGCTTCTCTCCGGTGGCAGCGCTCGGCACCAACAAGCTGCAGGGCATGTTCGGGTCCGGCTCGGCCACGATCCATTATGCCGCCAATGGCCAGGTCGATCTGCGCCGACAACTGCCTCCCGCGCTGCTGGCGCTGGTTGGCGGCGCCATCGGCGCCTTGCTGGCGACGATCGTGCCCGGCGACTTCCTGCGCGCCCTTTTGCCGGTTCTCCTGATCGCGATCGCTCTATACTTCGCGTTCAAACCCAACATGAACGACGTTGACCGCGCAGAACGTCTGTCGCCGCTCCTATTCGGCCTAACGGTTGTGCCTGCCATTGGCTTGTACGACGGTCTGTTCGGCCCAGGCACGGGCTCGTTCCTTATGCTCGCCTTCGTCAGCCTTGCCGGCTATGGTCTGCTCAAGGCGACCGCGCACACCAAGCTGCTCAATTTCGCCTCCAACATCGGCGGCTTCGTCGTCTTCGCCGCCGTCGGCGTCATCGACTGGAAGATCGGTCTGATGATGGGTGTCGCCCAGTTTCTGGGCGCCCGCCTCGGCGCAGGCCTCGCCATCAAAATCGGCGCAAGACTGATCAAGCCGCTGCTGGTGATCGTGTGTGTAGCGCTGGCGGTGAAGCTGCTTGCCGACCCGGCCAATCCCCTACGCCAACTCATTGGTGTGTGACTGTCCTGCTGGTAGAATTCGGGTGTTGCGAATCATGTTGGAGGGACCAGACATGAATCTTAGTGCGCCCACGCAGATCGTGTTCATTATTTCGTTGGTCATCGCCGTCATTGGCCTTCTCGCCGCTCTCGGCCTTCTTGCGTTCATTCCTCTTGCGTCGGTGTGGATCATGCTCATCGCCTATGTCGTGCTCGCCGGCGGCTGTCTGATGCGCGGCGCTTGACGCAATTCCAGGAAAAGTGTGCAGCGGTTTTCCGTCCGGAATTGCGTTAACCGCCAACACCAATCTCAGGCAACTCGGGGCGCCCGGCCCTGCCGGGCGCTTTTGATTTTTGCGAGCGTGTTCTGCTAGACTCGCGGCATGTCCGACGAGACGGAGCGCCATCGGCAGGATACTCGCTCTCCCGCCCTCCATTTCGAGATGGTGCGGCGCAAACCCGCCGCTTCTCTCGCAGGCATCGTCACGGATATCTGCGGCTACCGGGAAATACGGCCAGGCCATTTCCGCATGGTCGAATATGCCTCGCTGACTGTACCGCTGGTGATCAGCTTCGCCGGAGCCTTCGCCATCGGGCTCGGCCGCAGCCCGGGCGACAACGATCGCTACGCCAGCTTCGCCGCCGGTCTCTATGCCGGCCCGGTCATGATCGAATCCTTCGGCGCCGCCTGCTGTGTCCAGGTCAATTTCACGCCGCTCGGCGCCAGGCAATTCTTCGGCCTGGCGATGAGTGAATTGCGCGACCGCATGGTCGGGTTGGACGATGCGATGGGCTTTGATGGCATCGCGCTGCGCGAACAGCTCGGCGAAGCGTCGGATTGGGACAAGCGCTTCGACATTGCCGAGGGGTTCATCGCAGGCCGCCTCGCGGACGCGCATGCGCTTTCGCCCGAAATCGCCTGGGCCTACCGAACGGTCATCGCATCGGGCGGCCGCACCCGCATTTCGGCGCTCGCCAGCGAGATCGGCTGGAGCCGCAAGCATCTGGCGGCGAAATTCACCGACGCGATCGGCATCGGCCCGAAGACATTGTCACGCATCGTGCGCTTCAACCGCGCGCTGTCGCTGTCGAAGCGGCAGGACGACAACTGGGCCGGCATTGCCGCCGATTGCGGCTACGCCGACCAGGCGCATCTGGTGCGCGAATTCCGTCAGCTTGCCGGCGAAACGCCGTCCGGGCTCGCCGCGCGGATCTAAGCCTCAGGCGAGGTAACATTTCTTCAAGACGTGGAAACCGCCTTCGCACAGACTGGCATTCATTCAACCGGCACAGGGATATTGTCATGCCAGCAACAAACGAAGCACCCCGTCTCTATCCAGCCCTGCGATACAGGAACGCCGCTAGGATGATCGACTGGCTCAGCGAGGCCTTCGGCTTCGAACTGCGCTCCCGTTATGGCGATGGCGGCATCGTTCACCACGCGGAACTGACCTTTGGGTCCTCGATGATCATGCTCGGCACCGCGCGCGACGACGATTACGGCAAGATGGTCGGCGAGCCCGGCGGTGGCGGCGGCAAGTCCATCTACATCGCCGTCGATGATGCCGATGCCGCCTATGCCAAGGCGAAGAAGGCCGGCGCCAGGATCACCCAGGAACTGGTCGACCGCGACTATGGCAGTCGCGAGTTCATCTGCCTCGACCCCGAAGGCAATGTCTGGTCCTTCGGCACCTACTGGCCGAAGGCGGGCGAGAAGGCGTAGTTGCTATCCGCGCCGGCATTTGCGGCTGGCGAAAACGCCTGAACTTCGTCATCCACGGGCGGAGCGGGAGCGAAGCGGACGCGAAGACCCGAGGATGACGATGCGACGGAAGCTTTCGCTAATGGCAAGCGTATGCGCATCGACGGGAGGACCTACCGCGCCAGCCCGAAAAGCGCATCGCAGTCGAGATGCTTCTCCAGCTCGGCCGCGACCTCGTCCAGCGCCTTCTCGACCTCGGCGCGATAGTCGATGCCCCCATCCTTGACCCCGAGGCTCGCAAGGTAGGCCGCGCGAAAAGCGTCCGCTGCAAACAGCCCATGCAGATAGGTGCCGATAACCTTGCCATCGGCGGAGACCGCGCCGTCCTCGAAGCCGTTGATGATCGCCGAAGGCCGCGCCGTGTCCGGGCCGGTGGTGCGGCCGAGATGGATCTCGTAGCCTTCGAGCGGCAGGCCGAACTGCACCGAATGAGCGCTCGAGTTGCGCACCGTTTTTTCCGGTTCCATCACCGTCTCGATGTCGAGCAGGCCAAGGCCCTCCGTCTCGATGACGCTGCCTTCGATGCCATTGGGGTCGCGAACCTTGCGGCCGATCATCTGATATCCGCCGCAGATGCCGACGACATGGCCGCCGCGTTTGCGGTGCGCGGCAAGGTCGCGATCCCAGCCATTCTCGCGGAATTTTATCAGATCGCCGATGGTCGATTTCGAGCCCGGAATGACCACCAGCCCGGCATCTTCCGGCAGCGGCTTTCCCGGCGGCACGAACACCACCTCGACCTGCGGCTCGGCCTTGAGCGGATCGAGATCGTCGAAATTGGCGATCCGCGCCAGCATCGGCACCGCCACCTTCAGTGCCCGCCTTTCGCCCGAGGCAAGGCGCTCGAGCACAACCGAATCTTCGGACGGCAGCCTTGCCGCGGACTTCAGCCAGGGCACGACGCCGAAACAGCGCCAGCCGGTAAACTTGCCGATGGCACTGACCCCATCGTCGAATAGCGAGACATCGCCGCGGAACTTGTTGATGAGATAGCCAGCGATCATGCGCCGGTCTTCCTCCGGCAGGATCAGATGCGTGCCGGCGACGGAAGCAATGACGCCGCCGCGGTCGATGTCGCCGATAAGCACCACCGGGACGTTGGTACGCGTGGCAAAGCCCATATTGGCGATGTCGCGGCTTCTAAGGTTGATCTCGGCCGGCGAGCCGGCGCCCTCGACGATGACGAGGTCGGCGTCCTCGCCGACCTTCGCCCAGGAATCGAGCACCGCATCCATCAGCCTTGCCTTTATCGCCTGATAGTCGCGCGCCCGCGCCTCGCCAAAAACCTTGCCCTGCACCACCACTTGCGAGCCGATGTCGCTTTGCGGCTTGAGCAGCACCGGGTTCATGTGCACGGTCGGCCTCACCCCGCAGGCCAGCGCCTGCAGCCACTGCCCGCGGCCGATCTCGCCGCCGCCGGTCTTGTTGTTGCCGGGGATGTCGGCGACGGCGGCGTTGTTGGACATGTTCTGCGGCTTGAACGGCCTGACCTTCAGTCCGCGTTTCTTTGCTGCCCGGCAGAGCCCCGCCACCAGCACCGTCTTGCCGACATCCGAGCCAGTGCCTTGCAGCATGATCGCTCTGGCCATCAGCCCCTGCCCTCCGCGCCGATGATCGATTTCTGCGCGAGCGGTCCACCTCGCCAGATATAGAGCGCCATCAGTGGCTCCTTGCCGGTACTCATGGCGTGATTGACGTTTGACGCATGGTGGATGATTTCGCCCGCCGCTCGAACCCGAAAGCCGGCCTCGCCCATGCGCCACTCGGTGCCGCCGGTCAGCGGAATGTAGATCTCCTCGGCGGTGTGGTGATGGTCTGGGTAGACACTGTCGGGCCCGAGGATCAGCAGGCCGCCCGCGACCTCGTCATTGGCGAAATGCCCGCGCATGCCGAACACCTCCAGCCAGCCGTAATTGTCGATGAAGAGCTGTCCGAAATCGGCAGCGGTATAAGTCTGGCCCCAGCACAGCTCATTGCGATGGTCCGCGATGAACCGCGTCAGCGGCCCGGCGTCCCGCCGCGCAAGCTCCGCAATCCGATCGAGATGGCGAAGGCAACGAAGCGCACGTGGTTCGCGCGAACGAGAGGGCATGTGCCAATCGATGCGCGCGACGGCGTCCGCAACCAGATCGCTGTCGATGCCGGCGAGATAGAAGTGGAACCGGTCCAGCAGCTGATCGAAAATTGTCGGCACGCAAGACTCCGTTGATCAATCCATGCACAGCCGGTCCGCGGCGGGCTGGGTTGCGCGGCGGCATCATTGGTCTAGATTGATCGCTGCGCAAAGCCAAAAACGACAGGCCACAAGGCCTGAAACGACAGGGAGCACGCCATGGACGCGGCAGTCGATGCGGGCACTGGCCAATTCGAACTCACCGAGCAACAGCGCGCCATAAAGGAGATGGCTGAGGCCTTCGCGGCCGATCGGGTCGCGCCGAACGCGCTCGACTGGGACCGGGCAAAGCACTTTCCGGCCGACGTGATCCGCGAGACAGGGCCGCTCGGCCTGGGCGGCATCTATGTCCGCGACGATGTCGGCGGCTCGGCGCTCGGTCGGCTCGATGCGGTGCTGATCTTCGAGGCGCTGGCGCATGCCGATCCGGCCTTCTCCTCCTTCATCTCCATCCACAATATGGCGGCCTCGATGATTGACCGCTTCGGCAGCGACGAGCAGCGCCGGCGCTTCCTGCCGAAGCTGACCACGATGGAATGGCTGGCGAGCTATTGCCTGACCGAGCCTGGCTCCGGCTCGGATGCCGCCGCCTTGAAGACGAGAGCGGTGAAGAGCAGCGGCGGCTATGTCTTGAACGGCGCCAAGCAGTTCATCTCCGGCGCCGGCGACAGCGACCTCTATGTCGTCATGGCGCGCACCGGCGGCGACGGGCCCAAAGGCATTTCGACCCTGGTGGTGCCCAAGGATGCGCCCGGCCTCTCCTTCGGCGCCAATGAGCACAAGATGGGTTGGCATATGCAGTCGACCCGCCAGGTCATCTTCGAGGATTGCATGGTGCCGGCCGAGAACCTGCTTGCCACCGAAGGCGCGGGCTTCGGCATCGCCATGGCGGGGCTCGACGGCGGCCGGCTCAACATCGCCGCCTGCTCGCTGGGCGGCGCGCAATCGGCGCTCGACAAGGCGCTCGCCTACACGAGCGAGCGCAAGGCCTTCGGATCGAAGATCAACCAGTTCCAGGCCCTGCAGTTCAGGCTGGCCGACATGGAGACGGAGCTGCAGGCGGCCCGCATCTTCCTCTATGCCGCCGCCTCGAAGCTCGATCGCAAGGCGCCGGATGCCGGCAAATGGTCGGCTATGGCCAAGCGCTTCGTCACCGACATCGGCTTCGACGTCGCCAACGAGGCGCTGCAGTTGCATGGAGGCTACGGCTATCTGCACGATTACGGCATCGAGAAGCTGGTGCGTGATTTGCGCGTCCACCAGATCCTCGAAGGCACCAACGAGATCATGCGCGTCATCATCGCGCGTACGCTGATCGGCCGCTGAAGCAGCAAATTTCGGGAGACAACGATGGCAACGATCGCCTTCATCGGCCTTGGCAATATGGGCAACCCAATGGCTGCCAACCTCGTAAAGGCGGGGTTTGCGGTGCAAGGCTTCGACCTCCTGCCGGAGAACCTCACGATCGCAAAAGAGCATGGCGTCACCGTCATGGCCAATGCCGTCGCCGCGGTGAAGGACGCCGACGTGGTGATCACCATGCTTCCCGCGGGCAAGCATGTGTTGTCGGTCTACGAGGACATCGCGCCCAAGGCGAAGAAAGGCGCCTTGCTGATCGATTCCTCGACCATCGATGTCGAATCGGCACGCAAGGCTCACGCCATTGCCGCCAGGCACGGCTTGCCTTCGATCGACGCGCCTGTGTCCGGCGGCACCGGCGGCGCGACCGCCGGCACGCTCACTTTCATGGCCGGCGGGTCGGACGCAGCATTCGCCTCTGCCGAGCCGATCCTGAAGCCGATGGCCGGCCGCATCGTTCATTGCGGCGGTGACGGCGCCGGCCAGGCCGCCAAGATCTGCAACAACATGATTCTCGGCATTTCGATGATCGGCGTCGCCGAAGCCTTTGTGCTCGCCGAGAAACTCGGCCTGTCGCACCAGGCGCTGTTCGACGTCGCCTCCACCTCCTCCGGCCAGTGCTGGTCACTGACCGCTTACTGCCCGGTGCCCGGCCCTGTTCCGGCGTCGCCCGCCAACCGCGACTACAAGCCGGGTTTTGCTGCCGCCCTCATGCTCAAGGACCTGAAATTGTCGCAGGAAGCCGCGCAAAGCGCCGGCGCCGTGACGCCTCTGGGCGCCGAGGCGACGCAGCTCTACGCGCTGTTCAATGCGCAGGGCAACGCAGGCGCCGACTTTTCCGGCATCATAAATTTCCTGCGCGGCGATCAAACCTAAGCAGCTGCTTGCAAAGGGTTATTAGCAAATTTTTTCGACAGAAATCCGGCAAATTTAGATTTGCTTAAGGTCTCGCTAACTCACCGGTAACGATGTGCCTTTAAAACGGACTGCGAGGCGGACATCGCAACCGCCCGGCGCTCCGGATCAGGTCTCGCGTACCGGAGCCCGTAAGTTTCGCAGGTCTCGAGTAGCGAAACGCCATGCGTATTTGGCAAAGCCGCGTTCCCTTCTGGGACGCGGTTTTTGCGTCTGGGCAAGGCTTCGCTGCAGATTCGGGTCGCCGGGCACCCTCCAGCAAGGGCGCCTGGCTGTGTTTTCTCAGCGCTTCCGCAAATCCGCCTCCGCAAGGTCGAGCGCCTTGGCGATGCGCTCGCAGGCCATGTCGATGGTGTCGCGCGTCCAGATCAGCGGCGGCGACAGTATCATCGTGTCGCCGGTGGCGCGCAGCATCATGCCCTGCGAGATCGCGTGATCGCGCACGACGACCGCCGCACTTCCCGACGGCAGGTATCGTTCCTTGGTCGCCTTGTCCTTGACGATCTCTATCGCACCCATAAGACCGATCGAGCGCACCTCGCCGACCAGCCTGTGGCCGGCGATGCGCTCCTGCAGCGCCTGCGCGAAATAGGGACCGGTGTCGGTCCTGACGCGCTCGACCAGACCTTCCCGTTCAATGATCTCGAGGTTCTTCAGGGCCACCGCGCACGCGACCGGGTGACCGGAATAGGTGTAGCCGTGGTAGAACTCGCCGCCCTTTTCGACGAGCGTCCTGCTGATGCGGTCGCCGACCAGGAGCGCCGACAGCGGCTGGTAGCCGGAGGTCAGCGCCTTGGCGGTGGTGATGGTGTCGGGCTCAACGTCGAAGGTCTGCGCCGCGAACCATTCGCCGGTGCGGCCATAGCCGGTAATCACCTCGTCGAGCATCAAGAGCACGTCGTATTTGCGGCAGATGCGCTGCACCTCCGGCCAGTAGCTGATCGGCGGGATTTTCACACCGCCCGCACCCATCACCGGCTCGCCGATAAAGGCGGCGACCTTGTCGGCGCCGGCTTCGAGGATGGCGTCCTCGACGGCCTTGGCGGCGCGCAGGCCGAAATCATGGTCGCTTTCGCCGGGCAGCGCGACCTCATAGGCATAGGGCATCATCACATGGACGATGTTCGGCACCGCGCCGCCGAGTTGCTTGTGCATCGGCTCCATGCCGCCGAGCGAGGTGCCGGCGATCGTCGAGCCGTGATAGGCCATCTTGCGCGAGATGATCCGGTTCTTCTCAGGCTTGCCTTCGAGCGCCCAATAGTGGCGCACGAGCCGCAGCGCTGTGTCGTTGGCCTCGGAGCCGGACGAGCCGTAGAAGACCTGACCGACATGCTCCGGCGCCAGTTCCGCCAGCTTCTGCGACAGCAGCACCGGTGTAGGCGTCGAACACTTGAAGAAGGAGTTGTAGTAGGGCAGCTCCTTCATCTGGGCGTAGGCGGCCTCCGCCAGTTCGTCGCGGCCGTAGCCGACATTGACGCACCAGAGGCCCGCCATGCCGTCGAGGATTTCCGTTCCGTCGGAATCATAGATGAACGGCCCTTTGGCGTGGGTGATGATGCGAGAGCCCGCTTCACGCAGTTCCTTATGGTCGGTGAAGGGATGGAGGTGATGCGCGGCATCGATCTGCTGAAGCTGCTTCAGCGAATAGTTCTGATAAGTCATGGGTTTGTCTTTCCTCTTGAATCAATCCGGCGGTGGCCGGGGCGGATTCGTCAGAGGAAACGGGGCGGCGAATAGCCGATGCGGGCGCACAGCCGCAAAAGCTCGGCGCGCAGCGTGCGCGGTGACGGCGTCACCGCGACCCCGAAGGCGCCTGATGTGCTGATGCGGACCATGGCGGCACATTAAGCCGCCAACGGCCACCAATTCAAGCTGGACCGGCAAGCGTGCGCTGCAGAAAGACGTAGCGCATCGCCGTCTGCGCGGCCTGGGGCCGGCGATCGCCGCGCCCGCCATGGCCGCCTTCGGTCTCTTCGAAGAACAGCGTCTTGCCGTGACCGGCGGCCTGCAGCCGCGCCGCCATCTTGCGCGCATGCCCCGGATGGACGCGGTCGTCCGCGGTCGAGGTCATCAGCAGCACCGGCGGATAGACGGCACCGGTCGCCACACGCTGATAGGGCGAATAGGCGGCGAGCCATGCCGCCTCCTCCGGCTTTGACGGATCGCCATATTCCGCCATCCACGAGGCACCGGGCGGCAGTTCGGTGTAGCGCAGCATGTCGAGCAGCGGCACGTCGATGAGGACGGCGCCGAACAGCTCCGGACGCTGCGTCAGCGAGACGCCGGTCAGCAGGCCGCCATTCGAGCCGCCCTGAATGCCGAGTTGTGCCGCCGTGGTGATGCCGCGCCTGACCACATCCTCGGCGACCGCGGCAAAATCATCGAACGCCTTCTGGCGCTTACCCTTGAGCGCCGCCTGATGCCACGCCGGGCCGAACTCGCCGCCGCCGCGGATATTGGCCTGCACATAGGCATTGCCCTTGTCCAGCCAGAGCCTGCCGCGGATCCCGGCATAGCCGGGCAAGAGCGGCACTTCGAAGCCGCCATAGCCATAGAGCAGAGCCGGCACCGGTCCCGTCTGGTCGCGCCGCCTGACGACGAAATACGGGATCATCGTGCCGTCCTTCGAGCGCGCCTCGAACTGCTCCGAAACATAGGGCGATGCATCGAAGCGCGGCGGCTGCGATTTCACGGTTTGCAGTGTGTCGCCATTGTCGTCCGACCATATGATCGAGCTCGGCGTCAGGAAATCGGTGAAGGAGAAGGAGACGCTGGAGCCGAAATGCTCGGCATGGCTGATGCCGACATTGCCGTTGTCGGGCAGGTCGACCGGCTTCACCGACCAGCCATTGCCGGTGCGGTCGCAAACGACGACCTTGCCGCGCACATTGTCCATCAGGTTGATGAACAGCCGGTCCTGCGTCCTCGCGAGACCTGCGATTGAAACGCGGTGCTCCGGTTTGAGCAGCGTCTCGACCGGCTCGAACGAACCGGTTTCAATCCAGCGGTCGAAATCCACGGAATAGAGCCCATCCGGCAGGCAGCGCGTGCCGTCCGGCGCCGTCCACGGGCTGCGGACGCCAAAGACGAGCTCTCCCTTGAAGATCGCGGTGTCGGTCGCGTCGTCGGGCAGCGGGATGCGCCGGTTCTCGCCCGAAGCCAGCCGGAGAAAACTGTGCGAGGTGAAGAAGTCGATGGTCTTGCCGAGCATGACATGTTTCTTGTCGCCATCGAACTCCACGCCGCCGCCGACCGCGAGATGATTTTTTTCGCCCTCGAAGATCGGCGTCGCCTCCTCCAGCTTCGTGCCGCGCCGCCAGAGCTTGATCACCCGCGGATAGCCTGACTGAGTTTTGTCCTCGTCCTCGAAAGCCGCCGAGACGATCACCGTATCCCTGTCCAGCCAGGAAAACCCCGACTTCGAAGCCGGTGCCCGAAACCCGTCCTCGACGAAGGATTTGGTCGCAATGTCGAACTCGCGCATCTCGCTGGCGTCGCCGCCGTCCGGCGACATGAACAGCAGGCAGCGGTCGAAATCGGGATAGAGCCGGCTCGCGCCGCCGAACACCCATTTCACGCCTTCCTTGGCCGAGAGCTGATCGAAATCGAGGATCGTTTCCCATTCCGGCTTGTCGGTCTTGTAGGAGGCGACCGTCGTGCGGCGCCACAAGCCCAGCGCGTTGGTCTTGTCCTGCCAAAAATTGTAGACGTAACCGGCGAGCGCCGATCCGACCGGGATATTGTCCTCGGCCGTCATCAGGTCGAGCGCGGTCTCGAATGCCGCCTGATAGGATGGATCGCCCTGCAGTTCGGCGACAGTCGTCGCATTCTGGCGATGGACCCACTCAAGCGCTTCCTTGCCGTTGCGATCCTCCAGCCACAGGAAAGGATCCTCGACCGGCAATTCAGGCTGGGTTTGGGTCATCGGGCTGGTCATGCTGGTCTCCGAGTCTGGCGGCCCTGCCTACATCGCGTTCGCCGCGCCAACATTCAAGAGCAGCGCTGCCTGCGCTCAGCCAGCCGGCCCTACATCACCCGCCGGCGAATGACGGTGGCTACAGCCAGCGCCGCGCAGATCGCGCCGAGCGTCACCGGAAGCCCCGCGGCGCCGATCAGGTCCATCACGCCGCCGGTCAGCGGCGGCACGAGGATGCCACCGACGCCCCACATCAAGGAGAAGGCCGCATTGCCCGCGACCAGCGCCGAGCCGGTAAAACGCTCGCCGAGCTCGATGATCGACATCGTGTAGATCCCGTAGGACACCGCGCCCCAGATGAAGACGCAAGGCCAGATCAGCGGCGTCTCGATGAGCGCCGGCAAGAGCGCGCAGCCAAGAACCGTCACCGAGACACAGCCGAAGCGCACGAGGCGCGCTGTCAGTCTTTCGGCGAGCAGGCCGAGCGGCACCTGCATGGCGATGTTGCCGGCGATCATCGTCGACAGCAGCGCCGACATGCGCGTCTCGGGAATGCCGAAGTGGGTGCCATAGACGGGAAGCAGCGCCAGCACCGACTGCTCGAAACCGGCGGCGGCGACGACCGCCGACAGGAGCAGCCAGGCGAGCGGCATGAAGCCGAGCACCGAAACTTTTTCGCCTGCCTCGTCGACCTTGGGCAGGCGTTTCACCACGACCGCCAGGCAGGCGCCGCAGAAAAGAAAAGCAAAGATGCCGACCAGAAAAGGCGGCCAACCCTCCGTGCCGACCGCCAGCAGGCAGAGCGGCCCGGCCGCGAACCCAGCCGAGATGATGGTCGAATAGATGCCCATGACGCGCCCGCGCCGCGACGGCGGCGCCAGCGCGATCACCCAGATTTCGCTGAGCACATAAAGCGGGTTGGTGACCACGCCGACCAGGAAGCGCAGTGGGAACCACAAATAGACGTCCTGCGTCCAGCCGATCAGCGCCAGCACCAGTGCCGAGAGCCCGGCGCAGGTGAGCGCAGTGCGCCCTGCTCCGAACCGGCGCGCCAGCCCCGGGATCAGTGGCGAGGATAGGATGAAGCCGACCGGCGTCATTGCCGCCGACAGGCCGATCACCGCCGGCGACACACCCTGACGCTGCAGGATGAAGCTCAGCAGCGGATAGGAAAGCCCCTGCGCGATGGCGAACACCGACACGGTCGCGATCACGCCGGTAATCGCGGCCCACTGCACCGTCTCGCCGGTCTCTGATTTCGCCAGAGCCATCATTCCTGCTCCATTCAACGGAGGCTTAGCCGCTGCCGGCGACAGCCGTAACGGCCAACTGACGGCAAGGGCGCATGTTCCAGCCAATCCTTGTCAGGAACGCCGGCAGGGAATGCTTTGGCGGCGGCAATTCGGCGGGCCAATCTGCCCTTCCGTCATGTCGCTTCCCTCGCCCTAGTGGTCGCCGCCTCCTTACCGGCAGCATTGCCGCCGGTCCATTATGCCGACCACTTTCGCATCCCCACGAGGCCTCTCATGACTGCCGCCATTCATCCCGCCGAACCGGCATTGGCATCCGATCGCGCCCGCCGCGGCGGCCGTGCTGGCAAACGCGCCGGCGGATCGGCAGCCTTCGAGCAGCCGCCGTTCCGGCAGCTTAAGAACCCGCTGGTGCCCACCAGGCTGGTGTCCGACGACGAACTGGAATCGATCCACCTCGCCTCGCTGCGCGTTTTGAAGGAGATCGGCGTCGACGTGCTGCATGACGAAGCCCGCCGCATCATGAAGGCGCATGGCGCCGACGTTCGCGAAGGCAGCGAGCGCGTTCGCTTCGATAGCGACATGATCCTCGAGCTCATCGCGCACTGTCCGCCGGAGTTCACGCTGCACGCCCGCAACCCGGCGCACAATCTGCGCTTTGGCGGCAACAACGTCATCCTGTCGATGATGGCCTCGGCGCCGAACTGCTCCGACCTCGACCGCGGCCGCCGCCCCGGCAACCAGGTCGACTACCGCAATTTCCTGCGCCTGGCGCAGATGCACAACATCCTGCAGTGCACCGGCGGCTATCCGGTCGAGCCGATTGACATCCATCCCTCGGTCCGGCATCTCGAATGCATCCGCGACCTCGCCACGCTGACCGACAAGGTCTTCCACATCTATTCGCTCGGCAAGGAACGCAATGTCGACGGCATCGAGATCGCCCGCATCGCGCGCGGCATCAGCCGCGAGCAGCTGATGGAGGAGCCGTCGGTCTTCACCATCATCAACACCAATTCGCCGCTCAAGCTCGACGTGCCGATGATGGAAGGCATCATCCAGATGGCCAGCATGGGCCAGGCGGTGATCGTCACGCCGTTCACGCTCTCCGGCGCCATGGCGCCCGTCACCATCGCCGGCGCGCTGGTGCAGCAGAATGCCGAGGCGCTTTCCGGCATCGCCTTCGCCCAGATGGTGAAGAAAGGCGCGCCGGTCGGCTATGGCGGCTTCACCTCCAATGTCGACATGAAGTCGGGCGCACCGGCCTTCGGCACGCCCGAATACATGAAGGCGCAGCTCGCCGGCGGCCAGCTTGCCCGCCGTTACAATATCCCCTACCGCACCTCCAACACCTGCGCCGCCAACACGGTCGACGCGCAGGCCGCCTATGAAAGCGTCTTTTCGCTCTGGGGCGCCATCCAGGGCGGCGGCAATCTGATGATGCACGGCGCCGGCTGGCTGGAAGGCGGCCTGCGCTGCTCCTATGAAAAGACCATCCTCGACATCGACCTCTTGCAGATGGTGGCCGAATTTCTCACCCCGCTCGATCTCTCCGAAGACGCGCTCGGCTTCGACGCCATCCAGTCGGTCGGCCCGGGCGGCCATTTCTTCGGCACCCAGCACACGCAGGAGCGCTACAAGACCGCCTTCTACTCGCCGATCGTCTCCGACTGGCGCAATTTCGAGACCTGGACCGAGGCGGGCTCACCGACGGCGCTGGAACGCACCAACAAGGTGTGGAAGGAGCGCCTCGCGGCCTACGAAGAGCCGTATATGGACCCGGCCATCCGCGAGGAGCTCAACGACTTCGTCGAGAAGCGTCGCGCCGAAGGCGGCGCGCCGACCGATTTTTGATCTTTCACGCCCCGCTCACTCGATTCAGTCTCTGCAAAAACGGACCTATCTTCATGAAATCCCACGTTAAAGCGGTTGTCATCGGCGGCGGTGTCGTCGGCTGCTCGGTGCTCTACCACCTCGCCAAGGCCGGCTGGACCGACATCATGTTGATCGAGCGTTCGGAGCTGACCTCCGGCTCGTCCTGGCACGCGGCGGGCGGCTTCCACACGCTGAACGGCGACCCGAACGTCGCCAAGCTGCAGGCCTATACGGTCCAGCTCTACAAGGAGATCGAGGAGCTTTCCGGCCAGTCCTGCTCGCTGCATCTGACCGGCGGCGTGATGATGGCCGACACGCCCGAGCGCATGGACTTCCTGCGGCTCGCCCACGCCAAGGGCCGCTATCTCGGCATGGATACCGAGCTGATCACGCCGTCAGAAGCCAAGGCGATGTTCCCGCTGATGGACGAGAAGAATTTCGTCGGCGCCATGTGGGATCCGGTCGAAGGCCATCTCGACCCCTCCGGCACGACCCACGCCTACGCCAGGGCCGCGCGAAAACTCGGCGCCGAGATCGTGCTGCGCAACCGCGTCGTCGAGCTGACGCAAGAAGCCGACGGCACCTGGAACGTCGTCACCGAGCAAGGCACCGTGAAAGCCGAGCATGTCGTCAATTGCGGCGGGCTGTGGGCGCGCGAGATCGGCCGCATGGTCGGCGTCGAGCTGCCGGTGCTGGCGATGGAGCACATGTACCTGCTCACCGAGCCGATGCCAGAGGTCGAGGAATTCAACAGATCTACCGGCCGCGAGATGATCGGCGTGCTTGACTTCAAGGGCGAGATCTACACCCGCCAGGAGCGCAACGGCATCCTGCTCGGCACCTATGAAAAAGCCTGCAAGCCGTGGTCGCCGGTCAACACGCCCTGGGATTTCGGGCATGAACTCTTGCCACCCGACATCGATCGCATCGCGCCGTCGCTGGAGATCGGCTTCAAGCATTTCCCCGGCATCGAGAAGGCCGGCATCAAGCAGATCATCAACGGCCCCTTCACCTTCGCGCTCGACGGCAACCCGCTGGTCGGCCCAGTCCAGGGCCTGACCAACTTCTGGTGCGCCTGCGCCGTCATGGCCGGCTTCAGCCAGGGCGGCGGCGTCGGCCTGGCGCTGTCCAACTGGATGGTGCACGGCGATCCAGGCTTCGACGTCTGGGGCATGGATGTCGCCCGCTTCGGCGAATGGGCGACGCTGCGCTACACCAACGCCAAGGTGCGCGAGAATTATTCGCGGCGCTTCTCGATCCGCTTCCCGAACGAGGAACTGCCGGCCGCCCGGCCGGCGCAGACGACGCCGCTCTACGACACGATGCTCGCCAACAATGCGGTCATGGGCGACTCGTGGGGACTGGAAACCCCGCTCTGGTTCGCGCCCAAGGGCACCGAGCCAAAGGACATCGTCTCCTTCCACCGCTCGAACGATTTCGGCCCGATCGGCGAGGAAGTTCGCGCGACGCGCGAACGGGTCGGCGTCACCGAGATCGCCAACTTTGCCAAGTACGAAGTTTCTGGGCCGGGCGCCGAGGATTTCCTCAACCGGCTGATGACCAACCGGATGCCGAAGACCGGCCGCATTGTGCTCACCCCGATGGTCAACGAGTTCGGCAGGCTGATCGGCGACTTCACCATCGCCAAGACCGGTGAGGACCGTTTCATGATCTGGGGCTCTTCGGCCGCGCAGAAATACCATATGCGCTGGTTCGAGAAGCACCTGCCCAAGGATGGTTCTGTGCGCATCCACCGCTTCGACCAGACACTGGTCGGCTTGTCGATCGCCGGACCGAGCGCGCGGAATTTGCTGCAGAAACTTGTGGACGTCGACGTCTCGACCAAGGCCTTCCGCTTCATGGACTTCCGCGAGATGGCGGTCGGCGGCGCGCCCTGCATGGTCAACCGCATCACCTATACCGGCGACCTCGGCTACGAGATCTGGATGGCCCCCGCCTATCAGCGCCTCGTCTACAAGGCGATCAAGGAAGCAGGCGAGGAATTCGGCCTCGTCGATTTCGGCATGCGCGCGCTGCTGTCGATGCGTCTCGAAAAGAACTTCCCAACCTGGTTCCGCGAGTTGCGTCCGATCTACGGGCCGTTCGAAGGCTCGATGGACCGCTTCATCAAGCTGGAGAAGAACGACTTCATTGGCCGCGAGGCGGCTGCCAGGGAGCAGGCGCAAGGGCCGAAGCTGCGCCGCGTCTCCTTCATCGTCGATGCTGCCGACGCCGACGTGATGGGCGACGAGCCGATCTGGGCCAAGGTCAGCAAGGATTACGGCACGGTGGAGAAGCCGCATGGCTACGGCGCGCCGCGCTTCGACGAGACGGGCAAGGAAGTGCGCGGCTCCGAAGCCGCCGAAGGCGCTTCGGCCGAGCGCGGCATCGTCGATGGCGAGTGGCGCGTTGTCGGCTGGGTGACCTCGGGCGGCTATGCGCATTACGTGCAAAAGTCGATGGCCCAGGGCTATGTGCCGGCGGCCCTTGCCGAGGACGAGAGCGCCGGCCTGTTCGAAATCGAGATCCTCGGCCACCGCCGCCCGGCCCACATCAACGTCGAGCCGCCCTTCGACCCGAGCGGCGAGAAGATGCGCACCTGATTCCAGGAAGCCGTAATGTACCGCTTTCGGATCGTGTTGGTGGCCGGCTATATAGCAACCGGCCACCAACGCATCAGATGAGAAGACGACCCTTGCGGCAGCTGGAGAAATGGACCGACTGGCTCTGCGATGAACGGGTCGGCCCTTTCAGTGCCGCAATCGCGTTTGCACTTGCCTATTGCCTGGTCCAGATCGTGGTGATGCCGCTTTCGTCCCATTTCGTGGGCACCGGCGTCGGCGTCGACGACTCCGAACAGTTGATGGCGATGCGCTTCCTCGCGGCCGGCTATGGCGGCTCGCAGCCGCCTTTATACACCTGGTTCGGCATCCTCACGGCCTCGCTGGTTGGAACCAGCATTCTCGCGCTCAAGATCGTCAAATACACGCTGCTGGCCGGTGGATTGGTCGCGTCCTTCGCCACAGTGCGCCGCCTGGGCTATTCAGCCCGCGCGGCGACCACCGCCATGTTCGGCCTGCTGCTGTTTCCACAGATCGTATGGGAGATGCAGCATGCCCTCACCCACTCGGTCGCGGTTTTTTGCTTTTCATCGCTGCTGCTCCTGGCAGTCGCCGAGTTGCAGAAACGGCGCTCGACTACCGCGTATGTGCTGCTTGGCTTGGCGACGGCCGCCGCAATGCTGTCGAAATACAATGAGGTGATCTTTCTCGCTGCGCTGTTCCTTGCGGCGCTGTCCGTCCGCGAAACACGTGAGGCGATCTTCGATCGCCGTTTCCTGATCAGTGTGGTTGTGGCGATCCTTGCCTGCCTCCCCACATTCTACTGGAGCCTCACGCATCTCGGAGACCTGCTGGCGCACAGCGGTGGCCTGGGCGTCGCCGAAGGGGGCAGCGCGGCAAAGACCCTGTCTCGCGGCATCCGCGGCTTAGGCAATGCGATGCTCAATTTCGCCGGGCTGCCGGCCACGATCTTTGCCGTCGCGTTTTTCCTGGCGCGCAAGCAATCCGCTCCACCGCCCGAGGCCGCACCGTGGCCAGAGACGCTGGTCTGGCGGGCGATAGCCTTCGCCTTGCTGATCACGCTCGTGGTGGTGCTGGCGGGCGGCATCACACAGTTTCGCGATCGCTGGATGCTGCCCGTATTCGTGCTGTTGCCGGTCGCCATTGCCATGCGGCTGGGCGCGATGGGGGAAAGGGGCAGGAAGACGCAGGCGACAATCGTCTTCGTCGGCGCCGTGATGGCCATCCTCGTGCTTCCGGTAAGCTGGTACATGCAGGTCCACGGCGGCGATAACCGCGGCAGCATCGTGCGCATGGACTACGCTTCGCTCCATCGTCAGCTGACAGCCGACGGTCCGGTCGGCACTGTGGTCTCGAGTTGGTTCTGGATCGGCAATCTCCGCCTCGTCGATCCCGATCTCATCGTGCTCGACGACGAGATACCCGATTTCGTCAGATCGATCCGCGAGCCCGCGGTGCTTGTGCTCGCGGATGACGAGGAACCGGCCTCCGTCATCTTCAAAAGGATCACCGAGGCCGGCTATGTGATGGATACCGTCCATCGGCGCATCGCGGTGCCGCAGTTGGGGAGCGCACCGCGCCAGGTCACGATCACCAGGCTGCACAAGATGAAGCCGCAATAGACAGACAGGGGGACCGCATGGACACACAACGTTTCGGCCGCCACCGCAAGATCATGCCGTTCGAACCCGGTTCCGTCGAGGCGCTCCGCGCCGCCTCCCGCGAGAAGGCTGGCGCGCTCAACCAGCACGCTCTGGGCTATGGCGCGGTAGCCGAAGCCGAATGGGCGGCGGCAGGCATTGCCGCTCCCGACCTGCCTGCCATGCGAACCTATCGGCTCGAGCGCATCCGCGCCGAACTCAGGCGCCGCGACTATGCCGGCGCCCTGCTCTACGACCCGGTCAACATCCGCTACGCGACGGATTCGACCAACATGCAGCTCTGGGTCGCGCACAATCCGACCCGCCACTGTTTCGTCGCCACAGAAGGTCCTGTGGTGCTGTTCGACTATTTCTCCTGCGAGCATTTGTCGGATCACGCCGGCGTCGTCGACGAGGTGCGGCCGGCGGTGTCGTGGATGTACCTTTATAGCGGCGAGCTGACCGACAAGAAGGTCCGCCGCTGGGCAGCCGGCATCGCCGAGCTCCTTGCCGAGCACGGCGGCGGCAATCGGCGGATCGCCGTCGACCACATCAACCCGGAAGGCGTCGAAGAGCTTGCCCGCCGCGGCATCACGGTCGGCAATGGCGAGGCGGTGATGGAGAATGCGCGCCTCATAAAGTCGCCCGACGAGATCCTCGCCATGCGCCGCGCCATTGTCGCCTGCGAGGCGGCGATGGGCGAGATGGAAGCGGCGCTGAAGCCGGGCATTTCCGAGAACGAACTCTGGGCGGAACTGCATCGCGGCAACATCGCGCGCGGCGGCGAATGGATCGAGACCCGGCTTCTGTCGTCCGGGCCGCGCACCAACCCCTGGTTCCAGGAATGCTCGTCGCGCATCGTCGAGGACGGCGATCTCGTCGCCTTCGACACCGACCTCATCGGTCCCTATGGATTTTGCGCCGACCTCTCGCGCACCTGGCTCTGCGGCGATGGCCGGCCGTCCGACGAGCAGCGTGACCTGTTCCGCATCGCCGCCGACCAGATCGCCCACAACACGGCATTGATGCGGCCGGGCATTTCCTTCCGCGATCTCGTCGAACGCTCCGCCGTGCCGCCTGGAGACTGCTTCCCGGCGCGCTACGGCGTGCTCTACCACGGCGTCGGTCTGGCGGACGAATATCCGACCCTGCCGCATGCCAGCGACTGGACGGACGACACGCCGGATGGCGTCCTGGAACCCGGCATGGTGCTGTGCGTGGAAAGCTATATCGGCAGGCTCGGCGGCCGCGAGGGCGTCAAGATCGAGGAGCAGATCCTCATCACCGAGACCGGCAACGAAAAACTCTCAGCCTACCCGCTCGACGAAAAGCTGCTTGGCAGCTGACCCGTCCAAGCCAAACTCGGCGATGGCCTCGCGCATGGACGCAACGACGTCCGCCGATGTGGCCCTGGCCGAAATAAATGGCAATCCCTTCCGCCTAGTCGTCCAGCCGACGACTTTCATGCGCCGCGCCGCCGGCTCGAATCGCTGCGCCAATGCCCAGCTCTGGCAGTCGATGGCGGCGATATCGGCCCTGCCCTCGGCGATGGCGACGATCGACGACCGATGGCCGCCGCTTTCGCCGCACGAGGCGAAGACGCCCAGACTTTCGCCGATCGCCTCCAGGTCGCGCGTCAGCCCGAGCAGCCCGGACATCGAATCCGGATTGTTGAAGATGAAGCGCTTGCCGCGGATGAGATCGAGCGGGATGACAGCCTTGCCATCCTCGGGCGAGCCAACCGACCGCCCGCCATCAGCCGGCATCACCAGCGCGCTGGAATAGAGCTCGCCCTGCCCGCCCTCGAACGCGTCATAGCTTGGCTGAGCGACCACCTGCACATGCCTGGCAAGGCCGAGCTCCATCGGCCCCCAGCAGGTCTGTCCGAAAAGCAGCGCCGGGCTCAGCCAGAGCTGGTGAAAATCGAACTCATCCGGGGGCAATGTCGCGGGGTCGGGCGCTATCAGCTTTCCGGCGCCGTCTTGGATGCCGCCGGACACCGGCGGCAGGTCGCGATTGCTGCGCGCCATTCTTTCCGGCGCGTCGATACCCCTCCGTCGAAAAGCGTCGCGGAGCTGCGCCCATTGCGCGTCGATCTCGCCACGAACTTCCGGCCAGTCATACATCGGCAGAGCCGCAATCAACTTGCTCATGACGAACAGCTTTCAAAACAGGCGGTCATCGGCGCCTGAATTCCGCGGCGATAAAGCAGTCGCGAAAGTTCGAAATTACTCTTTGGGCGGCTCAGCCGGCACCGGAGCCGTGCCAAGTCCACTCACATTACGCGCTCTGATACGCGGTTTGAAGGCGCGGCCGGGTTCGGGCGCGCGGCGCAGCACCGGATGCACCACCGGCTCCTTGGCCTTGAAGGCAAATGATTTGATCAGCGCGAAATAATTCGGATAGACGTAGCCGTTGTTCATCCGCAGCCATTCTTCGCGGCGATCGCGAAACATCTTCGGCAGTCTGTACCAGGCGACCGTCGGGCTCTTGTGGTGCACGAAATGCAGGTTGTTGTTGAGGAACAGGAAGGAGAGCGGCGACCGCTCGACGATGATCGTGCGGCCCTCCGGATGTTCCGACCACTGATGCTCGGCATAAGTGCGCACCGAAATCAGGGACTGGCCGAGCCACACCGGCCCCAGTATGTAGAGCCAGAGCGGGATGCCGAAGCCGAAGGTCACGATCGGCACGACCACTGCAAGTCCGATAGCATGCAGCAGCCAGGCTTTGCGGATCGCCTTGTCGCCGGCGGCCATCTGTCTGGCGTCGTCGAGGAAGAAGCCGATCGACGACAGCCAAGGTCCGAGAACGAAGCGGCCGACCATTGTGTTGTTGATCTTGAGCAGGAACTTCATCGCCGGCGGCATTTCCTCATGCATCCAGAGCGCCTGGTAATAGCTTTCCGGATCGTCGAGCGGGTCGGTCAGCCGCTCGTCGGCGTGGTGGCGAAGATGGATCGCCTTGAATCGGCGGAACGGCCAGACCAGCCCGATCGGCAGGACGACGAAGGCTTCGTTGATGCTGGCGTTGCGGGTCGGATGGCCATGCAGCACTTCGTGCATCAGCGAGGATTGCAGGGCCAGTATCAAGGCCAAGGCGACAAGGGCCAGCAGCGGATAGGAAGGCCAAAGCAGGAAGCCGGTGGCAAGCCAGGCGCCATAACAGAACAGTGTGAGGAATACTGTCGGCCATTCCACGGCCGGTGTGCTGCTATGTCTCTTGCGTATGCCAGTCATGCTATCGACCACTGCCTTCCAGTCGCCGGAACCACTTTGATTCCTGACAGCATTGTGTCAGGAGCCTGTCGTTGTCGCAACGCGACAAAGTGAACAATCTGTTGCGAATGCGCATTTTTGGCTGCAGATGTTATATATTGTAAACAGATTTGGAGATTTATTTGCGCCTGAGCACCTAGCCAGCAGGCCTGGGCGCAAATTTTTCCTCCATTGGAAAGGCGCGGCGTGATGGACAAGCGTGATCTGTCGACGGTCTTCCGAGAGCGCCTGAAATTGCTCTTGACACGCTCGGACTTGAACCAGTCGGCCTTCGCGAGCGCCGTCGGCATCGATCGTTCGGCGCTGTCGCAACTCCTGTCGGGCGCCTCGACGCGCCTGCCCCGCGCCGAGACGCTTCTCAACATTGCCGCCGAGTTCAAGGTATCGCTCGACTGGCTGCTGGGCCTTAGCCAGGACGAAGGCGTCACCGGCGAGATTCGCGAAAGCCTCGAGATCGAGGAGGCGCCGGACGGCTTTGACCGCACGCTACTTGCCAAATGGCACGCCGAGGCGGTCGGCACCAAGATCCGCTACGTGCCGGCGGGCATTCCGGACCTCCTGCGCACCGAGGCCCTTGTCGAATACGAGGCCGGCATTACCAACAAGAGCCGCGAGGCGCAGGCCGGCGAAACGCAATACCGCATCGACTACAACAGGCGGCCCGAGACCGACATGGAGGTCTGCATGCCGCGCCATACGCTGGAGATTTTCGCACGCGGGCTCGGCGTCTGGGACCGGTTCCCGGAAGCCGAGCGCCGCCGGCAATTGCTGCACATGGCAACGCTCCTCGACGACCTTTACCCGACCTTCCGCCTGTTCCTCTATGACGGCCGCATGCGCTATTCGATCCCTTATACGATCTTCGGGCCGTACCGCGCCGCAATCTATGTCGGCGACATGTATCTGGTGCTGAACGCCACCCAGCCGGTCCGTACCCTGACCAGCCACTTCGACAATCTGATCCGAGCCGCCGACATCAACGCGCATGAGGCGGCGAGCTTCACGCAGAAGCTGGCCGGCATCTCTTTCCCCTCAGGCTCTGTCTGAACGTGACCATCATCGCCATGCTGGCATGCGGCGACCAACCTGGCCGACCCGTCCGTTTTAGGAAACTCATGCAAGAGCGGGGGCGCAAATTCATTGACTAGATATAAAGACTTCTTTATATCGTTATTTGAATTCAAGATGCGAAAGCCAGAGCCATGACCGCCACCAATCCGATCGACGCATTGCTTGCCGAAAAAGGCGTGCTGCTGGCCGACGGCGCCACCGGCACCAATTTATTCGCGATGGGACTTGAGGCCGGCGAAGCCCCCGAGCTGCTCAACGAGACGGCGCCCGACACCATCGCCGCGCTGCATCAGAATTTCGTCGATGCCGGCGCTGACATCATCCTGACCAATTCCTTCGGCGGCACCCGTCATCGGCTGAAGCTGCATCACGCTCAGGACCGCGTGCATGACTTGAACAAGCGCGCCGCCGAAATCGCCCGTTCGGTGTCCGACAAGGCAGGCCGCAAGGTGATCGTTGCCGGCTCCGTCGGCCCGACCGGCGAGCTTTTGGTGCCGCTCGGCGCTATGTCCTATGAGGAAGCGGTGGATGCCTTCGCCGAGCAGATCGAGGGCTTGAAGGCCGGCGGAGCCGAAGTCGCCTGGATCGAGACCATGTCGGCGCCGGATGAGATCCGCGCCGCGGCCGAAGCCGCGATCCGTGTCGGCCTGCCCTACACCTATACCGGTTCCTTCGATACGGCCGGCCGCACCATGATGGGGCTGTTGCCCAAGGATATCCACGGCGTTGCGGACGGACTATCGCAGGCTCCGCTTGGGGTGGGCGCCAATTGCGGCGTCGGCGCAGCCGACATCCTGGCCTCGCTGCTCGACATGACCGACGCGAAGCCGGAAGCCACCGTGATCGTCAAGGGCAATTGCGGCATTCCGGAATTCCGCGGCAGCGAGATCCACTATTCCGGCACGCCGGAACTGATGGCCGACTATGTCCGGCTGGCAGTCGATGCCGGCGCCAAGATCGTCGGCGGCTGCTGCGGCACCTCGTTCGCTCACCTTGCCGCGATGCGCAAGGCGCTCGACGCGCACACCAAGTCGGCGCGTCCGACAGTCGAGTCCATCGTCGAGCGCATCGGGCCGATGCGCAACAAGATAGCGAGCGCTGCCGAGGCAGGCGAAGGCCGTCGCGAACGCCGGCGCAGCCGCGCCTGAAGTCGGCCTGCTCTATTCGCTGTTTTCAGCGTAGCGCGACAGCGCCGTACCGAGATCGGTGGCGGCGCTGTTCTTGCCGTCGGCGCCCATCGTCATCAACGCGCCGGACGCGCGCGGGTCGCTGATCTGTTCCAGCATCACGCGAAAGCGGTCGTTGTTGAGCGCAGAGAGCGCCGTGTCGCGGGCCGCATCGACATTATTCCTGATCCGCGCGGATTCCGCCGACGGAGCGGACGGTGCTCGCGTCTGAAGATTGCCCGCAGTCGGCGTCACGTTCCCGGTGATATGCAATTCCAGCCCCTCACTTCTATCAGCTTTGACTAACAGGAGGGCATTGCGATCAAGTTCCGGAAAAGCCGCGCAATTTAACGATCGGCAAAAGCCGGCAGGTCCTCCGCCGGCTTTTTGTTCCATGGATGGCACCCGCCCTATCTGTTGGTGCCCAGCGACGAGGCTAGCCGCACCAGCGACAGGAATTCCGCCCTGTAGCCGAACGGATCAGCGCCGCGCGCGGCGTTGGCGATCTCCAGGATCCGGTCGTAGCCGAAATTCGCCGTCTGATCCGCGTCGCGCAGCTTCTGCCCGAAAGCCGCGACCGCGACCGAAAAGCGCTGGTCGACGCCGGCTTCATCGAAGGACGGCACCTCGTTGGCCGCGGTCACCGGTGTCGTGATCAGTTTCGAGACATTCTCGTTCGGCAGCTTGTAGCGGATTTTTACGAAGGCATATTCGCCCGCATTGGCAACGCCGCCATTGTCGACCTTCGCCTCGCCATAGCGCAACGGATCGACCTGCTCGGCGCCGCTTCCCTTAGGCGTGACCTCGTAGATCGCATTCACCGAATGGCCGGAACCGATATCGCCGGCGTCGACGCGGTCATTGTTGAAATCCTCGCGCTTGAGCGCCCGCGTCTCATAGCCGACCAGGCGGTATTCCGAGACCTTGGCCGGGTTGAACTCGACTTGGATTTTCACGTCCTTGGCAATGGTGAACAGCGTCGAGGACGCGTCCTCGACCAGCACCTTCTCGGCCTCGGCAAGCGTGTCGATATAGGCGGCCGTGCCATTGCCGTTCTGGGCGATGGTCTGCATCATCTGGTCGTTGAGGTTGCCGCGGCCGAAGCCGAACACCGAGAGAAACACGCCGGTCTTGCGCTCCTTCTCGATCAACCGTTTGAGTTCGTCGTCATCGGTCTGGCCGACGTTGAAATCGCCGTCGGTGGCAAGCATCACGCGGTTGATGCCGTCCTTGACGAAGGATTGCTGCGCAAGTTTGTAGGCTTCCTTGATGCCTGCCTCGCCGGCGGTCGAACCGCCTGGCTCCAGATTGTCTATCGCCGCAAGAATCTTCTGCCTTTCCGCGGCCTTTGTCGGCATCAGCACCGTGCCGGCATTGCCGGCATAGGTGACGATGGAGACGGTGTCGTCGGCCTTGAGCTTGCTGACCAGCAACCGGAACGCCGACTTCAACAGCGGCAGCTTGTCCGGCTCGTCCATCGAACCCGAAACGTCGATCAGGAACACCAGGTTGGCCTTCGGCGCCTCGACCGGCTTCACGTCAAAACCCTTGATCGCAACATGCATCAGCTTGGTGCGCTCGTTCCAGGGCGTCGGCATGACGGTGACGGTCGAATTGAACGGCGTCGCGGCCGAGTCCGGCCCCTTCCAGTCATAGGGGAAGTAGTTGATCATCTCTTCGACCCGCACCGTACCTGGGTCGGGCAGAATACCTTCCTTCAGCGAGCGGCGGACGAAGGAATAGGACGCCGTGTCGACATCGATCGAGAAGGTCGACACCGGATCCTGGGCGGCTTGGTGAACCGGATTGGTCTTGAAGGTCTCGATGCGGTCGCGGTTTTGCTCTTGCGGCTGCATTTGATCGGCCGGCATGGGCGCCGGCTGAACCATCGGCCTGGAACCAGCGACGGCGCCAGCCGGCATCTCTGCAGGCTGCATGGCGGTTGCCGGCGCCTGGGCATCCGCGCGTCCGCCGGCGGCCAGCTGGTCAACCTCCGCAGGTGCAGGCGGCGGCGCAGGCAGCGCCTGTGGTACTTGCTTGGCAAAGTCCTTCAACGCCCCGTATTCCTGCCTGGTCCGATCATCGGATCGGCTCAATTCAGTTTTCGGCGGCGATGCCGGTGCGACCTGCGCCTCGTCTTCGACACGCCTCTCGCTGTCGGCGCCGGTCTTCTTCTCCTTGGCAGGCGCGGCCGCCAGCGGCTCGCTGATCGCGGGCTGGTTCGGTATCGGCTTCTGCGCAACCGGCTTGTCGGCCACCGTTTCGGTGACCTTCCCGTTTGAAATAACGGGCGGCTGCTCCCTCAGCATCTCAAAAGCGGCATAGCCGGCGATAGGCAGCGCGACCAGCGCGGTCAGGGCCGGGGTGGCAATGAGTTTCCGTTGCATGATCTCTCTCCAGAGCCTTTGTGCTCGCTCCGTGAGACGAAGACCTGCCGGCGATCCTTGGGGGGCGGTCGAAATTTTTTCGTTCAAGTCGAAGGCCTGCATCGCGGCGGCCAACGCACGCGTTTGCGCTTCGCTGTCCGGCGCCGGAACTGCCAGATTGCGCAGCCTTTCGAGTTCGTTGTCGTCGACCATGGTCACACTTCCCCGGCTGAGCGCATGAGCAGCTTCAGCCGTTTCTTCGCTTCATGGATGTGCCAGGAAACCGTCGCCTCCGAGATCGCCATCATCTCGGCCGCAGCCGCGTGGCTCAACCCTTCGCCATAGACGAGCAGCACCGCGTCGCGCTGCTTGTCCGGCAGCATGCGCACCGCCGCCCACAGCGCCTCGGCCGGGTCCTGGGCTCCCGCCGAGCCCTCCCCCGCGATCAGCGCATACGTGCCGAAGGCCTCGGTCTTCGCGCTGTCGCGGGCGCGCTTGCGAATCATGTCGCGCGAAGCGTTCAGTGTCATGGCGTAGAGCCAGGTCGTGAACGCGCCATTGCCCTGATAGTCGCGGATTGCCCGGCCGAGCCGCACGCAGACATCCTGGGCGATATCTTCGGCATCGGCCTTGCGGCCGCACCAGCGATAGGCGGCGCGATAGACGAAGCCATAGTGCCTTTCGAGCAGTTTGCCGAAAGCCCCCCGGTCTCCGCCCCTCGCCCGCCCGATCAATTCGGCATCGGAGGCTTCGCTGTCGTCCAGCATCATCGCCGTCATTTGCCTGTTGGACGAAGGCTAATGGCGATTCCTTGGGGCGATGGAAAGATTTTTTTGCGGCAGCCTCCGCACCCTACCCCAAGGTTTCGGCGAACAGCGTGATGAGCCGCTTCCAATGGCGCTCGGCGCCCGCTTCGTCATAGACGCTGTGGTCCTTGACGCACCAGCCATGACCGACGCCGACATAGTTCTCGATCGTGTGGTCGACTTCGGCGACCCTGAGCGCCTCTGCCAGCCGGGCCGATTGCTCCGGCGGAAAGCTGCGGTCCACGCCGGCGACCCCGACGTAGATGCGTGCCTTGATCGACGCCGCCTTCCGGTGCGGGCTGTCGGGCGCGTCGCTTGCCAGATTGCCGCCGTGGAAGCTGGCGGCGGCAGCAATGCGGTCGGGATAGGCCGCGGCGGCATTAAGAGCCCGTGCGCCGCCCATGCAATAGCCGACGACGCCGACCGGCCCGTCTAGGCCTTCGGCAGTGAGCGCATCGACGAAGGCCACGCTATCGCGGATGGTCATCTCTTGCGTGGTGCCACCGCTCAGCGCCGTCAGTTGAGCCCTGGTCTTATCCTCAGCAAACGCAGTCTTAGGGTCGAACGGTCCATAGGGCACGCTGCGATAGAACAGATCGGGCACCAGCACGGCATAGCCATGCCCTGCGAGGCGTTCGGCCATCTGGTCGAGCGTCGGCCGCGGGCCGAAAATATCCATGTAGAGGATAACGCCGGCCCTGGCCGCCGCCGCCGGTCGGAACAGCCCGGCCTTGGCCTTCCCGTCCCGGGTTTCGATCTCGATCTCTTGCTTGGCCATGCTGCTCTCCGTCGTCTGTCCGCGCGATAGATATCCGGCTGGAGCGGCCCGGCAAGACAATCCCGGAGCCTGGCGTTCAAGATTTCGTGCGGTTGGCCTTCATCTTACAGCCGAGCAAAGGCCGCCATATGAAAGGCCTGCACCTCTGGCGGATAGCGATAGTCCGCCCCGTAGGGACATGCGTTGCGGTCGAGGCAGCCGCTCGTGCGGCACAGGCCGCCTCCGGGGCCGCGCACATGCCCAAGACAGGCTTCATGGGCAAAACCCTGCTCGGAATAGGCATCGACCGGACAGGAATTCATGCAGGGTTTTTCGACGCATGTGTCGCAGAGATGAATCGCTTCTCGAGGTTCGGGGAGGAAAATCTCTTCCTCGAACAGCAGCGCGCCGCGATAGGCATGCCACAACCCATACTGCGGATGCATGAGGATGCCGAGCGGCGACGGCTTCAACCCTTCCGCCCGCATCGCCCATTGCTGGAACGGCAGATAGGGCCTGTCGGAGGGCGACACGGCGCGAGCGCCGAACGCTTGCGCCACCGCGCCGATCACCTCCCGCGACCAGGTGTCGAGCGGGTTGACGATCCCGCTGGCCCGCTGCCCGAGCCAGCGCTGGAAGTGCGGCCAGGGTGCGGCGCCGGCCTGCCCGACCAGGAGGGCGGACTTCGCAGGCGCGCCTGAAAGCCCCGCAGGCACGGCTTCATCACTAGCGAAGCGAAAGCCGCCCCGAAGGATCAGGCCGTCGGCGGCAAGCGCGGCCGCGGTCCCTTCGATCGTGCCGCGCGAAAAAGTCATCCCTTCTTGTCCGGGTCGGAGAACGCGCTCCGCCAGACTTCCTTATGGATGATGTTGGCGACTTTAGCCCAGCCTGACTCGGGCTCCTTTCAAGTGAAGGCGTCGGCCATCGAGGCCTTCTTCCTGTCGATGAAATCCTTCAGTGCCTCGTCGATCGCCGGATCGAGATGCGGTGCCTCGTAGCTTTCCAGCCAGCGGCGGGCGAGCTCGTTGGCGCGCTGCGGCGCTGTCTTTTCGCCTTCGGCCAGCCACTGCTCATAGGAATTGTTGTCGGCGATGTTGGAGCGGTAGAAGGCGGTCTGGAAATTCGCCTGCGTGTGGTCGCAGCCGAGATAGTGGCTGCCCGGACCGACCTGGCGGATGGCGTCCATCGCCTGGCCGTTCTCCGACAGGTCGACGCCCTCGGCGAATTTCTGCGTCATGCCGAGCTGGTCGATGTCCATCATGAATTTCTCGTAGCAGGAGGCGAGACCGCCCTCGAGCCAGCCGGCCGAATGCAGCACGAAGTTGGTGCCGGCAAGGATGGTCGAGTTCAGCGTGTTGGCGCTCTCATAGGCCGCCTGCGCATCCGGGACCTTCGAGGCGCAGAGCGAGCCGCCGGTGCGGAACGGCAGGCCTAGCCGGCGCGCGAGCTGCGCTGCGCCATAGGAAACCAGCGATGGTTCCGGCGTGCCGAAAGTCGGCGCGCCCGACTGCATCGAGATCGACGAGGCGAAAGTGCCGAACAGCACCGGCGCGCCGGGCCTGATCAGCTGCGTGAAAGAGGCGCCGGCAAGCACCTCGGCCAGGATCTGCGTCAGCGTTCCGGCAACCGTCACCGGGCTCATCGCGCCGGCCAGGATGAACGGCGTGACAATGCAGGCCTGGTTGTGGCGCGAATAGACTTTCAGCGCGCCGAGCATGGTCTCGTCGAACACCATCGGCGAGTTGGCGTTGATCAGGCTGGTCAGCACCGTGTTGTTCTCGACGAAATCCTCGCCGAACACGATCTTGGCCATCGCCACCGTATCCTCGGCCCGCTCCGGCGCCGTCACCGAGCCCATGAACGGTTTGTCCGAATAGCGGATATGCGAATAGACCATGTCCAGATGGCGCTTATTGACCGGCACGTCGACCGGCTCGCATACCGTGCCGCCCGAATGGTGGATCGACGGCGCCATATAGGCGAGCTTCACGAAATTCTGGAAATCCTCAAGCGTTGCGTAGCGGCGGTTGCCGTCGAGGTCGCGCACGAAGGGCGGGCCGTAGACCGGCGCGAACACCGTTCCCTTGCCCCCGATCTGCACCGAACGCTCCGGATTGCGCGCATGCTGGGTGTAGATCGAAGGCGCGGTCTTGAGCAGCGAGCGGCAAAGCCCCTTGGGAAAATGCACGCGCTCGCCTTTCACATCGGCGCCGGCCTCTTTCCACAGCGCGAGCGCCTCGGCGTCGTCGCGGAAGATGATGCCGATCTCTTCCAGCACCGTGTCTGTGTTTTTCTCGATCAACGCCAGGCCTTCCTCGTCGAGGACCTCGTAGACGTTGATCTTGCGCTTGATATAGGTGAGCTGGGTGCCCGGACCGCCGCCTGCGCGCGCCGCACGCCTGGCCGCCGCGCCGCCGCTGGCGCCGCGTCCGCGTCGTCCGCCCGACGCTTCCTGCTCGACTGCCGCGTTATCGCTCATGATCGTTCTTCCTATAGATTTTAGATTTGGGCCTGAATTGGCTCGCGGCCGGTTCGCCGCCGCTTCTTTCCGGATCGTAGCCATGCACCCTATTGGAAACGGCCCGCCAGCGCCAACGCCTGTCGCAAAATCGACAAGAAAACCGCCAACTTTTCAGTCGCTTTCCTTTTGCGGGAAGTCGCAAATCAGCTATGGCTACCTTGCCCTCGCGGGTTAGGTATTGGCGCATCGATTTTTGAGCTGCAGCAAGCATTCCGAGCAGCAAGGAGCCCGAGGAAAAAATGTCCGACGACGAGATCATCCTTTCCGAGCTTTCCGACGAGGAACTCGTGCAGCAGATGCATGACGACCTTTATGACGGGCTGAAGGAAGAGATCGAGGAAGGCACGCATATCCTTCTTGAGCGCGGCTGGCAGCCCTACACGGTGCTGACCGAGGCGCTGGTCGAAGGCATGCGCATCGTCGGCGAAGATTTCCGCGATGGCATCCTGTTCGTGCCGGAAGTGCTGCTCTCGGCCAACGCCATGAAGGCCGGCATGGCCATCCTGCGCCCGCTGCTTGCCGCCACCGGCGCGCCCAAGCAGGGCAAGATGGTGATCGGCACCGTCAAGGGCGACATCCACGACATCGGCAAGAACCTCGTCGGCATGATGATGGAGGGCGCCGGCTTCGATGTCATCGACCTCGGCATCAACAACGCGGTCGAGAAATATCTGGAAGCGATCGAGCAGCATCAGCCCGACATCATCGGCATGTCGGCGCTGCTCACGACGACCATGCCCTATATGAAGGTCGTTATCGACACGATGAAGGAAAAGGGCATTCGCGACGATTACGTCGTGCTGGTCGGCGGTGCGCCGCTCAACGAGGAATTCGGCAAGGCCGTCGGCGCCGACGCCTATTGCCGCGATGCCGCGGTGGCGGTCGAGACCGCCAAGGATTTCATGAAGCGCAAGCACAACGTTCGCGCTTCCGCCTGATCCCAGGGCATCAGGATGGATCGAAAAAAGCCGCGCCTTGCAGCGCGGCTTTTTTGTTCCCAGATGATGATGATCAGGCTGAACGATCAGTTGGCGACAGTGTCTTTGACCGCCCTCGCCGTCGATTTGACGTCCTTGCCGACGCCTCGAATGGTGTTGGCGCAGGCGGTGAGTGCAAGCGCGCAGGCAAGGATGGCAATCGGCGCGATGCGTAGCAGTTTCATGGGTGTCTCCCTCAACAGATAATTAGCCCCGCAGCGAAAACCGGCTCGACTGGTTCATGGTCAAAACGCAAAAAACGAAACCGAATCAAACAGACAGGCTGCTCGTCATCGCCTGCGGGATGATTGCGCGCGAAGTTTTGGCCGTCAAGCAACAGCTAAAGCTCGATCACCTTGAGTTGACCTGCCTGCCGGCCGAGTTCCACTTCTATCCGGACCGCATCGCGCCGGCCATGGACAAGGCCATCGAAAAGGCCAAGGCGGAAGGCTACAACCACATCTTCGTCGGCTATGCCGATTGCGGCACCGGCGGCATGCTCGACCGCGTGATCGAGAAGCATGGCGTGGAGCGCATGGCCGGCCCCCATTGCTTCGCCTTCTACCAGGGCATGGACGCCTACGCGAAGGTCGCCGACGGCGACATGATGTCGTTCTACATGACCGACTTCCTCTGCCGCCAATTCGACGCCTTCTTCATCAAGCCGCTCGGGCTCGACAGGCATCCCGAGCTTATCAAGGACTATTTCGGCAATTACGAGAAGCTGATCTATCTCGCGCAAACCGACGATCCGGAACTCGACAAGGTTGCCGAGAAAGCCGCCGCCATGCTCGACCTCGCCTACGAGCGCCGCTCGACCGGCTATGGCGATCTCACGGGTGAACTGGCACGGGCGGCAGCCAACGCTTGAGGCTCTCGCAGGGCTGCTTCAAACGGCGGCCAGCGGAACGGACGATCGACTTGCAGACGAAGCCCCCTCGCCGCCGCTGTTAAGCCGGATGACAGCGGCCTGCGAACGGGTAAGTTGTGCCCCAGCAGACCAAACAGCTGTTCCAGCCACCGATTCGGGGAACGTCCATGATCCCTCGCCTGCTGCTTGCCGCCCTTTGCCTTATTGGCTTTGCCCTGCCGGCCTATGCCGATGGCGAGGTGCAGAAGCTGATCACCGCCGCCGACAAGGCGCGGCTCGACAAATATGGCGAAACGCGCAAGGCGGCTCTCGAAGAGGCAAAGGCCGGCGATCCGGCTGAGGTCAAGCAACTCGATGCGCTGCTCGCGAAGCCGCTGGTCGCTTTCTCCGACAAGGATCTGACCGGCAACTGGAAATGTCGCACCATCAAGGCCGGCGGCTTGAGCCCGCTCGTCATCTATGGCTGGTTCAAATGCAAGGTCACCGAGGACGGCTCGGGCTGGCGGCTGCAGAAGATCAGCGGCTCCCAGCGCACCACCGGTCGGTTCTTCGACGACGGTGAGAAGCGGGCCATCTATCTCGGCTCGTTTTCGGTCAATGACGAAAAGGCCAAGCCCTATGGCAGCGGCGCCGAAAGCGACCAAGTGGGCTATGCCTTCCGCAACAGTGCCACCGAGTGGCGCATCGAATTCCCCGCGCCCTATTATGAATCGAAGCTCGACATCATGGAATTCAAGCGCTGACTGAGCCCGAAAAGTTGCAGACTTTTCGGACCAGGATCATGCGTCTCACCAAGGGTTAACCCGCTCGCCCTAGCATGCGCCCGACTTTGAGAGCGGGTGCTTGCCATGGCAAAGTCGGAATCCAGTCCGCGACGGATTGTGGTCGTCACCGAAGGCGGTCCGCATATCTGGGCAATCGTCAACGCCATCGCCGATCGCGTCGGCCCTGTCAGCGTCATCCTCGAAACCCCTGAATCAAAAAGGCGCTTGCTGCTTGGCCGCGCCCGCCGCCAGGGCTGGATCTCGGCCATCGGCCAGCTCGGCACGATGCTGCTGACCAGGCTTGGCAAGCGGTTCTTTGCCGGCCATGCCGCACGCCTGATTGCCGAGGAAAAGCTCGAGTCAGAGCCTCGCCCTGACCAGGCGATCATCCATGTGCCTTCCGCCAACGGTCCGGAATGCCTTCAGGCGATCGAGAAGATCGGGCCGGGCGTCGTGCTCCTCGCCGGCTGCCGGCTGCTGTCGAGGGATACGCTCGCGAAGATGCCTTGCCCGGTGCTCAACTATCACGCCGGCATTGCCCCGAAATATCGTGGCATGAATGGCGGCTACTGGGCGCTGGCTTCCGGCGATCGAGTGAATTTCGGCACCACTGTGCATCTGGTCGATGCCGGCATCGACACCGGCGGAGTGCTGAAGCAGGCGCGCGGCACGTCGAAACGCGGCGACACCATTGCCAGCTACGCGCTGCGGCAGGCGGCATTTTCCCGCGACATCTGCGTCGAGGCAGTGGCCGAGGCGCTGGCGGGAAAACTTACGACGATCGATCCCGGCCTGCCCTCGAAACAGTGGTTTCACCCGACGATTTGGTCCTACCTCTGGACCGGCCTGACGAAGCGCGTCTGGTAATCTGCCGGCGTCGGAAATTCAGCACTCGCTTTGCGTCATCGCCAGCGTCGCTTTTGAAGGCGCGCGCGTCGTCCCATAACAAGCGGCACAAGGGCGCATGCGGCAATGCTCCCAACATCGAGGAGTTGAGAATTCATGGCCGATCTGATCGTCGTCTATTGGCGCGATATCCCTGCGCAGGTCATCGTCAAGAAAGGCCGGCAGAACGCCAAGCGCGAGCTGCCGCTGCGCTTCACCGAGGCGATCGACATGTGCGCCATGCGCACCGGCGCCGGCGGCACCGACGATTACCTCGCCGAATGGCGTAAGGCCGATCCGGTTCCGGTCGGCGACGACATCGAAGCCGAGGTTGAGAAGGCCTACCAGGAACTCGATACGAAATATGACCGCGAGCGGCTGGTCGCTCTGGTCAAGGCTGGCGGGAAAGAAAATGTCTGAGAAGCAGCCGGCGGTCACCCAGGCCACCCTGGTCAAGAAGGCAGCGCCGAAATCCGACTACAAGCCCGCGGACGTGTCGCCGCAACGCCGCGTTCAGCGCACTTTTGCCGTGAGGTTGTGGTCCATCCGCCATTCGCGACTGCTCGAATGGTTTTATGGCAGGTTCGCCGATGTCTTCCTGCTCTTGCATCCTTTGTGGAAGGGCATCGGCTACGGCCGCGTCGAAGCCCCGGTGAAATTCGTCGAGAAACGCGTCAAGGGCTTCATGTTCGACTGCCGCATGTGCGGCCAGTGCGTGCTCTCCTCCACCGGCATGTCGTGCCCGATGAACTGCCCGAAGCAGCTGCGCAACGGCCCGTGCGGCGGCGTGCGCGCCAACGGCAATTGCGAGGTCGAGCCGGACATGCCCTGCGTCTGGGTCAAGGCCTGGGAAGGCTCCCGCAACATGAAGCATGGCGACAAGATCCTCACCGTGCAGAAGCCGGTCGATCAGTCGCTGCGCGAAACCTCGGCCTGGCTCAGGGTGACCGCGCAGGCGGCTGCGGCGCGTGAAGCCGCCCAGAACCCGCAGAACCCCGGAGCGTCAGCATGAGCGTCCGCCACCAGCGCGACGAGAACCCGGCCGGCGTTCACCTGCCGCTCGATCCCCTGCCCGGCCATTCGTCGCGCGGCCGGCTGGAGCGCGTGCTGCGCCGCGGCGAGTTCGCGGTGACGACCGAGCTCAATCCGCCCGACAGCGCCGACCCGGAAGACGTCTACAACCGCGCCAAGATCTTCGACGGTTGGGTCGACGCCATCAACGCGGTCGACGCCTCCGGCGCCAACTGCCACATGTCGTCGGTCGGCATCTGCGCGCTTTTGACCCGCATGGGCTACGCCCCGATCATGCAGATCGCCTGCCGCGACAAGAACCGCATCGCCATTCAGGGCGACGTGCTGGGCGGGGCGGCAATGGGCGTCGCCAACATGCTCTGCCTCACCGGCGACGGCGTGCAGGCCGGCGATCAGCCGGGCGCCAAGCCGGTCTTCGACCTCGATTCCATGTCGCTGCTCGAAACCATCCGCATCATGCGCGACAACGGCAAGTTCCTGTCCGGCCGCAAGCTGACGACGCCGCCGCAGATCTTCCTCGGTGCTGCCGTAAACCCCTTCGCGCCGCCTTACGATTTCCGTCCCATCCATCTCGGCAAGAAGATCGCCGCCGGCGCGCAATTCGTGCAGACGCAATACTGCTTCGATGTGCCGATGTTCCGAACCTTCATGCAAAAGGCGCGCGACCTCGGCCACACCGAAAAAGTGTTCATCCTGTGCGGCGTCGGGCCGCTCGCCTCTGCCAAGACCGCCAAATGGATCCGCTCCAACGTGCCGGGCATCCATATCCCCGATGCGGTGATCAAGCGGCTCGAAGGCGCGCAGGACCAGAAGAAGGAAGGCAAGCAGCTCTGCATCGACATCATCAACGAGGTGAAGGAAATTCCGGGCGTCGCCGGCGTCCATGTGATGGCCTACCGCCAGGAAGAGTATGTCGCCGAGATCGTCGATGAATCCGGCGTGCTGAAAGGCCGCCAACCCTGGAAGCGGGAGATCCGCCGCGACGATCAGATCGTCGCGGAGCGGCTCGACCACATACTGCACGACGAGATTACCGAAACCCAGGTCGACATGGTGAAGACCGCGCATTGATGTATGTCGCCCAAAATTGGGAACCGGTTTTGGGCGACATACATGAACTTAAAGTCCAAGGCGCGGCCGGCACCCGTCCGCTTGAACAAGACCAGATAACGATATAAAGAACTCTTTATATCCCGACGGAGAGATTGCATGACCCGCACCATCGTCGCCTCGGCGACCCGAGAAATCGTCATCGGCTTCGATCAGCCCTTCTGCGTGATCGGCGAGCGCATCAACCCGACCGGCCGCAAGAAGCTGGCCGCCGAGATGGTGGCCGGCAACTTCGAGACCGTCATCAAGGATGCGCTGGAACAGGCCGCCTGCGGCGCCACCATGCTCGACGTCAATGCCGGCGTCACCGCCGTCGACCCCAATGCGACCGAGCCGGCGCTTTTGGTGCAGACGCTGGAGATCGTGCAGAACCTGGTCGATCTGCCGCTGTCTATCGACTCTTCGGTGACCGCCGCGATCGAGGCGGCGCTGAAGGTCGCCAAGGGGCGCCCGCTGGTCAACTCCGTCACCGGCGAGGAAGAGAAGCTCGAAGCCATCCTGCCGCTGGTCAAGAAATACAACGTTCCGGTCGTCGCCATCTCCAATGACGAGACCGGCATCTCGATGGATCCGGACGTCCGCTTCGCGGTCGCCAAGAAGATCGTCGAGCGCTGCGCCGATCACGGCATTCCCGCGCATGACGTCGTCGTCGATCCGCTGGTGATGCCGATCGGCGCGCTGGGCGATGCCGGCCGCCAGGTGTTCGCACTGCTGCGCCGGCTGCGCGAGGAACTCAAGGTCAACACCACTTGCGGCCTTTCCAACATCTCGTTCGGCTTGCCGCATCGCCACGGCATCAACGCCGCCTTCATCCCGATGGTGATCGGCGCCGGCATGACGAGCGCCATCATGAACCCGGTCCGCCCGCAGGAGATGGAGGCCGTGCGCGGCGCCAACGTGCTCAACGGCACCGACGAGAACTGCACCAACTGGATCCGCACCTACAAGGACTACAAGCCGTTCGAAGGCGGCCATGCGGTCGCGGCTCCGGTCGCGGTCACCGCCCCTGGCGATGGCGCCGCCGCTGTCGGCGGGCGTCGCCGCGGCGGTCGTGAAGCCCGCATGGCCAGGGGGTAAGCGCGCAATCGTGAGCCGCATTGCAAACAGCCCTGATCCGGTCGCATCGTCGATGCGGTCGGAGAAGTCTGCTTTGCGGTCAGGCGACGCCCAATATGGCGTCGAACAACGCCATTCCAGCCCAGGATCCGAAGATGCCTGTGCCGCCGCCGACGATGACATCATCGTCGTAGGCGGGCCAGAATGCGTGGAGCAGGAGCGCTCCGACGATCGCGCCGAGAATTCCGGAGGCCAGATATTGCGGATTGCGCAGCCATGGGCCTTTGAGCACGCGCACCATGGTGAAAGCGGTGAAGATGGCGGGCAGCAGAATATCCGACATGTTTGGCCCCTGGACCAACGTACACTCCACCCAACAGTAAAACGATCCGTTAAACGGTATCGGCAATTGCCATCGAGACGCGTGCCAGCATGAATCCCCCGCCCAACATCACCGATCCGCTTGTGCTGTTCATGCCGTCAGGCAAGCGCGGGCGGTTTCCCGTTGGCACGCCGGTGCTGGACGCCGCGCGCCAGCTCGGCGTCTATGTCGAGAGCGTGTGCGGCGGCCGCGCCACTTGCGGGCGCTGCCAGATCGAGGTGCAGGAAGGCAATTTCGCCAAGCACAAGATCGTCTCTGCCAACGACCACATCTCGCCCAAGGGCGCCAAGGAAGAGCGCTACGAGCGCGTGCGCGGCCTGCCCGAGCGCCGCCGCCTCTCCTGCTCGGCGCAGATTCTCGGCGACCTCGTCATTGACGTGCCGCAGGACACGGTCATCAACGCCCAGACCATCCGCAAGGCAGCCGACACCAGGGTTATCGCTCGCGATACGGCAATCCGCATGTGCTATGTCGAGATTGAAGAGCCCGACATGCACAAGCCGCTCGGCGACCTCGACCGACTCAAGATCGCCTTGATGAAGGACTGGGGTTTCAAGAACGTCGAGTTCGACTTCTATCTCATGCCGCAAGTGCAGGGCATTCTGCGCAAGGGCAATTGGACCGCCACCGCCGCCATCCACAAGGATGCGGACAGCGACATCGCGCGCGTCATCGCGCTGTGGCCAGGCCTGAAGAACGAGGCCTACGGGCTCGCCTGCGACATCGGCTCGACGACCATTGCCATGCATCTCGTGTCGCTGCTGTCGGGCCGCGTCGCCGCCTCTTCCGGCACCTCCAATCCGCAGATCCGCTTCGGCGAGGATCTGATGAGCCGCGTCTCCTACGTGATGATGAACCCGGACGGCCGCGAGGGCATGACGGTCGCCGTGCGCGAGGCCGTTTCCGGACTGGTCGACAAGGTCTGTGCGGAAGGCAATGTCCAGCGCAACGACATCCTCGACGCGGTGTTCGTCGGCAATCCGATCATGCATCATCTGTTTCTCGGCATCGATCCGACCGAGCTCGGCGGCGCGCCGTTCGCGCTCGCCGTTTCCGGCGCCGTGCGCATCAAGGCCTCCGATCTCGGCTTGAAACTGAACCAGGGCGCGCGCCTTTATATGCTCCCTTGTATCGCCGGCCATGTCGGCGCCGACGCAGCCGCGGTCACGCTCTCCGAGGGTCCGCACCGCCAGGACGAGATGATGCTGATCGTCGACGTTGGCACCAATGCCGAGATCGTGCTCGGCAACAGCACGCGCGTCGTTGCGGCCTCCTCTCCCACCGGCCCGGCCTTCGAGGGCGCCGAGATTTCCGGCGGCCAGCGCGCGGCGCCCGGCGCCATCGAGCGCGTGCGCATCGATCCCGACACGCTTGAGCCGCGCTACCGCGTCATCGGTTCGGAACTCTGGTCGGATCAGCCGGGCTTTGCCGAAAGCGTTCAGGCGACCGGCGTCACCGGCATTTGCGGCTCCGGCATCATCGAAGTGGTGGCCGAGATGTATCTCGCCGGTATCATCTCCGAGGACGGCGTCGTCGACGGATCGCTTGGTGCGCGCTCGCCGCGCATCGTCGCCTACGGCCGCACCTTCTCCTATGTGCTGAAGGACGGCGAGCCGAAGATCACCATCACCCAGAACGACGTGCGCGCCATCCAGCTCGCCAAGGCGGCGCTCTACGCCGGCACCAAGCTGTTGATGGAAAAGCAGCACACCGACCATGTCGACCGCATCCATTTCGCCGGTGCCTTCGGTTCTTTCATCGACCCGAAATACGCCATGGTGCTGGGGCTCATTCCCGATTGCGATCTCGACAAGGTCTCGGCCGTCGGCAACGCCGCCGGCGCCGGCGCGCGCATGGCGCTCCTCAATCGCGGCTACCGCCGTGAGATCGAGGAGACGGTGAGCAGGATCGAAAAGATCGAAACCGCGCTGGAGCCTAAATTCCAGGAGCACTTCGTCTACGCCATGGCGCTGCCGAACAAGGTTGACCCTTTCCCGAAGCTCGCGGCCGCAGTGAAGCTGCCGCCGCGCAAGACGGTCGGCGAGGATGGCACCGCGGGCGACGCCACCCCGCGCCGGCGCTCGCGCGAGGAACGGGCGGCGCGGCGCGGGCGCGAATAGGTTCCCTTCGCCCGAAGCCTATCTTTGGTTCGTATGCATGCAAACGTTTCCGGATCCATCGATCCGGAAACCGGAACGCTGTTTTCGTGAAATCCGCCGGAAACATGCCGGGCGCATTTAGCCCGCCATCGAAGGGCTGGCGCGAAATGTCTTCGAGCCGGCGCGACCTTCCGGAGGAACCCACTATGTCGATGTTCGATAACCTCGGCCGCTTCGGCGTGACCATCAGGCAGGCTCATGCCCGGAGCAAGGCGATCCGCGCGCTCAACGACCTGCCCGTGCATGTGCAGAAGGATATCGGCTGGCCGGCTTCGCCGCCGAGCGACCCGCAGGCAGCCCTGCACGCGCTGCTCCTGGGAACCGCCCGCTGATGACCTTCGCCGACAAATGTAAGCTGCTCGGCAAGCGCCGAGGCCGGCAAGCGGCCTCGGCGACCGGCGACAACAAGTTGCGCGCCGCGCTGCTGCCAGGGCGCCGCTGCTGCCAGGGCGCCGTTGACGCGACCGGCGTCGCATCACGCCGATGTGCCCGCTGCGAACCTTGACATTTTCAACCGAGCTACAATCTTCGCATAGCAGGGGGAATTTCTCTTAGTCGGCTCGACCGATCCGTGTTCCGTATGCCCAGTTTGAAAAGCCACGTCGTTTCGTTCATTCTCAGGCACAGCCGCAAGAAGGCCTTTTCCAGTCCCGAGAATCTGCAGCGCTGGATCGCCTACGCCCGCAAGACCGAAGACTATCATCCGCCGGCTCTTCTGAGGGCGCGGCTGGATATCGCCGAGACCAGCGTCGATGGTTTCCCCGTCTATCAGATCGCACCGAAATCGGGCGAGCGCCGGCGTATCCTCTATTTGCATGGCGGCGCCTTCGTCTTTCAGATCACGTCCTATCACTGGGTGCTGATTGCCGAGATGGCGGAGCGGCTGGGCTTCGGCATCACCGTGCCGATCTATCCGATCGCGCCGGAGCACAATTTCCATGACATGTTCGGCATGGTCGGCGACGTCTACCGGCGCATGCTGCAAGAGACCAATGCCGAGAACATCGTCTTCATGGGCGATTCCGCCGGCGGCAACATGGCAGTCGTGCTCACCATGATGGCCGCCGAGGAAGGCCTGCCCTCGCCGGCGCGCCACGTGCTGATCTCGCCCGGCCTCGATATGTCCTTGTCCAATCCGGAAGTGTTCGAAGCCGAACGCAACGACCCCTGGCTGGGCATCCCCGGCGGGCTCGAGGCGATCCGGCTCTACAGCGCCGGCATCGACCGCTCCGACTGGCACATCAGCCCGCTCTACGGCGATCTCTCGGTGCTGCCGAAGACGCTGCTGCTCACCGGCTCGCGCGACCTGCTCAGCCCCGACAATCTGATCTTCGCCGAACGGGCGCGCGCCGCAGGCGTCGAGGTCGATGTCGTCTACGAGGAAGGCATGTTCCACGTCTGGCCGCTGATCGATATGCCGGAAGCGCGGCGCGCACGTGACAGCATCGTCGACTTCCTCACCGCCGAGATCCTACCGCAGCGAGCCCATGCATCGCGCCGAACCACTTATGCGGCGCGACCTGCGCCGGCGGCCGAATAGCTCAGAACTTGCCGGTTTCCCGGAACAGTTCGAAGGTCGCACGGATGTGGTCGGCAACCGCCTTCACCGGCGCACTGGCATCGGGTGCCACCACCATGGCGAGATTGTAGGTGCCGATATCGGGCATGCCGTCCTTCGCGCCCAGAGAAACCATCTCGTCACCGAGGAAGGACTTCGGCAGCGGCGCGACGGCAAGGTCAGCCATGATGGCGGCGCGCTGGCCGGCGGTATGAGCGCTCATATAGGCGATGCGGTAGTTGCGACCTTCCCGGCCGAGCGCTTCCAGGGCGCCGGCCCGCCAGGCGCAGCCTTCTTCCCAAAGCGAAACCGGCAGCGGTTCGCGCAGATGCGCGCAGCCGCCCTTGGCGCCGGCCCAGACGATCGGCTCGGTTAGCAGCACCTCGGCGCCGACCGCGCTGGTCTTGTAGGAATTGGTGAGCAACGTGATGTCGAGCGCACGGTCGTCCATGCGGCGGCGCAGATTGACGCTCTGGTCGATGGTGACGTCGACGGCGATCGACGGATGCGATTGCGCGAAGCGCTTCAACACGTGAGGCAGCACGCGCTCGCCATAGTCGTCCGGAGAGCCAAGCCTGACCACACCGACAATGTCGGGAATGATGAACTTCGACACCACTTCGCGGTTGATCGACAAAAGCCGCCGGGCATAGCCGAGAAGCATCTCGCCGTCCGTGGTCAGCGTCACCGAGCGCGCGTCGCGCGCGAAGACGGAACGGCCGAGAATGTCTTCGAGCTTCTTGATCTGCATGGAGACCGCCGAGGGGGTGCGGAAGACCGCATTCGCGGCGGTGGTGAAGCTGCCGGTCTCGGCGATCGCCACGAAGGTGCGCAGCACGTCGAGATCGAGCAGCGGCAAAGGATGGTTGAGTGGGGCGTTCATCGGAGCTTGCTTTCAATTTTTCTGATGCAAATGATCATTCCATTTCGTTTGATTGAACATCACTTCGAGCGCATAGTCAACTCGATCGATGCAGGATGCTGCCAAAAGCAGCCATCGAACGACCATGATACAGACCTGCGATCGACATGAAATGAAGCTGAAACAGACCTGACGTAACCCATTGCCGGGCGCCTCCCTGCCCGAATCGAGGAGAAAGAAAATGTCTATCTTGTCGTCTATCGGTCGGCTCGCGACCGAATTCAGCGCCGCCCGCGCTCGCTACCAGACCGAACGCGCAATCCATGCGCTGCCGATCGAACTGCAGAAGGATATCGGCTGGCCGGAAGCCGCCGATGCCAAGACTGGATTGCGCTACGGCGTGGGAACCTGGGCCGGAGCCAAGTAAATAAGTGTGCATCACGTGCTAAGGGCTTGCCGCGTGTCAGACCGGCAGGCCCTTTTTGTTTGTACTCAAATGACTTTTCCAGCCATGCGGCCGTCGCATGACGCATATGAAGCACTCGCATAGCGGGGTCCGTTTCGAAATAAACCGCTGTAAATAATAGTAAATTTCGAACACGGAGCTCAAAAATGTCGCGTGGGATGTCGCTTTTCATAACAAGCGCTTCGTTTTTGCGATTTAGTTTTGACTGAAGCAGGCCTATATCAACGCCAGCAAAAACGAGCTGCCCCACTCCATTAAGCGAAGGCGACCCGTCTGAGCAACCAAATGGAGATGATGATGAAGCTCTTTGCCCGCCTGTTCCCCCGTCGCGAAATGAACCTGACGACCGCTCTTGAGCGTCAGCGTCTTGCCAAGACCATGCCCGGCCAGACCGGCGCCATGGCTGCCGCTCGCCTCGGCTTCGTTGCCTGAGACAGCAGTTTCGAACGGCACCTGGTTTGCCGTCGCGCTGAATGAAATTCAACGTCGCCCGGCTCCGCCGTGGCGGCGTTTTTCTTCTGACGGCGCATTCGTTGGAACCTGAAGTAGCAACCTTCGGTCTCGCGCCATCGACGATTGCCCGTTTGCGACCCGTGTCGCAAATTTAATCGTCGCTTAGCCGTCTAGCCGATTGACAGGAATGATTTTTCCTGATGTCGCTATGCTATTAGCGACATTCTGTTCGCGTCATGGCCGCGTGAGGTTTCCCGTGAATGCCGTAAAGCACCCGATCAAGAGATCGTTTGTGTTCTTCCTCATCCCCGACTTTACCATGATCGCCTTCGCAACGGCGCTCGACCCGCTCCGCTCGGCCAACCGGATGCTCGGCTACGAGGCTTATAGCTGGCGCCTGGCCAGTATCGACGGCAAGCCCGTGCGCGCCTCGAACGGCGTCGAATGCGCCGTCAACACCTCGCTCGAGGAAGAGCGCAGGAAGATGGCCGGGCCGGACCGCCCGAACATGGCGATCGTCTGCAGCGGCATGAATGTCGAGCGCTATCATAACAAGTCGGCCTTCGCCTGGCTGCGCGAGGAATACAACCGCGGCGTCGCCGTGGGCGGCCTGTGCACCGGCGCGCACATCCTGGCGGCCGCGGGCCTGCTCTCCAACAAGCGCTGCGCCATCCATTGGGAAAACCTGCCGGGCTTCTCGGAGGCCTTTCCCAAGGCCAACGTCTTCGCCGACCTCTTCGAGATCGACCAGAATGTCTACACCTGCGCAGGCGGCACCGCGGCGCTCGACATGATGCTAAAGCTGATCGGCGACGACTTCGACGAAAGCCTCGTCAACCGCGTCTGCGAGCAGGTGCTGACCGACCGCGTGCGCAGCCCGACGGATCGCCAGCGCCTGCCGCTGCGCGCCCGTCTCGGTGTGCAGAATTCCAAGGTGCTGACCATCATTGAATTGATGGAGGCGAACCTCTCCGAGCCGCTGTCGCTGATCGAGATCGCCGACCATGTCGATCTGTCGCGCCGGCAGATCGAGCGCCTCTTCCGCACCGAGATGGGCCGCTCGCCTGCCCGCTACTATCTCGAGATCCGGCTCGACCGCGCCAGGCATTTGCTCATCCAGTCGTCGCTGCCCGTGGTGGAAGTGGCTGTCGCCTGCGGTTTCGTCTCGGCCTCGCACTTCTCCAAATGCTACCGCGAGCTCTATGCCCGCTCGCCGCAGCAGGAGCGCGTCGACCGCAAGCAGTTGCTGGCCGCCTAAGCGACAAGGCTACGAAAACCTACGGCGGCTGTGTGGTCCGTATCGCCTCAATGCGGATGTCTTCGGTCAACTGCGCCTTCAGCGCCGAGAATTCCGGGCTGTTTTTGAGCGTTGCGTTATGACCGCTGGCAGGTTCGACCAGCTCAATATCGGTCGCAATAGCACTCCGCGGACGAGATGCGGTCGTTCCAGCCGGAACCTCCGAAATCGCGGACCCTGCGGTTGAGCTCGATCGAGCGGCCGCGCCTTCCTGCATTCTCATAGGCGACGAGCGTACAGCCCCGCCGCACCAGCACCGAGGAAACGCGGTCGTTCCAGAAGCCGCCCCGGAAATTGACGGCGTCGTCAGGACCCATTGCAAGCGAGCGTCCGCGGAAGTTCGCATTCTCGAACAGCACGCAGGCGGCCTCGCCGTAAAATTGGGCGCTGGCGCTTCCGGCAGATATTGTCGACGCAAGTGCCGCCAGGATGACCAAACGTTTCATGTAATATTTCCTCATTTCATCGCGTTGCGCGATGGCGCCGGCCCGATCACATTTTGCCATTGTGCCACACGAGGAAGCAAGTCCGAACCCCGCTCCGGCGGAGCTTGCCGACCGTCACCGGCTATCCATCATCCAGCCGCGGTTGCGCCACATCTTCTCACCGGCCAGGCAATCGGCGGCCGGCCTGTCGTCGGCAAGCACGACCGGCGGGTGAGCCGCCTCTTCTGCCGCCCATTGCCGCGAAGCCGGGCCGGCGAGCTCGAGCACCAGCTTGCGGCGGATCGCTTCCGGGAATTGCGTCCAGTCGTTGACCGGGATCATGAAGGCGCCCGGCCCGCCGATCACGCAGTCGCTGTAGTAGCGGTCGAGATTGGCGACGTCGAAGGCGCCGCCGTACCCGCCCCTTGTCATCAGCGGCAGTCCGTTGATGGTGATGCCCTGCCTCACCACCTCGTCGCGCGTGATGTCGACCGGCGCGCCCTGGTTGTTGGGTCCGTCGCCCGAAACGTCGATGACGCGCTTGGTCCCCTGAAAGCCGCTTTCGGCGAAAAGGTCGCTGCCGAAGGCCAGCGCGCCGGAGATCGAAGTACGTCGCGCGCTGTCCGGCGGACGTGCGTTCATCTGCGCAACGACCCGTTCGGCGTCGGCGCGATTGGCAATCGCTGTCCACGGTACGACGACCCGCTGCCATCTGGTGCCGGCCCACTCGACATAGGTGACCGCGATCTTGCCGTGGACGCCGTCGGCGATGGCCTTGAGCACGTTGTCATCCGTCAGTGCCGCCGCATAGCCACGGCGCTGGATCTCGAGTTCGGCCGGCGACATGGAGAGCGAAACATCGACTGCGAGCACCAGCTCGACATCGACCGGCTCTATCGCACTCGATCGCGTGGGCGGGCCGAGGAGCAGCGCCAGCGCGGCGGCGCCGGAAAGCCAATGCCTTGTTCGGCCCAAAGCGGACATGACGCAACGGTAAGCGATAATCGCGCATGAACAAAGCAAAAAGGCCCGGCGTCGACCGGGCCTTCCACCAATCCGGACGAACGCGCGCTCGCTTAGCTGCGCGGCTTGAGATTCTCCGGGTCGTAAAGCGGCTTGTAGCCGACGCCGGCCACCTCGACCGGATAGGTCTCGCCGAAATACTCCACCTGCAGCTTGCGACCTTCCTGGCAGTAGGCCCAGGGCAGATAGGCGAGCGCGATGTTCTTGCCGATGGTCGGGCCGTAGGCGACCGACGTGGTGAAGGAGCGCCGGCCGAGCTCGTCGACCAGCGTCTCGCCGGTCGCGGGATCCTGCACCGGCATGATGCCGACCGGATAGCGCGCGACGCCCTTGGAATCGGTGTTCTCGGTCATCACCAGCGTGCAGAGCATAGCCGGCTGATGCTCGCGGGCGCGATATTCCAGGTGCTTGGCCTTGCCGCAGAAGTCGTTCTCCTTGACCTTCGGGCGGGCAAGATCTGCCTCGAGCAGATTGTATTCGGTCAAGAGGTCGGCGTTCTGCAGCCGCAGGCTCTTCTCCATGCGGCGCGTGTTGGCGTAGGTCTCGACGCCGAACGGCATCACACCGGTCGAGCGCAGCGCGTCCCAGACGGCGAGCCCGTCCTCGTAGCGCATATGCAGTTCCCAGCCCTGCTCGCCGACATAGGAGATGCGGAAGGCGGTGACGTCCTTGCCGCCGATCCTGATCGGCTTGATCGCCGCGAACGGGAAATTCTCAGGCGTCAGCCCGTTCGGGTCCTCGACCACCTTCTGCAACGTCGTGCGCGCATTCGGTCCCCAGATGCCGATGGTGACGTATTTTTCGGTGACATCGGTGACAGTGACATCGAAACCTTTGTCCTGCGCGGTGCGCTGCATGTAGCGGAAGTCGCGCGGCCCGGCGTCGGCGCCGTCGATGACGCGGCAGCGATCGGCCATGCGGATCACGGTGAAGTCGGCGCGCACCATGCCCTCCTCATCGAGGAAGTGAGTGTAGATGCCCTTGCCGATATTGTTGTCGCCGCCGATCTTGGCCGCGCACAGCCATTCCAGCAGCGCAACATGGTCAGGGCCTTCGACGTCGTACATCGAGAAATGCGACAGGTTGACGATGCCGCAATCCTCGCTCATCGCCAGATGCTCGGCATTGGAGACGCGCCAGAAATGGCGGTTGTCCCACTCGCTCTCGCGCACCGGCACGCGGTTGGCGTATTTTTCCAGGAGATGCTCGTTGGCGGCATAGCCATGGGCGCGCTCCCAGCCGCCCAGCTCCATGAAGTAGCCGCCGAGTTCCTTCTCGCGCTCCCAGAACGGCGAGCGGCGGATGTTGCGGCCCTTGGAGAACGGCTCGCGCGGATGCACCGCCGGATTGTAGACCTTCATCGCCGTCTCGGTACAGCGATCCCAGATGAACTCCTCCTTCGTCTGGTGCGGGTAGAAGCGCGCATAGTCGATGGCGTGATGGTCGATCGCGGTGCGGCCGTCAGTCATCCAGTCGGCGATCAGCTTGCCCATGCCCGGGCCGTCCTTGACCCAGATGGCGACGGCGTACCAGAGGCCCCTGACCTTCTGGCTTTCGCCCATCGAAGGCCCGCCATCGGTCGTCACCTGCAGCAGGCCGTTGAAGGAATGGCCTTCATTGTAACCGAGCTCGCCGAGGATCGGCGTCAGTTCCATGGCGCGCTCCAGCGGCGCCATGATCTGCTCCATGTCGAGGTCGCGCTGCGAGGGCGAGAGCCGCGCCTGGTCTTTTTCCAGCAGGTCGCGCGGATGGCAAAGGCGCGGATTGGTCTCCTCGTAATAGCCCCATTCGATCTGCCCGCCCTCCGCGGTCTTGGGATCCCCGGTGTCGCGCATATAGGCCGAGTTGCCCTGGTCGCGCAGCAGCGGCCAGCCGATCTCCTTGCCGGTGCCGGCGAACTCGTTATACGGGCCGAAGAAGGTCAGCGGGTGGTCGATCGGCATGACCGGCAGGTCTTCGCCGACCAGTGCCGCGGTCAGCCGGCCCCAAATGCCGGTGCAGACGACCACATAATCGGCTTCGATAGTGCCGCGCTCGGTCACGACGCCCTTGATGCGGCCGTTCTCGACGATCAGGTCCTTGGCCGAGGTGTTGGCGAAAGCCTGGAGTTTGCCGGAAGCGACACCCTGGTCGACGAGCTTGCCGGCCACCGTCTGCGAGCGCGGGATGACGAGACCGGCGTCGGGGTCCCACAACCCGCCCTGCACAAGATGCTCCTCGATCAGCGGGAACTTCTGCTTGATCTCGGCCGGCTCGATCAGGCGCGCGCGGGTGCCGAATGCCTTGGCGGAAGCAATCTTGCGCTTGATCTCGTCCATGCGGCCGTCGTCGCCGACGCGCGCGACTTCGAGGCCGCCGATGCGCGCGTAATGCCCCATCTTCTCGTAGAAATCGATTGAATAGAGCGTCGTCCAGCAGGAGAGAAAATCGTGGCTGGTCGTGTAGCAGAAGTCCGAGGCATGCGCGGTCGAGCCGATATCGGTCGGGATGCCCGACTTGTCGATGCCCACGATGTCGTCCCAACCGCGCTCGATCAGGTGATGGGCGACCGACGCGCCGACAATACCGCCAAGACCGACGATGACGACCTTCGCCTTTTTCGGAAACTCTGCCATGCCCGCGACTCCAAAGTGCTAAAGCGGGCGCGCCGGCGCCCGTTCGAATTGCGCCAGAATATGCAGAGGACGCAGGTTGAGCTACCGCCTGTTTGCGACACATCGCGGATGCCGCGCGACCCGCCGCGCCGGCTCGGCTCCACATGCGATTTCGCTCAGGCGAAAGCCCAGAAGTCCTCGGCCTGGAAGCCGACCTGGCAGCTGGCAGCCTTGAGCTTAACCACGACGGGAACACTTCCGGCGTTATCGTTAAGCAGCGGCTACCGGAAACGATAAAAGGCCGGACAAACGCCCGGCCTTGCCGATCATATTCAAGGAGTTCTTACTTGATCCGCGCAACGCCGCCGGAGATCTCGACCGTTTCCGAACCGGTCAGCGCTTCGAGATCACCATTGGGCAGGGTGACGAAGCAGCCATTCGGGCAGAACTCCACAGTCTCGCCGGCGGCCAGCGCCAGCTCGGTCTTGCCGCCGCCTTCGGTCACGATCAACGTCCGCGTCTGGGCGTCCTTGTTGACCACGCTGGCGGCAAAAGCCGAACCGCTAAGGGCCAGGAAAGCGACGGCGGCAACGACAGACTTCCACATTGCAATTCCGGTGTTTCCACACCGCCTCTGTTCAATTTCGCAAGGCATTCTCGCCCTTTGCGTGAGAGCTTATATGAGATGTAACGTGAACCGCAACTGAATGCCGCATTCATGCCACAATCGGCTTCGGCGGCCGCCAAAGCTAGTCGGGGTCGGGCTTGCGGCCTCTTCTCTTGGTTTTAGCCAGACGCGCCTGCTCGGCCGCGGCCTCCGCTTCCAGCCGCTCGCGTTCGGCGAATTCGGCCTCGATCTTGTCGTCGTCGATCGGCCATGGCTCATGCTTCTTGCTCTCGACCGCGGCGCGGGGCGCCGACGGGATCTCGATGTGCTCGTCTTCGAAGATGTCGAAGATCGCGAATCGGATGTCGTTCTGGACGATGCTGCCGTTCAACACGTCGGCGACGAACACGCGGATCTCGAATTCCAGTGCAGCCGGGCCGAAATTGGCAAACAGCACGAAGGGTTCGGGGTTCTTGAGCACCATCGGATGGGCGCGGGCAATGCCGAGCAGGATGGCGTGGACGCGCTTGACGTCGCTGCCATAGGCGACGCCCACCTTGATGTCGACGCGGCCAAGCTTGTTGCGGTGCGTCCAGTTGCCGACCGCATTGTTGATGAGGTTCGAGTTCGGCAGGATCACCGACTGGCGCTGGAACGTCTCGATCTCGGTGGCGCGCACGCTTATCTTTCTGACCGTGCCGCTGATGTCGCCGGCGACGATCCAGTCCCCGACCTTGAACGGTCGCTCGGCAAGCAGGATCAGCCCGGAGACGAAGTTCGAGACGACGTTCTGCAAGCCGAAGCCGATACCCAGCGAAAGTGCGCCGGCGACCAGCGCCAGATTGGAAAGATCGATGCCCGCCGCCGATATGCCGACCAGCGCTGCAAGCGCGACGCCGGCATAGCCAACCGCCAGCCGGATTGAATTGCGCACGCCGGTGTCGACCTTGCCGCGCGCCATGACCGAGCCGTCGAGCCAGCCCTGGAACCAGCGCGTGAGAAAATAGCCGATGGCGAAGACGACGACGCCGGTGAGGATGCCGAGCACCGAGATGGTGACCGACCCGATGGTCACGCCCGTTGCGAGCTTAAAGGCCCAGGTTTCGATATCGCCGGGCTGGAAGCCCCACATCAAGAGGATCAGCGGCAAGAACACCAGCACAATCATCAGGTTGATGGCGATGCTGACCACCAGGCCAAGTTGGTCGAGCGCGGTGTCCTCATAGCTGGAATTGGCTGACAGCCAGCGCCCGACCGAAGTGTCGGCGAAACCGCCCTCCTCGCCGATCGCCCGCGCCGACAGGAAGCCGATATAGGCGGTGATCAGCGTGGTGCCGGTGACGACGACCTGAATAGAGACGAAAAGAGCAAGACCGATATAGCCGAGCAGTGCCGCGGCGATTGTGGAGACGCCGAGCCCGATGGCAATGAAGCGAAGCCAGGCCGGCCACGGGCGCCACGAGCCGTCCCTCGCTCTGAAAGGCTTCAGCACTCCCATCAGGATCAGGATGACGCCCACGATGACGGTGGCAACGAAGCTCCTGGCGATCGTCAGCGACAGCGGCGAGCCCATCTTCTCGTTGACGACGGACAGGAAGTAGTTGAAGCCGAGGACCACGGCCATGGCGGTGGCCAGCCGCACCAGCCAACGCGCCGGTCCGGTTGCCACTGGAGTAAGCCGCCAGTTCGGCAGCCGCGGCTCAAGGGCGGCATTGGTCAGCCGGTTGACGCAGAACGCCACCGCGACGACCGAGAGCAGCGCGTTGAGGAATTCGCCGATGTCGCCGCGCAGGACGTTGTAATAGTTGAAGAAGAACACGGTCGAGGCGAGGAACGCGCCGAGCGCCACGGTCGGCAGCAGCGTCGACCAGAACGCCACCGAAAGCCGGCTCAGGTACGACGGCTCTTCGACCGAAGCATCGGCCTCGAAGATGCGGCCGAAGAGACGCCTGCCGCCGATCAGCAGCACGGCCGCCAGCGCCAGCGCCATCAGCGTCGCCGCAAGCATCGCCTGGAACTTGAACTTCAATGCGAAGGTGAGCCAGGACGCCACCGCCTTATAGAGGCCGGTGAACTGGTCGTGCGCGTCGGAAAAGGCCTGCGGGCTCAGCGCATCGCTCAACTCGTAGCGTTTCGTCAGAACGCTGCGGAAAAGCTGACTGCGTAGCGTGGCGATCCTGTCGACCAGCCCGCTGATGCGGATGGACAGGTTCTGCGCGCCGGCGACCACGGCGTTGATCTCGGCCTTCTCGGCCGTAAGCGCCGCGCGCTCGTTGGCGACGATCGCCGGCTCCGGCGGCTGCCCCTGGGCCGGCGGCGGCCCCAATACCTGGATGCGCGCATTGATGTCGTTGAGGCGTGATCGGAACGCGAGCGCGCTGTTCAGCGCTGCCCGTGAAATATCCTCGAGCTGCAAGCGGATATCGACAAGGCCGGCGTCGTCCTGGTCTGGGGCGCTTAACTTGTTCTCCAGTCCGTCGGTCTTGGCCGTCAGATCCTGGATGGCCTTGGTCTGGTCGGCGATGAGCTGCGTGGAGCCCTGGCCGATCGCCTGCGCCATCGCGCCGGGCGAGGACTGCGCCGCGACGGCGACAATGGCGATCAGGATCAGGCGGAGCAGTCGGAAAATCATGACGTGACGGGCGACTCACGGCCGAAAAATCTTCGAAAATCCCGCCCTTGATAAAGACCGGCCTATCAAGCGGCAAGACGTCTCCATCCGCGGGCCTCGGCGCGGATCGAAGTCGGCCTGTCGAAAAGCGATGGCGCAATCTTGGCTTTGCGCTTCTCGCCTGCTCTATAGTCTGCCGGCTCGCACCAAAAGGACGACAGGAAGAATGGCGGAATACTCAGCCTTTTCGCTGCTCAAGAACGCGCTCAACGGCAACCAGGACTGGAAACCGGCCTGGCGCAAGCCGGACCCCAAGGCCTCCTATGATGTGATCGTCATCGGCGGCGGCGGCCATGGGCTCTCGACCGCCTATTACCTCGCCAAGGAGCACGGCATCACCAATGTCGCTGTGCTGGAAAAAGGCTGGCTGGGCTCGGGCAATGTCGGCCGCAACACCACGGCAGTGCGCTCCAACTATCTTTTGCCGCAGAACACCCGCTTCTACGAGCATTCGATGAAGCTGTGGGAGAACCTGTCGCATGACCTCAACTACAACGTCATGTTCTCGCAGCGGGGCTGCCTGAACCTCGCGCACACGCCGGCTCAGCTCGACGACTATGCAAGGCGCGGCAATGCCATGCGTCATCTCGGCGTCGACGCCGAGCTGATGAGCGTCAAAGAGATCAAGCGACTTGTTCCGGCCCTGGACGTTTCGGGCTCGGCGCGATTTCCAATCCTTGGCGGGCTGATGCAGCCGCGTGCCGGAACCGCGCGCCACGACGCCGTCGCCTGGGGCTATGCGCGCGGCGCCGACCGGCGCGGCGTCGACATCATCGAGAATTGCGAGGTCACCGGCTTCCTGCGCGACGGCGACCGCATCACCGGTGTGACGACGACGCGCGGCGATATCCGCGCCAAGAAGGTGGCGCTTGCGGTGGCCGGCAGCACCGGCCAAGTCATGCAGCTTGCCGGCATTTCGCATATGCCGATCGAAAGCCACGTTCTGCAGGCCTTCGTCTCGGAATCGCTGAAGCCGATCATCGGCACCGTGCTCACCTTCGGCATGGGCCACTTCTACATCTCGCAATCCGACAAGGGCGGCCTCGTCTACGGTGGGGACCTCGACGGCTACAACAGCTATGCCCAGCGCGGCAGCCTGCCCGTCGTCGACGAGGTGATGAGCGAGATGCTGGCACTGTTCCCGGGCCTGGCGCGGGTGCGCATGCTGCGCTCCTGGGGCGGGCTTTGTGACATGACGATGGACGGTTCGCCGATCATCACCGCCGGCCCGCTGCCCGGCATGTATCTCAATTGCGGCTGGTGTTATGGCGGCTTCAAGGCGACACCAGCCTCAGGCTGGTGCTTTGCCTGGACCATCGCCAAGGACGAGCCGCACGAGTTCAACGCGCCCTTCACGCTCGACCGTTTCTATCGCGGCCTCATCATCGACGACAAAGGCCAGGGCGCGACGCCGCGGCTGCATTAGGTTTCGAATCATATGCTGATCACTTGTCCCTATTGCGGCCCGCGCGATGTCATTGAGTTCACCTACCAGGGCGACGGCAACCGCGAGCGGCCGCAGCCGGCCTCGCAGGATCTCGACGCCTGGAATGCCTATGTCTACGACCGGCTGAACCCGGCCGGCGACCACAATGAGATCTGGCAGCATTCCGGCGGCTGCCGCGCGCATCTGCGGGTGGTGCGAAACACCTTAACCCATGAAATCCTGAGCACTGCCTTTGCCCGTGGCGGACACAAGTCCGCGGGCCACAAAGCGGGAGGCCACCAGTGAGCCCTCGCCGCACAGAAACCGGCGGCCGCATCGACCGGCTGCGCACCATCCGCTTCACCTTCGACGGCGCGCGCTATACCGGACACGCCGGCGACACGCTCGCTTCGGCGCTGCTCGCCAACGGCGTGACGCTGTTCGGCCGTTCGTTCAAATACCATCGCCCGCGCGGCCTGCTCGCCGCCGGCGTCGAGGAACCGAACGCTCTGGTGACGGTGCTGCGCGGCGAGGTGCGCGAGCCCAACATTTCCGCCACCATGGTCGAGATCTATGACGGGCTCGTCGCGGTCAGCCAGAACCGCTCCCCCTCGCTCGCCTGGGATATCGGCGCGCTCAACCAGCTCGGCGGCAAGCTCCTGTCGGCCGGCTTCTATTACAAGACCTTCATGGGACCGGTGATCGGCCCGTTGAAAGGCACGCGCTTCTGGATGTTCTGCGAGCATTTCATCCGCCGCGCCGCCGGCCTCGGCAGAGCCGGCACCGCGCCCGATACCTCGCGCTACGAGCGCATGAACGCCTTCTGCGACGTGCTGGTCGTCGGTTCCGGCCCGGCCGGGCTGATGGCGGCGAAGGCCGCGGCCGACCAGGGCGCCCGCGTGATCCTGGCCGAGCTCGAAGCAAAGTTCGGCGGCTCCGCCAACTGGTCGGGCGAAACCATCGACGGGGCGTCGGCAGCCGACTGGGCGGCGCGCATCGTCGGCCAGCTCGAAGGCAATGACAATGTCCGCCTTCTGCCGCGCACGACGGTGTGGGGCTATTACGACGGCAACACGCTGGCCGCGCTCGAACGGGTGACGGACCACAAGGAAGTTCCGGCCAAGGGCGAGCCGCGCCAGCGCTACTGGGCGATCCGCGCCAAAACGGTGGTTCTCGCCACCGGCTCCTTCGAGCGTCCGCTGGTATTCCCCGGCAACGATCGTCCGGGCGTCATGCTGGCGCATGCGGCCGAACGCTACGCCAATGAATATGGCGTGCTGCCCGGTGAACGCATCGCACTGTTCACCAACAATGACAGCGCCTATCGTTCCGCCGTTGCACTGAAGAAGGCCGGGGCCGCCGTCGTCGCCATCGTCGATGTCCGCAGCGACGTGTCGAACGAGATGAGCAGGCTGGCGAGCCAGGCCGAAGCAGAGCTGCTTGCCGGCCATGCCGTGGTTGCGACCGAAGGCGGCAAGGCGCTCACCGGTCTCAAGGTGCGGCGCTTCGAATTGATGAACGGCGCGCTGAGCGGCGATGAGCGCAGCATCCATGCCGACTGCCTGTTGATGTCGGGTGGCTGGTCACCGACGATCCATCTCGCCAGCCAGGCTGGAGCCAGGGCCATATGGAACCCTGCCAGGCAGGCCTTCCTGCCGCCGCAGCCGACGCAGCGCTGGATCGGCGCCGGCGCCTTCACCGGCAGTTTCACGACCGCGGAAGCCATTGCCGAAGGCCGCGCGGCTGGCCTTCAGGCCGCCGGCGGAAGCGCGTCCTCCGCTCCGCTACTCGTCGTCGAGGCCGTCGCCGGCGAACCGGATCCGGCACCGGTCTTCGAGATCAAGGCCAAGGGCAAAAGCTTCGTCGATTTCCAGCACGACGTGACCGCCGAGGATGTGCGGCTCGCGCACCGCGAGGGCTTCGTCTCGGTCGAGCATCTGAAGCGCTACACAACGCTCGGCATGGCGACCGACCAGGGCAAAAACTCCAACGTGCCGGGCCTCGCCATCATGGCCGAGACGCTGGGCAAGCCGATCCCCGAAGTCGGTACGACGCGGTTCCGGCCGCCCTACACGGCCGTGTCGATCGGCTCGCTGGCGGCCGAGCGCTTCGGCGACCTGAAGCCCGAGCGGCTCACGCCGATGCACGACTGGCACATCGACAACGGCGCAACCATGTATGCGGCCGGTCTCTGGTACCGCCCGATGATCTACGGTCTCGCCGGCGAGACGGTCGAGCAGGCCTATGTCCGCGAGGCCGCGGCAACGCGTGAGAGCGCCGGCATCGTCGATGTCTCGACGCTTGGGAAGATCGCCGTTCAGGGCCCGGATGCGGCGGAATTCCTCGACCGCGTTTACACGAACATGTTTTCCACCCTCGCGGTCGGCAAGGCCCGCTACGGTCTGATGCTGCGCGAGGATGGGCTTGCCTTCGACGACGGCACCACATGGCGGCTTGGCGAACAGGATTTCCTGATGACCACCACCACCGCCAATGCCGGCAAGGTGATGCAGCATCTGGAATATTTCCTCGACGTGATCTGGCCGGAACTGAAGGTCACCGTCACCTCCGTCACCGACGAGTGGGCGGGGGCCGCGATCGGGGGACCGAAAGCCAGGGCGATCCTTGCTGCCTGCGTGAAGGGCACGGCCGTCGACAACGCCGCGCTTCCCTTCATGGGCATTGTGCACGGTGAGATCGCCGGCGTGCCGGTGATGATCTGCCGCCTCTCCTTCTCCGGCGAGATGGCCTTCGAGGTCTATTCCGGCGCCGGCTATGGAATACGCGTTTGGGAGGCTCTCATCGAGGCCGGCAAGCCTTTCGGCCTGGTCGCCTACGGGCTCGAGGCGCTTGGCACCATGCGCATCGAGAAGGGCCACGTCACCGGCGCGGAGATCGACGGCCGCACCACGGCGCGCGACCTGCATCTCGACTGGATGCTGTCGAAGAAGAAGCCCTTCATCGGTTCCGCCATGATGGACCGCGAAGGGCTGATCGCTCCGGACCGGCTGGAACTGGTCGGCTTGATCGCTCTCGACAACCGCGCGCTCAACGGTGGCGGACATATCGTCGAGGAACTGGACGCAGAGAACCCGCACGATTCGATCGGTCATATCACCGCCTGCTGCTATTCGCCGGCGCTCGGCAAATACATAGCGCTTGCGCTGGTCAAAGGCGGCAAGGGGCGCCACGGCACGCGCGCCTTCGTCTCCGATCCGCTGCGCAACCGGTTCGGGCCGGTCGAGATCGTCTCCAACCATTTCTACAATCCGGACGGGAGCCGCATGCATGGTTGAACGACAACTTCCCGGGCGGCAATTGCCTGAGCGCCTGTCGCCGCTTGAACCGGTCTATCATCCAGGCTCGCACGGCAATTTCGAGCATGGCGTTGACGTTATCCTGTCCGAAACGCGGCCGGGCTCGATCCTGCAGCTCGCAGCATGGCCGGGCGAGGAGAAGCGGCTGATGTCCGGCATATACAAGATGACAGGCCTTGCCCTGCCGGATGGAGCCGGCGGCGGCGTCGTCAACGGCGCGAAAGCCGCGTTCGGATTCGCGCCGGGCAAATTCACGGTGGTTGACGAGGCCGAGGGCTTGGCTTCCGCGTTCACGGGCCTCATCACGCCCTCCATCGGCACGATTACCGATCTCTCGCATGGCCGTACCGCGATTCGCATTTCTGGGCCCAAAGCGGAGTGGGTGATGGCGAAACTCTTCGCTATCGACTTCGCCTTGCCGGCCTTGCCGCTCGGCGCCGGCCGCTCGACCAACCACCACGATGTCTTTGCACAGATCCAGCGCACCGGTGGCGACCAATTTGACATCTATGTGTTCCGCTCCTTCGCGCGCTCCTTTTGGAAGGCCTTGTGCCACGCGAGCGAGGAAGTCGGCTACGAGGTGCACTGAGCGCAATTCCAGGAAAATTGCGCGGCGGTTTTCCGTGCCGAATTGCTTCTGAGCAGGCAGCACTCGGGGATTGGTTCAGCCGGCGCGTGGCACTATCGACGGCCACAACTGCTGCTTGAGCCTTGGGCCAGCGAAGACGATAGATAAGGCAACGTGGGCTCTCGGAGCCTCAGGCAACCGGTTCGACAACATCCTTCCATGACCGCAGAGACTACGGCGACAGCCACGACCCGCTTTGCTCCGGCGGGTGACCCGTCGCTGCTGTTGCCGGCGACCGTCGCCTGCGGCGTGTTCATGACCAGCCTCGACCAGAATGTCATTGTGACCGCGCTGCCCGGCATCGGCGAAAGCCTGGGCCGCCCGCCCAGCCAGCTCGGGCTTTTGATCACCGTCTATGTCGCGAGCCTCATCGTCACGATGCCGCTCGGCGGCTGGCTGGCCGACCGCTTCGGCCTGCGCAACGTCTATTGCTTTGCGCTGCTGGTCTTCGCCAGCGCCTCGGCCCTCTGCGGCCTGTCGGAAAACATCTGGATGCTGGTCGGCTCTCGCGCGCTGCAGGGCTTCGGCGGTGCGCTGATGGGCAGCCTCGGGCAGGTCGTGATCCTGTCGAGCTTTCCGCGCGACCGCACGCTCAGGATCAACATGTATATTTCGCTCGCCGGCCAGTCCGGCCCGCTGGTCGGGCCCCTCGTCGGTGGCGCGCTGACCACTTACGTCTCGTGGCGCTGGATCTTCTACATCAACATACCGATCGCGCTGACGGCCGCGTTGCTCGCGGCCTCGCTGTTCCCCACGACCACCAAGCCGGTCCGCACGCCCTTCGATTTTCCCGGCTTCCTGCTAGTCGGCGGCGGCATGGCGCTGCTCGTCTTCGGCATGGATTCGCTTGCCGCGAAGGACGCCGCCGCCAGCATTATCGGCGTCGAGCTTGGCCTGGCAATCGCCATCCTCACCGTCGCCGCCTTCTATTGTCTGCGGGCCCGAAACCCTTTGCTCGACCTCAATCTGCTGCGTATCCGCACCTTCCGCATCAGCTTTCTGACCGGCGGCGGGCTCGACACGATAGGGCTAAGCTCCGTTGTCTTCCTGCTGCCGCTGATGTTCCAGCTCGGCTTCGGCATGAGCGCGGTGCAGGCCGGATCGCTGACCTTCGTCGCGGCGATCGGCTCGCTGCTTATGCGGTTCTTCATGCCGCGCATCTTGAACCGCTTCGGCTTCAAGCGGGTTCTGATCGTCAACACGCCGATCGCCGCCCTGCTGGTCGCCGGTTTTGCCTTGATGCAGGAAAGCACGCCTACCTGGATCGTGCTTGCCTACATCTTCGCCTTCGGCCTTTTCCGTTCGGTGCAGTGGGCCTCGACCGGCAACCTCGCCTACTCGGACATCGCGCCCGAGCAGCTCTCGCGCTTCAGCGCCCTATACTACATCCTTTGGCAACTGGCGGTGGCGATCAGCGTCGGTCTGGCCGCTGCGATGCTCTCACTGCTCGCCGGCGGCGGCCAGGCGAGCGTCAACGACTACCGGCTCCTGTTCGTTGTCGAAGGCTTGATCACGCTTTGCGCGCTGCTCGCCTATTTCAGGCTCACCCCGCAGGACGGTGCCCATGTCAGCGGCCATGGCGGGCATATCAGCACGGATTAGCACATCGGGCTGCGGTCCGCGCCGGAGCTACTTCGCGAACGTCACCCAGTCTTCGAGCGGCGCGCGGTCGGTGCGGAATTCGTTCTCGGGCTTGGACGTGTCCTCATAGCCGAGTGCCATGCCGCAGACCACGATCTCCTCGTCGGGAATGTCGAGCACCGGGCGGATCTGCCGGTGATAGGGCGCGAAAGCCGCCTGCGGACAGGTATGCAGGCCCCTGCCCCGTGCCGCGACCATGATGTTCTGCAGAAACATGCCGTAGTCGATCCACGAGCCCTTGTTCAGCCGCCGGTCGACCGTGAAGATCAGGCCGACCGGCGCGTCGAAGAAGACGAAGTTGCGGTCGTGCTGCGCCCGCATCCTGTCGACTTCGCGTCGGCCGATGCCGATCGCGCCGTAGAGACCGAAACCGTTGGCGCGACGCCGGCTGAGATAGGGCTCGAAGAACTGGTCGGGATAGTAACGGTACTCGTCCCATTCGGCCTTTTCGGCGCGGATGCCCGAATTGAGGATGGCGTCGCTGATGCGCCGCTTCACCTCGCCCTTGGTCACATAGACACGCCAGGGCTGCATGTTGGTGCCCGAGGGTGCCCTTGCCGCGACCGTCAGGATGGCGCGGATTGTGCTGTCGTCGACCATGTCGGGCAAAAACGCGCGTACCGACCGGCGCGACATGATCGCCTCGTCGACGATCGCTGCGTCGAGCGCGCTCCGGTTATTCTTCTCCAGCATGGGCCGTCCCTTCACGCATGGCTGGACCCGGCAACCCGATTCCCGCAACGACCATAGGCAGACACAAATAACTAACTGGTCCTCGACCGGACGCCCCACTCGCCGTTCGATGGCGAGGCTTTGCATCAACCGCCAAAATGGCGCAAGCAAATCTTGCGTAGCATGAAAATTCACTTGATTTTTTCATGCGCTTGCTTTTTCATGAAATTTGAGCAGATTTTTTCACGAGGAGCGGGTGACCTCGACCGCCATCAGATCGGAGCAGGACAATGGCGAGCGGCTGCTGGCCGGCGACATCCGCGCACTGCGCAAGGCCCGCGGGTTGACGCTTGCCGAGATCGCTCTGAAGCTCGACCGCTCGGTAGGTTGGGTCAGCCAGGTCGAGCGCGGCCTGTCGGTCCCTTCGCTTGGTGATCTGCGGGCCTTCGCCGAACTGTTCGGAGTGCCGCTTAGCCTGTTCTTTAGCCATGATGTGCCTGCCGAAGAGGAGCGCGGCGTGGTTGTGCGCGCCGGCAGCCGCCGCTCGCTTGGCACAAGCGAATCGGGCCTCGTGGAGGAGCTTCTGTCGCCCGATCTTGGCGGTAGCTTCGAGATGCTGCGCTCGGTCTTCGCGCCGGGCGCGGAACTGAACACCGAAGCACGGCGTCCGACCGAGGAAGCGGGCTACGTCGCGTCGGGCACTTTCGAACTCGAGATCGGTGGCGTCTGGCATCGGCTCAGCGAAGGCGACTCGTTCCGCTTCGAAGGCAAGCCGTTCCGCTGGCGCAATCCTGGCGCCGAGCCGGCGGTCGTCATCTGGGTGGTTTCGCCACCGGTGTACTGAACCAAATGCATGGCGCCCAAAACTGTGCAGCGGTCTTTGGGACAGGGCCTGCGTGAAACAAAGAATCAAAAGCGCGTCCCGACGCGCTTTGGACGTTGGAGGAGAACATGGCCGGTTTGCCGACCACGGCACGCGTGGTGATCATCGGAGGCGGTGTCGTTGGCGCCTCCTCACTTTACCACCTTTGCAAGGCGGGCTGGACCGACTGCGTGCTCTTGGAAAAGAACGAGCTGACCTCCGGCTCGACTTGGCACGCGGCCGGCAACGTGCCGACCTTCTCGTCGTCCTGGTCGCTGATGAACATGCAGCGCTATTCTACCGAGCTCTACCGGGGCCTCGCCGACGCGGTCGACTATCCGATGAACTACCATGTCACCGGCTCGTTGCGGCTCGCCCACACCAAGGAGCGCATGCAGGAGTTCCAGCGCGCCAAAGGCATGGGCCGCTATCAAGGCATGGACATCGACGTCGTCGGCCTCGACGAGATCAAGCGCCGTTACCCCTTCATCGAGACGCATGAGCTGAAAGGCGCGGTCTACGACCCGAGCGACGGCGACATCGATCCCGCGCAATTGACGCAGGCGCTTGCCAAGGGTGCGCGCGACATGGGCGCGAAAATCATCCGCTTCTGCCCGGTCACCGGCGTTCGCCGCGAAAACGGCGAATGGGTGGTGGCGACGCCGCAGGGCGAGATCCGCTGCGAGATCGTGATCAATGCCGCCGGCTATCGCGCCGCCGAAGTTGGAAAAATGTTCGGCCGCGAAGTGCCGATGATGGTGATGAGCCATCAATATATCCTGTTCGAGGAAATCCCCGAGCTGGCCGCATGGACCAAGGAACAGGGCAAGAAACTGCCGTTGCTGCGCGACGTCGACACCTCCTACTACCTGCGCCAGGAAAAGACCGGCATGAATCTCGGTCCCTATGAGCGCAATTGCCGCGCGCATTGGGTCGGCCACAACGATCCGATGCCGGAGGATTTTTCCTTCCAGCTTTTCCCGGACGATCTCGACCGTCTCGAGCATTACCTTGCCGACGCCGTTGCCCGTGTGCCGATCATCGGTACCGCAGGCCTTTCCAAGGTGATCAACGGGCCGATACCTTACGCGCCGGATGGCAATCCGCTGATCGGTCCGATGCCCGGCGTGCCGAACGCTTTCGAGGCCTGCGTCTTCACCTTCGGCATTGCGCAAGGTGGCGGCGCCGGCAAGGTGCTGGCCGAATGGGTGACCGAGGGCCAGACCGAATGGGACATGTGGTCCTGTGATCCGCGCCGCTTCACCGCCTTTGCTTCGGCACCCGACTATTGCGTTGCCAAGGGCATGGAGATCTACGGCAACGAATACGCCATCCAGTTCCCGCGCCACGCCTGGCCGGCCGGCCGCGACCGCAAGCACTCGCCGCTGCATGAGCGCGTCAAAGCGCGGGGTGGCCAGTTCGACGCTTATAATGGCTGGGAGCGCGCCACCTGGTACGCGCAACCGGGCGACGACATTTCGGAAGAATCAACGCTGACTTTCCGCCGCGATGGGCCATGGCAGCAGCGCGTTCGCGAGGAATGCCTGGCTGTGCGCGACGCAGCCGGCATCCTCGACCTGCCCGGCTTCTCGCGTTTCAACCTCGAAGGTCCGGGCGCCGCCGAATGGCTGGCCCTGCAGGTCACCGGCCTCGTGCCCAAGCCCGGCCGCATCGGCCTGGTTTATTTCGCGGACGATAAGGGCCGCATCGTTACCGAAATGTCGGTCGTGCGTCATGGCGAGGACCAGATGACGCTAATCACCGCGGCCGTCGCGCAGTGGCATGACTTCGAATGGTTGAACTCGCGCATGCCGGCCGATGCGGCCTTCAGGCTGACCGATCGCACGGAGGAATACTCAACCCAGATTCTCGCCGGCCCGAACTCGCGCGCTATCCTTGCTGACGTCTGCGACGCCGATCTCTCCCTGCCTTGGCTGACGCATCAGGAGACGACCATCGCCGGCCGCTGGGCGAAGCTGGTGCGCGTCTCCTTCGCCGGCGAGCTCGGTTGGGAGATCCACACCAAGGTCGCGGACACGGCTACCGTCTTCGACGCGGTCTGGGCCGCCGGCCAGAGGCATGGCCTAAAGCCCTTCGGCATGTACGCGCTGGATTCGCTTCGGCTGGAAAAAGGCTACCGCGCCTGGAAAGGCGACCTCTCGACCGACTATTCGATCCTGCAGGGCGGGCTCGAACGCTTCGTCAAATGGGACAAGCCCGACTTCCGCGGCAAGGCGGCGCTGCTCAACGAAAGGCAGCAGGGCGTGAAGAAGCGCTTCGTCACGCTGGTCGTAGAAAACCCCGGCGATTGCGACGCGCCCTATATGTCGACGCTCTGGCATGACGGCAAGATTGTCGGCGAGACGACGTCGGGCGGCTGGGGCCATCGCGTCGACAAGTCGATCGCGCTCGGCATGCTGCGTTCCGACCTGACCGAGCCCGGCACGGCGGTCGAGGTCGAAATCTTCGGCGACCGTTTCAAGGCGGTGGTGCAGAAGGACGAGCCGCTGTGGGATCCGAAGAACGAAAGGTTGAGAGCATGACATCCGTCATTCTTACCGATGGCGGCATGGGCCAGGAGTTGGTCCGTCGCAGTCAGTCCGAACCGACGCCTTTGTGGTCGGCCAGAGTGCTGATCGACGAACCGGAACTGGTGCGCGACCTGCATGCGGAATTCATCCGTGCCGGCGCTCGCGTCATCACCATCAACACCTATTCGGCCACGCCCGAGCGCCTGGCGCGTGAGGGCGCGGAAGAGCTGTTTAAGCCTCTGCAGAAGCGCGGCATCGAGCTCGCCCGGCAGGCGCGCGACGAAGCGGGTGAAGCCGCCATCGCCGGCTGCCTCTCGCCTCTCTTCGGCAGCTACGCGCCGGCGCTGACCATCTCCTTCGAGGAGACGCTCGGCATCTACCGCCGCATCGTCGCCGAGCAGGCAGAAGGCGTCGATCTATTCCTGTGCGAGACCATGGCTTCCGCCGAAGAGGCTCGCGCGGCGGCTACCGCGGCATGCGAGAGCGGCAAGCCGGTCTGGGTATCCTGGACTCTCGCCGACCACGGCACGCCCCGCCTGCGCAGCGGCGAGAGCATTGCCGCCGCGGCTAACGCCCTCGGCGATCTGCCGGTGGCGGCACGGCTGCTCAACTGCTGCCGGCCCGAAGCCATTGCCGCCGCATTGCCGGAACTGCTGGCCCTCGGCGGTCCGGTTGGCGCCTATGCCAATGGCTTCACCTCGGTCGAGGCGCTCAAGCATGGCGGCACGGTCGACGTGCTGCACGCGCGCCATGATCTCGATCCGAACGCCTATGCCGACCAGGCGATGGGCTGGGTCGAGACTGGCGCCAGCATTGTAGGCGGCTGTTGCGAGGTCGGGCCGGCGCACATCGCTGCGCTACGCGACCGGCTCATTCAGGCCGGCCATCACATCTCGGGAGCAGCCTGATGCCAAAACCATCAAAGCGCATTACCGGCATCGTGCCATCGGGCAAGGACGGCTGGGAAGTCCATTTCGCCGCCTGGACCCGCAGGGCAGCCGGCGAGGACATCATCGTGCTCTCGGTCGGCGACCATGATTTCGACACGCCGTCGCAAACGATCGAGGCCTGCGTCAACGCCGTCCGCGGCAGCAATCACCACTACACGCCCCTTCCCGGCCTGCCGCGCCTGCGCAAGGCGATGGCAGCGGCCTCCTCCGCCTGCACTGGGGTCCTGACGGAACCCGACGAGGTCATCGCCACGGCCGGCGGTCAGGGCGCGCTCTACGCCGCCGTGCAGGGCGTGCTCGACCCCGGCGATCACGCCATCGTCGTCGCGCCTTATTATGCCACCTACCCCAACACCTTCAGCGCCGCCGGCGCCGGCTTCACCATGGTCGAGACGCCGGCCGAGGACGGTTTTCAGCCGCGCGCCGACAGGATCCGCGCGGCGCTCAGGCCCAACACGCGCGCCATCCTGATCAACACCCCGAACAACCCGACAGGCGCAGTCTATTCGCGCGAACGGCTCGAGCAATTGGCCGAAATCTGCAAGGAGCACGATCTCTGGCTGCTGTCCGACGAGGTCTACTGGACGCTTGGCGGCGGCGAGCACATCTCGCCGCGCTCGCTGCCCGGCATGTCCGAGCGCACGCTGGTCATCAATTCCATGTCGAAAAGCCACGGCATGACCGGCTGGCGCATGGGCTGGCTCACCGGCCCGAAGGCGATGATCGCGCTGATGACCGATCTCAACCTGGTGACCACCTACGGCCTGCCGGCCTTCATCTCGATCGCTTGCGCCGAGGCGCTTGAAAACCACTACGGCGTGGACGAAATAGCCGAGCGTTACGCCGGGCGCCGCGCCGTGTTCCTCGACGCCATTCGCGGCGCAAATGAAGTCACCGTGCGCGGCTCCGAAGGCGGCATGTATGTCATGCTCGACATATCGGCCATCGAGCCCGACGACGAGAAATTCGCCTGGGCGCTGCTCGACAAGGAGAAGATCGGCGTGATGCCTGGCTCCAGCTTCGGCGAGGCCGCCGCCGGCCACATCCGCATCAGCCTCTGCCAGCCTGAACCTGTCCTTCAGGAAGCAGCGCTTCGCGTGCGCCGCTTCGCTTCCGACTACCGCCGCGAGGCCGCATGACCAAAACCATTCCAACCAAAGCTCGCGCGGTCATTATCGGCGGCGGCGTCTCCGGCTGCTCGGTCGCCTATCATCTGGCCAAGCTCGGCTGGACCGACATCGTGCTGCTTGAGCGCAAGCAGCTCACCTCGGGCACGACCTGGCACGCCGCCGGCCTGATCGGCCAGTTGCGCGCCTCGCAGAACATGACCCGGCTGGCGAAATACTCGGCCGACCTCTACGTCAAGCTCGAGGCGGAGACCGACGTCGGCACCGGCATGCGCCAGGTCGGCTCGATCACCGTGGCGCTGACCGACGAACGCAAGCATGAAATTTATAGGCAGGCTTCGCTGGCCCGCGCCTTCGATGTCGACGTGCGCGAGATTTCGCCAACCGAAGTCAAGGAGATGTACCCGCATCTCAACGTCTCCGATGTGGCCGGCGCGGTGCATTTGCCTCTCGACGGCCAGTGCGACCCCGCCAATATCGCCATGGCGCTGGCCAAGGGCGCGCGGCAACGCGGAGCGACGGTTATCGAGAACGTGAAGGTCACCAAGGTCCACACCAGGAATGGCCGCGTCTCCGGTGTCTCCTGGGCTCAGGGCGAGGACCAGGGCACGATCGAGACCGACATCGTCGTCAACTGCGCCGGTATGTGGGCGCGCGAGTTCGGCCGGCAGAACGGCGTCACCATCCCGCTGCACGCCTGCGAGCATTTCTACCTCGTCACCGAGCCCATCCCCGGCCTCACCCGCCTGCCGGTGCTGCGCGTGCCGGACGAGTGCGCCTACTACAAGGAGGACGCTGGCAAGATGATGCTCGGCGCCTTCGAGCCGGTGGCGAAACCCTGGGGCATGGACGGCATTCGCGAAGATTTCTGCTTCGACCAGCTGCCCGAGGACATGGACCATTTCGAGCCGATCCTCGAAATGGGCGTCAACCGTATGCCGATGCTGGGCACGGCCGGCATCCACACCTTCTTCAACGGCCCCGAGAGTTTTACTCCCGACGACCGCTACTATCTCGGCGAGGCGCCGGAACTCTCCGGCTACTGGATGGCGACCGGCTACAATTCGATCGGCATCGTTTCCTCCGGCGGGGCCGGCATGGCCCTGGCGCAGTGGATCAATGACGGCGAGGCGCCCTTCGATCTCTGGGAGGTCGACATCCGCCGCGCCCAGCCCTTCCAGAAGAACCGTCGCTACCTCAAGGAACGCGTCTCCGAAACGCTCGGCCTGCTCTACGCCGATCATTTCCCCTACCGCCAGATGGCGACATCGCGCGGCGTGCGCCGCTCGCCCTTGCATGAGCACTTGAAGGCGCGCGGCGCCGTCTTCGGCGAGGTGGCCGGCTGGGAGCGCGCCAACTGGTTTGCCCGCGAAGGACAGGAGCGCGAATACCGCTATTCCTGGAAGCGGCAGAACTGGTTCGACAACCAGCGCGAGGAACACCTCGCCGTGCGCAACGGCGTCGGCCTGTTCGACATGACCTCGTTCGGCAAGATCCGCGTCGAAGGCCGCGACGCCTGTGCCTTCCTGCAACGGCTCTGCGCCAATGACATGGACGTCCAACCGGGCAAGATCGTCTACACGCAGATGCTCAACGCCAAAGGCGGCATCGAGAGCGACCTCACCGTGACGCGGCTCTCGGAGACCGGCTATTTCCTCGTCGTGCCGGGCGCCACCTTGCAGCGCGACCTCGCCTGGCTGAGGCGGCACGTCGCCGACGAATTCGTCGTCATTACCGATGTAACCGCTGCCGAAGCCGTCATCTGCCTGATGGGCCCCGATTCGCGAAAGCTGATCCAGAAGGTGAGCCCCAACGATTTTTCCAACCAGGCCAATCCGTTCGGCACTTGCCAGGAGATCGAGATCGGCATGGGGTTGGCCCGTGCCCATCGCGTTACCTATGTCGGCGAGCTCGGCTGGGAACTCTATGTCTCGACCGATCAGGCCGCCCATGTCTTCGAGGCGATCATTGAAGCCGGCGCCGATGTCGGGCTGAAGCTCTGCGGCCTGCATACTCTGGATTCCTGCCGCATCGAAAAGGCCTTCCGCCATTTCGGCCACGACATCACCGACGAGGACCATGTGCTGGAGGCAGGCCTTGGCTTCGCGGTGAAGACGGCCAAGAGCGACTTCATCGGCCGTGACGCGGTGCTCAGGAAGAAGGAAGCAGGTCTCAACCGCAGGCTGGTGCAGTTCCGCCTCAAGGACCCGCAGCCGCTGTTATTCCACAACGAGGCGATCCTGCGCGACGGCAAAATCGTCGGGCCGATCACCTCGGGCAATTACGGCCATCATCTCGGCGGCGCGATCGGGCTCGGCTATGTGCCCTGCAAGAGCGAGAGCGAGGCGGATGTGCTGGGCTCATCCTACGAGGTCGAGATCGCCGGCGAACGCTTCGCCGCGGAAGCATCGTTGAGGCCGATGTACGACCCGAAGGCTGAACGGGTGCGGATGTAGCGCAGCGTTCCCTTCTCCCCGTTCAACGGGGAGAAGGTGCCCGAAGGACGGAATTCTGCAAAATAGATAAGCTCAGCTTATCTTTTCGGTCGCCATGGTCGCACTTCCCTCCCTGCGCGGACTTCAAGCCTTCGAGGCGGCGGCGCGCAGCGGCAGCTTTGCCGCAGCGGCGGAAGAGCTGTCGATTTCGGCGGCGGCGGTCAGCCAGCTCATCCGCACCGTGGAAGAACAGATGGGCCGCAGGTTGTTCCACCGCGTCAACCGGCGCGTCGTGCTCACCGAAGCCGGCGTCGAGATGTTGCCGAGGCTTACCATGGCCTTCCAGGAAATCGGCAGCGTCGCGCGGGATGTAAGCGGCGATGCGTTCCGGCCGAGGCTCGTCATCTCGGTGCCGCCTTCGATGGCGATGGGCTGGCTTTCCGAACGCCTCGCCGGCTTTGTCGCCAGCCACGGCGCCGCGGATATTTCGCTGAGAGGCGAGGACGACCCTGTGCCGTTCGACCATGAGATGGTCGACATCCGGCTATCCTACGGCCCGCACTATCGCGAGCACCCGACCGGGGCGATCGCCCGGGATGCGGTCTATCCGGTCTGCGCGCCCAGCCTTGCCGGCGCAGCCAAGCCGGAAACTCTCGCCGGCTTGCCGTTGATCCACACCGATTGGGGTCCGACCGGTGCCGCCTTTCCGTCCTGGCGCAACTGGCTCGAGGCGGCGGGCATCGCGCCGGGCCGGTCGGCCCAGCGCGGGCTTTCGGCCAACTCGTCGCGGGCCGCACTCGATCTCGCCATGTCGGGATTGGGCGTGGCGCTGGCGCAAGGCATCTACTGCGCTCGAGCGCTGGAAGATGGCAGGCTGGTCCGGCCGGTTGCCCGAGCGCTGGAATTGCGCCAGCCTTATTGCCTGACGATCCCCGAACGCAGCGCAAGGCGCGACGTCGTGGCGGCGTTCCGCGAGTGGCTGATCGCGGAATGCGTGCGCGCGGTCAGGTCGCCGGCGCTCGGTGCCTAGCAGTCAGAGATGTCCGGCCAGGGCCGCGACCATGTCCTTGCTGGTGGCTACCGGAACGATCTCGAACTCCACCAGATCGGCCCATTCGATGACCCAATGCTGCAGCAGCGTGACGTCATCGGCTTCGACCAGCAGGAAACAGCGGCTCATGTCGCCTGCGATCCAGCTATGGTGAACGACAAGCGCGTCCGGTTTCAGCCGGCCCCGATCGCGGAAACGCCGGTAGATTTCCTTGCGGTCGCAGCCGCGAAAATCCTCGATCACCAAAAACAGCATCTTGCCCCCATTCAGTTGATTGTCTTAGCCGTATTCAGCGACGCCAGGCGATCCCGTCCGGTTGCAAAATGCTTTAGCGGCCAGTGCGCTCCAGGCGTTCCAGGAACCATTGCGTAAGCCGCACCCAGAGTTCGTCCTTCTCGCCGGAATCCTCCCAGCCATGGTCGAGATTGGGGTTGTCGTTGACCTCGATGACGAAGACGCCGTCCTTGGTTTCCTTGAGGTCGACGCCGTAGAGCCCGTCGCCGATGCAGCGCGCCGCCTTGACCGCCGTCTCGACCACGTGCGGCGGCGTCTGCTTCAGCGTGAAGGTCTTGATGCCGCCCTGATCGGGCTTGCCGTTGGCCTTGTGGTTGACAATCTGCCAGTGTTTTTTGGCCATCAGGTAATGCACGGCAAACAGCGGTTGGCCGCCGAGCACACCGACGCGCCAATCATATTCTGTGGGGATGAATTTCTGCGCGATGAGGAGATCGGAATCCTCCAGCCACTCGGTCGCCAGCTTTGTCAGATCGGCAAGGTTCTCGCATTTCTTGACACCGCGCGAGAAGGATGAGTCCGGGATTTTCAGCACCAGCGGAAAGCCCAGCGTCTGGGCGGCGAGCTCCAGATCGGAGGTGCCGGCAATCATCACCGTCGGCGGCACCGGCACCTTGTTGTAGGTCATCAGCTCGTTGAGATAGACCTTGTTGGTGCAGCGGATCATGGACAGCGGGTCGTCGATCACCGGCATGCCCTCCTGCTGGGCGCGGCGCGCGAAACGGTAGGTGTGGTTGGAGATGGATGTCGTCTCGCGGATGAACAGCGCGTCGTAATTGGCAAGCTTGGCCAAATCCTTCCTGGTGATCGGCTCGACCTCGACGCCCATCTTCTCCGCGATCCTCGCCCAGTAGCGCAGGGACGAAATCTCCGAAGGCGGCAATTCCTCATGCGGATCGACGAGCGTCGCGAACGTGTAGCGCGCCGGCGTGCGCCCCTTGGTGTCGCGCCACTCGCGGTTGGTGTAGGTCTCCAGGCATTGCAGGAAGACTTCTTCCTGCTCCTCGCTCATGCGCGCGAGCGGCAGGAAGCCGATCTTGCGGATCGAAGCCCATTCGGCGCTGTCCTTGATGTGGACCTCGAGCGCCGGCGCGCGAAACCAGTCGAACAAGAGCTTGGTGAACCGGTCCCAAACTTTCGAGGGCCCGATGCCGAAAAAGACGGCGACCTTCGTCGGAAAGGTTCCGTCGAGATCCTTGCGGCATTTATTGAGCGCGAGCTCGAGTTCCGGCAATGCATGCTCATAGAGCTTGCGCTCCGACAGATCGATCATGGTCTCGACGGTCGGGATCACTTTGTGACCGCGCGATCCGGCGAGCAGCGAGGCATAGTAGCCGCGACTCTGATAGCCGTAGTTGTTCGACAGGTTGATCACCTTCGGCCGCTGGCCGCGAAACAGCGCCGGATGCGCGAGATAGTCGCGGTTGGTGATGATCTTGTGCGGCGTCGCCACCTGGTCGAGATCGTTCTGCCTGCCTGTTAGGATGACCCAGGTCATTGTGTCAGCGTTTTCCCAGGTTGATGGCGGCGCGCAACCCGTCGCGGCCGAACTGAGCCATGTTCATGAAGATGCCATAGGGCACGGGAATGTTGGCGGCGTCGAGGATGGTTTCCTGCCTTTCGTCTTCGACCCAAGGATCGTGGATGAGGATATGGTCGCCGTCGTCGCCGATGGCCAGCACCCAATGCGGCACCTTCTTGCCGAACATCAGGAAGCCGCTGATCAACACCAGCACCAGCTTGCCCTCGGCAAGGGCAGCGCGGATGTCTTCGATGCCGAACGGACGGTAATTCACCGGGATGCCGTAAAGTTCCGCGCGCTGGCGGAAGTCGACCTGGGCGAGCTCCATCACCCGGCGTTTGTCCTCGCTGCGCACCGACTGCAGGAACAGCGCGCCGTGAAAGGATACGAAGATCTCGGCGGCAAGCCCACTTTCATAGCCGGCAACCGCCAGGCCGAAAGGCTCGCAGCCGCCCGGCCCCGACATCATGAATACCGTGGTCGCCTCGCGCCACAGGCGTATTTCCATGACCGGATCGGGCACGAAGCCGGAATTGAAATTGGCCATTGCCATCATCAGGCAGCACGGACCGCAGGTGAACTCGCAGGTCTGCTGGTAAAACGGCACCCCGGTACTGGTCGGGACATCGCCGCGCAGCGTCTTTTCGTAACGCAGGGCGGTGGCGCCGTCCTCGTAATAGTCGGGCTCGCGGCCGATCTTTCGGTAGCCTGCCTGCTCGTAGATGCCGATGGCGCGCTGATTGTCCTCGCGAACCTCGAGCCGCAGCATCATGCGATCGTGTTCATAAGCCGCCTCTTCGGCCGCGGCCAGCAATTGGCGGCCGATGCCGAGATTGCCGAAGAAGGGACCGACGGCGATGGAATAGAGCCGGGCCACGCCGCTGCCCTTGCGAAACAAGACCACCGCGTAGCCGGCGACATGGCCGTCATTCTCAGCCACCAGCATCTCGGCGGTCTCACGCTCGATCAATTGGCGAAAGGAGCGGCGCGACAGGCGATCGCTTGAGAAGACAGCCTTCTCGATGGCGGCGAGGTCATCGACGTCCGACGCGCGGGCCTTGCGGATCTCGGCAGGCATGCGGGGTTTGGGAGAACCTCGATTGGATTAAAGGAAACGGCCCCGGTCAAAAGCAGCACCCCGGCCGAAGCGCCGGTCTTCATCAAGCGCTATCGCTCCTTGATTAGGGCCGAATTGTGACAGGTTCCGCGGCGGCAGAAAAGCACCACGGCTTTGAACTGAACCACTAATTCGAAACAGCGTAGGCCGTTGAAAACAGCCGCCTCCTCAGCTCGAAATACCGGCCAGAAGCTGGCCATAGGCGCTCTTGGCGACCTCCGACAGACGCTCCGGCGGCAATGTGCCGACGACGGCGCAGCCATAGCCCTTGTCCAGCCAATACACCGCTTCCGGACCGTCAGCCTCGGCCGTATAGGTTCCCTTGGTGGTCTGCGATGATTCGGCGGTGACGAAGAGCGAGATGCGCTCGCCCTTGGCGTCCTCGTAAAGCAACATCGCGGCCTTGCCACGCTCGCCCGCCGGCAAGAGCCGGCCGCCGACGAGTGCGAAGCCCTCGGTCGCGAGATCGGGCGCCACCAGCTTAAGCCCTACCCGGTTGGACAGCCAGGTCTGCAGATGGTCCTTGTCGCTTGCCGGCACCTCGACCGCGTGACGCTTCTCGGCGGCGTAGACGAGATGGGCGGCGATCGCCTGCTCCGCGAGTTGGTCGTCGCTCTCACCGTTGCGGCCAATGCCGTCGATGCCGGCGAGATAGCCACCGAACCCGCCGACCATCAGCACGGCTGCCGCCGCCGCCGAAAGCCACCAGCGCGAGCGCCAGGCAGGCGTCCGCGCCGGCGCTTCGCCAAGCACCGCGTGCCGTAGCCTTGCCGGCACCGGTTCGTCCATCACGTCGGCCAGGGCGGCGCGGAGCGTCGCACGGTCGGCTATGTAACGGGCGCTCTTCGCCTTCATTTCGGGATTGGCTTCGAGCCAGGCGTCATAGGCCATGCGCTCCTCGCCCGGCAGTTCGCCATCGAGGGCCATGTGGATATCGCGTTCGGTGAAATCGCGCCGGGTCATCGCTCGACGATCCTTATCGAGCGGCGGCGCGAGGAGTCGTCCAGCAGGCCGCGCAGTTCCTCGCGGCCACGCGCGATGCGCGACATCAGCGTGCCGGCCGGCACGCCCAGGATGTTGGCGGCCTCGGCATAAGAAAAGCCTTCGATAGCGACCATGACCAATGCCGCGCGGCGATCGGGGCCGATCGCCTGCAGGGCATCCATGATCTCGCGCGAGGCTATGCTTTCGACCTGATCGGCGGGCGCGGCCTGGGCCTCGCCGGCTTCCAGAGGCAACATTGCCGCCTCGCCTCGCCGGTTAACCTTGCGCATCTGGTCGATGAACAGATGATGCATGATCGTAAACAGCCACCTCCTCGGGCTTTCTCCAGTTTGCCAGTTGTCGAGCCGCACAAGCGCCCGCTCGAGGCAGTCCTGGACGAGATCGTCAGCGGAATCGCGGTCGCGCAGCAACGAGCGCGCGTAGCGGCGCAGACGCGGTATCTCGCTCAGGATCGCTGCCTTCTTGTCGTCCATGACCGCTTGTTTCGTGGTCGTCTTCCATTCGATTGAACGCGCCTTCCCGGCGCGGCGCAAGCAGCCAGCACGAAGCGGACCACCCGCTCCGGTACCCAAGCACCTGGATAACGCCGGCGGATGCCGGTTTATTCCCGGCGCGAGCGGAAGCGGAACCAAGGTTGAATACCGGTTCTGGCCATCGTATATTCGTCATTGAATATCTTGCATATTCATCTTAGAATATGCGCCGGAGGAATTCGACAATGTCTTTGTATATCCGCGATGACGAGGTTGACGCGCTGGCTCGTCAGCTGCAGTCCGCGATCAAGGCGCCCACGAAGACTGAAGCCGTGCGGATCGCGCTCAAGCGTGAGCTCGAACGGGCACATGCCGTCCTCCCGCTAAGCGAGCGCATTAGAAAGTATCAGGACGCAGCGAGGGCGCTCGGTCCGGACGATCCAGACTTCGACATGAAGAAATTCATGGACGAAGGATGGGATGACCTCTGATGTTCCTCGATGCTTCCGCTATCATCGCTATCATATCGGAAGAGCCGGATGCGAACCGCCTTCTTAGGAAAATGGAAGCCGCCGAGAAGCTTTATTTCTCGCCGAGTTCCGCATTCGAGGCGATTGTTGGGATAGCTCGCAGGAAGTCCGTAGCGGAAAACGGCGACCAGCTTCCGACACCACCCGCCCTGATCGAACGATGTAAAATGATCGTCTTGGGTTTCCTGGCCGAACTCAAGGCCGTTGAGGTCCCGCTGGACACGCGGATCCGAGAACTCGCTGTAAGGGCCGCGCAAGATTATGGTCGATATGTGGGCCACCCAGCCAAACTGAATTTCGGCGACTGCTTCAGCTACGCATGCGCCAAAGCCTATCGCGTGCCTCTGCTCTACAAAGGCAACGACTTCTCGCAGACCGATCTGGCCTGACCTTTATTCGGCTCCTAACCTCGCCGCCCTTGTCAGCAGACGCTGATAGAAAAGTCCGATGCCGATCAGCACGGCGCCCAGACCGATGAAGGAGAGTGCGCGCAGCACGCCTTCCAGCTCCGACATGTCGAAGAGGAAGACCTTCAGCACGGCGACCGCTATGAGCACGGCCGAGGCAATGCGCAGCACCTGCGACCTCAGCCAGACGCCGGCGGTCAGCAGCGCCACGCCGATGACCAGCCAGAGCGCCGAATAGGTATAGGTCTCGAGCTGGCCGAGGCCGCTCCACAGGCCGATGAACTCGCCCTTGAACAGGCGCCGGACCGACAGCGTGGCGTAGGCGAAGGCGAGCAGCGAAGCGACCAGCGCCAGCATCGCGGCATACCATCTCGGGCGCCTCTCGCGAACATAAAGCGCCAATGCTCCTGCTGCGACCGCCGGCAGCAGATAGGCGAGCAACAACAGGTTGAAGAACGGGACGGCGCCGGTCGATTCATCCGTCAGCAGCGGGTTCAGCACCACGAAATGCCGGATGGCGATGAAGGCGACCGAGAGCACGCCGGCGGCCATCGAGCCATAGCGCAGCACCGGGCTCGGCGAGCGCAGGTCGATGGCGACCAGTATGGCGCCGGCGCCGAGCGCGATCAGCGTGTAGATCGCCTGCTCGGCAAGGGTGACGGGGCCGGTGTCGATGACGCCGCCATGCATGGCATGGCGCACCAGCATCGCAATCGTGAGCAGGCCGAACAGCGCCGAGGCCGCTTCCATGGCAAGACGCGGCCGTCCGTTGGTGGTGCGCGCGAGTTGCCAGGCGGCGAAGCCGAAGGCGAGCGCCGGAACGCCATAGCCCGGCAAGAGCCAATTGAAGACCGGCGTCGTCGACAGTGCCGCCGCGCCGACGATGATCGGATCGAAGGCGACGCGACCAAGCACGGCGACAGCCGCGCCGACCGCGATCCAGCCCAGCACCGGGAAGCTGCGCCAGCGCGTCGCGAGCGCCGGCACGACGGCGGCGGCGCCGAGCAGCACCGTCGTCCAGCCGGAGCCGAAGGCCATGTGCAGCATCAACAAGCCTGCGACGCCGCCGCCGCCGAGCGCGAAGGAGACGGCGGGGCCGCCGCGGAGCGGCGGTTCCTCGGCGCGCGCGATCCACTCGCCGCCGGCGGCAAAGACGAGCACCAGAAGCAGGGCCGGCAGCGCGTAGCCAAAATCGCGGTCGATGTCGCCGAAGGTGAGCCAGAGCGCGGTGAGCACGACCAGCGGCACAATGACACCCCATGCCGCCCATGACGCGGCGCGGATGGGCGCAGCAGCCGCAAAGCGGCGCGCGGCCCAGAACCCGGCTGCGATGAAGACCAGGGCAAGCGCGATGCCGAGGCGGAAGGTCAGCGTGTCGGATGCCGCCAGCGGCTCGGCGCCCAGGCCGACATCCAGCGCATCGGCGCCGATGGTGGCGGGCGGGATGATGCCGAGATAGATCAGCGCGGTCGCCAGGCCGGCGGCGAAGAGGAGCGGCAAGGCGCGCGGCCGGTAGAGCGCCACTGCCAGCAGCGCGGCGAGCAGCACCGCGCCGTGCGAGGCATAACCCGCCTTGGCAAACACCGGATCGACCGACAGCCCGAGCGCGGTCAGCGCAACGAAGAAGCCGGGCGCGATCGATGGCCAGTCGAAGCCGGGCTCCGCGTCGTCGCGGCCAGCAGTCAAGAAATCGGCTAGCCAGACGAAGGCGAGCACGGCAAGCGAGGCCAGGCTGATGAACAGCACCGTCGAGAGATTCACCTCCGGTGCATTGGTCATGTAGACGATGGTCCAGATGCCGGTGCCGGCGAAGGCTGCCGCGACAAGCGCCTTCCAATCGCGGATGCGGGCGATAGCCGCCGTGGCGGCAAGCACGATCGCCAGGTAGACGAACAGCGCCCACGGGTTCGGCGCCTCCGAGGCGACGAGGGCCGGCGTCACCATGGCACCGACGAGGCCGATGCCGGCCAGCGCCAGGCCGTGGACCAGCGAGACGGCAATGGTGGCGACGCCGATCGCGCCGAGCAGCGTGAAGGCGAGCGCGGGGCCGATAAAGCCGTAAATGCCATAGGCTGCATAGACGGTGCCGAACAGGATGAAGGCGCCGGCGCCCGTCAGAATCGCCGGGATGTAGGCGCCGGCAGCTCCCTGCACCGGCACCCGGAAGCCGGTGCGGCGGATGAACTCGGCGCCGGCAAGCAGCACAAGACCGAGAACGCCGGCCATGGTCAGTCGCACGCCGGGGCCGAAAATGCCGGCCTCGATCGTGTAGCGGATCAGGAACAGGCCACCCAGCGCCAGCGCGATGCCGCCGACCCAGACCGCCCAACGCGTGCCGAGGGCCGTCTCGACATCGCGGGCGGCCCTTGTAGGTACTGCCGCTTCGGCCGGCGCGGCAGGTTGCGTCAATTGTCCCTCTCCGGCGGGTTCGGACGGAGTCCCCTCGCCCGCTTGGGCTGGCGCTTCGGCTTTTGGCTCGTCGGGCGTCGCGGCAGCTGTGGCCTGCGGGGCTGCTTCACCTGCCGGCGGCGTGGCGGCTGCGGGAGCTTCACTTCCAGCAGCTCCGCCCGCGGCCTCGCCAGTTCGGGGCGCGGGCTGCGGGACACCCGAAAGCACCAGGCTGCGCAGCGCGCCAAGCTCGCGCTCGATCAGGCCGATGCGCGTCTGCTGGCGTGAAATGATAACGAATAGAGCGATGACGGCGGCAATGGCGATCAGGCCGAAAAACATGGCGGTTTCCCCTCAAAACCGTGCCAGTCTTGGCCGACAAATGCGGCGATGAGACGGCTACCCAATCAGCGCCCTGCCGGCCTGCAAGATCGAGCATGTTTCGGCGCCGATTGCCAGCGACCGCAGGCTTTATCCAACGGCGATACGTCGAAGCGGCTGAGGCTCGGGCCGCAAATTGCCGGCCGCTCGCCGCGGACCACTCGTGCTATCCTCGAACGCTAGCGGGAATTAACAAGAGGATGACCGATGCCGCAACGAAGCGCGGGCCTGCTGATCTTCAAGCAAACCGCCGGTGTGTTCGAGTTCCTGCTGATCCATCCCGGCGGACCATTCTGGGCAAGGAAAGATGAAGGGGCCTGGTCGATCCCGAAGGGGCTGATCGACGATGGCGAGGACGATCTCGTGGCCGCTCGGCGTGAGGCCGAGGAGGAGCTAGGCGTCGCGATCGACGGCGATTTCCAGCCAGTCGGCAGCTACAAGCAGCCGGGCGGTAAAATCGTGATCGCCTGGAGCGTCGAAGCGGACATCGATGTGAATGCCGTCAGGAGCAACATGTTCACCATGGAATGGCCGCCAAGGTCGGGCGCCATGAAGGAATTTCCCGAAGTGGACAAAGCCGGCTGGTTCTCGCTCCCAGAGGCAGGTCTCAAGATCCTGAAAGGCCAGCGTCCCATCCTCGACGATTTTCTGGAGCGACGGCGAGCCGACTAGATCCTCGCCTTATTCGCCGGCAATCACCTTCACCGCCGCCTGATGCCGGCGCAGAGCCGCGAGAAAGCCGGCGCGGGCGTCGGGCGGCTCGAGGCCGCGCGGCTCATAGACGTGGCGAGTGAAGAAGAAGCCGGTCAGCCGGAAGGCGTCCTCCAGCGCCGCGGCATCGGCGCGCACGCCGGTGCCGCGCTGCAGGAAGGCGGGCAGCGCCAGCATCTTGTCGTGCCAAGCCGCGCCCGCAGCGCGCGAGACGGCGCGTCCGGATTTCGGCGAGACATAGGCGAGATCCTGCCGTGATCCGGTCGCCGCGCACTGGCTGAGGTCGAGGCCGAAGCCGAGCTCATCCAGGATCAGCAATTCGAAGCGCGCCACCAGCTCGCCCGCGGCATCGGCATCTCCCAGATGGGAGATCATCACCGCAAGAGCCTCGTAGAGGCCGCCATGGGCATCGCGTTCGGGCAGAAGCCTGAGATGCGCGGCCATGGTCTGCAGGCCGTAGACGGCGACTGCGCTGTCCATCAGCCGGGCGGCGTTCATCTCGATCGCCTCGGCCTGGAAGATGCCGAGATGCTCGTCGAGACGCGCCCGCCACAAAAGATCGACCCGATTGCCGGGCTGCAGCACCGGCTGTTGCTTGCGCGAGCGGCCGCCCCGCACCAGACCGAGATGCCGCCCATGGGCGCGCGTCATTACCTCGAGTATGGCGCTGGTTTCGCCATGCTTGCGGGTGCCGAGAATGATTCCCTCGTCGCGCCATTCCATACGTCGAGCTTTTCACCTGTTGGGCGGCGAAATCAAGATTGCCGCCCGTGACCCATAATCTGTCCTGACAGTAATGGCAGGCAACATCTGCCGCTGCCGCCGCGGCGGCAATATCGGAAAATTCTCAGAAACCGTTCGGGATTTTTCGGCCGCGCCGGCGCCAAATACCGGCGCGTTGACCGGGTGAACCGGCGCAGACCGCCGAGCGGCTCGGCTGGCCTTTTCCCGAAGCGTCGACCTCTCTCGGGCAGGCGACCACTCCTAACAATGGCCCGATGAGAGGATCGATATGAGCTCCTTCCTGGGCGTGGTGCGCGGGCACCAGTTGACCATCTTCTTTTCGCTGGCGCTCGGCCTGACATGGCTGGCGTTCATTCCCTTCTATCTGTCGCATGGCGAGAGCATTCCCTGGTTCACCTTCGGACCGGCAATCTCATGCTTCACCGTCGCAGGACTCGCCGGCGGCTGGGGCGCGGTAAAGACCATCTTCGCCTCGATGGTGAAATGGCGCGTTCGCCCGATCTGGTATCTGGTGGCGGTCGGCCTGCCGTTCGGGACGCAACTCGCCTCGATCGTGATCAATCCGTTCCTCGGTTCGGCGGAGCCGTCGTGGGGGAACATTCCTGCCTTCTCCGAGGTGGCGCCCATGATCGCGCTCTATGCCGTATTCAGCGGTCCGCTGGGCGAGGAGCCCGGCTGGCGCGGCTTTGCGACCCCGCATCTTCTTGGCCGTCGCCCCGCGCTCGCCGGCAGCCTGATCCTCGGCGTGATATGGGCAATCTGGCACTTGCCGCTCGGCCTGCTCGGCGATCTCAGCCTCTACAGCACGATCAACGTCGTGCTGGCCGGGATCGTCTTCACCTGGCTTTACCAGCACACGGGCAGCGTATTGCTGGCCATCCTGATGCATGTCTCACACCAGAACAGCGTACGCTTCCTCGCCAAGGCGTTCGTCGACGGCGACTATATCCAGCAGCAATGGATCGGCGTGGCGATCTGGGCGGTCATCGCGGTCGCGATCGTTGCCTATTACGGCACGGAAAGCTTTATGCGACGGCCGGCGAAGCGACTTGCCACTGCATGAATACTCGACCGGTGACGGCGCCTGCTCGGCGCCGTCATCCCCATTTGCGATGATCGGCGAGCACTTCGTCGATCACCCGGCGCTGCCTGCCGACCTCGGCCTGGTTGGCGTCGTGACCGGCAACGGTGATGAGCGCCTTCCACAGCGTCCAGCCGCGTCCGCGCGCCCAGGTCGCGTCATTGACGGCGATGCGCGCACGGAATGCCTCGCGGCTCTCGCCCTCGAACAGCGTCCAGGCAATCGCCAGATCGCAGGAGGGATCGCCGACGCCCGACGTGCCGAAGTCGATGACAGCGCTCAGACGGCCGTCCTCGACCAGCAGATTGCCTGAGGCGGCATCGCCGTGGAACCAGACGGGCGAGCCGTGCCAGCCGGCGGCAAGCGCCGCCTTCCAGACGGCAGTGGCGGCTTGCGTATCGATCCGGCCTTCAAGCGCAGCGATGGCCTGTCTCGCCTCGTCGTCATAGACGGCCAGCGGGCCGCCGCGATAAAAATTGTGCTGGCCAGGTGCCGGGCCGGCGGTCGGATCAATCCGTTTCAGGGCAACGAGGAACTCAGCCAGCGAGACCGCGAACGCGCGAAGGTCGGCGATGTGCCCGGTTTTCGCCGTCTCGCCTTCGATCCAGCGGTAGACGGACCAGTGCCAGGGATAGCCCGCCGCCGGCTCGCCCATGGCGAGCGGCTCGGGAATCGGCAGCGGCAGAAGCGGCGCGAGCTTGGGCAGCCAGCGATGCTCCTTCTCGACCTGCAGCGCATAGGGAGCAGCACTTGGCAGCCTGACCGCCATCGTGTCGCCGAGATGGAAGGTGCGGTTGTCCCAGCCACCGAACGCGACCGGCTTCACAGGCAGATGCCGCCATTCGGGAAACTGCGCGTCGACGAGCCGCCGCACGAGAGCGGTGTCGATATCTATCTTCGGGCTGTGCATGTCGTTATCCCAAAACCGCGTCGCTTTTGGTCGACATGGATCAGTTGGGAAACTCCAATCCCATCTCCCGATAGCGCTCCGGGTCGTCGCCCCAGTTCTCGCGCACCTTGACGAACAGGAAGAGATGCACCTTCTGCTCGAGGATCTCGGCGATCTCGGCGCGCGCGGCCTGGCCGATGGCGCGGATCGTCTCGCCCTTGTGGCCAAGCACGATCTTCTTCTGGCTCTCGCGCTCGACATAGATGACCTGCTCGATGCGCACCGAGCCGTCCTTCTTCTCCTCCCACTTCTCGGTCTCGATATGCGAGGAATAGGGAAGCTCCTGATGGAGCCTCAGATAAAGCTTTTCGCGCGTGATCTCGGCCGCGAGCTGGCGCATCGGCAGATCGGAGATCTGATCTTCCGGATAGTACCAGGGACCGGCTGGAAGGGTCTCAGCAAGATAGTCGAGCAGGTCCTTGCAGCCGGAGCCGGTGAGCGCCGAGACCATGAAGGTGCGCTTGAACGGCACTCTTTCGTTCGCTGCCGCGGCCAAAGCAAGCAGCGTCTCCGGCTTGACCCGGTCGACCTTGTTGAGGACGAGCAGCATCGGCTGCTTGACGTCCTTCAGCCGGTCGAGGATCGCGTCGGCGTCGCCTTTGATGCCGCGTTCGGCATCGATCAGCAGCACCACGACATCGGCATCCTTGGCGCCGCCCCAGGCGGTGGTGACCATGGCCGTGTCCAGCCGCCGCCTCGGCTTGAAGATGCCGGGCGTGTCGACGAAGACGATCTGCGCGTTGTCATGCGTGGCGATGCCGCGCACGATGGCTCGCGTGGTCTGCACCTTGTGGGTGACGATCGACACTTTCGCGCCGACCAGTTGGTTGACCAGCGTCGACTTGCCGGCATTGGGCGCGCCAATCAGGGCGACGAAGCCTGAGCGCGTAGGAGGCGTTTCGGAGGTTTCGGTGGCGTTCATGCAGCGCTCCATACGCCTTCGCGCAGCAGCAACGCGGCCGCCGCCGCCTGCTCCGCTTCGCGCTTGGAACGGCCGCTGCCGATCGCCGGCGCGAAAGAGCCGACCTTGACGCTGACGGTGAACAGCGGGTCGTGGTCGGGCCCCTCGCGAGCATCCACCCGGTAGGCCGGCACCGCGCCCGACGCCGCCTGGTGCGCCCACTCCTGCAGCTCGGTCTTGGCGTCGCGGCGGGCAGCACCGATCGCCTGCGAGCGCGGCTGCCAGTAGCGATGGATAAACGCGCGGGCGGTCTCAAGGCCACCATCCAGATAAAGCACGGCGATCAGCGACTCCAGCGCGTCGGCACGCAGATTGGTTCGCTTGCGGCCTTCGAGATTGCGCACGTCGGAGCCGGCGCGGATCAGCTCCGGCAGGCCGATCTCCTCGGCGATCTCGGAGAGCGCCTCGGCATTGACCAGCGCGTTGAGGCGGAGCGACAGCTCGCCCTCGGCGGCATCGGGAAAGGCAGCGAGCAGCATGTCGGCCACGACCAGGCCGAGAACGCGGTCGCCCAAAAATTCGAAGCGTTCGTAGTCGACGCCGGCATGCGTCGAACGCGCGCTGGCATGGGTCAGCGCGCGCTGCAGACGCTGGCGGTCGGCGAAGGCGTGGCCGGTGCGCTCGACAAGCGCTTCGGCAAGGGCATCGGCGGTCAAACGCTTGGTCGCCGCCATGACCTTAGTGGACGAGATGGAACAGGCGGCCGGCACGCATCAGCGACGGCCACTTCCAGATTTCCAACGGGCTGGCGCCATCGGCGATCGAGAAGAAGATGACGTTGGCGCGGCCGACGAGGTTCTCGGCCGGCACGAAACCGACGGTGAAGCGGCTGTCGGAGGAATTGTCGCGATTGTCGCCCATCATAAAATAGTGGCCGGGCGGCACGTCGAACTCGCGCGTGTTGTCGCCAATCGAATTGGGCGTCAGATCGAGCGTGTCATAGGTGACGCCGTTGGGCAGCGTCTCGCGATAGACGTCGACGGGACGGTCGACCTCGGTGATGTCGGGATTGTCGATCTGGCCGACCTTTTCGCGCGGCACGGCGGTGCCGTTGATGAAGAGCTGGCCGTCCTTGACCTGGATCTTGTCGCCGGGCAGGCCGACGACGCGCTTGATGTAGTCGACGGACGGATCCGGCGGGAACTTGAACACGACCACGTCGCCGCGCTTGGGCTCAGAGCCCCAGATGCGGCCGGAGAAAATATTGGGGCCGAAGGGCAGCGAGTAGCGCGAATAGCCATAGGCCCATTTGGTGACGAACAGATAGTCGCCTTCGAGCAGCGTCGGCCGCATCGAGCCGGAGGGGATGGAGAAGGGCTGGAACAGCAGCGTGCGGATGACAAGCGCGAGCAGCAGAGCCTGGATGATGACGGAAAAGGTTTCCCCAAGCCCGCCGGATTTCTTCTGCGATTTTTCAGCCACGCTCATGTCGTCCTCGATTGTGCGTTGGTTGGTATAGAGTCTCGGCGCGCGCTGGGCAACGTCATGCCGCCCGTGGTCAGATGGAATCAATGTGGCGCTTGTTCGGCGGGCACTGCCTCGATGATCACAAAGGCTTGAGCAAGTGGAAAATCGTCGGTGATGGTGAGGTGGATCAGCGCATGGTGGCCCTTGGGCAGGATTTTTTCCAGCCTGGCGGCAGCGCCACCGGTGAGCGCCATGGTGGGCGCTCCGCTGGGCAGGTTGACCACGCCCATGTCGCGCCAGAAGACGCCCTCGGCCATGCCGGTGCCAAGCGCCTTGGCGCAGGCCTCCTTGGCGGCGAAGCGCTTGGCGTAGGAAGCGGCACGGGCCGCGCGCTTCTCCGATTTGGCCTGCTCGACCTCGGTGTAGATACGCTGGATAAAGCGCTGGCCGTGCCGTTCCAGGGACTTCTCAATACGTCTGATGTCGATCAGGTCGCTGCCGATGCCGATGATCATTCCGCGGGAACTTCCCGTCCGCCCTGCCGAGCCTTCCCGGCTCGCTCGGTCATTCGCCGCTGCCGTTGCGCGCGAAAAGCGGTCATGCCCCACCGCGTGACACCATAGAAGACGAGCCCGAAGACCAAGCCGAGGGGCACCGCGCCGAGAAGCATCGGCTCCAGGATCGGGTGCCACAGCTTGGCGAAGGAAAGCGTGTGCATCATTTCCCCGAGATGCTCCGGCGGCCCATGCCTGGGCAGATGTTCATGCAGGATGAGCTTGCCAGTCTCCCAGGACGCGCCCCAGAGCAGCGGGAAGGACAGCGGATTGCCGAAGAACACCGCACCGAGGGCTGCCGCCACCAGATTGCCGGCGATCACCCAGCAGAGCACGGCGGCGATGATGAAGTGGAAGCCTAGCGGGAAGAAGGAGGCGAAAACGCCTGCCGCGACTCCGGCGGCCACCGAATGGGGCGTCGCTTTCAGCCGCAGAATGCGCTTGGAGAAATACTGAACGGAGCGCGAGAACGAGCGGCGCGGCCATAGGTAAGTACGCACCCGCTCCAGGAGGCCATCAGGCTCTCGGCGTCGAAAAAGCACTCTGTTTCGGTTCCTGGTCCAACACACGCTTCCCTGCCAGCCGGGTCGCGCCAACATATCTTGCGCTTCAACGGCGCAGGAAGGCAACAAAACTTTGCTATAGCGGCGATTGCCAGACCACGGAACAGCGAAACGTCGCCGCGATGGTCTGCCGCAGGCTCTTCCATGAGCGCCATTCTGGCGAAAACTGAGGAAGACTGGGCAAAGCATGTTTGGCCATTCGTCCTTGCGCGACCGCGGCGCCGAGGTATCGGACGCGGTCAGCCCGGGCTTTTCAGCTAAGTTCGATATTCGCTGACCTCGACCAGGTTGTCGTCGGGATCCCGGAAATAGACCGACATCATCCTGCCGCGAGCACCGGTGCGCTCGACAGGTCCGACTTCGACCGCCACACCGTTGGCTTCGAGGCTGGCGCGGATGTCGGCAAGAGGCACCGCAGCAATGAGGCAGAAATCGCCGGAGCCCGGCGTCGGCGCCTTTGCCTTCGGCTCAAAGGTGCGAGCGACCTCGTGCAGATTGATCTTCTGCGATCCGAACAGAAGCGCGGTCGGCCGGCTCGGCTCGTCCAGCCGCCCCATGCCAAGCACGCGCTGATAGAAGTCGCAAGTCGCTTCGACAGACCGGACCGTCAGGACGAAATGATCGATGCCGGCTATCATGGGCCTCTGCGCGCTTCGCTGGCAAAGAGATTCAACCGGCACCCTCAGGTGCTTGTTTTCATTCATCGCCAGGTCAGATATTTCGGCTTCCCGGCTTAACGGCAGGGATGGCGGCAAGTTCCGGCGGCAGGCGGTCGGGCGGGTAGGCCGGCACCTCATATTCGGCGAGCGCAATCAGCGGCACGCCGACATCGGTCTTGCCGGCCGAACGGTCGATGATGCAGGCGGCCGCCACCACCTCGGCGCCGAGCTGGCGCAGGCAGTCGATGGTCTCGCGTATCGAGAGACCCGTGGTGACGATGTCCTCGACAATGACGACGCGCGATCCCTTGGCGATCTCGAAGCGACGCAGCCGGAACTCGCCCCCTTCCCGCTCGACCCAGACCGCCGGCGCGCCGAGATGGCGCGAGGTCTCGTAGGCCGGGATCAGGCCGCCGATCGCCGGGCCGACGACATAGTCGATCCTGCCCGTCACCGCCTCACGAATCTTTTCGGCCAGCGCCTTGCACAGGCGCTCGGTCTTGTCGGCATGCATGAAGACGCGCGCCTTCTGCAGGAAGATGGGGCTGCGCAGGCCGGACGTCAGGATGAAATGCCCTTCGAGAACCGCGCCAGCCTCGCGGAAAATACCCAGCACTTCATCGGTGTTCATTGTTCGCTCCATGCTCTTGGCGAGTGGTGAGTAGTTATTAGTGAGTAGTGAGTCGAAGGATGAATGGTGAATGGTGAATGGCATTGAGAGCAACCTATTCACTATTCACTATTCACTATTCACCCATTCACACGCCGTGCGTCGCTGACGCTCGAATTGTCCTTCAGCTGTGACAGCAGCCGGTTGAGGTGCTTCAGGTCCCAAACCTCGAGGTCGATCAGCATCTCGGTGAAATCGGGCGCGGTGCGCACCATCGACAGCGTGTGGATGTTGGCATCGTTGGACGCGACGACCTGCGCGATGTCGGCGAGCGAGCCCGGCGCATTGATGGCTGTGACCGAGATGCGGGCCGGGAAGCGCTCCTTGGTCCGCTCGTCTATATCCCAGCGCACATCGATCCAGCGCTCGGGCTGGTCGTCGAAAGCCTGCAGGGCCGGCGACTGGATAGGATAAATGGTGATACCGGTTCCTGGCTGGATGATGCCGACGATGCGGTCGCCGGGCACCGCCCCTTCCGGCGCGAAGCGCACCGGCAGGTCGCCGCGCACGCCGCGGATGGGCACCGCACCGTCGCGCTGCTGGTCCTTGCCCTTGCGCGCGGCGCGGCCGGGCATCTGGAACAGCATGCCGGCGGCGTTGCGGATCTTCGACCAGCCTTCCTCGCGCTGCTTGGGCGCCGCGACTGTGACGCGCTCGTCCTTGTAGTCGGGGAAGACTGCTTTCATGACATCGGTCGAGGCAAGCTCGCCGCGGCCGACAGAGGCCAGCACGTCCTCTATGTCCTTGCGCGCCAGGCGATGCAGAACCGGCTTCAGGCTTTCCTTGGTGAAGTTCTTGCCGGCGCGCTCGAAGGCGCGTTCGAGGATGCGGGCGCCGAGCCCGGAATATTGCTTGCGGATGGCATTCTTGGTGGCGCGGCGGATGGCGGCGCGCGCCTTGCCGGTGACGACGACCGATTCCCAGGCTGCCGGCGGCACCTGCGCCTTGGAGCGGATGATCTCGACCTCGTCGCCGTTCTTCAACTCCGTCATCAGCGGCATGATGCGGCCGTTGACCTTGGCGCCGACACAGGTGTCGCCGACATCGGTGTGGACGGCATAGGCGAAGTCGATGGGGGTGGCGCCGCGCGGCAGCGCGATCAGCATGCCTTTGGGCGTGAAGCAGAACACCTGGTCCTGGAACAGCTCGAGCTTGGTGTTTTCCAGGAAATCCTCGGGATTGTCGCCCTCGGCCAGTTGCTCGATGGTGCGGCGCAGCCAGGCATAGGCGTTGGTCTCCTTGGAGATCGCGTGCGCTGCGCCGTTCGGCTTGCCGCCGCTGTCCTTGTAGATCGAATGCGCGGCAACGCCGTATTCGGCGATCTTGTTCATCTCGCGGGTGCGGATCTGCAATTCGACGCGCTGGCGCGACGGGCCGACAATGGTGGTGTGGATCGAGCGGTAGTCGTTCTGCTTCGGCGTCGAGATGTAATCCTTGAAGCGCCCGGGCACCATCGACCAGGTGGTGTGGATGGCGCCAAGCGCGCGGTAGCAGTCCTCGACGGTGTCGACGACCACACGGAAGCCGAAGATGTCGGAGAGCTGCTCGAAGGAGAGGGCCTTGGCCTCCATCTTGCGGAACACCGACCAAGGCTTTTTCTGCCGGCTTTTGACGCCGGCTTTGATCGCGTGTTTTTCGAACAGGCCGGACAGCGCCTTCTCGATCTCGTCCAGCACCCCCTTGTTGCGCTCGAAGATCTCGGCGAGCCGCGCGGTGACGGCGCGATAGGCTTCCGGATTGATGTAGCGGAAGGCGATCTCCTCAAGTTCCTCGCGCATGCCTTGCATGCCCATGCGGCCGGCGAGCGGCGCATAGATGTCCATCGTCTCCTCGGCGATGCGCAGGCGCTTGGACTCGGGCATATGGTCGAGCGTGCGCATGTTGTGCAGGCGATCGGCGAGCTTGACCAGCAGAACGCGAATATCCTCGGAGATCGCCAGCAACAGCTTGCGCAGGTTCTCCGCCTGCTCGGCCTTCTTGGAAACGAGGTCGAGCTTCTTCAGCTTGGTCAGTCCCTCGACCAGCTTGCCCATCTCGGGGCCGAACAATTCATCGATCTCGGCCCGGGTCGCGGTTGTGTCCTCGATCGTGTCGTGCAGCAGGGCAACAGCGATGGTCGCCTCGTCCATATGCATCTCGGTGAGGATGGCCGCCACTTCCAGCGGATGCGAGAAATAGGGATCGCCCGAGGCGCGCTTCTGGTGGCCATGCTTTTGCATGGCGTAGACATAGGCCTTGTTGAGCAGCGCCTCATTGACGTCAGGCTTGTAGCGCTGCACGCGCTCGACAAGCTCATACTGGCGCATCATGGGCGGGATCTCGCGGTGATGAAATGATTGATGCGCCGCACCGGCGTGCGACGCATCCCATAGATAGCCACGAAACTGACGATACGGAAGTCCCGGATGCTTGATCCAGGCCCGTGTCCAAGAGCTTAGTAGTCGTCGCTCTTTTCCGGCGGCACCAAACCCTCGATGCCGGCGAGCAGGTCTTCCTCGCTCATGCGGTCGAAGGCGATGTTCTCTTCGGCATCGTCGGTGTCGGCAGCAGCGGTGGCAGCGCCGGTCTGGTCGGCGATGGCCTCGCCCTCGGCCTCCGGCTCGTCGACCTCGACATGCTTCTGCAGCGAGTGGATCAGGTCTTCCTTGAGGTCGTCCGGCGACAGCGTCTCGTCGGCGATCTCGCGCAGCGCAATGACCGGATTCTTGTCATTGTCGCGAGGAACGGTGATCTGCGCGCCCTGGCTGATCTGGCGGGCACGGTGGCCGGCGAGCAGCACGAGCTCGAAACGGTTGTCGACCTTGTCGATGCAATCTTCAACGGTTACGCGGGCCATGGACTGCCCCTTTCATGCGTGGATTTGATGGAAAACTGGCGGGCTCCATAACAAGGACGCCGCCGAAATACAAGCTTTATGGCGGGCACCGCCGAAGCACGAGCCCTTGCCCGGCTCAATACCGGACCTCGCCTTGCTTACCTGGTGCCGATCACAATTGCTTGCAATGCGCGCCCTGCCCTTGGATATCCATAAATCTGGCGTTATCTCGAAAGGGGCGGGAAGAGGGACCATTATCGGGCCTACCCGTCACGTCCTTTTAGACGACAGAAATTTTTGAAAAGGGATATTTTTCAATGTTCGATCCCCGTGAAAAGATCGCTCTTTTCATCGACGGCGCCAACCTCTACGCCACCTCGCGGGCGCTGGGCTTCGACATAGACTACCGCAAGCTTCTGTCGAGCTTTCAGAAACGCGGCTACCTGCTCAGGGCCTATTACTACACCGCGCTGGTCGAGGATCAGGAATATTCCTCGATCCGGCCGCTGATCGACTGGCTGGACTATAACGGCTTCAAGGTGGTGACCAAGCCAGCCAAGGAGTTCACCGACTCGACCGGCCGGCGCAAGATCAAGGGCAACATGGACATCGAGCTCACCGTCGATGCGCTGGAGCTTGCCGATGTCGTCGACCACTATGTCATCTTCTCCGGCGACGGCGACTTCCGCACGCTGGTCGAGGCGCTGCAGCGGCGTGGCCGCAAGGTGTCGATCATCTCGACCATGGCCTCGCAGCCGCCGATGATCTCCGACGACCTGCGCCGCCAGGCCGACCACTTCATCGACCTCATGACGCTGAAGAATGAAGTCGGCCGCGATCCATCGGAACGGCCGGTCCGCCGGCCTGAGCCGGCTGAAGCCGACGAGGACGATTATTGAGCGCGGCAGCCTTGAGCGCCGCGCCCTCCCCCGAGCCTGACCGCGATTGTCCGCTTTGCCCGCGGCTGCACGACTTCATCGCCGCCTGGCGCCAGCGCGAGCCGGGCTGGTTCAATGCACCGGTGCCGACCTTCCTGCCGCCGGAAGGCGAGGACTCGGTCAGGCTCCTCATCGTCGGGCTGGCGCCCGGCCTGCGCGGCGCCAACCGCACCGGGCGTCCCTTCACCGGCGACTATGCCGGCGACCTGCTCTACGCAACGCTGATCGCTCAAGGGTTGGCGCGCGGGGAATTCAAGGCCAGGCCCGATGACGGGCTGGAGCTCGTCGGCACCGCGATCACCAATGCGGTGCGATGCGTGCCGCCGGAAAACAAGCCGGTCGGCGCCGAGATCGCCACCTGCCGGACCTTCCTCAAACCGACGATCGCGCGCTTTGCCAATCTGCGGGCCATCCTGACGCTGGGCTCGATCGCGCATCAATCGACGGTGCGGGCGCTGGGCGGGCGCGTCGCCACCCTTCCGTTCCGCCACGGCGGACGACAGCAGGCCGGCGGCATCACGCTGTTCTCCAGCTATCACTGCTCGCGCTACAACACCAACACCGGTGTCCTGACGGAAGCGATGTTCGTCGATGTGTTCAAGGAGATAGCGGCGTTCCTGAAGAGCTAGAATCCGGCGCCACGGCGAACAGCTCCGAGAGCCTCGCCGGGCCCCCCTTCAGCACATTCAGGTCGACGTCGCCGTCGATGCCGTCGACACGGCCTCTGTCGAGATATTGCCAATAGACCCAGTCGTCTTCGTTCAGCGGCCCCCGCACAGAGCGCAGCCAGCGCTGTCGAACCGCGATATGAGGGGCATAGGTCGGCGCCGTCTCATCGGTAATATAGAAAATGGCCGGCTTGCCGTAAGCCGCCTCGACCGGGCCAAGGAATGCCAGCAGTTCGGCGTTCAGCTCGGCGGGCGAAGGGCGTCGGGGACAATTGCCGTGGAACTCGATGTCGACTACTGGCGGCAAGAGCTGCTCGCCGCGCGGCACGACCGAAATGAAGTTCCTGGCCTGGTCGGCACCCGGGCGGCAGAAGGTGAAGAAATGATAGGCGCCGACAGCGAGGCCCGCCGCGCGGGCCTGGCGCAAATTCTCAGCAAAGGCATCATCGACATAGTCACCACCTTCCGTCGCCTTGATGATGGCGAAGACGACATCGTCGGCCGCGACGCGCGGCCAGTCGATCCTGCCCTGGTGATGCGAAACATCGATGCCCCTTATGGGGAATTCGCTGCGATCCGGCGGGAAAGCACGGGGTCGGAAAAAGCCCTCTGCCCATGTCGCAAGCGCCAGAAAGACGAAAGCCAAGGCCAGGGCAATCAAGCCGTTCCTCAAGCCTTGGCTCCCTGCTCGCCTTGCCCGCATATGAAGGTGGCTTTATCCGCGCTCCTTAAGGAGCCGCCCCTTCTCGCGCGACCAGTCGCGCTGCTTTTCGGTCTGGCGCTTGTCGTGCAGCTTCTTGCCGCGGGCGATGGCGAGCAGGAGCTTGGCGCGGCCGCGATCGTTGAAATAGATTTTCAGCGGCACCAGCGTCATGCCTTCGCGCTCCACGCTCTGGGCAAGCTTGGCCATCTCGCGCTTGCTGACGAGCAGCTTACGGCGCCGGCGCGGCTCGTGGTTGAAGCGGTTGGCCTGGAGATATTCCGGCAGATAGGAATTGATCAGCCAGATCTCGCCGCCTTCGGCCGAGGCGTAGCTCTCCTGGATGTTCGCTTGGCCCTGGCGCAGCGACTTGACCTCGGTGCCGGTCAGCACCAAGCCGGTCTCGATCGTGTCGAGCACCTCGTAGGAAAAGCGCGCCTTGCGGTTTTCGGCGACCGTCCTGTTGTTGGGGTCGGCTTTCTTGACTTGATTCATAATGCGGAGAGGTGGCGCCTCATCCCTAATTAATCAAGCCGGCGTGCTTCAGCGCCGCGTCGAGCTTCTCGGCGGTCGAAGCTTCGACCGTCACCAGCGGCGAGCGGACCACGTTCTCGACCTTGCCCAGCTTCGACAGGGCGTATTTGGCGCCGGACACGCCGGGCTCCACGAAAATTGCTTTATGCAGCGGCAGGAGACGATCCTGCAGTTCTAGCGCCTTGGCGCTGTCGCCGGAGAGCGTCGCTTCCTGGAACTCGGCGCAAAGGCGCGGCGCGACGTTCGACGTCACCGAGATGCAGCCGACGCCGCCATGCGCGTTGAAGCCGAGCGCGGACGCATCCTCACCGGAAAGCTGGATGAAATCCTTGCCGCAGGTCATGCGCTGTTCCGAGACGCGCTCGACCTTGCCGGTCGCATCCTTGACGCCGGCGATGTTCTTGAAGTCGTGGCGCAGCCTGCCCATCGTCTCCGGGGTCATGTCGATCACTGAGCGCGGCGGGATGTTGTAGATGATGATCGGCAGCTTCGTTGCCCTGGCAACGGCTGCGAAATGCTCGTAGAGGCCGCGCTGGGTCGGCTTGTTGTAATAAGGCGTGACGACCAGGGCTGCATCGGCGCCTGACTTTTCGGCATACTGCACCAGGCCGACGGCTTCCTCGGTGTTGTTGGAGCCGGCACCGGCCACAATTGGAACCCTGCCCCTGGCGACCTCGATGCAGACCTTGACGACATTGCGGTGCTCGTCATGCGACAGCGTCGGCGACTCGCCGGTGGTGCCGACGGGCACGAGGCCCTTGGTGCCCTCGGCGATCTGCCATTCGACAAACGCGCGAAAGGCTTTCTCGTCGAAACGCCCGCTCTTTTCGAACGGTGTCACGAGCGCAGTCAGCGAGCCTCTCAGCATATTGTCCAAACTCCTTGGGACTTTGTTGGTCTAAGCATGTCGCTCTCCCAAAGCCGGGTGCCCACTTTGGGCGACATGCATCAGCGTTTTGTCGATGCGTTAATTTCGGCGCCTTCTAATCGAAAGCGAAGCCGCGCACCATAGTCTCGACACGGTTCAGCGGCAAGCATTGCTGTAGTGCCAGCAAGCGTAATTCGAACGGCCTCGATAACCTTTTGTTTACGAGCCTTTCACGACCTAAGTTTAGGCTCCGGGTCGGCCTCGAAGGCCCTGCCTGCTGACAATGTGCCGGGGTGGAACAATGCCGACAAGTCGGCCTCATCTGTTCGCGCTTTTGAGCGCGGCTGTCGCGCTGATACCGGGTATGGCGATCGGCGGCAGCGTCGACGTGCGCGTGACGGCGGCGATTGCCGCGCCGGGCTCGCCGTCGGCCGCGGACCAGGCGCAGCAGCTTCAGCCTCCGTCCAGCATCGCGCAATTGAAGAGCGGACTCGACGCGCTCGCGGTGAACAACATCGCCGCGGCGCGCAATGCCCGCGACACGTTGCCCTCCACCTCGCTCGACCGGCACATTCTGGCCTGGGCGATCGCGCTCTATGGCGGCGACCAGGTGCCGAGCGGCGAAATCGCCGATGCCGCCAAGATGCTGCCTGGATGGCCGGGCACGATCGCGCTGCGCAGGAACAGCGAGCGCGCGCTCTATCGCGAGAACCCGCCGCCGCAAGTGGTGGTGCGGGCCTTCGGCCGCAGCCAGCCGCTGACGCCGGAAGGCGTGATCATCCTTGCCCGCTCGCAGGTGGCGCTGGGCGATCAAGCGGCGGCGCGCGCGGTGCTGGTGCCCTTCTGGCGCACGGAGAAGCTGGATGCCCAGGACGAAACTTCCATCATCAAGGAATTCGGCACGCTGATCCCTGCGGCCGATCATCGCTATCGCATGGAGCGCATGTTCTATGCCGACCGGCCGTCCTCGGCGCTGCGCGTCGCCGGCATTGCCGGCGCCCAGCAATTGGCGGATGCCTGGGTGGCGGTCGATAAAGGCGAAAAAAACGCGGCGAAACTGTTGAAGGCGGTGCCGGCGGCGCAGCGTTCGGCCGGCTATTTCTTCGCCGAGGCAGAATATCTGCGCAAGCAGCAAAAAGTTGCCGATGCCGCGGCAGTCGTGATGAAGGCGCCGACCGATCGCGACGCGCTGGTCGATCCCGATGCCTGGTGGGTGGAGCGGCGCGTTCTTTCGCGCGAGCTGGTCGATCAAGGCGACATAAAGACCGCCTACAAGATTGCCTCCATGCATGCGGCCGAAAGCGCGGCCAGCGCCGCGGAAGCCGAATTCCATGCCGGCTGGTATGCATTGCGCGGTCTCAACGACCCGGCAGCGGCCGCCTCGCATTTTTCACGCATCGCCGAGCTCGCCCAGGGACCGGTGTCGCTGTCGCGCGCCTATTACTGGCTTGGCCGCGCCGCGGAAGTCGGCGGCCCGGGCAGCGCCAAGGACTATTTCACCCGGGCAGCCAGCTACGGCACCACCTTCTACGGCCAGCTTGCCGGCGAGCGTGTGGGCCTCAGAACCTTGAGCATCGTCCATCCCACGCCCAGCGCGGCCGACCGCCAAAGCTTCGAGGGCCGCGAGGCGGTGAAAGCGATCAAGCGGCTGCAGGAGGCAGGGTATGACCGCTATGCCGAGACGCTCTACCGCGACCTCGCGGGGCAGCTGACCAGCCCCGGCGAGCTTGCGCTGCTGGCGGGGCTTGCCGAAAAACAGGGCAACCATTTCATGGCGCTGAAGGTCGGCAAGATCGCCGCCCAGCGCGGCATCGATGTGGGTGCGCTTTCGCATCCGTTGGGTGTCATTCCCGATTCGGCCGATATCTCCGGCTCTGGCAAGGCGCTGGCCTATGCCATCGCCCGCCAGGAGAGCGAGTTCAATGTCGCGGCGATTTCCAGCGCGGGCGCGCGCGGCCTCTTGCAGTTGATGCCGGGTACCGCCAAGCAACTGGCGAAGAAGGCCGGCATGACCTTCTCGCAAACGCGGCTGACGACCGATGCCGGTTACAACGCGACGCTGGGGTCAGCCTTCCTCGGCGAGCAGCTCGACCGCTTCAACGGCTCCTATGTGCTGACCTTCGCCGGGTACAACGCCGGCCCAAACCGGGCCGCCCAGTGGGTGGCGAAATACGGTGATCCGCGCGGCAAGGACGTGGACGCCGTCGTCGACTGGGTCGAGCGGATCCCCTACACGGAAACAAGAAGTTACGTGCAGCGCGTGATGGAGAATTATGAAGTCTACAGGATGCGTATTTCCGGCAAATACGACATCGTCGGGGATCTGGTGAACGGGCGGAGTTGATCGCCGAGGGGCGTATGCAAGCCTCAGGTTGGCGATCCTTCGCGCCCCCTGTCCTGCCGGACAGCCCCCGCACTTGGAGATTGGCAGTTTCGCTGCCGGCTCGTTCATGCCGCTTTGGCGATGGGTAAAAGCTTAGATGACAGTCAATCCCCTTGCGGGGAGATGTCCGACAGAACAGACGATATGCTGTCCCGCCAGCGTGGCAAGGTTGTGTAACGTGCCTTCCCGCGATTTGACCGCGGCCGCCCTCGCCTGTAGCTGTCGGTCACCTCAGCGAGGAGCAGCATCCGGATGGCGAGCGACAGTTTCTCCGACTTCTTCTATGCCGCACCCGATGGGCTGAAACTGCATGCCCGGATTTATGGCGAGGCGAACGGTGGCTGGCCGGTCGTTTGCCTGCCCGGCCTCACCCGCAATGCGCGCGACTTCCATGAGCTCGCGCTTTACCTCTCCGGCAAGGCGAAGACGCCGCGCAAGGTCGTCGCTTTCGACTATCGCGGCCGTGGCCGATCCGACTACGATCCCGACATCAGCCACTACAATGTCGGCGTCGAAGCCGGCGACGTGCTCGCTGGCTTGTCAGCGCTGGGTATCGAAGAGGCTGGCTTCATCGGCACCTCGCGCGGCGGACTGATCATCCATGTGCTCGGCGCGCTGAAGCCGGCCGCCTTGAAAGCCATTGTCCCCAACGATATTGGCCCGGTGATCGAGGCGGAAGGTCTGGCCCATATCCGCTCATATCTCGATCGCGCGCCGAGGCCGAAGACATTCGCCGAGGCGGTCGACACGCAGCGGCGCGTGCATGGTGCCGGCTTCCCTGCGCTCACCGATGCCGACTGGGCGCGTATGGTTGGCGCCATCTGCCGCGACACGGATGCAGGGCTGGTGCCCGATTTCGATCCTGCCCTGGTCGAGACCCTGGCCAATGTCGACTTCAGCAAGCCACTGCCGGATCTTTGGCCACAGTTCAACGCGCTTGCCGCCGTGCCGTTGCTCGCCATACGCGGCGGCAATTCGACGCTTCTCTCCACCGCGACGCTCGAGGAGATGGCAGAGCGTCATCCCGGCATGGAGACGATCACGGTGGAAGGCCAGGGACACGCGCCCTTGCTGGAAACCGGCAACCTGCCGAAGAAGATTGCGGATTTCCTCGATCGCGCCGAAGTCAAGTCCACGTAAAGTAAAGCCCGAGACTAACTCCGCCCCTGGCTTGTTTTTGAAATAGATTCCCGGCGCGTGGCGTGCCGCCTATTTGCCCTTCGAGCTCTTGCGGCCTGCCTTCGCCGGCTCCGAGCCGCTCTCCTTGCGGGCGGCTTTGGCGGATGAAGGCGTGGTCAACGGGGACGCAAACACCGAGTTCTCTGCGGGCCACGGCGCCTCTTCGGCACGCGGCTTCTCCAGCACCACGACGCAGCCATCGAGGTCGTTGGTGGCGAGGTGCGCATACCGCATGGTCATCGAAAGCGTCTGGTGACCGAGCCACATTTGCACGCGCCGGATATCGATGCCGCCCTGGACGAGTCGCGAAGCGCAGGTGTGGCGCAGGATATGCGGCACCACCTGCTCATCGGCACCAAGACCGACCTCGGCCTTGGCCTCATTCCAGATGGCGCGGTACTGCGCCTGGGTGAGCTTGGTGAACGGACCCTTCGGTCGGCGCCCTTCTGTGGTCGGCGGCAGCTTGATCACCTCCTTGACCCGTTCGGTCATCGGGATGGTGCGGCTGCGGCCGGATTTGGTGATCCAGAACGAGACGCGGTGCTCCTGGATGTCGTTCCAGATCAGGCCGAGCGCCTCGCCGAGACGGCATCCGGTGTCGACCAGGAAGACGGAAAGCCTGTAAGCATCCTCGCTGCGGCTGCGGATCGCGGCGAACAGCCTTGCCTCTTCGTCCCTTTCGAGGAAACGAATCCGACCCGCCCGCTCCTTCTGGCGGCGAAACTCAGGCAGGCTGTGGATATCTCCCATCTTATGAGCCTTGCGCAGCAACTTGCTGAGGGCAGCCATCTTGCGATTGATGGTTGCATTGCTGTTCCCGCGCTGGCGCAAGGTACCGATAAGACTGTCCAGGGTGTTCTGGTCAAAGGTGCTGAAACGCTCTCCCAGAAGGATCTCGTCTATTTCACCGATGAATGAGCTGACATTGTATTTATGCCGCCCATCATCCCAGAGTATGTCCCGGTATGCTGTAAAGAGCTCACTGACCCTGTACGATTTTACTTCCCGGATCTTGTTGTAGGTGTACCTAAACTTCGAATTCTGAGAAGAAAATACCGCAAAATGACCAGAGGGCTCCCCCTCTTGAATCGCTTCGTTCGACATTTTTAGCCACACCCCCTGTGGTTAAGCGTTCAGCCGTAACCGCTCGGGAGCGTCCTTTCAAGAGTTTTCGAATCTGGCGGCCGACCCCATCCACCGACGGCGGATCCCACAAAGTCGCCCTACAGACCCGATCAGCTTACCGTTTTCACCCCCATCCTTTCGTTGCGTTGATCCAGTCGCGAAACAAAAACGGCCCGGGCGTGGAGACGCCCGGGCCGGATTTCAGATGTAGCAGTCCAGCCCTTAGAAGGAGCGCTGGAAGCGGAGCATGCCGCCGATCGCGTCGTCGCCATCAGTAATACCGGTCCAGTTGTGGTTCGTGCCACGGGTATCGAGCTCGTCGATTTTGCCTGCATTGACATAGTCGACTTCGGCCGTGACCGTCAGGCCCGGGACAATATCGTAAGCGATGTTGGCGGCGATGCCGAGGTTCTCACCTTCGTCATACGAGATCTGGGCGTTGAACGAGGTCTTCTCGTTGAACTTGTAGGTGCCACCGCCCCAGACTGCCCAGTTGCCGTCCCACTGCTTGTAGAAGCCGCGACCGCCAGCTGCGAAGGCATAGGTCGGGTCCGACAGGTTGTCATCGGTGCCGTAGCCGCCGATGATGAACAGCGAGATCGCGTCGTTGACGTTCACGTCCAAACGAATCTTTGTGGCGACTTCTTCATAGTTGCTGTCGTAGGCAACGACGCCGGTGATGGCGCCCCAGCCCTGCGTCCACTTCACGCCGCCGACGACATGCGGAACGTAGCTGTCGATCGTGCCCACGCCGTAGGAACCATCCGTGCCGCCGCCCGCGCCTTCTTCGAGCGAGATCACGGCCGAGAAGCCGTTGCCTGCGTCGAAGTAGTACTGGACGACGTTGGTGTCGAAGTCGCCGTAGGGAACCAGCGTATCCTGGATGACGTTGCCGGCATAACCGATGAACGTGTTGAAGGCCGATTCGTCCTTACCAACGCGCAGGCCACCGAGCTGGATCCAGGCGAAGTTCAGCGAAGTGCCCTTGTTAAAGGCCGGATTGACGGAGCCGTCCGCGCCCAGATCGGCGTTGCGGTTGCCGAAGTTCCAGCGGGTCTCGGTGTAGGTCTTCAACGTGCCGAGCTCGGTCTCCTGGCCGGTCCAGGTCTTCAGCGTGAAGCGAGCATTCTTGTAGAAGGTGTCGTTGCTGCCGCCATCCTCAACATCGGCAGACGTCGCGCCGTCGAACGAGCCGACGTCGCCGACGCCGATGTCGTAACGGACATAGCCGCCGATGCGCAGGCAGGTCTCGGTGCCGGGGATGTAGAAGTAGCCCGAGCCGTACACGTCGCAGATCTTGACGTATTCAGCCGGTTCCGGCTCGGCGACGGTCACCGCGTCGGCGGCGCGGGCACCGGAAACTGCGATCAGGGCCGCAGCTGAGCCGAGAAGAAGGCTCTTGATGTTCATTTTCTGACCTCCAGTCAAAAGTTAAAAAACGGGTCTGGGTATTTTTTGCTGAAGGACAGCGTTCCCTGCCCCATCCCCACTTACCGAAAAAGATGCGCACCGCGCCGCTCCTTCGAACGTGACCTTTACCCAGGCGGCGGCAGCGTTCAACCACGATCGTATCGGCAGAAGCCCCATCCGGGCGCTATCCCCGGACGTTGTTGCACAAATGACACGATTTGGCCTCACTCCGAAAGCTCTCGTTAACCAATGAGGCCCGCCGCCCGGCCGAATCCGGCAGTGAGGGGCCGCAATTGCGGCGTGAGGCCCGAGTCAGTGGTCAGGGAATCGCCATGGAATCGCCGCATGGGAACACTCATCCTGCTGCCGGCGTCGAATTTTCAGCGATTACGGCGCGGGCTTGTTGATTGTGCCGGCGCTTTTCTTTATCCACCGGCGCGACGGAGAGGTGGCCGAGTGGTCGAAGGCGCTCCCCTGCTAAGGGAGTAGAGGTCAAAAGCTTCTCGTGGGTTCGAATCCCATCCTCTCCGCCATCCTGCTTCGCTCTCCGAGCTACGCAGGACAAGCCCCAACCGTTCGTGCGAAGCAGGATGGCGGAGAGGATGCCCTCCGAAGCCTTGGCGAAGGAGGGCCGGTTCGTGTGGTACGTCTATCTGCTTGAGAGCGAGGCTTCGGACGGCGAGCGCTATATCGGCATAACATCGGACCTGCGGCGACGAATTGCTGAGCATCACGCAGGAAAGTCCAGTCACACTTCCAAATTTCTGCCGCGGCGAATCGTGACCTACATGGCCTTTCAAGCCGAGCAAAGGCGACTTCGTTCGAGCGCTATCTCAAATCGGGATCCGGGCACGCGTTCGCCAGCAAACGTCTGTGGTAGCGGCTACCCAGCAAAAAAATACAGCAATAACAAAGCACTGACACCGGTGACAGTCGAGTGAAATCGACGCTGCCGTTCGATTCTGACTGGAGGTCAGAAAATGAACATCAAGAGCCTTCTTCTCGGCTCAGCTGCGGCCCTGATCGCAGTTTCCGGTGCTCGCGCTGCCGACGCGGTGACCGTCGCCGAGCCGGAACCGGCTGAATACGTCAAGATCTGCGACGTATACGGCTCGGGCTACTTCTATATCCCCGGCACTGAGACCTGCCTGCGCATTGGCGGCTATGTCCGTTACGACATTGGCCTCGGCGATGTCGGTTCGTTCGATGGCGCGCGCAGCCTCGACGTGCGGAATGGCGGCGACCAGGGTACCTGGTACAAGAACACCCGCTTTACGCTGAAGACCTGGACTGGCCAGGAGACCGAGCTCGGCACGTTGAAGACTTACACCGAGACGCGCATCAACTTCGGCAATTCCAACGGCTATGGCGATTCGGTCACCGCCGGCGGCCAGCCGATCGGCAATCCCGCCGGTAACAAGGGCATCACGCTGAATTTCGCCTGGATCCAGCTCGGCGGCCTGCGCGTCGGCAAGGACGAATCGGCCTTCAACACGTTCATCGGATACGCCGGCAACGTCATCAACGATACGCTGGTTCCCTATGGCGGCTTCGACACCAACGTCGTCCAGTACTACTTTGACGCCGGCAACGGCTTCTCGGCTGTGGTCTCGCTGGAAGAAGGGTCCGGTTCCGCTGGCGGCCCGGTTGTTGATGGGGTTGGCAATTACCTCTACAATGCCGGTTCGGGCAATGACACCATCGACAGCTATGTTCCGCATGTTGTCGGCGGCGTGAAGTATACCCAGGGCTGGGGCGCCATCACGGGCGTCGTCGCCTATGACAGCGCCTGGGATGAATGGGCAGGCAAGGTCCGCTTGGATGTGAACGCGACCAACGAGCTGTCGCTTTTCCTCATGGCCGGCTACGGGTCGGACGACCACATCGACCGAAACTTCTACAAGCAGTGGGGCGGAAACTGGGCAGTCTGGGGCGGCGGCACCTACAAGTTCAACGAGAAGACCTCGTTCAACCTCCAGGCCTCTGCTGATGACGCCAAGAACTACGGCGTCGCAGCCAACGTCGCCTACGACATTGTGCCTGGCTTCACGGTTACGGCCGAGGTCGATTACTTGCACGATGGCAAATTCGGCGACCTGGACGACCGAAACTGGACCAACGCCAATAAGAAGAACAGCGTCGGCGGTATGCTCCGCTTCCAGCGTTCGTTCTAATCAGCAGCGTCCAACTGAAATCGAAACCCGGCGGGCAACTGCCGGGTTTTTTCTTTTCTGCGGGCAGTTCCTCAAAGCACCATTGCGCAGTGCTGCACTCGATAAGATGGCAGAAATCCGCCGTTCACGCCCCGGCTCCTGGTCTCCGCCGTGCCGCTTCCCTCCTTGCTTCGCCAGAGAACGACGAAACAATGAACGTTCTGCCAATCGCCACACGAGCGATTTTGCGGTGTACCTTCCGGCCAGAATTTTTCTAGTAGGAAACTAAATTACAGGTCAACCTCAGCCAAGTTGCCCAAGGCTTCGATCAGCGGTTGGATCTCGCCTTCATAGTTCCTCCAACGCTTGACGGACGACTTGTAGATCGGCTGGCGCACCTGCCAATTGCTATAGGTGTTTACTGAGCCGTCCCTGTCAAAAAAGCGCAAGCACGCATCGTCCCAAGGCAACCCGAGATAATCTATGAGACGGTGCGAGTGCTCCTCTTGATCTTCAATCAAGGTCTCATACCGGTTTTCGAAGATGCGGCCCGGAAGAACCTTGTTCCAGTGCCGCATCAGGCGGTCATATTCTCTGTAGTAGAGCCCCAGTGTCTCAAGATCTGCGCTGTAGTTGTGCGTTTCATTGAACTGCAGCACGAAGCAGGAGATGCAATTGTCGATGGCATCGCGGCGGCAATGAATGATGCGCGCGTTGGAAAACAGAATGCCGATCAGCCCTATCAACTCGAAATTGTGGGGCATCTTGTCGACGATTCGAAGCGCGTCAGGCGCACGCTCACGCAGATAGGCAAGATGCTCCGATGCCAGCGTCTTGGTCAGTTCGGGAGTAATCGCCGCGACCGATTTGCCGACGTCTGTGTCGGAGCTGTATTTGAGGCCTAGCCCATTGGCCATTCGTCTAAGCTTGCTGAGCTCGCCGGCGCCATGAACATCAGGATGGCTGGCGCAAATCTGCTCGGTCAGCGTCGTGCCCGAGCGCGGCATGCCGACGACGAACACAGGCACCTCAGACGGATCGCCGTAAGCGGCCATTGACGCCACCAGTTCGGGTGTGAAGGTCTCGATCACGGCATCGACCAAGCGACGGTAGTTTTCCAGATCGAATTTTAGGCCCCTGACTTGATTCCCTTTCTTGAAGTGGTCCATCGCCTCCTTGTAGCGACGGAGGTCGTTGAGCAGCTTCCCGGCCGCGTGATGGAGCGATGCTGCTCCCTCCGACCCATGGTCCGGATCTCGAAGCTCGGTGAGGATTGCCGCGAGTTCTGGCGGCTCTTCGGTGAATTTGCGCGTGTGTACAAGTGCATTGTAGGCAGCCGGTACCGCGATGCGCCGATCTATTGCCTCTTTCAGATGAACCGCGGCTTCGTCCATACGACCGAGGCTCGCGAGTGCACCCGGCAATCCCAACCGGGCCACAGGATGATCCCGGTCGATCTTGAGTGCCTTCTCAAAGAGCGGCAGCGCCATTTCTCCCTTGTCAAACGCCTTGTAAGCTTCGCCCAGGGCGCAAAGCGCTTCCACCAGATCCGGTTTCAAGGCCAAGGCCTGCTGAAAGTGCCTGATTGCCGGCGTAAACTCGCTGAGCTTCAGGTAGGTCTCACCGAGACTAAGGTGGTAGTAAGGATTTCGTGGCTCCTCTCCGACCGCCCGGGCGAAGTACCGCAAAGCCTTCTCGTTGTCGAATCCGATGCCGAGGGTTCCCAGGATGTAAAAAGCCAGCGGATGGTTTGGGGTACGCGCCAGGACACGAAAGCAGAGTTCCTCCGCCTCAGGCAATTGCTCAGCTTTCTGAAACTCGAGCGCCTGCCTCAACAGCATGTCGTCGGCTTGCACGCGAGACGGACCGGACCTCAGCTGTGCTTTGGGTGCTACGGTTTTCGGCGGTGCCGCCTTAGCCGAGGGTTGAGTTTTCAGGTGCTTTGCCCAGGAAGGCGGCAATCGGTTGCTCATCCTGCGTCGCTAGCAAAAGCGGGCGGGAGAATCTAGAGCGGGATGAAATTGTTGGGAGTCGTTGAGGATTCCCAAATCAGCGGGTTTATGATTCACCATTCATGCTGGG